>JBEKIF010000012.1:0-94450 GCA_050011895.1 Streptosporangiaceae bacterium | reverse complement strand
GCCGGCCTGACGCCCTCGATGCGTCGCATCGAGGCACAACTCGAGAACGGCCAGTTAGTTCCGGACACTGAGAAGTTCGCCCTCAAGAGCCCCGACCGCTTCAAAGAAAAACTCGCCAGCCTGATGGCCGACGAACCCGGGGCTGAGCCAACCGACCTGGCCGCAAATATTCATGACGCCGTTCGCTATACGTACATCTTCGCCGAAGATCACTATTTCGATGGCATATGGCAGGTCCATCACAGCCTCGAAGATCAAGGCTTTGGGCTGGAAACCCGCCGCAATAGCTGGGAAAACCAGGAATATAAAGGCGTCAACAGCCGCTGGCGTGATCAGGCGAGCGGCCAGCTCTTCGAGGTGCAGTTCCACACCGATCAGAGCTGGGCGGCCAAGCAGCAGACGCACCAGGCATACGAATGCATCGCCGCTCCGACGACCTCCGTGAGCGAGAGGGAGCAGCTACGGGCGTACCAGCGGGCGGTAAGCTCCTCAGTTCCGATTCCGCCCGGCGCCCTCGACATCTCGGACTATCGGAAGGATGCCTGACCTGCAAATGGCCGAAGACACCACTTACTACGCGATTGTGCGAGGCGGCAACGGGCTGGATGCTGCCACCGGGCTGGTACGAAGGCGGGTGGCTGATGAAGGGCGGATCGACGAATCCTTGGACCGTGATCTTCGCTGGCAGGCTAGCTCAGCCCTTTTCGAATGGGAAATGAACGACGTGTCGGGACGAGCGCTCGTTGAGATTAGCGCGGCGGAGGCGGCGGAGCTGATCGAGAGGTTTCGCGCGGAGTGGGGCAAGCCGGGCTGAACAAGGATCGATCCAGGCCGTTTTCCCTGGCGATCTGCCGGCGGCTTTTCGGCGCCCTGCTTAGGCCAGGCCAGTGATACCTTCAGGGAGCTCAAAGGAAAATAATTCAGTAACCGGTTGACTATAGCCGGAGGGACAGGTGCCTGAATCGCCGCGATCGGCTGCCGAGCCGACAGCTGGCCCGGCCAGCTGGGACCGGTCAGCCTTCTGCGCGGCTCACCGAACCGAACCGGCCACGGGCCCGGCTCGCCGACCCGGCTTAACGGGATCGTCGGCGGTCCGGCGTCGTGGTCCCGGCCTGAGATGCGCTGCCCTCCTCGCCGGCACGGTCCTAATGATCGCCGGTTGCTCGGGCACTTCAGCTGGACTAGGCGCATCTTCTGGCCCGACTTCCGGACCGCGAGCCCCCGCCGGCCCGCGGACGCCGGCCAGGCCGCGCACATCGTCGCCACAGCGCCCGCATTCCGCGCCGGCAACGCCGAACCCGGCCTCGCTTGTCGTGCCACCTATGGTCATCAGGATCGGGGCCAGACCGCCTGATGTCCCGCTGCGCGCCCCTTCCTGCACGGGTTATGCCGACGTACCGCTACCCGTCGGTGCCGGCATCTCGGGGCTGGTCAGCGCCTGCATCAACCCGGCCGCCTACGCACCGGACGTAATGGTGATCTACAACCTGTCCGACGATGTGCTCGGCATCCGGTCGGCCAGCGCCAGCCAGCCAGCGCTCCGGCCCTACTACCCGGCCTCGGATAGCCAGCTGCCGTCCGGGACCAGGATCGAGACCTACACCCAGGACGAATCGGTCCGCGGGCTATCACCGCGGGGCGGGACGGTGCTGCTGCCGGTCGGCGGTCGGGTCATCGCGACCCAGGATGTGCCGATTCAACTTGCCGTGCAGGTGGACCGGCAGGCATCCGCGGACAGCTATGCCGCACAGGTCATTACCGGTTACGTGGTCGACAACCTCATCGGGCAGATTCCTCCGGCCAGCGCCCTCTCCTACGAGCTCGGCATCGTAGGCTGCGTCAGCCGGGCACATGCACTCTGGCACGGCCTGGACGAGCGCCCGCCGGCCGACGCGGTTACCATGCAGGCCGCGCTGAGCACGATCCCGGCCTGCCAGGACCTGCAGAAGAAGGTCACTTCCGATCACGCTGAGGAGCTATCGATCGCCGCTGCCGGGGGCTGGCTAAGCGCGCACGCGCTGCAAGCGGATCTGGCCAGGGTGGCCGACGCGGCTGGCCAGCCGAGCTGGGAGTCGCACCTTGACGGCCTGCCTCAGGTGAGCATCACGATCGCCGAGGCCGGGCCCTGACCGGAGCCGAACGACTCCGGGCCAGCTCGCCACTTCCGCTAGGCACAGCCAGTCGGCTACCGTTGCGCTGATAAGCGGCTGTTGCGGTCATCCTGATGGCGTCTCGTCGTATCTGCCCAGGTCGCAGCCTCGCAGCGGCTGATCGGGGCAAGGCATCCTTTTCCGAAGTCGCGATTCGTATGCACAGCGCGGGAGGAAGGCATGGACCGTCAGGTCAAGTACGTCCTGCAGGAATCCGAGATGCCCAGGCAGTGGTACAACGTCATCGCCGACCTGCCGTCATCGCCTCCGCCGCCGCTGCATCCGGGCACCCTCCAGCCGGTCGGGCCCGACGACCTCGCGCCGCTGTTCCCGATGGCGCTGATCGCTCAAGAAGTCACGGCGGACCGGCACGTCGCCATCCCGGACGACGTGCTTGACGTCTACCGCCTCTGGCGCCCGACGCCCCTCTACCGAGCGCGCAGGCTGGAGAAGGACCTCGGTACCCCGGCCCGGATCTACTACAAGTACGAGGGCGGCAGCCCGGCGGGCTCGCACAAGCCCAATACCGCGGTGCCGCAGGCGTACTACAACGCCGCCGAGGGCGTGACCAAGCTGACCACCGAGACCGGCGCGGGCCAGTGGGGCAGCGCGCTGGCCTTCGCCTCCGCGCTATTCGGCCTGGACCTCGAGGTGTGGATGGTGCGGGCGTCCTATGACCAGAAGCCCTACCGCAAGATGCTGATGGAAACCTATGGCGCAACGGTGCATCCAAGCCCGTCTGATCTCACCTCGGCTGGCCGGGCGGTGCTGGCAGAGCATCCGGACTCGACTGGCAGTCTCGGCATCGCGATCAGCGAGGCGGTCGAGGTCGCTGGCGGTGACCCGGCCGCCCGGTACGCGCTCGGCAGCGTGCTCAACCACGTGCTCCTGCACCAGACGGTCATCGGCGAAGAGGCGATCACGCAGCTCGCCATGGCTGGGGACACGCCGGACGTGATCGTCGGCTGCACCGGCGGCGGCTCGAATTTCGGCGGGCTGGTGTTCCCGTTCCTGCGGGAGAAGCTGGCCGGCCGGATCAGCCCGGTGATCCGCGCTGTCGAACCCGCTGCGTGCCCGTCCTTCACCAGGGGCGTATACGCCTATGACTTCGGCGACACCGCAGGTTTCACCCCGCTGCTCAAGATGCACACGCTGGGGCATGACTTCATCCCGGACCCGATCCACGCAGGCGGGCTCCGGTACCACGGCATGTCGCCGCTGCTGTCACACATCTACGAGCTCGGGCTCATCGAGGCGGTCGCCAAGCCGCAGTCCGAGTGCTTTGCCGCCGGGCTGCGTTTTGCCAGGACCGAGGGGATCGTACCGGCGCCGGAGCCGTCGCACGCCGTGGCCGGGTGCATCGAGGAGGCGCTGCGCTGCAAGGAGACCGGCGAGGAGAAGGTCATCCTCACCGCGCTGTGCGGACACGGCCTGCTCGACCTGCAGGCCTACGGCGGCTACGTCGCGGGGCAGCTGCACGACTACGACCTGCCGGAGCAGTCCATCAAGAGCGCGCTGGCCAAGCTGCCCGCCGGAGTGTAATCCGGCAAGGGAGCTTGGCCGGCTTGCGGCTTACGGCCGGGCGGCGGGTCCGGCCGGCTGGAGCGCTGCCGTCAGCGCGGTGGCTACCCCGATGACGGCGGTGAGGCGAAGAGCAGCCCGTTAGCGAACACCGCCGCGGTCGCAGCCATCGGCCGGCGGTAGCCGACACGGCGCTCACCGGAGAGCGCCACGGCCCGGCCACGCACAACGCATCACGATCCCACGTACCTCACTCGTGGATCGAGGACCGCGTACGCGATGTCCGCCAGCAGCGACCCGACCACGGTCGCCACCGCCACCACCACGGTAAAGCCCAGCAGCACCGGGTAATCATCTCGTTGGGCCGATTGATAGAAGAGATATCCCATTCCGGGATAGTTGAAGACCGCCTCGGTGATCAGCGCGCCTGCGAGGATGCCCGGCAGGCTCAGCCCCAGCAGCGTGGCGATTGAGATTAGCGCGTTGCGCAGCACGTGATGCATCAGTACCCGCCGTTCGCTCGCGCCCTTGGCGCGGGCGGTGCGCACGTAGTCCTCGGTGAGATTGTCCAGGATAGAGGAACGCATGTACCTGCTGAACAAAGCGATCGTTGTTAGCGAAAGGCAGATTATCGGCAGGATCAGCGCGTTGAAGTTCGAGAAGATGGAGCCAATGCCCTCGCCCTGCGGGCCCTCCGCGGGCAGGATCGGGATCATGACCGCGAACACAATGATCAAGAGGATCCCGATCAGGAAGTCCGGCATGGCGTAGAAGATCGTGGAGGCGACGTTGGACACATGGTCGACAGCCTTGTTGCGGCGCACCGCCTGTACCACCCCCATCGGGATCGCCACGATGAGCGCCAGCAGGGTCGAGATTCCGACCAGGATGATGGTCTTGGGCAGCCGGTTGGCCAGCAGCGAGGCAACGCTCTGGTTGAGCGTCCACGAGTAGCCCAGGTTGCCGCGCGCCAGGTTGCCGAGCCACAGCAGGTACTGCCGGTACCAGGGCAGGTTGAAGCCGTAGGCGGCATCGAAAATCTTGATCGCCGCAGGGTCGCGGTAGGCACCGGGGCCCATCACCGCGACCGCGACGTTCCCGGGGATCATCCGCAGCAGCGCGAACGTGATCATAGTAACGATCACCAGCACCACGACGGACTGGAGCACCCTGCGGATGAGAAATACCAGCACCGCTGCCCTTTCCGCCCGGGCCTGGTACATGGCCGTGAAGGGCCATTTTCCCAGAGGTTACGCACTGGGTTCCGGTTCTCTGGGCGTTGCCGTAGCCACCGGAGCTGGCGCTGGCGGCGGCATCAACCCCAACGGCCGCCCGCCAGGCCGGTCATGCCCGCTGACACGCCGGACGCCCCCGTGAATCTCAATCCAGCCCCAGACGTGCATCGTACGGCACATGTTCCTGGGACCCGGGCGGCGGCCCCGCGACCGAATCCTGGGTCACCGAGATGGACGGCCGCGGCGAGCCTGCCGGGCACCTCGGCGCAGCCTAAGCTGCGCCGAGTACCCCGGCGAGGATTTCGGCACCGCGGGCCAGCGCGCCTGCGTCCGCCGCCCCATAAGAGAGCCGCAGGTAGGAACCGGGCGGCTCGCCGGCGAAACACGACCGGCCCGGGCTCACCGCAAGCCCCCGCGCCGCGCACGCCTCGGCAACGCCGGCGTCGGAGCACCGATCGGGCAGCCGGAGCCACAGGTGCAGGCCGCCGCCGGGAAGCGCGGCCAGGTCGCAGCCCGGGAGGAGCGCCCGGACGGCAGCCGCCAGGGTGTCCCTGCGCTCCCGCAGTACCCGCCGGACGGTGCCCAGATGCCGGTGCCAGCCAGCGGCGGTCAGCACATCGAGCGCTACCTGCTGCAGCACCGGCGCGACGAACAGGTCGTCGCTGATCCGGCCGCGGCGGAGCCTGGCCAGCACCGGCCCGCGGGCGGCGAGCCCCGCCACCCGCAGGCCCGCCGCCACCGGCTTGGTCAGCGACCGCAGGTAGATCACGTGGCCGTCGTCGTCCATCGTGACCAGCGGCGGCGGCGACGGCTGGCCAAGATCCAGGTCGCGGACCCAGTCGTCCTCGATGACGAAAGCGCCGCAGCTGGCCACCGCTGCCAGGACCGCGCCGCGCCGCTGCGACGCCAGCACGGCTCCGGTCGGGTTGGTGTACCTCGGCTGCAGGTAGGCGAGCCGGGCGCCGGTACGAGCGAGCGCATCGGCGAGCGCGTCGGGCAGCACCCCTTCCTTGTCGCACGGAACAGGGATCAGGATCAGGCCAGCGGCCCTAGCCGCGGCCAGCGCCCCAACGTAGGTCGGCGACTCCACGACCACCGGATCGCCCGGCGCGCGAAGTGGCTGCGCAGCTCGGGCAGGCCCTGGGAAGGCAGCCGGCTCCAGCCCTGCGGCCGGCGCCCGGCGCGGGACGCCGCGGCCGCGAGCAGGCCGAGCGGCTGCAAGGTCGCATCGAGGAACCCGCTAGCAAGCGGTAGCGCATCGGCCGGGGACGGCTCGACCAGGCGCTCAAGCTCCGGGCCAAGGCCGCCCCTGGTGCCAACCGCCAGGGTCTGCCAGGAGACGTCGGGCGCGCCAGCTGAGCGACGGCGGGCGGCTGCGGTATAGGTTCCGCTGCCTGGCCTGGTCACCACCAGCCCGCGCCGGGCCAGGGTGGCTAGCAGCCGTTGCACCGTTGCCGGACTGAGCCGGTAGCGCTGCTGGAGGACCCGGTACGACGGGAGCCGGCTATCCGGCGGAAGAGAGCCGACAAGACGCTCCACAGCGGCCTGCGCGGATGCTTGATTGCTATCATCGTTCATGAGAGCTAATAGAAGCACTTCTGTCCTGCGCAGGGAAGCGTCACCGATGCTGCTCGGGGCGCTCGGCGTGCTGTGCTTCAGCGTCACGTTCCCGGCGACGGGCGCAGCCGAGACCGCGTTCAGCCCGGTCGTGGTCGGGGTGGGCCGCGCGGTGCCGTCGGCCGTGCTGGCCATCATCATCCTGGCCGCCAGGCACCAGCCGCTGATCCCGCCACGCCGGGCGCTCCCCCGGCTGCTGATCGTCGCCGCCACCGTCGGCGTCGGCTTCGGCCTGCTGTCAGCGATCGCGCTGCGCCAGGTGAACAGCGTCCATGGCGCGGTACTGACCGGCCTTATCCCGGCCGCCACCGCCGGGATGGCGGTGCTGCGGGCCGGCGAGCGTCCCCGCCCGGCCTACTGGGCGGCGCTGGCGACCGGGCTCGCGGTGGTCATCGGCTTCGCGCTGATCCAGGGTGCCGGCCGACTGCGCGGTGGTGACGTTATATTGCTTGTCGCTATCGCAGTCGCCGGGCTCGGCTATGCGGAGGGCGGCGCGCTGGCCCGTACGTACGGCGGCTGGCGGGTCATCTGCTGGGCGGTGATCCTGGCCCTGCCGGTAGCCGTGCCGGTCACGATCGCCGCCGGCCTGGCGGATCCGCCGCGGCATCTCACCGCCGGAGCCGTCATCGGCCTGGCCTACGTCAGCCTGGTCTCGATGTGCCTGGGATTCTTCGCCTGGTACGCGGGGCTGGCCCGCGGCGGGGTCGCCCGGGTGGGCAGGCTGCAGCTCGCCCAGCCCGCGCTGACGCTCGGCTGGTCAGCGCTGCTGCTCGGCGAGCAGGTGAGCCTGCTCACCGCGGTTGCCGCCGCCGCGGTCATCGGCGCCGCTGCGGTCGGGCGCAACGCGCGCGTGGACGGCGCCAGCGCCGCGGCACGGGCGGCGCTGCTTCGGCAGGACCTACCCGGTGATACGCACGCGGACGCCAGACAGGCCGCTTCCGGTTAGGTCCCGGGTCCGTACCGGATGCGAACAGGCTGGCTCCCGCCGGTTATCGTGTCCGCATGCCGGATCCCAAGGAGATCCTGGAGGTCGCCGGGCGCAAGGTGCCGGTCAGCAACCCGGGCAAGGTCTACTTTCCGCGGACCGGCCATACCAAGCTGGACCTGGTCCGCTACTACCTGAGCGTCGCGGACGGGGCGCTGGGCGGCGTGGCCGGGCGGCCGATGGTACTCAAACGCTTCGTGCACGGGGCTGAGTCGGAGGCGTTCTTCCAGAAACGGGCGCCATCGTCGCGGCCCGACTGGATCGAGACGATCATGCTGAGCTTCCCGTCCGGGCGCACGGCCGAGGAGGTCGTGGTCCGCGACGCCGCGGCCCTGGCCTGGGTGGTGAACCTGGGCTGCATCGACCTCAACCCGCACCCGGTGCGTGCCGAGAACCTCGATCACCCCGACGAACTGCGCGTCGATCTCGACCCGGTGCCCGGCGTGGACTGGCCGCAGATCGTCCGGGTGGCGCTGGTGGCCGGGGAGGCGCTCAGCGACTTCGGCCTGACCGGCTGGCCGAAGACGTCCGGATCACGCGGCATCCACATCTACGCCCGGATCGAGCCGCGCTGGAGCTTTCCCGAGGTGCGCAGCGCAGCCGTCGCGCTCGCCAGGGAGATCGAGCGCCGGGCGCCCGATGACGCCACGTCGCGGTGGTGGAAAGAGGAGCGCCACGGCGTCTTCGTTGATTACAACCAGAATGCGAAGGACCGGACGGTCGCCTCGGCCTACTCAGTCCGGCCGACCGCTGATGCCCGGGTCTCCACCCCGCTGACCTGGGATGAGGTACCGGACTGCGACCCAGCGGCGTTCACCATCGACTCCGTCCCGCAGCGGTTCGCCGCGCTCGGCGATCTGTGGGCGGGCATCGACGCGGCCGTGGGCTCGCTCGATCCGCTGCTGGCCGCGGCGGCGCGCGACGCGGCCGGGGGGCTGCCCGATGCGCCCTGGCCGCCGCATTTCACCCGGCAGGCCGGCGAGCAGCCGCGGGTCCAGCCGTCGAAACGCCGCTCGCGCCCGGCGGGCCAGGACCAGGCGCCGCCGCAGCCTCTCGTCCGGCTCGCCGCGCCGGGTACGGGCAGCGGTCCGGCCGGCCGTCGCAAGTCGGCGATGCCGCTGATCGAGGTAGCCAGGGCGGCGACCAGAGCGGAGGCGATGGCTGGCCTGCGGCGATGGCAGGACCGCCATCCGGGCGCCGCGGGCCGCCTGGAGCCCGCTGACGTGCTGGTGGACTCGATGCGCGGGCGCTTCTCGACGTGGACCCGGATCAGGCTGAACCTGCGCAATGTCCCGGAGGCGCAGCGGCCACCGCAGGAGGCCCTCGAGGTGGATTACGACCCGTGGGCGGGCGCCAGCTGAGTCGGTGCTGGTCAGCTCACCTGGGGCAGCACCTCGCTGGCGATCAGAGCGAGGTGATCAAGGTCGTCCAGGTCGAGCACCTGGAGGTAAATCCGCTCCGCGCCGATCGCCGTGAACTTGGCGATCTTCTCGGCGACCTCATCGGGCGATCCGGCCAGCCCGTGCTCGCGAAGGTCGTCAGGCTCCCTGCCGATCGCGCGGGCCCGGCGGGCCAGCTCGGCAGCGGACCGACCGCAGCAGACGACCTGGGCCGCCGAGTAGATCATGGACGACTCGTGCCGCCCCGCCGCGGCGCAGGCCTGCTGCACCCGGCCGAACGCTGCGGTCGTCCCGTCCAGGTCCGTGAACGGGACGTTGTACTCGTCGGCATACTTCGCGGCGAGCTTCGGCGTCCGGGTCGGGCCAGTGCCGCCGATGATCACAGGAGGCCGCGGCCGCTGGGCCGGCTTGGGCAGTGCAGGCGAGTCGGTCACCGAGTAGTACGTGCCCTGGTACGCGAACGACCCGCCCTCCGCTGCCTCCCAGAGACCGGTGATGACAGCCAGTTGCTCGTCCAGCCTGCTGAACCGCTCGCCGCTGCTGGGGAACGGGATGGCGTACGCAGCGTGCTCGGCCTCGAACCAGCCCGCCCCGATGCCAAGCTCGACCCGGCCGCCGCTCATCTGGTCAACCTGCGCCACGATGATGGCCAGCGGGCCCGGGTGCCGGAAGGTGGCCGCGGTCATCAGCGTGCCGAGCCGGATCCCGGTCGTCTCACGGGCCAGCCCGGCCAGCGTGGTCCAGGCGTCGGTCGGGCCGGGCAGCCCGCTGACGTCGCCCATCTTGAGATAGTGATCGGAGCGGAAAAAGGCGCCGAAGCCGAGATCCGCCGACGCGGTGGCCACCCGCAGCAGCGCCGCGTAGTCGGCACCCTGCTGCGGCTCAGTGAAGACCCTCAGTTCCATGGCCTCATCCTGGCCCATTCCGTCACCCGATGTCCGCCCGACCTCGTTCCCCGCACGAGCGTCCGTAAGGCCGCCGCTGAGCCGCTCGCAACCCAGGCCGCCCGGGCGACGAGGCTGCGGCTGTCAAGGCGTGATCGCGACGGCCACGGGGTAGTCCGCGAGCCCCCAGGTACGCCATTTCGCCTCCCGGGTCGCGCCCGCACGTCACCCGGCGGCCGGCCGTTCGAGGGTGGCCAGGCATTCCACGTGATGAGTCATCGGGAACGCGTCGAACGCGCGCAGGTCCTTCAGGTCCCAACCGCGCTCGCGGAACAGCCCGAGGTCCCTGGCCAGGGTGGCCGGATCACAGGACACGTAGGCGATCCGGCGCAGGACGGCGGCAGCGCCGCCGCTCTCCCTGGCCGGCCCGCACAGCAGGTCGATGACCGGCTTCGATGCCCCCGTTCTCGGCGGGTCTAGGACGGCCAGCGTGGCACCGGACGGGCGCTGGCGAGCCAGTAGCTCGCCGGCGTCGCCGCAGTGCACCCGCGCCCACGGCGCCGCGCGCAGGTTGTGCCTGGCATCGCGCACGGCTTGCCGGTCCTGCTCCATCCCGATGACGGAGCCGGCCGGACCGACCGCCTCCGCGAGCAGGCCGGCGAACAGCCCGGCCCCGCAGTACAGGTCGAGCACCACGTCGCCGGGCCGCGGGCGCAGCGCGTCGAGCACCGCGGCGCAGAGGGTGTCCGCCGCTCCGGGATGCACCTGCCAGAACGCCGCCGCGCTTACCCGCCAGTCCCGCCCCGCGGCATGCTGGCGCAGGTAGCCGCCGGGAGCCGGCACCGCCGAGCCGTGCCGCCCCCGCCCCCGCGCCTGGCCCGCCCGGCCGCGCGGTGGCCGCCCGCTGCCGCCCGCCGCGGACACGATGACCGCGCGGTCGCCGGAGGCCGGCGCGGTGCTCACCTCGACCCAGCGGGCGCCAGGCCACTTCCGGCTGGCCAGGTCGGCCGCGCCGACCAGCGGATGAGCGATCGGGCAGTCGCCGATCTCGATCACCTCGTGGGAGCGGTGCTTGTGCAGCCCGGCGGTACCGTCGGGACGTACCGCCAACCTGACCCGGGTGCGCCAGCCGAGGCCGTCGTCGTCACCGGGGACCGGCTCGACCGTCACCTCGCGCTCGATGCCGGCGATGCGGCGCAGTTGCTGGCTGACGACGGCGGCCTTCAGCGCCCGCTGGGCCGGCAGGCTGGCGTGCTGCCAGTCGCAGCCGCCGCAGCCGCCAGGCCGGGCGTGCGGGCACGGCGGCGGCACCCGGGCGGCGGCAGCTTCCACGATTTCCACCGCATCAGCCCGCGCCAGCTTCGACGTCCGCTGGGTGATGACGGCCCTGACCCGCTCGCCGGGCAGCGCGTGCCGCACGAAGATCACCTGGCCGTGTCCTGGTTCGGGTCGCGCCACGCACCAGCCGCCGTGCGCGGCCTCGCCGACCGTGAAATCGACCAGATCACCTGGCCGCAGCGGCTCATCCGGGGAGGGTGACATCCCACCATGCTCCCGTGACTGGCGCCGCCCTGCTGGCCCCGGGGTATTCGGTTCTGCTTCCCGCGGTATTCCGGACTAGCACTGGCCTGCCAGAGGGCATACCTTGATCGGGCACCGTTACCGCCGGAAGGAAGACAGTGCATATCGTCATCATGGGATGCGGGCGGGTCGGTTCGACGATCGCGCACATCCTCGAGGACCAGGGGCACGCCGTTGCCATCATCGACCAGGACCCGGAGGCGTTCCGCAGGCTGCTGCACGGGCATTTCAAGGGCCGGCGGGTCACCGGCATCGGCTTCGACCGCGATGTCCTCGTCGAGGCGGGCATCGAGCAGGCCGACGCGTTCGCAGCGGTCAGCAGCGGGGATAACTCGAACGTCATCGCGGCGCGGGTGGCCAGGGAATCATTCGGTGTGCAGCGGGTTGCCGCCCGGATCTACGATCCCCGGCGAGCCGAGGTCTACCAGCGGCTCGGCATCCCGACGGTGGCCACGGTGCGCTGGACGGCCGATCAGCTGCTGCGCAGGCTGCTGCCGGAGGGCGCCGAGCCGCTGTGGCGCGATCCGACCGGCGCGATCGTGCTCGCTGACGTCGCGTACTCGGGCGACTGGCTCGGCGAGAAGGTCAGGACGCTTGAGGACACCGCCCGGGTCAGGATCGCCTACATCTCCAGGCTGGGCGACGCGATGCTGCCGGCTCCCGGCACCGTGCTGCAGGAAGGTGACGTGCTGCACGTCCTCGCTGAGGCCAGTGACCTGGACCGGATCGGATCGGTGTTCGCCCGGCCTGCCGCGCCAGGGAAGGGAAGCCACTGATGCGGGTAGCGATCGCGGGCGCCGGCGCGGTCGGCCGGTCCATCGCCAAGGAACTGCTCGGCAACGGTCATGAGGTCCTGCTCATCGACAAGAACCCCAGGTCCATCAAGGTGGACAGCGTGCCGAGAGCCGAGTGGCTGCTGGCCGATGCGTGCGAGATCGCCTCGCTCGACGACGCCTCGCTTGAGCGCTGCAATGTGGTCATCGCCGCGACCGGCGATGACAAGGCCAACCTGGTGGTGTCGCTGCTGGCCAAGACCGAGTACGGGGTGCCCAGGGTGGTGGCGCGGATCAACCACCCCAACAACGAATGGCTGTTCAACGAGTCGTGGGGCGTGGACGTGGCCGTGTCGACCCCGCGGCTGCTCTCGGCGCTGGTCGAAGAGGCTGTCAGCGTCGGCGACCTGGTCCGCCTGATGACGTTCCGGCAGAGCGAGGCCAGCCTGGTCGAGCTGACCATGGCGGCCGACGCACCGCTGGCCGGCCAGCGGATCGGCGGCATCGAGTGGCCCGCCGACACCGCGCTTGTCGCGATTCTCCGGGACAGCAGGGTGATCGTGCCGGACAGCGATGACCCGCTGGAGGGCGGCGATGAGCTGCTCTTCGTCACCAGCCAGGACGTCGAGGATGAACTGGCCAGGCTGCTGGCCGGAGAGCGGTGAGCTACCTCGTCTCGGTGATCTCCGGGCCGCGGTCGAACGGGCTCGGGTAGTCAGGACTGTCGGCGGCCTGCGCCATCTGCTCCTCAAGGGCGCGGCGGGCGTCTTCGGGCAGCCGGATCTCCAGCAGGTCACGCGGCGGGGCGGGATGCTCGCCCCGCACCACGACCACGTCGCCGAAGAGTTCTTCCAAGGGCCTCGCCAGCGCAGGCCGGTGCGCTGCCGGGCCGCTGATCACGCCACGGAGGAACCAGCGAGGCCCGTCGACGCCCATGAACCTGACCCGCTGCAGGGGCTGGCGGCGCTGCCCCGGCTCGGTGGCATTGATCCGCGCGTGCAGTTCGGGACCGAACGGGCCGTCCGATTCCGTGCTCTCGCCGCCTGACTTGGCCACCTCGCCAGCGATCTCGAGGCGGACCTCCTCCCAGAGCCCGCTGGTCTTCGGTGCAGCGAACGCCTGCAGCTGAAGCGCGCTCTCGCCGCTCACGATGGCAATCCAGACCCCCTGGTCCTCGGCCATGTTGACCTGGACGTCCAGGCCCTCCCGCGCGGGAACGAGCAGGCTGCCGAAGTCCATCCGCTCGGTAGCCGGGTAGCTTCCCGCCCCGTCCCACGGACCTGAGCCTGCTCCGCCGGGTTCATCGCCGGCGCCTGGCTGACGGCCGCCGAGCGGGCCCGCCTGGGCGTACCCTCCGGCCGCCGCAGCAGGACCGATGCCCGTCGGGGCGCCGCCGAACCCAGCGTCGTCCTCGAACTCGGCGCCGTCGTGGAACTCAGCGACGTCGCCGAACTCTGCGTCGCCGAACTCCCGGTCCTCGAGCTCAGCGTCGCCGAACTCCCGGTCGCCGAGCCCCGGGGCGTCCTCGGAGCCGACGTCATCTCGGATATCGGCCCGGTCAGGACCGGGCTCATCCGCATCACCGCGGCGACGCCGTCGGAACACCCCGCACGCTCCTTACTTCCGTACCGGTTACTTCCGTACCGGAAACTCATGTCCGCCCGCAGGCTCGCCGTCGGCGTGCCCGCCTGTCGATCCGAACCCGCCGTCTCCCCTGGCCGAGCCAGGCAGCGTGTCAACCTCCCGGAAGACCGGACATTCCACGCGCTGGACCACGAGCTGGGCGATGCGGTCCCCGCGCTGGAAGCGCACCGGGGTGTCGGCGTCGGTGTTGAGAAGGGTCACCCTGATCTCGCCACGGTACCCGGCGTCCACGGTGCCTGGCGCATTAACGATCGTGACCCCGTGCTCTACCGCCAGCCCGGACCGCGGATGCACGAAGGCGGCGTAGCCATCGGGCAATGCGATCGCGACACCAGTCGGCACGGCCGCGCGCGCTCCAGGCGCGAGTTCCACGTCCATGGCGGCGAACAGGTCGGCGCCGGCATCACCCGGGTGAGCGCGGCTTGGCACCGGTAGACCAGGATCGAGACGCTTGAGCAGCACCTGGACCCGGTCAGGTTCGCCGTTGGCGAGCGGCATGGGTCACCACCCTTCGGATATGCCGATGCACGGACGTGACCCTACAGCCGGCTGGCCGCCCGGCGGCGCAGACGCAGACGATGGCCGCCGATGTGCCGCCGGCCAAGACCAGTTCCCGGGACGGCAACTGATGCGCCCCCACGGGCGGGCTAGCCCGGGATGACGGCGGTCTCCCCGCCGGGCGCCAGCCCGCCTGGCAGCACCTCGCCTGGCAGCACCCCGCCTGGCAGCATCCCGTCCGATACCAGCCCGTCCGATAGCAGCCCGCCGAGAGACAGCGCGGCTCCGCCCGGCGGGGCCGCACCGCCGGGTAGCGCTGCCCCGCCGGGTGCCCCGGGCGGCGGCCCTGGCTGGCCGGGCGGCCCGGGCTGGCCCGGTTGCTCGCGGCGTAGATGCGGCCACGCATAGCTGATCGCGGCTGCGGCGGGCACCGCCACGATGGCACCTGCTATCCCGGCGATGACGCCGCCGACCGCCAGGACCAGGATGATCGCGAGCGGATGCAAGCGGACGATCCGGCCCACCACCAGGGGCTGCAGCAGGTGGCTTTCCAGCTGGTTCTCCGCCAGGAAGACGGCGAGCAGGATGACTGCCGCGATCCAGCCCTTGGTGCCAAGAGTCACCAGGATCGCCAGCGCCCCCGCCACCAGGATCCCCACGAGCGGCACGTAGGCGGCGAGGAACACCAGGATGATCAGGGGCACGAGGAGCGGAACGCCCAGGATCCACAGGGCCAGGCCGATGAACACGGCGTGGATGGCCGCGACCGCAGTGGTGCCGCGGATGTAGTTCACCAGCGCAACCCAGGCTGCGGCGCCTGCATTGTCCGCCCGCCGCCTTGACTCGGGCGATAGCCCCTTCGTCAGGAAGACCCAGATTCGCTCGCCGTCCTTGAGCAGGAAAAAGGTCACGAACAACATGAGGACGAGGCCGGTCAGCAACTCAAGGAAGATCTTGCCGCCGGTCAGTACCGTCCCTGCCACCTGCGATTTGTGCTGCGATAGGAACTTGACCAGCTGGCCGGACAATTCCTGCAGCCGCTTGCTGCTGATGTGAAACGGGCTGCCGGCCAGCGAGACCTGCACCTGGTGAGCGGTGTGCTTCACCTCGGTGGTGAGCGTCGGGTAGTCGGCGCTCACCCGGGTGGCGGCCAGCGTCGCGATCCCGGCCAGCACGGCGACCGCGACGAGGACAGTGCACCAGGTGGCCGCGAGCGCGGGCAGGCCCGCCCTGCGCAGCCGCGCCGTCAGCGGCTGCAGCAGGGCAGTCAGGAGCAGGGCCGCTATACATGGCAGGACCACCAGGCGAAGCGTGCTGGCCACCCGGAAGGCGACGTATATCAGCAGGCCGACCAGGAGCAGCCGCCACGACCAGGCGGCCGCCCGCTGCAGGAAGCCTGGCACCTGGGGTTCCGGCCTGCGAGCCGGGATCTCCGGCACCGCCGGGCCCGGCCTGCCGGCCTGCGTCCCGGTGCCTGGCTGGCTCCCGGTGCCCGGCTGCGTCCCGGTGCCTGGCTGCGTCCCGGCGCCTGGCCGCGCTCGCGGCCGGAGGCTGAGGGCAGCTGCCCGCAGCAGCCGCCCTATCCCGTCAGCCAGGCCACCGGGCGCCCCCTCGGCCGAACTGCCCGCCCCGCTGCCGGCGGCCCCGCTCTCGGCGCCCTCAGCCGCGGGGCCCGCACCGCTACCGCCCGGCCCGCTACCCCCGCCCTCAGCAGGCCTATCCGGGCCGCCGTTACCCGGCCGGCCCGCGCCGCCTGCGTCGCCCGCCGCGACATGTGCACGCCCGTCCCGGGCGGCACCGCCGTGATCGGGGTCCGTACTGCCATGCCTCGTCCGCCAGCCAGTCATGCTCACCATGTAACCAACTACCGTTGACCAATGCGCGACTACCATGAACAGCTGCGCGTGCCGGCCTCCTGGTGGCTGCTCGGCATGCTCTCCGCGGTCATCTTCGGCACCACTCTCTGGGCGGGATTCAGCCTGTTCGTGGCCTTTTTGTGCTATCTGGTGCTCGGTGGCGGATGCGCGGCCGCACTGCTGCTTTTCGGTAATGCCACGATCGAGGTGACGGACGGCAGATTGCGCGCTGGATCGGCTGTCTTGCCGCTGAGCGAGGCCGGGGAAGTCGCGACGCTCGACGAGGCGCAGGCGCGGGCCCTTCGCGGCCCCCGGGCCGACCCCTCGGCTTTTCTCCTGATCAGGCCCTATCTGTCCCGCGCCGTCTATGTCGAGGTCACCGGCGACAACTCGGGCACGCCATACTGGCTGCTCGGCACCAGGCGGCCCGCAGAACTTGCGGCCGCGATTCAGCGATCAAGGCCGCAGGCCCGCGCCAGCGGCAGCCCCGTGGGATGATCAGCAGACGGCCAATGGAGGGATGTCGAATGTCAGCCAAGCAGGGCGACACGGTCTCGCGAGCGGTCAAGGGACTGGCCGGCGTCGGCGCGGCCTTTCTTGCCCGTAAGGTGATCATCCTCGCCGGGAAGAAGCTCACCGGCAGGGAACCCCCAGAGCATCCCGAGGATCCGCAGGTCGCTCTCGGCGAGGCTCTCATCTGGGGCATCGTGATCGCAGCGGGCGTGCATACCGCCCGGCTGCTCGCGACCCGCGAGGCGGCCAGGCGGCTGCATACCGACGCCGAACAGCCTGTGGCGTAAGCCTTCGCGGCGCCGCCGGCTTTTCTCTACTCTGGTGGGCGTGACTGAGAAAGATCGTTCCAGGCTGGGCTTCAAGATTAGGTATGCGGCCACCCACCCGGGCAACCTCATCCCGTACGCTCGCCGACGCAGCCGTGACGCGTTTCTCTGGCTCGGGACCCGGGACCACGTCAGCTACTACCGGGCCGTCATGGCCTCGGATGCGGCGCGCAGCAGTGACGGCGCGGTCGGCAGCAAGACCCGCGACTCCTGGCTCAAGCTCGGCCAGCTGCAGTTCGACTACCTGGTCAGCCATGGCCTCAAGCCCGATAGCCGGATGCTCGAGATCGGCTGCGGGAACCTGCGCGCCGGGCGGCTGTTCATCGACCACCTCGACCCGGCTAACTACTACGGAATTGATATCTCGCCGGAGATACTCCTCGCGGCGCAGGACACCGTTGCGGAGTACGGCCTGCAGGCCAAGCTGCCGCACCTGACGCTGGTCCGCGACCTGCGGTTCGGGTTCTTGCCTGACGGGCAGTTCGATGTGGTCCACGCGCACAGCGTGTTCTCGCACTCGCCCATCGAGGTGATCGACGAATGCCTGGCGAACGTCGGCCGGGTCATGGCGCCCGGCGGCTTCTTCGATTTCACCTTCGACCGGACCGAGGGAGCCGAGCATCACGTGCTGCGCGAGGACTTCTACTACCGGACGGAGACCCTGATCGCGCTCGCCGCCACCCGGGGGCTGCGGGCCACCTTCATGACCGACTGGGAGGAACTGCCGCACGAGCAGTCAAAGCTGCGCGTCACCCACGCTCCGTGAGTCACCGGCCACGGAGCGGCCCTCGGGGCCCGCTGCCAGGTCAGCCGCCGCGAAAGTTAGGCTGCCAGTCGGGTGTGAGTCATACCGTTACCGCCCCGACCGGGTGACACTAGGAACAATGCACCAGGGGGCGCACGGGCCGGGCGTTGAGGAGGTGCGTGATGGTTGCACGACGAGTCCTGGGCATCGTGCTGGCCGGGGGCGCGGGCAAGAGGCTCGCGCCGCTCACCGCGGACCGTGCCAAACCCGCAGTGCCCTTCGCCGGGCTGTACCGGCTGGTGGACTTCGCCCTCTCCAATCTGGTCAACGCCGGGTTCAGGCGGATCTGCGTGCTCACCCAGTACAAGAGCCACAGCCTGGACCGGCACATCACCACGACCTGGCAGATGAACACGCTGCTCGGCAACTACGTCACCCCCGTGCCAGCCCAGCAACGGCTCGGCCCGCACTGGTATACCGGCTCGGCGGACGCCATCTACCAGTCGCTGAACCTGATCTACGACGACCAGCCGGATATCGTGGCCGTCTTCGGCGCCGACCACGTGTTCCGGATGGATCCGATGCAGATGATCGATCAGCACGTGGCCGCCGGAGCGGGCGTCACGGTGGCGGCCATTCCGGTACCGCGGAAGGACGCGACGGCGTTCGGAGTGATCCAGGCTGCTGCGGACGGCCGCACCATCGAGGCGTTCCTGGAGAAGCCCGCCGATCCGCCGGCGCTGCCCGGCCGCCCCGACGAGGCCTTCGCCTCGATGGGCATCTATGTCTTCGACACCGCGGTGCTGATCGAGGCGCTACGGCAGGACGCGGCCAATCACGCCAGCCGCCACGACATGGGCGGCGACATCATCCCGTTGCTGGTCACCAAGGGCCGCGCTCAGGTATATGACTTCCTCGACAACAAGGTCCCAGGGGCCGCCGCCAGGGATACCGGGTACTGGCGCGATGTGGGAACGCTCGACTCGTACTTCGACGCCCACATGGATCTGTGCGCCATCGTGCCGGTATTCAACCTGTACAACGATTACTGGCCGATCCTGACTCACGTGCCGTCGCAGCCGCCTGCCAAGTTCGTGCACGACCGGGGCGACCGGATCGGCCGCGCTCTCGACAGCATCGTCAGCAACGGCGTCGTCGTCTCGGGCGGCCTGGTGCGCGACTCAGTCCTCTCGCCAGGGGTGCGGGTGAACAGCTGGTCGAGGGTGGAGCGGTCGGTCTTGCTGCATAACACCCATATCGGCCGCTACGCCGTGGTCAAGGACGCCATCCTGGACAAGAACGTGATCGTCCCCGAGGGCGTCCAGGTCGGCGTCGATAAGGAGCACGATGTGGCGCGCGGCTTCGTGGTGTCGGAAGGCGGCATCACCGTGGTCGGCAAGGGCCAGGCGGTGCCGGAGTGACGCTGGCCGGGTCTGGCCACCCGCTCCGGGTGGCGCTGCTGACCAGGGAGTACCCGCCGGAGGTCTATGGCGGGGCCGGGGTGCACGTGAGCTACCTGGCCCGGGAGCTGGCCGCCCTGGTCGACCTGACCGTGCACTGCCAGGGCATCGACCGCGAGGGTGCCGTGGCGCACCGGCCGTGGGACCTCCTCAGCGGCGCCAACCAGGCGCTGCGGACTGTCTCGGCGGACCTGTCGATGACGGCCGCGGCGGCCGGGACGGATCTGGTTCATTCGCATACCTGGTACGCGAACCTGGCCGGGCACCTGGCGTCCCTGCTCTACTCGGTCCCGCACGTCGTGACCGTCCACTCGCTCGAGCCGCTGCGGCCATGGAAGGCCGAGCAGCTCGGCGGCGGTTACGCCGTATCGTCCTGGTGCGAGCGGACCGCGGTCGAGGCTGCGGCCGCCGTCATCGCGGTGTCCGACGGGATGCGATCCGACGTGCTCGCCGCCTACCCGGCCGTCCAGGCCGACCGGGTCCGGGTGATCCGCAACGGGATCGACACCCTGGAGTACGCCCCCGATCCGGCGATTGATGTCCTGGACCGCTGGGGCGTCGACGCCGGCCAGCCCTCCGTTGTCTTCGTCGGCAGGGTGACCAGGCAGAAGGGGCTGCCAGTACTGCTGCGGGCAGCTGATCGCATCGACCCGGCGGCGCAGCTGGTGATCTGCGCCGGCCAGGCGGACACGCCCGAGCTCGAGTCCGAGGTCGCCGGCCTCGCCGGCCGGCTGCGGGCGCGCAGGTCCGGCGTCACCTGGCTGTCCGGGATGCTCGCCAAGCGCGAGGTGATCCAGCTGCTGACGCACGCCACCGTATTCGTCTGCCCGTCGCTGTACGAGCCGCTCGGCATCGTCAACCTGGAGGCAATGGCCTGCGGCGCGGCCGTCGTGGCCTCCAGGGTCGGCGGGATACCTGAAGTGGTCGCCGACGGCGAGACCGGCCTGCTGGTGCCGCCCGGTGACGCAGGCGCACTGGCCGAAGCGATCAATGTGCTGGTAGGTGAACCCGGCCGGGCCGCGGCGATGGGCCAGCTGGGGCGCAAGCGCGCCGTCGCCGAGTTCGGCTGGCCCGCTGTCGCGGCGCAGACCGCGGCCCTGTACGAAGAACTGGCCGGGCGCCGCGCCCTCGGCTAGCCCGCGGCGCGAGCCTGCGGGCATTTCGGGCATCCTGGAACTCCCGGCAGCAGGATGCGGCTCAGCACGGAGAAACCGGGCAGCCGTCGGCATCCGTCCCTGCGGTCAGGTCACCGAGCCGGCTGCGGCTCCGGTCACCCGGTCGCCCCAGCGGGCAAGCTCACCGTCCAGGTCGAGGGGCGCGATCATGGCGCCGCTGGCCATCTCGGTATCCCAGTCCTCGGCAGGGACCCGCCACATCACCTCGAACTCGATCCCGCTGGGGTCCTTCGCGTACAGGGACTTGGATACCCGGTGGTCGCTGGCGCCGACGAGGGCGCCGCGGGCTTCGAGCTCGGCCCGGATCTGGGCCAGCTCGGCTAGCGTGCCCACCTCCCAGGCCAGGTGATACAGGCCCAGGTACGGGCTGTCCGGCCGGGCCGCATCGCCGACCTCGAAGAGGCCGAGGTCATGGTCATTGGCTGAGCCTGGCGCGCGGAGGAACGCCGCCCGCCCCGGGATCTCGGTGCGCACCTCGAACCCGAGCGCGCCGCGGTAGAAGTCGACGGTGGTCGCCAGGTCCCGGACATAAAGGACGGCGTGGTTCAGGCGGCGTACGGCCATCTGGAGTCTCCCCGGATAGAAGTCCTGCCTCCAGGGAATGCCGCGGGACGCGTTCTGATTCCCGTGGCCGCGGACGGGCGGGCGGCCGGGCGGCCGGGCGGCCAGGGGAACGCGCGGGCCGCTCAGGACGGTGCCGCGCGAGGTCCGGTGTAGACGCCGCGCGGCCGGATCGGCGAGTCGCGCGCGTACTCCTCCAGCGCATGCGCCAGCCAGCCCGCGGTCCGGGCGACCGCGAAGATCGCCTCCCCGGCTCCCGGGATCATCCCGCCCAGCACGGTAAGTACGGCCAGCGCGAAGTCGATGTTCGGCTCGGGCAGGGCCCGCCGGCTGGCCTCGGCGAGCACCGCGTCGGCCACCAACAGGCGCTCGGAGGCCGGTATGGCGTTCCTGGTCAGATTAAGGAGCGAAACGGCCCGCGGGTCGCCGGTCTGGTAGATGAAGTGACCGAATCCGGGGATCCGCTCACCGCGCCTGAGCAGATCTCCGACCACGCGCGGCGCATCCGCAGGACCGGTGGCCGAACTCAGCATGGTCTCGGCAGCGAGCGCCGCCCCGCCATGCAGCGCACCGCCCAGCGCGCCAAGTCCGGTCGCGACGACGGCGTAAGGATCGGCCCGCACCGAGGCGGCGACCCGCGCGGCAAGGGTCGAGGCGGCCAGTTCATGATCGGCGAGCAACACCAGCGCGGTGCTGAGCACCCGGTCCAGGCCGGGAAGCGGCTGGCCGGGGCACAGTTTGGGCAGCAGCCGGCCGGCGATCGAGCTCCCGTCAGGCACTGCCGGGGTCGGCGGCCCGGGCACGAAGTCCGTCCCGGGCACGAAGTCCGTCCCGGGCATGAAGCCCGTCCCCGGCGGCGGGCCGGGCACCGGCAGGCAGTCGACCATGCCGCAGATCAGGCTGGCTGCGGCGGCGATCACGGCGGGCGGGTCCAGGTGCAGCCGGAGCCGGTCGGTGGCGGCGAGCGCGGGCACGATCACCTGGAGCCGTTCCAGCGGCAGCGTGTCTGCCGGGAGCGCGGCCTGGGCGGCCCGGCCCGCGGCGATGGCCTCGCTGGTGGCGCGCCACTGGCCGGCCGGCGGACCGCCGCCGAGAGCACCCGTCCAGAGCAGGCCGGCCACGTCCTCGAAGCTGCTGGCCGTGGCGAGCCTGATCGCGTCATGGCCCCGGTAGCGAAGCTGGTCACCATCGATCTCGGTCAGCTCCGTGACAATGATCAGCTCGGCGGCGCCCGGCGCCCGGCGCGGCCTGCCCTTGCGGGCCAGGCCGGCCACCTCGGTCGCGTCGAACAGGCTGGCCCGGCCCGCCCCGCCGCGGTGCCGGGTGAGCACTCCCCTGCTGACGTAGGAGTACAGGCTGGCCTGCTTGATGCCGAGCCGCCGGGCAGCCTCGGCGGCCCCGATCCACTCGGACACTCAGCTTCCCTCCCCCGCACCGTTAATAGTTGATTTTAATCAACATTGACTATTTAGTACACCAGGATCGAGTATCGAGATGAGGCGGACGGGGCCATCAGGCAGTGCCCCGCCGAGGTATCCGCGGAGGTCCGAGCGTGCCCGCTATTCACTTTCTTGACGTGACCAACAGGGACGGCGTGCAGACGGCGCGTACCGGCTTGTCGAAGTTCGGCAAGACGATGGTCAACTTCTACCTGGCCAGGCTGGGCGTCGCGCAGTCCGAGATGGGCTTCCCCTTCCTGTTCCACGAGGTGCCCTACGTCCGGGCCAACGTGGCGCTGGCCAGCGCGGGGGCGTTCGGGCCGCTGCGGCTGTCCGGCTGGTGCCGGGCCGTCGCCGCCGATGTAGCGCAGGCCGCGCCGCTTGGCCTGCAGCACTACAACCTGTCGATCTCCACCTCCGATCAGATGATTGAGCACAAGTTCCGCGGCAGGCTGGATCGCGGCGCGATCATCTCGGAAATGACCGCCGCCGTGGCGGTCGCCAGGGACGCCGGAGCCCAGAGCATCGGGGTGAACGCCGAGGACGGCTCCCGCACCGACGAGGGCTTCCTGCACGAGTTCGCACTGGCCGCCCGTGCGGCAGGTGCCGACCGGGTCCGCTACTGCGACACCATCGGCGGGGACACCCCGGAACGGATCCGCGAGCGGTTCGCCAAGCTGGCCAGCGCCACGTCAATGCCCGTCGAGACGCACTGCCACAACGACCTGGGCATGGCCGTGGCCAATTCGGTGTCCGGCGCGCTCGGCGATCTCGACGCCGGCCAGGACGCCTGGATCAACACGTGTATTAACGGCATCGGCGAGCGATCAGGCAATGCCGACCTGATCTCGTGCATCCTGGCCTTCAGGCACGGCTTCGGGCTGGCCGGCCGCGCCGAGATCGGCGATCCGGTCGATTTGTCCTGGGCGCGGCGGTTCGCGCTCTGGGCGAGCTACGCTTTCGGGCAGCCGCTGCCGCAGAACCAGCCCGGCACCGGCCGGAACGCGTTCGCCCACGAATCGGGCATCCACGCCGACGGCGCGCTCAAGAACCGGCAGAACTACGAGCTATACGACGACGACACGCTCGGCCCGTTCCCTGGCGACTGGCACGCCCGGGCGGGCCGGGTGGTGCTCACCGGGGAGTACGGCGGCATGGCAGGATTCAGGCACGTCATGGACTCGCTGGGCATCGAGATCGGGGCCGGGACGGAAGATCTGGTGTTCCAGCTTGTCCAGGTATGCGCGTCAGCCACGGGCAAGCCGCTAACCGACGATGAACTGCGGCTCATCGCTTCCTACCCACAGGAACTGTCGCTGCTCTACCCCGGCCTGCTCAGCTAAGCCTGGTCACCGGCCGAGCTGGCCCCGGCGGCGCGCCGCGCGCAGGCGGCGCCGCTGGGACGGGTCGAGCATCAGGTAGGCAATGGTCGGGATGATGATCGCGGCGGCGATGACTCCCAGGGCGAGCCACGGGCTGACGATGAACAAGATGAGCCCGATGATGACACCGGCAATGCCGAACTTCATGTGAGGCGACACCGGACTCCTTCTCTCTGCGGAAGCTCGGCTCCCGCGTGCTGTCCCTAGGACAACTAGACCACATCTGGCCTCGTCAGCGGTAACGCTGCAGATCCCGGACCGGTTCCCTGGCGAGCCCGGCAAGATCGAGCGACCCACTGCGCAGCCTACCGCGCCGTCTGCTGGCGCCCGGCAGCGCGCCCTGATCACCCGACGGAGGTGATGCCCGGCCGGGGCAGCCCCGTTATGCCTGGTTAGCGACTTGGCGGCGGGCGGGAGCCCGCCGCGGGCCAACCGGGAACGGGGAGGGAATGGCAACGGCAATGCCCGCGCGGGCCGCGGCGCCGGCCGGTGCCGGCCGCGACGCGCCTGAGCGCGCCGGGCTGGTGCTGACGTCGCTCATCGTGGTAGCGGCGGTCGCCAACCTGAACCTGTCGGTGGCCAATGTCGCGCTGCCGTCCATCGGCCGGGCGTTCGACTCCTCGCAGACCGCGCTGGACCTGGTCGCCGTCGGGTACTCGCTCGGCCTGGCCGGATCGGTCCTGTACCTGGGCGCGGTCGGCGACCGGCACGGCCGCAAGATGATGCTGCTGCTCGGGGTCGCGCTCTCGGTGCCTGCCTGCCTGCTGGCCGCGTTCGCCCCCAGTGACACGGTGCTGATCGTGGCGCGGATCCTCGGCGGCGTCTCGGCTGGCATGGCCTTCCCGACCACGCTCGCGCTGGTCACGGCGCTGTGGTCGGGTCCGGCCAGGACCAGGGCGATCGCGCTGTGGTCCGGCATCGGCGCCGCGGTCGCCGCGCTCGGCCCGGCCATCTCCGGCGCGCTGCTCGAGCATTTCTACTGGGGTTCAGTGTTCCTGGCCACGCTGCCGCTCGCCCTGGTGGCGTTCATCATGGCGGTACGGTTCGTGCCGAGCCATGTCCTCGAGACGACCGACCCAGTGGACAACGTGGGCGGCATCCTGTCCATCGCGGCGGTCGGCGTGCTCATCGTGGACATCAACTTCGCGCCGGTCCCGGGAAAGGGGGCACTGGTCATCGGGCTGGCGATAGTGGCAGTGGCCGCCACGGTCGCGTTCGTGGCCCGGCAGCGCGCCGCCGCGCACCCGCTTTACGACCTGCACATCGCCGGGCGGCCGACGTTCTGGGTCGCGGCCGTCGCCGGGGTGATCGTGTTCGGCTCCCTGATGGGCGCGATCTTCATCGGCCAGCAGTTCCTGCAGGACGTGCTCGGCTACTCGCCCATCCAGGCCGGCCTGGCCAACCTGCCGCAGGCGTTCTTCATGGTCGCGGTCGCGCCAGGTTCGGCCCGGCTGATCCATGCCAGGGGATCCAGGTTCACCCTGCTCACCGGGTACCTGTTCTGCCTGCTCGGATTCGGAACCATGCTGCTGCTGTGGCAGGAGCACATCTCCTACTGGCAGGTCGGCCTGGCCTACGCGCTGATCGGCATCGGCGTGGGCTTCGCCGGCACGCCCGCCTCGCACTCGCTGACCAGCTCGGTGCCGGTCCGGCGGGTGGGCATGGCCTCGGGCACCGCCGACCTGCAGCGCGACCTGGGCGGCGCGATCATGCAGTCGGTCTTCGGTGCGCTGCTCACGGCCGGCTACGCGACGGCCTTCGCCAAGGCGATCGCGGCGGCACCGCGCAGCCCGGACCTGTCGGCCAGCGTCCAGAACCAGCTCACGAAGTCGTTCGCGGGCGCCCAGGCGGTCGCCCAGCGCTACCCGCAGTACGCCAGCGCGATCACCTCGGCGGCCAGGTCGTCGTTCCTGTCCGGCGACCGATGGGCCTATACCGCGGGGATCGTCGCCGTGCTGATCGGTTCCGTCCTGGTCTTCCTGAAGTTCCCGACGAAGGAAGCGGAGGACCGGCAGCTCGCCCGCTATCAGGCGGGCGATATGACCGGCGCGCCCTGATCGCCGGCCGGGTGCGGCGACGGCCAGCTGCGCGGACCGCATCAGGCACGGCA
Source organism: Streptosporangiaceae bacterium (assembly GCA_050011895.1). GTDB lineage: Bacteria > Actinomycetota > Actinomycetes > Streptosporangiales > Streptosporangiaceae > DATBGO01. The sequence continues at coordinate 68,595 of JBEKIF010000012.1, read as the reverse complement.
GGATGGCCATCTAGTCCGCACCCACCGGAGGCCGCCATGGCACTGTCGCTGCCCATCGATCCTGGCGCCAACGAGCTGCTATCGGGCAGCCCGCTGGCCCTGCTCATCGCGATGCTGCTGGATCAGCAGGTGCCGCTGGAGAAGGCGTTCGGCTCGCCGTACGTGCTGATGCAGCGGCTCGGCCATGAGCCGACGGCCACCGAGCTGGCCGGCTTCGATCCCGATGCGCTCGCGGCCGTCTTCAGCGAGCGGCCCGCCCTGCACCGCTATCCGCGCGCCATGGCGGGCCGGACCCAGGAGCTGGCCCGGGCGATCGTGGAGCGCTACGACGGCCAGGCGGCCCGGATCTGGCTGGACGCGGCGGACGGCGCCGACCTGCTGGCGCGGCTTTCGGAACTGCCCGGTTTCGGCACCTACAAGGCGCAGATCCTGCTGGCACTGCTGGGCAAGCAGCTCAGCGTGCAGCCGCCCGGCTGGCGGCAGGCGGCAGGCCGGTTCGGCGAGGAGGGCTCGCGCTACTCGGTCGCCGACGTGGTGGACCAGGCGTCGCTGGACTCGGTCCGCGAGCACAAGAAGCAGCTGAAGGCGGCCGCGGCGGGAGCCAGGCCGTAGCCGTCAGGCTCGTAGTCAGCCGTCATGCTCGTGGTCAGCCGTCAGGCCGCGTCGCCCTTGAGCGAGAACGCTGACAGCGCCCGGACGGCCAGCAGCAGCGTGACCGCCGTCACGATCGCGCCCATGATGACGGCCGTGGTGAGGCTCAGGTGCGCGTTCAGGTTAGGGTTGCCCGCGATCGCGTTCGCGATGCCCAGCGAATACTGGCCAGCCGACAGCTCGCTCGCGCCGCTGACCAGATTGACCAGCAGCCCCTCCCAGACCACCAGGTACAGCAGCCCGACCGCGATAGCCCGGGTGGTGAGTACCGAGACCATCACGAAGATCGCGTTATAAATCACCGCCGCGGCCACCGCCCCGGCGAATATCCCCACCGCCAGCTTGCCGCCGCCGGTCGCGATCAGGCCTGCGAGCAGCTCGGGAACGGCTGCGAAGGCGATCGTGAGGCCGACCGCCACGGCGAACTTGCTGAAAATCACGGTCGACCGGCGCACCGGGGTGGCCAGCAGGTGGATGACGCTGCCGTCGTCGATCTCGGCACCGAGCACGCTGGTGCCGATGATCAGCGCCGTGAGCGGCAGCACCACCGAGAAGCCGAAGGTGCCCAGGAACTGCGGCGGCCACTGGGTCGCCGCCGGCTGGGTGGCCTTGAGCAGCCCGGAGATGCCGAGCAGGAGCACCGCGGGTATCGCGAACAGCAGGGCCCGCTTGCGGCTCATCGTCGCGCGGAAGGTGATCCGCATGACGACCGGGCTGAGTACTCCGGACATGACTCTCACTTCTTCGTCTAGGCCCGTTCCGGTCTGCCCGGGACGGGCGCCTCGGGAGGTCAGGACGCGATCAGGTAAGCGAACACGCTTTCCAGTGACTCGTCGGCAGGCAGCAGCTCGCGGAGCCTGATCCCCTGCTGCCTGGTGAGGCCGGCCAGCTCCCTGGTGAAAGCGCCGTAGTCGGCGGCCCGCACCTGCAGGCCGCGCGGTGTCAGCTCGACTCCGTTGACCGCCGGGCGGCCGATCAGCGCGGAGCCGAGCAGCCGGTCGTCTGACGACCGCACCAGGAAGACATGCGGCCGGCTCGTCATCAGCCGCCGGATGGCCCGGAAGTCCCCGGATGCGGCCAGCCGGCCGCCGACGATGACCTGGATCGTGCCGGAGATCCGCTCCACCTCTTCCAGGATGTGCGAGCTGAACAAGATGGCGCGCCCCCGGTGCGCCAGCGCGTCAAGCAGGTCCATCATCTGCAGCCGCTGCCGCGGGTCCATGCCGTTGAACGGCTCGTCGAGGAGCAGCACCGCCGGATCGTGAACGAGCGCGGCGGCGACCTTGATCCGCTGCCGCATGCCCTTGGAGTAGGTCGAGATCCTGCGGTCCTGCGCATCGGCCAGCTCCACGATGCCGATCGCCTGGCGCGCGGCGCCGTCCGGATCGGGCAGCCCGTGCAGCCTCGCGGTGGCGCGGACGAAGTCGGCCCCGGTGAGGAAGGAGTACACCGAGTCGCGCTCGGGCACCAGGCCGAGGACCCTGAAAATCTCCGGGTTCCGCCAGCTGGGCCTGCCGCCCACGGTCAGCTCGCCGCGGGATGGCTCAAGGAAGCCCGCCATCATGTGCAGCAGCGTCGACTTGCCCGCTCCGTTGGGGCCGAGCAGGCCGGTGACCCCGGGGCCGATCGTCATCGTGATGTCATTGACCGCGACGACGTTCCCGTACCAGCGGGACACGTTGCGCAGCTCGATCGCGGTCATGCGATGCCCACCTTCCGGTACCTGCTCACGAGAATGGCGAGGCTCGCGCCCAGGAAGACCAGCAGCATGACCCCGAACAGCGGCCCATAGCTGCCCGGGTTGGCGATCCCGCCCGGCTGGATACCGCTGGGGTTCGTGCCGCCAAGCCACTGGCGCACGCCATCGAGCACCGTGAACGGGCTGATCAGGGCGTACAGGTGCGCCGCCGCGGGCACCGCGGGCGCAATTAGGTGAGCTGGCACCGATCCGCCGCCAGGCGGACCTCCTGGCCCACCGCCCTTAGGACCGGCCGGCCCGGGGCCAGGCCCAACCACGGCGCTCTGAGTCGCAACATGTACCAGGATCCGGGCCAGCGTGAAGGTGAGCAGGAAAAAGATCGCGATGCCGCCGGTCGCGTAGGCGCGCCTGCCGGTGAGCGAGGCGATCGCGATCGCGATCGAGGCCAGCAGCACCGACCACATCAGGCCGACCAGCAGGCCGGGGATCAGCGCCCGCGTCTGCGCCCAGATGGCGCTGCCGCCGTGTGCCTGCGCGATCGTGCCCAGATAGAGGATCAGCAAGGGTATCTCGATCATCGCCAGGCAGGCCAGCACGAAGGCGGTCAGCTTGGCCAGCGGATAGTCCAGGCGGCTGATCGGGCGGGCGAAGTACAGCGGCAGCACGTGGCTGCGAAGATCACGGGAGACCAGTTCGGGCGCCTGGGCGGCCAGGAAAACCGTCATGACGAGGATCCGCAGAATCGGCACATAAGTGTCGTAGCTGACCTGGCGGGTGCCGGTGCGGGCGACGATGACTGCGTCCACGGCAGCAGGCAGGCACATGATCGCGAAGGTGAGCACCGGCACGATCTTGGCCTTGATCCCGCGCCCGATGCCGAAGGCGGAGCGGAGGCTGTGCCAGCACAAGGCAAGGACGATCCGGCCCCGGCTCAGCCGCTCGCCCTCGTACCTGCGGTACCCGATGTCGTGGATGACCCCGCCCGCGGACCGGGGCGCAGCGCCGAAGCGCGCCTCCGCGCTGTCAGCCGACATTGACCGCTCCCATCTCGTCGGCGGCGGGTGCCGGGTCACCGCGGAACAGTTCCTCGACGCGGTGCCTGCGCTGCTCCATCCGGTTCAGCGGGAGGCCGAGATCGGCGATCACGTCGCGGACCGTGTCATAGGTCTCCTCGCCGGCCAGCCGGACCAGCAGCTCCCGCCGCTGGGCGACCGGCTGCAGGCCGCGCCGGGTGAGCTCGGCGGCCAGCTGCTCAGTGCCCTCTTCCACCTCGATCGCCAGCACCTGGCTGGCCTGCGTGAACGAGCTCATCGAGGCGGCCCGGAGCAGCCGCCCGCTGTCGATGGCCACCAGGTGATCGCAGATCTGCTCGACCTCGCCGAGCAGGTGGGAGGCGACCACGACGGCGATGCCGAACTCGCCGCCGATCCGGGCGATCAGCTCGAGCATGGTGGCCCGGCCGGCCGGGTCCAGGCCGTTGGTCGGCTCGTCGAGCAGCAGCAGCCGCGGATCGCCGACCAGCGCCTGGGCCAGTTTCACGCGCTGCTTCATGCCGGTGGAGTAGGTGCCGATCTGCCGGTACCGCTCCTCATACAGGCCGACGTGCCGGAGCGTCTCGGCGGCCCGCTCCTTGGCGGCGGTCGGCGGCAGCCCGGACATCCGGCCCAGGTGGGTGACGAACTCCGTCGCGCTGACGTCAGGTGGCAGGCAGTCGTGCTCGGGCATGTACCCGGTCAGCATCCGGATCTGGCCGGCCTCGCAGGCGCAGTCACGGCCGAATACCTTCGCCTGCCCGCTGGTCGGCGGCAGCAGGCCGAGCAGGATCTTGATAAGCGTGGACTTCCCCGCCCCGTTGGATCCGACCAGCCCGGTGACGCCTGGTTCGACCGCGACGGTCAGCCCGTCGAGCGCGGTGACCGGGCCCGGATACCGTTTCGTCAGGGCCGCCGTCTCGATGACGGCCGCAGCCGGCCCTGCTGGATCGCCTGAGCCGGGAGTTTCCTGCCTCGGGTGAGCGTTCACGCCGCTCGTGACCTTACGCGTCATCTGGCCACGATCGCACGTCCCGGCGTCGGCCTTAGGCTGCAGGCATAACAAGATGGCCGCAAACCCGGCCGGCCGTGCGCCCGCTTGCTGACGGCCGCCGCGACCGACGGTAGCGTCGGTGATGCCGGTGACCGGGCCGGCCTCGTCGCGGAGGCTTGACGAGCATGACGCAGGGACGGCCGCGCGCCAGCGATCGGTTCAGCGGCGCGGACGGCTACCAGCTGTGGCGCTTCACGCTGGCGGCACTGCTGATCGTGCTGGCCGCCGCCACGCTCCGCGGTGGCCTGCCCGCGCCCGGCCTCGACGGCCCTTACGCCCATGACGAGCTGCCGGTCACCGCCGCGCTGGAGGCCGTGCTCATCGTGTTGCTCGTGATCCTGGCACGCCGGGCCGGGACGTCAACAGACCACCTCCTGGCGACCAGGCTGCGGGAGGTCCTGCGGGGGGTGCTGATCGTCGCGGCGCTCGCGCTGCCGTGCGGCTACCTGCTGACCAGGGCCGTGCACCTGAAGATCCGGCCCCCGCCGCGGGTCGCGCCAGCTCGCGGCCAGCTGCCAGCGCGCCCCGGCGTTCCGGCCGCCCAGCACGCCGCGTTGTCCGCCGGAACCTGGCTCGACCTGCTGCTGGCAGCCGTGCTGATCGCCGCCATCGTGGGCTGCTCCATCCTGCTGGTGCGGCGGCACTGGCCGCAGCGCCAGATCCGGCTGCCGCCCGCGGACCCGGAACTCGCTGACGACGGCGCGGCGCAGCTGAGGAAAGCCGTGCAGTATGGCTGGCTCGCGCTGCGCGACCTTGACGATGCCAGGGGCGCCATCATCGCGTGCTACCTGGCCATGGAACTGAGCCTGGCCAAGGCGGGCGCGGCCAGGGGGGCCGCCGAGACTCCCGGCGAGCTACTGGCCAGGGCCGCGGCCACCGGGCTTGTCCGCGGCACCGCGGCCGCCCGGCTGACGTCGGTGTTCTATGCGGCGAGGTTCTCGGCAAGGGAGCTGACTGCCGCGGATCGCGACACCGCCGAGCAGGCTCTCGCCGAGCTTGCCGAGAGCCTGACCGAGGCCGCCAGGTGACCGCATCAGGGCCCAGGGACGGCCTGCCCGCCGATCCAGGCCGCGGCTGGCGCGGCGCCGCACCGGAGATCGCGATCGCCGGCGTCCTGGTCGCCGCTACCGCGGCGGCGGGGTACGCGGTGGCCGGCCCGGCCGGGGCGACCGTGGTCGTCAGCTGCGCCGCGGCCCTGGGCCTCGCCGTGCTCCGCGCCTGCCTGCCGCCTGCAGGCCACGCCGCCGCCGGCGGTGAGCTGGCCGCGTCCGGTCGGCCGGCGCTGCGGTTCACCGGCTACTGGCGCAAGCGTTCCGGGCTGATCGGGGGCACCCGCTCCATGGCCGCCTTCGACGCCGAGCTGCGTGGCACCCTGCAGAGCCTGCTGGCCGCGCGGCTCGCCGAGCGGCACGGAGTCAGCCTGCAATCCGATCCAGCCGCGGCGCGGCGGCTGCTGTGCCGCAGTAAGGCGGACGAGGTCTTGTGGGACTGGGTGGACCCTGGCCGTCCGCAGGTGGCCTCCGGCGGCCAGCCCGGCATCCCGCCCCGCACGCTGGCCCGGCTCATCGACCGACTGGAGCGGCTGTGACACGGCAGGCCCCGGGACCGGCGGAAACCGCGTACCGGTGCACCGAGGTTCTTGACGAGATCTCGCGCGTGGTTGTCGGCCAGCGCCGTGCTCTTGAGCTGCTGATGATCGGCATCCTGGCGGGCGGTCACATCCTGATCGAAGACCTGCCAGGCCTGGGCAAGACCCTGATCGCCCGGTCGTTCGCCCGGGCCCTCGGCCTCGAGTTCACCCGCATCCAGTTCACCCCGGATCTGCTGCCTTCGGACGTGATCGGCGCGCCGCTGTACGAGCAGCGGACCGGCCAGATGGTCTTCCGTCCCGGACCGGTGTTCACCCAGCTGCTGCTCGCCGACGAGATCAACAGGACACCGCCGAAGACCCAGGCGGCATTGCTCGAGGCCATGGGCGAGGGACAAGTCAGCGTGGACGGCCAGACCCGGCAGCTGCCGCAGCCGTTCGTCGTGCTCGCGACCGACAACCCGATCGAGTACGAGGGGACCTACGAGCTGCCCGAGGCCCAGCTCGACCGGTTCCTCATCCGGCTGCGGCTCGGCTATCTCAGCGCGCCCGACGAGGTGCAGATGCTGCAGCGCAGGCTGGACAGGAAGACCGAGGCCGCCGCCGTCAGCCAGATCACCGACGCGGGCACGCTGCTGGGCATGCGCCAGTCGCTTGAGCAGGTGGAGGTCTCCCCCGACGTGCTTGAGTACGTCATCGCGCTGGTCTCCGCCACCAGGGATCATCAGCAGATCCAGGTCGGCGCGAGCCCGCGAGGCGGCCTGGCGCTCGTCCAGCTAGCCAGGGGCCAGGCACTGCTGGCCAGGCGCGAGTTCGTCATCCCCGATGACGTCAAGAGCGTCGCGGTCGCGGCCCTCGCGCACCGGATCACGCTGCGGCCTGAGCTCTGGGTCAGGCAGGTCAGCTCGGACGATGTCGTCGCCCGGCTGCTGGCCTCGGTCCCCACCCCGCAGACCGACCCGGCCGCAGGCCGCCGCGGCTGACCGGCTCCAGGGGAGGTTACGGCGATGACCGCTCAGCCGCAGGACCGCAAGGTGCGGCTGAGCTGGTCGGTGTCCGGCCATGCGCGGCGCTTGCTCACGCTCGCCCTGGCGGGCCTGGCCGTCGCCGTCATCACCCAGCGGCCGGCGTTCGCCGCGGCCGCCGCGCCGGCCGTGGTCCTGCTGACCGCCTGGCGGCGGGACCGGCCCGAGCGGATCGGCGTCAGCCTGCGACCAACCGCACTGCGCGTCTTCGAGAACGAGCACGCCGCGATCGACGCGACGATCAGCGGGACCGGCGACTTCAGCGTCGACCTGCTGCTGCGCCCCGCCGAGGCTGTCGAGACTCCCGGCAGGGCCGGCCTGCCGGCCGCCTCGGCCGCCGGGGATGGCGCCACCACGGAGGCCACGCTGCCGTTCCTGGTTCGCCGCTGGGGCCGTCGCAGTCCCGGCCACGCGGAAGTGATCCTGCGCGACCGGTGGCGGCTGCTTGACGGCCGGGCCACGGTACCGCTGCCCTTGATCGACTGCTATCCCGCCCCGGCAGTGCAGGACTCCAGAATCGTGCTCAGCCGGCTGCTCAACTGGCTGGGCGAGCATTCCTCCAGGGCCTACGGCGCCGGGACCGACTTCAACGGGGTGCGCGACTTCGTTCCCGGCGACCCGCAGCGGCGGATCAACTGGCCGGCCACCACCCGGCGCGGCCGTCTCCAGCTGAACATGTTCGCTGCCGAGCGGACCCAGAACGTCGTCATCGTCGCCGATGCCACCTCAGACGTCGGCGAGACCGGCGCCACCTCGCTGGACCTCGCGCTGCGCGGCGCGGCCGGGACGGCCAGGGCCTACCTGGCGGCGCGGGACCGGGTGGGCTTCATCAGCTACGCCAGCAACGGGGCCTGGATTGCCCCTGGCACAGGTACCAGGCAGTTCTACCGGATCATGAACGTGATGCTCGCCGAAGCCGGGGCCGGCGGCCGCGGCGACGAGCTTGACCGGCTGCCCAAGGCCGCACTGCCGGCCGGCGCGCTGATCGTCGTCTTCAGCCCGCTGCTCAGCCTCCGGCTCATCGGCGCCCTGCGCGACTTGCGGGAACGCGGCTTCAGCGTGCTCATCGTCGACGTGCTCAATGCCGAGCCGAGCGGCGGCAGCGACCACCTGGCCGGAATGACCCGCCGGATCTGGCGGATGGAGCAGCAGGCAATCAGGTTCTCGCTCCGTGAGCTCGGCATCCCGCTGGCCCACTGGGACGGCAAGCAGACGCTGGATGAGCCGCTCGCTCCCTATACGAGAAAGGTCATGGTGGGCAGCCCTTAAATGCCGTTTTCCTTCATCACCACGGCCCGGCTGGCCGACCGCCACGCTCTGGCGCGCCAGAGCGCGGCCGCTGGCCTGCTCGCCGCGGCCTGTGTCGCGTGGTCGGCACTGCCGCGGCCGGGTGCCAGCGGCCCGGGAACGGCCGTCCTCGCGGTGGCCGCCGCGTGCGCCGTCTTCGGCACGGCCCGGCTGGCCGCCGGTGCCGGGCAGCGCGATCTGGCCGTGTACCACAGCCCGCCGGCCCGGCTCGGCCGCTGGCTGCTGACCATGATCCGGGCGATCCCGTGGGCGGAGGGCCTGGTCATCGCCGCGATCATCCTTGAGGCGATGCACCGGTCGCGCCCGTACCACACCGGGCTGCTGGCGGTCGCGTTGCTCGGCTACCTGTTCGCGACGCACCTGGCCGAGTCGGGCGCGCGGCCAGCCGTGCTGCGGCCGCAGCTGCCGCTGATCGCCGCCGGGCTCGGCCTGCTGGTGATCGCGACCGGGGCCAGCATGCTTCCCGCTCCGGCCGGGCCGGCCTCCGGGTGGCTCAGGGTGCTCGCGATCATTGCCGCGCTGCTGGCCGGCTGCCTGGCGCTGCCGGTCTGAACCCGGCTGATCCCTGGCGCTTCCGGCCCGGGGCCGGCCGCTACCTGCCCACCGCGTAACCCTGCATGCCGCGCGCGCTGGCGGCCGCGTACAGCATCCCGTTCCTGCGGCCGACGGCGCTGACCCGGCCGAGCGACCAGGGCGGGGTCACCGTGACCGCATGCCCCCGCCGCCGCAGCTCCGCGACGACAGGCCCGGTCAGCCTCGCCTCGGCGGCCAGCGACCGGGGCAGCGACGCGCGCGGGTAGAACGACGAAGGGAAATGGCCGGTGTGGAACGCCGCAGCGTCGATCGCCTCTTGCAGGTTCATCCCGAAGTGGACGTGGTTGAGGAAGAACCCGAGCGCCCACTGATCCTGCTGGTCACCGCCGGGCGTGCCGAACGCCAGATAGGGCTCGCCGTCGCGAAGCACCAGCCCGGGCGAGAGCGTGGTCCGCGGTCGCCTGCCCGGCGCCAGCGTGCTCGCCAGGCCGGGGGTCAGGGTGAACATCTGCGCCCTGGTGCCGAGGCAGAAGCCAAGCCCGGGGACGACGGGCGAGCTCTGCAGCCAGCCGCCGCTCGGCGTCGCCGAGACCAGGTTGCCGAACGAGTCAGCGACATCCAGATGGCAGGTGTCGCCGGGCCCGAGCCCCGGCACCAGGCCGGGCCGCGCGTCGCCAGGCCCCGCGTAACCAGGCCCCGGGTAACCAGGCCCCGGGTAACCAGGCAGGGCGTATCCGGGCAGCCTGGGCGCGACACCTTCCGGCGCGCCCGGCCGGAGATCTCCCGACGCCGCGGCGCCGACCAGCTGCCTGCGCGCCGCCGCGTAGTCCGGCGAGAGCAGCGCGGCCAGCGGCACGGCCGCCGACCTGGGGTCGCCGTACCAGGCCTCACGGTCGGCGAACGCCAGCTTCGCGCACTCCACGACCGTGTGGATGAAGTCCGCGCTGCCCGGGCCCATGGCCGCCAGGTCGAACCCGGCCAGCAGGGCAAGCTGCTGCAAGAAGACCGGGCCCTGCCCCCACGGCCCGGTCTTGCAGACCGTCAGGCCCGCGTAATCCAGCGTGACGGGCGGCTCGGCAGACGCCCGCCAGCCGGCCAGGTCAGCGCCGGTCAGCAGGCCGCGATGGGCTCGTCCGGTGAGGTCCATCACCTCAGCATCCGCCAGGTAGGAAGCGATCGCCTCAGCGACGAAACCCTCATAGAACGCCCGGCGCGCCGCCTCGATCTGCGCTTCGCGATCGGTGCCAGCGGCTTCGCCCTCGGCCAGGATCCTGCTGTAGACGGCGGCGAGTGCGGGATTAGCGAAACGGGCGCCTGGCGCCGGTGCCCCGCCCCCCAGGTATACCTGGGCGGAGCTTGGCCAGTGCTCGCGGAAGGTGGCGGCCATCGCGGTGATGGCCGTGCTAGCCGACGCCGGCATCGGGTAGCCGTCACGCGCGTAGCCGATCGCGTATTTCAGCACCGCGCGCAGCGGCAGCCTGCCGTAGCGGGCCAGCAGCAGCATCCAGGTCCCGAACGCGGCGGGCACGCAGGCGGCGAGCAGGCCGGTGCCTGGAACCAGGTCAAGGCCGAGCCCGGCGAACACCCGCGGCGTGGCCGCCGCAGGCGCCGGGCCCTGGCCGTCCAGCACGAAGACCTCGTCCGGCCCGGCGTCGAACCCGATCACCGGCACCTCGCCGCCTGGCCCGTTCATGTGCGGTTCCACGACTTGCAGGACCAGGCCGGCCGCTACCGCGGCGTCGAACGCGTTGCCGCCCTGCTCCAGCGTGGCGAGGCCGGCCGCGGCGGCGAGCCAGTGCGTCGAGGCCACCATGCCGAAGGTGCCGGCTAGCTGAGGCCTGGTCGTGACGGACGAACTAGCTGTGAGCGGCGAACCACCTGACAACTGGGCCTCCCGCGAAAACAACTGGGCCTCCCGCGAAACCGGAGCCAGCTCTCACCGACGGTACCTGCCGGCCGCCGCACGAGCTGAAGCGGCCGCTAGGACGCCGGCGCTGCGCCTCGCGTTGCCGCGCCGTTACCTGCAGACTTTGACATCGGCACCGGCCGCGGCCAGCAACCGGAAGCCCGGCGATGGCGTCCTATAGGTCACACGGCCACCAGGCCACTCGCCACGACAGGGGAGCATTGTCATGACGTTATTCAGCCCCCCGTTCCGGGGCGCTACCGCCGCCGCGGCCCTGGCCTGCGCCGCGGCAGCGATCACGAGCTGTGGCGGCAGCACCCCGGCCGCCTCGCCGGCCGCCACGGTCACCAAGACCGTCACCCAGACGGCACTGCCAACCGGCCACGCCAGCACCGGCAGCTCGTCCCAGGCGAGCTCGCCGGCCAGCCCGGGCGGGCCGCAGCCATGCGCGACCTCGGCGCTGAAGGCGACAATCGGATCGCCTGAGGGAGCCGCTGGCAGCAGCTATTACCCGATCGACTTCACCAATAACGCAACCGCCAGCTGCACGCTCTACGGCTACCCCGGCGTCTCCTTCGTCACCGGGCCAGGCGGCAGCCAGATCGGCGCGGCCGCGGCCCGCGACGCTACGACCGCGCCAGTCCTCGTGACTGTGGCGCCAGGCGCGACCGTGCACGCCACGCTCCAGGTGGTGGACGCGGGCAACTATCCGGCATCGCGGTGCACGATCACCAAGGCGCACTGGCTCAAGGTCTACCCGCCGGACCAGTTCACCGCGTTCTACATCAGCTTCTCCGCGCAGACCTGCGCCGGCGCCGCCACTGCTACCAAGATTCTGTCCATCCAGACAGTTCAGCCGGGCGCGACCGGACAGTAACAGTGGCCGGTAGCGTGTCCCGACATGGACGATCTGACCCCGAGACTTCGCGCCGTCTGCGATCTGGACGTTGCCGAGCAGCGCGAATCCAGCGGACGGCACGAGTATGACGGCAAGATCCAGGATCTGTCCCCTGCCGGAGTCCGGGCCGGGCTAGCCAGGCTCGCCGCGGCCCCGGCCGCGGACAAGCCGCTGACCGATCCGCACGACGAGGCGCACCTGGCGGCGTTCGAGGAGCGCGCCCGCGTCGCATTCGGCCAGCTCGAACTGCACCGCCGCAATCCGCTGTACCACCTGGCCGAACTCGATCTCGCCTGCTACGACAGGGACTACGCCCCGGCCGAGCAGCGGGAGGACGCTCGCCGGATGCACCTGGCTGCCTGGCCCGGGGCCGTCGACGCGGCCATCGAGGCGCTGGACCTCGTCAACGCGCCGGTCGCGACCGCGCTCGGCGGCGCAGTCCGCGGCCTGGCGGCCGCCGTGCCTGCCGATGCCGACGAGCGGTCGGCCGCGGCGGCGCGCGCTGCGCACGCCCGCCTGGTGGCGCACCTGGACCGGGCCGCTGCCGATGGCGACCCAGACGCTGCGCTGGGCGCCGAGCCGCTCACCGCGCTGATGAGCAGTGCCGACGGCATGCCGGTGGACCTGGGCAGGCTCAGTGAGCGGGCCGATGCCGAGCGAGACAGGCTCACCGCCAGGCTCGCCGAAAGCTGCGCTCAGCTGGAGCCGGGCCGGCCGCCGGGAGAGGTGGTCCGCGAACTGGCCCGCGACCACCCGGACTCGGGCGGCGTCATCGAAGCCGCGCGGCACTGGACGCAGCTGGCGATCGAGTTCACCAGGAAGCGCGACCTGGTTCCGTACCATGACGGCGAATGCCTCGTCGGGCTGGCCCCCGAGTCGCGGCGCTGGGGCATGGCGATGATGGCCTGGGCGGCGCCCGGCGAGCCCGAGGGCCCGTCCTGGTATCACATCACCCCGCCCGACCCGTCGTGGCAGCCGCAGGAGCAGGAGCAGTGGCTGGAGGTGTTCAGCGCGACCTCGCTGCCTGGTATCACCGTGCACGAGGTGGCTCCGGGGCATTTCTCGCACGGCCGGGCCCTCCGGCGGGCGCCGTCCGTTGTCCGCCGGACGCTGTTCTCGACCGCTTTCATCGAAGGCTGGGCGCACTACGCGGAGGAACTCTGCGTCGATGAAGGCTTCCGCGCGGACGACCCCAGATTCGCGATCGGCGTCTGGCTCGGTGCCCTGATCCGGGTTACCCGGCTGGCTTGCGCTATCGGGGTGCACACCGCGGGGATGACGGTGCAGGAGGGCGCCAGGCGCTTCGAATCGGACGCCGCGCTGGCCGGGCCCGCCGCGCTGGCCGAGGCTCGCAGGGCCACCTTCGACCCGACCTATGGCCGCTATACCTGGGGCAAGCTTGAGATCATGGACCTGCGTGACCAGGCGAGGAAGCGCTGGGGCGCGGCCTTCTCGGTGCGCAGGTTCCACACGGCCCTGCTCGACCTCGGCTCGCCGCCGCTCGGCCTGCTCCAGACGGCGGTCGACCGGGGCTGACCCCGGGTACGCGATGCCTGGTGCTGAATCTCGTGGCCATGTTCCTCGCCGGACCGGGTGCCAGCGGCTCTGGCACGACGACATCGCTATCGTGTAATTCGGTTTCCAGCCCGTCAAGAGAAGTTCGTATTTCCCGCCCATGAGGACAGGAGCGTCGAATGACGACCAAGGCCGCCTTCTCGCCTGAGGAATGGAAAGCAGTGCTCGAGGGGCCGCCGACGGCCGGCCTGATCGTGGTCACGGCCGCGCGCGGGGGAACGATCCGCGAGACGATCGCGATGTCGAAGGCTTACGCGGAAGCACGCGCCCAGCACGGCGCGAGCGAGCTCCTCGACGAGATCGTGGCGGCGAAGCCCCAGCTGGACCACACCAGATACCACTCAGCCCAAGAGCTCAGGGATGCCGGGCTGGCGCGCCTTCGCGAGTCGGTGGCGGTGCTGGGCGGCAAGGCGGCCCCCGAGGAAGTCCAGGACTATCAGCGCTTCGTCCGCACCCTCGCGGACAAGGTCGCGGCCGCGCACCGGGAGGAAGGGCAGAACGTGAGCCCCGCTGAGGTCGAGGCCATTCAGCAGATCACCACAGCGCTCGGCACAACCGCAGCGAACGCGGATCATCAGCCCGGCCAAGAGCCTGGCTGATCACCGCGAGCGGCTGGCCCGCGTTCCGCGACTACTCCTGAAGCTGGCATGACCTATCGTCATGAGACCATGGCACCGCAGGAACTCCGGCGAGGACAGGAACATGGCGCGAACAGCAGGCTGGGCGGTCAGGCCGCGGGCGTCACGATTGCCGACGGCAGCCCGGACCGCGCTGGCCGCCTGCCTGCTCGCCGTGACCGCCGCGCTGGCGGGTTGCACGCAGCCCGCCGCAGCCGCCGCGCCGATCCAGATCGGCACCGCTTACGTCACGCTGCCCGCTGCCTCCGGCACCACCCAGGCCTATCTGGTCATCCAGAACAACGGATCCGCCGACCGGGTGACCTCGGCACGGACGAGCGCCGGCGGCCTCGTGACGTTCCGCGGCCCGGCCGGTCGTGGCGGCGGCACGACGCGGACAGTCCCGGACATCGTCATTCCGGCACGCGAAACGGTCCGGCTCGACCCCGACGGCTTTCACATGCTGATCACCGGGGCGCACCGGATGCGGGCAGGCACCGAGATCACGCTCACGCTGATCTTCGCCAGGGCCGGGAAGATGTCAGTCGGGGCCATGGTCACCAATCCGGAAACCGGCGGCAGCAGCTACCTCGGCGACTGACACGCCACGTTCCGGCCGTCCTGACCGATGAGCCTGTCCGGCCGCGCAACTTGCCGTTCGCGGCGTCGAGACATATCGTCTTGATGTCGGCACGGGCGGTTCGGTCGGCACGGGCGGATCGAGCGGCCCGGGCGGATCGAGCGGCCCGGGCGGATCGAGCGGCGGGCGTGGGAGGATCACATGGCAATAGGACCTGACCTGCGCATCGGCGACTCTGACCGCGAGGCTGCCGCCGCCCTTCTGCGGGAGCACTACGCAGCGGGCAGGCTGACCTTCGAAGAGTTCAACCAGCGGCTCGACGCTGCCTTCGCCGCGACGACCCAGAGCCAGCTGAGCCAGGTCACCCGGGATCTCCCGCACGTTGGCATGCCGTCGGCCGCGCGGCCGCTGGCCGCGGGCGGACAGCGCCGGGAGCGTGCCAGGGAGCACCATGGCTCCGCTCCCCGCTCTGGCCTGCGGATGCTGCCGTCGGTTATCGCCCTATTGGCCGTGTTGCTGCTGATGACCGGCCCGCACCTCGGCTTGTTCTGGCCCAGCCGGCTGGTGATCTTCGTGGCCATATTCGCGGCTGCCCGCGCCCTGATGCGCCGGCTGTTCCGGGGCGCCAGGGGCCCGCGAGGCGGTTCCCCGCGCAGCCGAAACGGCGGCTACGGCGACGGCAGCAGCAGCCGTCGCGGGCCCTGGCACTGATCGCGCCATCGAGCCGCAGGGCCCGCCGTCCTGGCAAAGCCTTGGCTAAGCCCGCGCCGGGACGCGGAGCGGGACGACCAGGTACCGGAACGCGGGCCGCCGCTCCGCAGCCCCGCCAGCCACGCTGTTCCCGGCATTTGCGTCCGGGTCGTCGGCGGCCCAGGTGATGAGCGCGGGCTTCGCCGCGCTGGTGAACTCCAGCCTGATCCGTCCGGCTTCCGGCGGCGGCTGCTCGCCGCCATCGGTTCCGCCCCCGGCTGCTGCCGCGGTCCCGGCCTGCCTGGGCGGGGCAGGGGCCGCCGGGACGCCTGCCGCTGCCGCGCCGAGCCCGTCGAGCAGGTAGTGCGGGTTAAAGGAAATCACCCGCTCAGTTCCCTCGAAGTCAGCGGCCACTTTCTCCACCGCACGGGCCCGGCCCTCGGCATGCGCCTCGACCACCACGTGCCCCGGGCCGAAGGTCAGCCGGACCGGGCTGGCCCGCTCCGCGACCAGCGCGACCCGCCGCACCGCCTCAGTGAAGGGGGCGGCCGGCACCTCCGCCCGGCAGCTGAATTCGGCCGGGAACCTGGACCGGTACCTGATGAACTCGCCCGCGATCAGCCGCGCGATCAGCCTCCTGCCGCCCGCCTCGAAGCTGACCAAGCCGTCGGCAGGGCGCGGGTCCCGGGACCCGGCCGGGCTGGACTGGCCGCCGGTACCCGGCTGGCCGATCCCGAATGCCACCGTCACGGCCACTCCGGGTGCCATGGTCCTCGCGAAGTCGGCCAGGGTCCTGGCCGGAACCATCGCGACAGCCCGGATGCCCGGCACCGCTGGAATCCAGCTCAGCTCCCGCACCGCCAGCCGGTAGCGATCGGTGGCCGCCAGCGTCAGAGTCTCCCCGTCGACGTCCAGGCAGACCGCGGTGAGCATGGGCAGCGTGTCGTCCCGGCTCGCGGCCGGCCCGACCTGGCTGGCCGCGACGGCCAGGGCGCCGCCTTCGACCGTGCCGGCCGGCGGCGGCGGCTCAGGCAGCGCCGGGTAGTCCGCGATGGGCAGCGAAACCAGCGTGAACTCGGCGCTGCCGCAGGCCAGGCTGACCATGTCGCCGTCAGAACTGAACTCGGCCGGCTGGGCGGGAAGGCTCCGGGTGATCTCGGCGAGCAGCCGCCCGGGGACCAGCGCCGTCCCCTCCTCCGCCACCTCGGCATCGATCTGCACCCGCGCGGAGACCTCGTAGTCGAAGCAGGACAGCGTCAGCCCGGCGCTGCTCGCCTCGAGCAGCAGCCCGGAGAGCACTGGCACCACCGGACGGGCCGGCAGCGCGCGCGCCACCCACGCCACTGCTTCGCCCAGCGTCTCTCGCCCGACCCGGAACCTCATGCCGCTGCCTCCGCCCGTCCGACCGCCATCCCGATCCTGGCACGGTATGCCGACAATTCGCAGCGCGGCAGGAGGCCCGGGCGGACGCGCACGTCCTGGCCCTGGCGCCGGCCCGAAAACACCGGCCGAAAGCACCAGCCGAAAGCAGCGGCCGAAAGCACCGGCCGAAAGCACCGGGCGGCGGGGCGGCCCGATGTCAGGCGAGCCCGGGCGGCGCGGATGCCAGTGTCACCTCGATCGCCCGGGCCAGCGCGCGCGCCGACTCGGCGGTCAGTTCCACCGCGACCCGCGCGGCCGGGCCCTGTCCCGGGTTGAGGAAGTCAATGTTGAGCGTGTGCTCGGCACTGGCATGCTGCGGGTGATCAAAGTAGACGGTGGCAACGGTCAGCGCGAACCAGCCGGCCGCACCCTTACCGCTTCCGGTGACCCCGATCTTCTCGGTCAGGTACGTGCACATGCGCTCTCCCTCAGCCGGCCAGGTAACGGCCGTAGAAGTCCCAGATCCGCTGCCAGCCATCGTTGGCCGCCTCGACCCGGTAGGCAGGCCGTTCCACCGCGAAGAACGCGTGGCCGGCTCCGTCATAGGTGTGGAACTGGTGTTCCTTGCCCAGCCCGGACAGCACCCCGGCCAGCTCAGCGGTCTCGTCGGGGGACGGATGGGAGTCGTCGGCGCCGAACAGGCCTAGCAGCGGGCAGGACAGGTCCTTGGCGAGCCCGATGATCGGTTGCGCTTTCAGCGGCATCCCGTCCGGGGGCGGGTTGACGACGAAGGCGCCATAGCAGTCGACCGCCGCCTGAAGCCGCAGGCTGCAGGCGGCCAGGAACGACTGGCGCCCGCCCGAGCAGTAGCCGATCACCCCGACCTTGCCGTTGGAGTGAGCAAGGGCGCGCAGGTGATCCGCCGCCCCGCCGACGTCGCCGACTAGCCGCTCGTCGGGAACCCCGCCCTGCGCTCGAGCCGCCGCCGCGGCGTCATCCGGGCTGGCCCCCGGCGCCTCGCGATGATAGAGGTTCGGCATCAGCGCCGCGTACCCGTTAGCCGCGAACTTCCTGGCAATCTCCTTGGTTCCGCTGTCATAACCCGGCATGTGGTGGATCACTACCACGCTGCCGACTGACTCCGCGCCGAGCGGCCGGGCGAGGTATGCCTCGATGTCGTCCCCGCCGTGCCCGGCAATGCTGATGGTCTCTGCGGTCAAATCATCTTTCATCCGCGTTTCTCCTTCTGCGATCGTGGGGACCTGCGGCGACCGACCCAATCCTGCCAGTCATCCGGGCGCGGGCCGCCCGGGGTCGGCCGATGTCCTGCGGCCTGGCGGCGTTTCCGCTGGATCCGGCGCCAGGCATGGGGCATGATCTGCGAAGGCCCAACACCCCGGGGGGGGCATTTCATGGGGGGAGCCGTCTTCGGCATTGCGGTCATCGTGCTGGCCGTCGGCTGTGCTCTGGGTTGGCACGCTAACCGGGCGCGCGCCGCGCACGGCGATATCAAGTCTGTGAAGGGACGAATTCCCGGGTACCGCAAGACCCGGCTGCGCAGTGGCGTGATCACGATAGGGCTCGTCATCGCCGTGCTCGCGATCATCCACGACCTCTACCGCCACTAGCACGTGCGCATGACCCCGCGCGGCCGGTCACCCCGGCGCGGCCCGACTCCGGCGGCCCGACTCCGGCAGCGCAAGAAGCTGACTCAATAAAAGGTTGACTAACTCAATCGCTCCTTCATATGCTTGAGCTACTCAACCGTTGAGGAGCTCAGGAGCATTCTCCGCACCCGGGCCGCCAGACGGGAAACCGCAGCACATGGAGCCAGGCTTGGACACGAAGTCGCCCTGCGAGCAGCTCGATGCGCAGATCGTCGATGGCCTCGGCGAGCTCATCGGGCGCATCGTCGCCCGCGGCGAGCAGCTCGCCAGGGATCTCGGCATCCCGTCCTATTTCGTCAAGGCCCTGCACACGCTCAACTGCCCGATGGCCATGAAAGATCTAGGCCAGCGCATGCACTGCGATCCGTCCTTCGTCACCGTGGTCGCCGACATGCTGGAGAAGCGCGGGCTGGCCAGGCGCGAGGCCCATCCGGGCGACCGGCGGGTCAAGAACCTCGTACTCACCGAAGCCGGCCTCACCCTGAAACAGCGCGTGGAAAGCGAGCTTGCCACCCGGATGCCGTGGAGCCGCGCGCTCAGCGTGAGTGAGCGCGAGCAGTTGCTCGCGCTCATCCGCAAGATGATCAACGCAGACGACGGCGCCCCCAGCCCTGAGGCGCCCGCGGAGGAGGTGGCTGCCGTCGTGAGCGCTCCAGCGGGCTCTGGCTGAGCTCACATCCCGCTGCCACCTGTTCCTTAACCCGTCAACCAGCCGCAACTCCGGGTCCGCCGGGCCCGGTGCGAGTCCACTACGGCCTCCGGCAGGCTGCCGCGGCGCCCTGCCGCCCAGCTAGCCCGCGTCGGCAGCTCACCAGCGCCGCGCCGGGCACCGCACCTAAGGAGAATCCAGATGTCCTCCAGAACGTCCGCAAACGGGAGGGCCACGGCGCCCGGCATGGTAGCCGTCGCCGACGGCCTCCCGGCTGGCGCCGGACGCCCCGCCCATCGTCATCTCGGGCTGGCCCTGGTCGTCATCGCCACCGCGCAGCTCATGGTGGTGCTTGACGCCACGATCGTGAACGTCGCGCTGCCCGACATCCAGCGGGCACTCGGCTTCTCCGGCTCCGGCCTGGAGTGGGTCGTGAACGCCTACGCGCTGACCTTCGGCGGCCTGCTGCTGCTCGGCGGCCGGGCCGGTGACCTGCTCGGCCGGCGCAAGGTGTTCATCGCCGGGATCATCTTGTTCTCGGTGGCCTCGCTGCTGGGCGGTTTCGCGACCACGCAGGCCTGGCTGCTGACCGCCCGCGCCATCCAGGGAGTCGGCGGTGCCATTGTCGCGCCGACCGCGCTCTCGCTGGTCACCACCACGTTCCCGGAAGGCCCGCCGCGCAACAGGGCGATGGGCGTCTACGCCGCCATGAGCATCGCGGGCGCCGCGGTCGGCCTGATCGCCGGCGGCGTCCTCACCACGTACCTGTCCTGGCGGTGGGTCTTCTTCGTTAACGTGCCGATCGGGATCGCCGTCCTCCTGGCGGCACCGCGGGTGCTCGGCGAGTCGGCCAGGCACCCCGGCCGGTTCGACCTGCCGGGCGCTATCACCGGCACCCTCGGACTCGCTGCCTTGGTGTACGGACTGACCAGCGCGGCCACGACCCCGAACGGTGTCTCGCACTGGGGCGACACCAAGGTCGTCGCCTCACTGACCGCCGCGGTGGTGCTGCTCGTCTCCTTCGTCCTCATCGAGGCACGGAGCAAGCACGCGCTGATGCCGCTGCGGATCTTCAGCAACCGCAACAGGTCAGGCGCTTACCTGGTCATGCTCTGCATCGGCACCGCAATGTTCGGCATGTTCTTCTTCCTGACCGTCTTCGTGCAGACCGTCTGGGGGTACAGCGCGCTGCGGACCGGGATCGCCTACCTGCCGATGGTGGGCACCATCATGGTGATGGCCGGGGTCAGCGCCCAGCTGGTCCCCCGGATCGGCGCCCGGCCGCTGCTGCTGGCCGGATCCGCCATCGGCGCCGGCGGGATGTTCTGGCTGTCGCGAATCAGCGAGCACAGCAGCTATACCTCCGGGCTGCTCGGCCCGATCATCGTCACTGCGATTGGCCTGGGCATGCTGTTCATGCCGGTCACCCTGGTCGCCTTGTCGAAGGTCGATGACAAGGACGCTGGCCTCGCCTCCAGCCTGCTCAACACCGGGCAGCAGGTCGGTGGCTCGATCGGGCTCGCACTCCTGGGCACCGTGGCCTGGACGGTGGTCGCCAACAGTATCCGGAGCCAGGCCGCGGCCGCGGCACGGTCCGGCCACGGGCTGCATGCGGCAGCGTCCGGGCCTATACCGAAGGCGATCTACGCGCATGCCCTTTCGGTCGGCTTCTCGAAGGGCTTCATGGTGTCGGCCGGTATCACGGTGCTTGCCCTGATCATCACCATCGTGATGATCCGGGTGCGCCGCGAGGACCTGGCCGGCGTGAACCCGATGGTGGGATAAGAGCAAAAGCGAAACGGCCGGCCCGGCCCGGTCCCGTCGCCGTGACGGGACCGGGCCGCGGGGGCGCCGTGCGGGGCCCGGTCACCGCGCTGGCCCAGGCCAGCCCGGCATTCCCGCAGGCGTTGCGCGCCGCCCTCCGAAGCCATCCAGGCCGAGCCGTGAACTAGCCAAGATTCACCCCGGCCGGGTGAGGCACGTCCTTGTCAGGGCAGACATGGTAATTAGACGCAGCGTCGGGCAAATGTCGCTGACATGACGACCGCGGCAGCGGGACCGATGCTGTACTGCGGATTCGGCGGAGGTGACCTTGTCTGACGTTGGCGGTAAGCCGGGGCCGGCTGCCGAGGATCCAGAGCTCAGCAACGATGAGCGCGCTGAGCTGGAACGCCTCCGCGCCGAGACAGCCGCCGAGACAGCCGAGCTCGAACGCCTCCGCGCCGAGGCAGCCCAGCTCCGCGACCAGGGGACTGGCGCGGCCCGCCGGCGGCGGTTCAGCTGGCGGACTCCCGTCGCCATCGTGCTCATCGTGATCGGCTGCGTGCTCGCTCCGCTGTCGGTAATAGGCGTCTGGAGCGCCAATCAAGTCTCCGACACCAACCGCTACATAGCCAACATAGAGCCGCTCATCCACAATCCGGCGATCCAGAATGCCCTGACCGCCGACGTCACGACCGCGATCACCAGCCACCTGAACGTGGCTGGGTACACCAACCAGGCCGCAGCACTGCTCTCGGCCAAGGGCCTGACCCGCGTCGGCACGCTGCTGAAGAGCTTCGGCCCGTCGATCGCCAGCGCGGTCAACGGGTTCATCCAGGGCCAGGTACACAAGATCGTCACAAGCCCGCGGTTCGCCAACACCTGGATCCAGGTCAACACCGTCGCCCACGCGGCGATCGTGAAGGCGCTCTCCGGCCAGGGCAATGTCACCGTCAGCAACGGGAAGGTCGTCGTCCAGCTTGCCCCCTTCATCAATATCGTCAAGCAGGACCTGAGTTCGCGCGGGTTCACGCTGGTGAACAGCCTCCCGCCGATCCACCCGACGCTGGCGCTGTTCTCGGCCAGGGATCTGACAAAGGCGCAGAGCGGCTATCGGCTGATCAACGATCTCAAGATCGTGCTGCCGATACTGGCGCTGCTGCTGATCGGCCTGGGGGTGTATCTCGCACGAAGCCACCGGCGCGCCCTGATCGGAGCCGGGCTTGGCTTCGCCGCGTCCATGGCCGTCCTCGCCCTCGGCCTGGCGTACTTCAGGACTATCTACCTGAACAGCGTGCCTCCCGCCGTGCTGCCCAGCGATGCCGCGGCCGCCATGTTCGATACGCTCGTCCGGTTCATCAAGGAAGCGCTCCGCACCCTTCTGGTGGTAGGCCTGGTTGTCGCCGCCGGCGCATTCCTCACCGGGCCGTCGGTGACGGCGGTCGGGACCCGGAGGGCCTTCACGTCGGGACTGGGCTGGGTCCGGCACAGCGGCGAGCGCGCGGGTGTGAGCACCGGGCCGGTGGGCCTGTGGACCTACGCGCACCGCAAGGGGCTCCGGATCGGTGCGGTGGCGCTCGCCGCGCTGATATTCGTCTTCACGGGCCGCCCCACCAGCGCCGATGTCATCCTGATCGTCGTCTTGTTGCTGGTGGTTCTCGGGCTGATCGAGTTGATCGGCAGGCCGCCCGCGCAGCCGCAGCCCGCAGGCCGTCCTTGATAACGGCCACCCCGAACCAATGGTGGTCGGAGCGATCATGGTCTTCGACGGCAGCTACCGACTCGTTACCAGAGGATGAGCCCGGGCGCCTGACGCGGATTGGCCGGGTTCCAGTGGCAGCCGACATCATCCATGCCGGATGATTTCCTGACTCCGGCACGGGCGATACTAGGTACGTGGATCCGCGCGACCGGCTGCGGTCGGTAGGCAAGCGAATGACCGACCCGGTGGAGCCGCTCGCTCAGCGGGCCGCGGAGCGCGCACTCGAGCTCGTCGTCAGCGCACTTGACTTCAACGCACTCGTGGCGCGAGTCGACCTGAACGTCGTGCTCGATCACGTGAACCTTAACGAAGCCCTGAAGAGCCTCGACGTGAACGCGCTGCTCGACCGGGTGGACGTGAACGCGCTGCTCCGCCGGGTGGACGTGAACGCGCTGCTCGACCGGGTGGAACTTGATCCGCTGCTCGACCGGGTGGACGTGGACGCGCTGGTCGGCCGCGCGAACGTGGACAGCATTATGCAGCGCGTCGACGTGGGCGCCGTGCTCGATCGCGTCGATGTCAACGATCTGGTGGGCCGTATCGACATGGACGAGCTCGTCGAGCAGACGGACCTCGGCGCCGTCATCGCCAGGTCGTCAGGCGGAGCGGCGAGCGAGGCCCTGGACGCGGCACGCAGCCAGGCCGTCGGGCTTGATCAGTTCATCGACCGCTGGGTCGGACGTCTGCTCCGGCGCAAGCATCCCAGGCCGCCAGCGCCGGCCGCCCTGCTGGATGGCCAGGCGCAGTCATGAGCCGGACCGGTGGCTGGGTGAGCGTGCAGGGGCACTACGCGGGCTCGGTATCGCGGTTCCTGGCGTTCCTCATCGACGTCGTGGTCAGCGCCGGCCTATTTGCCCTCGGCCTCGCGGCGGCTTCTCTCGCTGCACAGGTCGTGACCGGCCATTCGGTCAGCTGGAACCGGACAAACATCGTCGTCGCCATCATCCTCGGCGCCTGGGAGTTCTTTTACTTCGGCTATTCGTGGGCGGCGAGCGGCCGGACCTTCGGTATGGCCGTGCTCGGCGTGCGCGTCGTCCGAGCTGATGGCGGCGGCCTCGACCCGTGGCGCGGCGTGGTGCGCGCGCTTGTGTTCCCGCTCAGCTTCCTCTTCTTCGGCCTGGGATTCCTCGGCATCCTCGTGCAGCGTGAGCACCGCGCTCTGCACGATCTCATCGCCGGCACCGCGGTCATCTATGCCTGGGACGCACGAGCTGCCAGGCTCCGGTTCCTGGCCCGCGACGCCGAAACCGGAGCCACTGGCATTCCGCAGCGCCCGGCCGGAAGCGAAGGCCGCGATGGCGATGAGGGGACGAGCCCGGCCCCTGCTTAGTTCAGGCAAATCGCGCGCTTACCCGCAGAATGTGATGCTGCAAAGCCTTCCCGTGCCGACGGATCCCCCGGCACGGATGATGCGACCCGCTCCGCAGGGCGTCCGGAGCCGACCGATCCGTGGCTTGACACCATCCGTGGCGGGTGAAGCAGCGCGCACCCGCAGCCGCGATCGTTGCCGTCGAGGAAGTGCCTTCGGCAACCCCGTTGCTGAAGCGACCGAAAGGATTCTGATCATGACTGTGCCAGCCAGGGCCGATATCGACGAAGCTACCAGGACCGCGCTGGCCGAACTGGCCCTCGGCGATCCGGAGCTGCTGGGCGAGGGCCTAGAGATACGGGCCCAGATGCAGCGCAATAGCGGCCTGGATCCGCGCAGCTTCGCCCTCGTCAAGATCGCCGCCCTCATCGCCCTCGACGCCCCGCCGGCCTCATACCTCTGGCAGGTGGGCAACGCGCTCGATGCCGGCGCCACGCCGGAAGACCTCATCGGCGTCCTGCGCGCTATCGCCCCGCAGGTCGGCGGGCCGAAGACGGTGGCGGCCGCGCCAGAGCTCATGGTTGCGCTCGGTCTGGCCCTGCCAGAGGGCGTGTAAAACCGGGCGTGGCGGCTCAGCCAATGAGGAGGCAGTTATGTTCATGCGTAGACGCCCGTTGATGCGCGCGGCTGTCGTAGGCGGCAGCGCCTACGCCGTGGGTCACCACATGGCGAACAAATCGGCGGGGCAGGCGCAGCAAGAGGATGAGCAGGACCAGCGCATCAGCGACCTCGAGCAGCAGCAGCAGGCACCCCCGGCGCCTGTCCAGCAGGCGCCTGCCGCGGCAGCGACGTCGCCGATGCTCGATCAGCTGAATCAGCTCGCCACGTTGCATCAGCAAGGGGTCCTGACCGACGACGAATTCACCGCCGCCAAGGCCAAGCTGCTCGGCACCTGACCACCTTCGCCGACCGCGGAAAACGGCGCGCCCGGCGATCAGCGGTGCGCGCCCGGTTCCGCGGTGCGCGGAGATGCCCTCAGCCCGGCCGCGAGGATATCGATGCTCAGCGCCAGGATCCACGCCGGGAACAGCAGCTCCGCCCAGGGTGAGATACCGACGCCGACCAGCAGCACCAGTGCGCTCACCAGCCCGGCGACGGTGAGCCATCTGGAGACGATCTCGGTGCGGCGCGCGATGGTCACGGTGGTGAGCGTGAACACCGCCGCCATCCGCATCGCGTAGATGTTCACCAGGATCCCGGTAACGCTGCGGCCCAGCGCCAGGGTGCCGGCGCCCGGCGTGCCTGACGACGACGCGGCCGCGATGATCCCGCCGGCAATGGCCGCGCCCACGAACAGCATGGCGACGAACAGCAGGCCGCTGCCCAGGAACACCGTCGCGAAGAAGCGATCCTCGCGTGCGCCGATCCGGTCCCGGAGTACCCCGACGAACCATAGGAACGCGATCCCGGCGAACGGCACGAGATTCAACGCGATCGCCACCGCCGTCCTGCTCCGTGAATCGGTCAGCCACGAGCCCGGGACGGCCTCATGCGCCGGGACGGACACTCTGAGCAGCACAAGCGCTGCGATCAGGAGCACCGAAAAGAGGATCCCGGCGACCGCGGCCGCCCGGGGCGTTCGCAGTGGGCTCCCGGCCTGCAGCGGGCCAACCGGCGCTTCGGTCATCGGCATGCCTTTCCGAGGGTGATCGTCGGCGGCATCCTGGCACTGCGCTGTGAGTTGGCCGCGCTGTGGTTGGCCGCGCCGTGGGTTCGGCCGCTGCCTGAGATCGTAATCATCCGGCGCGGATGACGATATGTGCTGACGTACGCATCGCGCATAGGTAAGATCCATACAGCCCTGGCTATGTCCGGCGCGGCCGACCGGCAGCGGGCCGAAACCTTTAGGAGACCGAAAGAGAGCGCTGATGGCATCCGGCGAATATGGCACGCAGCCGCCACCCGCTTCGGCGCTCGGGGCATCGTGGCAGGCGACCCTCGTCCTCGGCGTCCTGACCTTGATCCTCGGGGTCGTCGTGAGCCTGCACCCGACGGGCTCGCTGAACGCGGTCGCGATCCTGCTCGGCATTCTCATGATCCTCTCGGGGATCTTCCACTTGATCCGGGTATTCGACCCGCAGGAAGCGCACCGCGTCTGGCTCGGCATCGCAGGCCTGATGTTCATCGTCGTCGGTGTCGTCCTGATCCGGCATCTGCACCTCAGCAGGGCGCTCATCGGCCTGATCATCGGCATCACCTGGATAGTCCAGGGGCTGGCCGCGCTCCTCGGCGGGATCTCAGGAGACGTCCGCGAAGGCAAGGCCTGGTGGATCACCTTCGGCGTGGTCAGCCTCATCGCGGGGATAGTGGTCGCAGTCACGCCTGAATCCTCCGTGACGTTCCTCGCCGTCCTGCTCGGCATCTGGTTCATCATCATGGGCATCTTCGAGATCATCGGAGCGCTCATGCTCCGGCACGCGCTCCGCGCCACGGTGATGTCCCTCACCTGAGCGCTCATCCGTGACGGGTGATGCCCGGCTGAGCCGGCGCTGCCAGGATCGTCGGGCGGGCTTTCGGGGCTGCGGCGACGGCACCGGGAACAGTCACGTCCAGATGAGCCCCGCCAGATGCCCATCGGGCGCAAGGAGCAGGGAAAATGAGCGAGCCGTTCAAGGGCACGATCAACGTCGACATCCGCGATTCGGAGCCGGACTGGGCACCGTTCGAGCCGCCCAAGGCGCCCGACGGCGCACCCAGCGTCGTTTACATCGTGCTCGACGACGTGGGCTTCTCGGCCATGTCCTGCTATGGCGGCCCGATCCCGACACCGAACATCGAGCGGATCGCGGCCGATGGCGTGCGCTACACACAGTGGCACACCACTGCGCTCTGCTCGCCGACCCGGTCGTGCCTGCTGACCGGCCGCAACCACACCCGCAACAGCATGGCGTGCATCACCGAGGCGGCCGTCGGGTTCCCGAACGCGAGCGGGACCATCCCGCCGGAGAACGGCATGATCTCCGAGATCCTCGGCGAGCGCGGCTGGAACACCTACATGGTGGGCAAGTGGCACCTGTGCCCGACGGTCGAGATGAACGTCGCATCGACACGGCGCAACTGGCCGAGCGGCCGCGGCTTCGAGCGCTGGTACGGATTCCTTGGCGCCGAGACCAACCAGTGGTACCCGGACCTGGTATACGACAACCACCCCGTCGACCAGCCCAAGCTGCCTGCCGAGGGCTATCACCTCACCGACGACATCACCGACAAGGCGATCGAATTCGTCAGGGACGCCAAGACGGTCGCGCCAGACAAGCCGTTCTTCCTCTACTACGCGCCCGGTGCCTGCCACGCGCCGCACCATGTCTCCAAGGAATGGGCCGACAAGTTCAAGGGCCAGTTCGACATGGGGTACGAGGCCATCCGCGAGCAGACGCTGGCCCGGCAGAAGCAGCTGGGCATCGTCCCGGCCGATACCGAGCTGCCGCCGGTCAACCCGATCGGCACGCCCGAGACCCGCAAGGGGCCCGCGGGCCAGCCATTCCCGCCGCTGGACGTGACCCGGTCCTGGGATTCGCTGTCCGCCGAGGAGAAGCGGCTGTTCGCGCGGATGGCCGAGGTCTACGCGGGGTTCCTGGCGCACGCCGACCACCACATCGGCCGGCTGCTGGACTATCTGGAGGAATCCGGGCAGCGGGAGAACACGCTGGTGATCCTGGTGTCCGATAACGGGGCGAGCGGCGAGGGCGGCCCTGACGGCTCGGTCAACGAGATGTTGTTCGCGAACGGCATCCCCGACAACATCCAGGCGAACCTGGCGATGCTCGATCAGCTCGGCGGGACGAGGACCTACAACCACTATCCCAACGGGTGGGCGATGGCCTTCAACACGCCGTTCAAGATGTGGAAGCGGTATGAGTTCAACGGCGGCACCGCCGACCCGTGCATCATCTCCTGGCCATCGGCCACCGCCGGGAAGGGCGAGCTGCGGCATCAGTATCACCACGCGATCGATATCGTGCCGACCATCCTGGACTTCCTCGGCGTCGAGGCCCCGGACACGATCAAGGGTCACGTGCAGAGCCGCTTCGACGGCGTGAGCATGCGCGGCAGCATCGAGGACGGGTCGGTGCCGTCGGCCCGAAAGACGCAGTTCTACTCCATGCTCGGGTCCCGGGGAATCTGGCACGACGGCTGGAAGGCCATCACCACCCACCCCACCATCAGCGGCTGGAGCAGCTTCAACGACGACACCTGGGAGCTGTACCACACCGACACCGACCGCGCCGAGATCCATGACCTGGCCGCTGAGCACCCGGAAAAGGTGCGGGAACTGGTCAACCTGTGGTTCGCCGAGGCGGGCCACAACGGCGCCTTCCCGCTCGACGACCGGTCCGCGCTGGAGATCATGATCACGCCACGGCCGCAGCTGGCCTCGCCGCGCGATCGGTACGTCTACTTCCCCGGCACCGCGGAGGTGCCCGAGGCGCAGGCGGTGAACGTCCGCAATCGGTCCTTCACGATCGGGGCGCTGGTGGACATTCCCGCGCCCGGCGCGCAGGGCGTGCTGTTCGCGCACGGGTCGCGGTTCGGCGGGCACGCCCTGTACGTCAAGGACAACCGGCTGCATTACGTCAACAACTTTGTCGGCATGGCGGAGCAGAAGGTCGATGGAACGCAGGACATCCCCACCGGGGAGAACCTGATCCTGTCCGCGTCGTTCGACAAGGACGGGGAGGACCCGCCACACGTGTCGACCGGGATCCTGTCCCTCTACCACGGGGACCAGAAGGTCGGCGAGGGCCGGATCAGGACCCAGCCCGGGCTGTTCTCGATCGCGGGCGAGGGCCTGTGCGTCGGCCGGGACAGCGGCGAGCCGGTGACGAGCGACTACCCGGGTGCTCACCCGCATGTGTTCACCGGCGGCACGATCAAGCGCGTCGCGATCGACGTCAGCGGCGACCCCTATGTCGACCTGGAGCGCGAGGCCCAGGCCATGCTGGCGCGCGAGTAGCGAGCCCGGGGCCAGCGCCGCTCCCGTCCTGGCGCCCGTATTCGCCGAAAGCGCCCGGGTGGTTGACGGGATGCAACCAGCTGCTGGCCGGCGGGCCTGACACTGGCCTGCCGTGCACATGCTGGCGCTATTGCCGTTAAGGCGCCTGCTGGCCGGGCGCCCGGAGCGCGCGCAGCGACGTCTCGAAGGAGATCAGGCGTTCCCTGGCCACCTCGGCCTGCTGCGGCCCGGCGCCCCCCGGCGCCCGCTCGGCGTCCATGGCGGAGCGGACAGCCTGCAGCGATGCGAGTGCATCAGCGACCTTGGCACGGCCCTCATCGTCGGGGGCTGCCTCGCGTAGTGCGTACAGGGTCTGCGCGAGGTCATCCGCGCGGCGCTGGATGTCGGACCAGCGCGCAGCAGCATCGGCGGCGACCAGCGCGCCTGGTGTCTCTGCGACGCTCATGGCGTCATGCAGAGCCGAGCCCTTCGCGTACGCGTCGATGAGCCTTGACTGCCAGCCGGCCGCGGCCGCGGAGCGCCGGCCGCGCGCCCGGGCGATCCACACGATGAGGCCGATGAGGATAATGGCACCCAGCAGGACCCATAGCCAGATGAGGCCGGAACTGGACCCGCTAGCCGCCGCGGGGGGACTGCTTGGCAGCGCGGTCTGGGTGGGCGTGGCGCTCGGCGTAACCGACGCGGACGCAGTCGGGCTTGGCGAAGCGCTGCGGCTTGGCGGCGGACTGGGGCTATTGCTGGCTGAAGAACTGGCGCTGCGGGTGGGCGAGAAGCTGGCGATAGCGTTCTTGGCGGCACTGCCACATCCCGCCGCCAGGCATCCGGCCACCAGAATCGCTGCCGGAAGGACAAGGCTCTTAGTAAAGCGCCGCATGCCTGATCCTTCCGTATGCCGCTGAATTGGCCGCCCTGGCCGCGGCATCGCCCTAAATGATGCCGCTGGCCGTACCAGCCGCGCCTCACCCGCTAGGGGGGACATGGAGTCCCAGAACCGCCCGCAGGCCGGCGCATGGTGCCACTCGTCCGGGCGCTGGCGCAGCATCGGGGCGAGGCCAGCGAGAGCCGTCACGGATCGTCCAGGAGGGGATCTTCGTCGGCTTCGTCGGTAAAGGACGCAGCGATTTTCTGCTCCGGCCTGCGGACCTCCATTCGCGCAAGCCGCACAAGCACCAGCCGGTCGGCCTTGGTCAGCGGTGGCTGGGTCACCGAGCGGGGCCACAGATGGTAGCGGAGCACCACGTTGATCTCAGCCGCCCACAGGGTCAGCTGCGAGCCCAGGTAGATCCACGACAGCAGGGTGATGACCACGGCGAAGACGCCGTAGGTGGGACTGGCATGCCGCAGCCCGCGGCCCACATACCAGGTTCCGATGCACTGCAGGGTTTCCCAGAACACCGTGGCGATGATCGCGCCGATTGCCACCTCGCCGGGCCGCAGCGGCTCCGCGGTGAGCACCATGAAGGCGAGCAAGAAGAGCCCGAGGTTGACCACGAATGACGCCGTGATGGCGAGCACCGGGACGGCCGCGCCGCGCGCGACAGCGGTGGCGAACGCGGTTAGCGCGGTGGAGGAGAGCACCGCCAGCCCGAGCAGGCCGATCACCCCGAAGGTACGGACGTATCGGGTCGGGAAGCTGGGCCAGCTGACGTACGGAATGTTCCAGACGGTGTTCATCGCATTCTGCGCCGCGAAGCCGACGCCGAGGCTACCGTACAGGGTGCCGGCGATGCCGATGACCAGCGCCACCGTGTTGCCCTCGAGCGGATGCACCTCCGAGCGCAGCTGGTCACCGATCACTGGGAAACTCCCGAGCGCCGAATCGATCAGCTGCTCGCGCAGCGCCGGGTTGCCGGACAGCGTGAAGCCGAGGACGGTCGCCAGCAGCAAGAGCAGGGGAAAGAGCGCGAACAGGCCGTAATAGGCCATCAGGGCCGCCTTGCCGCCCGCCTGGTCGTTGCCGAACTTCTGCAGCACCGCCCACGGAAAGGCGAGCACGGCATGGCGCTGCTGGAACCGGTCAGCCCGGCGGATCTGGCGCTCGACCCAGCCAACGCGCCGCATCGTGCCCGTGCTACCCGGCGGCTGGCGGGCCGCCACGGCTGATGCACCGGAAGCCGAGGTGGCAGGTGGCGCTGTCGACGGTCTCGCCCTGGCGGGCGGCCGGCCGGTAGCGCAGGCAGTAGCTGGGCGCGCACAGGTGCGAGCCGCCCTTGATGACCTTGCGCGGCAGGTGCGCGCCCGGCTCGCCGGCGATCCTGCTGTGCTCCGGCGAGCTCACCCGCGGGTTGCGCGGGACGCAGCAGGCGCGGGCGGCCTCGGCCGGATGACGCGGGGTGAAGTAGTCGCAGGTCCATTCCCAGACGTTGCCGGTCATGTCATCGAGCCCGTAGCCATTGGCGGGGAATGACCCCACCGGGGAGGTTCCCTCGTAACCGTCGGCGAGCAGGTTCTGCCAGGGGAACTCGCCCTGCCAGGTGTTGGCCATCAACGTGCCGCCCGGGGCGAACTCGTCGCCCCACGCGTACACGGCGCCATAGAGGCCGCCGCGCGCCGCGTACTCCCACTCGGCCTCGGTGGGCAGTTCCTTGCCCGCCCAGGCGGCGTAGGCTTCCGCGTCCTCATAGGCGACATGGGTCACCGGGTGCCGCGCGAGGCCGCGGCAGTCGCTGCCGGGTCCCCCCGGGCGCCGCCAGCAGGCGCCCGGGACGTACTCCCACCAGTTACGGTAATCGCGCAGATCGACCGGGCCGGACGTGGGCTGGAACACCAGCGACCCCGGGACCAGCAGGTCCGGGTCGGCATCGGGGTAGTCGGCGGCCTTCAGCGGCCGCTCGGCGACGGTCACGTACCCGGTCGCCGTCACGAACCGCCGGAAATCCGCCACCGTCACCGGATGGCGGTCCATCCAGAACCCGTCCACGGCGACCCGGTGCACCGGGCCCTCCTCCGGATAGAAGTCGGCCGAGCCCATGCCGAAGGTACCGCCCGGAACCCATGTCATGGTCCTGAGCTGATCGTTCGCCATGTTCCTGGCCGCTTTCTTGGCCCGCGCTGGCCGGGGTCCCTGGCTTGCCGCGGCGGCCGGTGATGAAGAACTCGTCCTGGACATGCCGTGCATGCTCCCCATTCTCGCGACGCTGCACCCAGAGATTAAGGGCGCCCGCACGGGCAGGCACCATCCCTCACGGATGAAGCCGGAAGGGACGCGGTCGGAGATTCTTTGAGATGCATCGGCCGACAACTCCCCGGTTGTCCGGCGTGGCGCAGCCCGATGCAGCCCGATCGTCGGCGAGTCGACCACAGCGGCCTACCTCGACGCCGAGGCGTGGCTGGTCAAGAGGCGCGGCGGATGAGCCTGCGCTCCGGCAGCGGAGCCATCCCGGCATCATCGGCGCTGCCTGCTGCCAGCGCGAGCCGCGGCCCGTAGCGCCGGGCCAGCGGATCAGCCGTCACGCCGTGCACGATCACGCTGAGCAGCACGGTGAAGCCGATGACCGAGACGGCGGCCCCGGCGACGCGCTGGCCAAGCTCCTCCAGCGCCAGCAGGGCAAACACCACGGACGCCAGTCCGCGCGGACCAAACCAGCCAATGAAGGCCGTGGCCGCGCCGCCGAGCCGGGTGCCGGCCAGCGCGACCGCCACCGGCGCCATCCGGATCACCGTGAGACTGAGCAGGGCATAGACCGCCGTCTCCCAGGTCAGGCCGGTGAGCGCCGGAACGACCGCGATAACGCCGAATGCCAGCCAGACCAGCAGCGACACGAGCGCTCCCGTCTCCTCGACGAACGGCACCAGTCCTTCGCTGCGCCGGCCGCCGACTGCGCCGAAAGCAAGGCCGCCGACAAACGCGGCGATGAAGCCATTGCCGTGCAGCGCCAGCGCGCAGGCGTAAGCGCACACCGCCAGCGCCAGCACCGCCGGGCCGGCGAAGTCCCCCTCGGCCCAGCCGCCACGGCGCGCCACCTTCACCAGGAACCCGCCGGCCCCGCCGACAGCCGCACCGGTCAGCACGCCAAGCGCGAGCTCGGCGATGGCTTTGCCAGCATCAGCGGCCGCGCCGTGACCGGTGGCTGCCGCGCCAGCCAGCGCGACCAGCACAACCGGCGTGGCGATCCCGTCGTTGAGCCCGCTCTCGACGTTGATCAGCCGCCTGATCCGCCCGGGAACCGCTGGGTTGACCATCACCCCCGCGCCGAGGGCGGCATCCGTGGGCGCGAGCGCCGCTGCGACCAGCAGGGCAAGCCAGATGTTCAGGTCATGGAACAGGGCCAGCGCCAGCAGCGTGCCCAGGCCGATCGTCAGCGGCAGCCCGATCCCGAGCAGCCGGAGACAGGTGCCCATATCCGCCCGCAGATCTCGCAGCCCGACCCGGGAGGCGTCCGAGAACAGCACCAGGACGAGCGTGATCTCTGCGAGCGCCTTGACCGTCTCGCGGGACGGTGCGTATCCCAGCGGAGCCAGCGGACCGTGCGTCAGGAGGACGCCGGCCAGGACGAACGTGATCGGCGCGGTGACGTCGAAACGCTCCAGCCGAGCCGAGAGCATGCCCCAGGCGAACACCAAGCCCGCCACGATCGCCAGGTCGGACGCGCTCATCATCTCACCGGCTGACGGCAGTGCTCGCTAGGTGGTGAGATGGCCAGGCTCGCGCTAAGCCGTTACCGCCGGGAGACGCGCCGGGCGGTGCGCCGTCCAGTGCGCCGGGCTACTCTGCGTGCTCCGAACATTCTGCGCCTCCAGATAGTGGGACGGCAGGGCCGACGTAGTCAGCTTGCCGCAGCCGTCGTTTCCAGGTCGTGCAGTTCCTGTGCTTCCTCGGCCGATACTAGCCCGATCTCCACGAGGTCGAGCGGGCTGATGAAGCCGTCGCTGATGCGGAAGCCCCCGGCGCGGACAAGCGCGTCACGAAGCGGCACCGCCCAGTGGTGCTCGATCAGGATGAGCGCCGCCGCGGAGTCGTTCGGGATGTCCTCGAGCACATCCCAGCCGTCCTGCTCGGTGAACACCTTCACGCCGCCCTCGGCGGCCGCCTCCTCGGCACCCGCTAGCGCGCCGGCCTCGGCACCCTCCTCGCCCTCGACACCCAGGCCGATGAGTGCGCCGATCTTGCTGCCGAGCTCGATCGCTTCCTGCTCAGTGAGGTTACTGAGGTGCTCCACCTCCAGCTCGCCGTCGGCGTCCTTGTAAACGGCCAGCGAGTCGATCACGCGTACCGTATCGCTTTCGCGGAGCCGCTCGAGCTCGGCGATGATCTCACCGTGGAAGTCTGGGTGATTGAACCCCAGGACGAGAAGCTGCACGGGCCCGATTGCCATGTTCCTGCCTCTTTCGTGCGAGCGGCCGGTCTAACTTCGGCCGGCCCCCGTCAGCCCGGGCAGCCGGAGACCGATCAGCCGATGCGATCCGGTTTATGATCCGATCTGGACCTCTACCCCGGTAGCATCTGGCCCGGTCGGGCGGCGCCGCATCACCCGCGGAGGGTGATGCGGACCGGCAGCCTTGCGTGGCCGGATACGGTCAGTCTGGATCAGGTGGATTACTCCCGACGTCGGACAGCCCGTCGAGCGCCAGCTGAACGGCCAGCGCGGCGAGCAGGAAGCCGAACACCTTCTCGGTCGGCTCAGCCAGCTACCGGGCGCGGCGCCTCGCCAGCTGGCCTGTCATCGCCTGCAGCTTGCTGATGCCCGGAGACGAGCTTGGCGCTCATCTTGACTGCCTTGACCGCGCCGGTGGCGCCTGCCTGCAAGGTCAGTCCGACGGCGATCAGGACACAGCCAAGGATGAAGAGCGTGTGTGACCCGAGCATGACCAGCCCGACGCGGCCAAGGACGTAGGGAGGGGTGCACACCACCGCTCCGATTGCGCCGCCCACCGCGGTCGCAGTGAGCTTGTCACGTTTCGAGATATTGGCCTTCACGCCGACGAGCCGGGCCGGGACGGCGACATAGCAGACCATCATCACGCCGATGACGATGCTCAGCGACAGCCCGAACCACCACCGCCCCCAGCGGGCGAACACCACCGTCGACAGGCCCAGGCAGATGCCGACCGCGATTCCCCATGCCAGCACGACCACCAGATGCGATCTGGCCTGCGTGAACGCGGGCCGGATCAGCGGGCCGCCTGCACCGGTGATCGCGAAAGCGAACACGGCATTGAGGAAGAAACTTGCCGCCGTTACAGCGGCAACGGCCAGCACGATCGGGATCACCACCGGCCCGGTCAGTACATGGAACGACTTCCCGTGCAGCACATGTGCTTTCAGGTCGATCATGGCGGCCCAGATCCACATCGCCGGCAGCACCTGGATCAGGGTCAGCCGCCAGTTAGTGAACAGCAGCCGCACTCCCTCGAACAGCATGGCAAAAGCACCGACGGCAAGGGCGAGGGGAGCAAGCCACCGCCGGGACTGGCTAAGCCGCAGAACCCCCGCTTCCACGGCCGCATGGTCACTGTCGCGGACGGCGCGGGTCAGCCGCTCGACCCGGGCACGCCTGGCGGCCCGGCGCGACCTGCGGGCCTCGCCGCCGGTCGCCGGCGCCCCGGACTCGCCGGAAGCATCTCCCTCAGCTGGCAATGCGGTCGGCAGTTCCGGTGCGTTGCCTTCGACTGCCACGGGGGGTACCCCTCTGCGAGGGTCGTGCGCTGAGCGGATCCAGGGCCGGCCGACAGGGGGTGAGCCGCCAATGGCCGCCGGCGCCACCTGCGCCCATCCATGCCCTTTGAGGATAACCCCGGCTAAACGGCTGTCTGCCTCACCCCGCCGGGGTGACGCAGACAGCCGTCCCGTGCGGAATGGTGGCTCATGCGGCATGCCTCGCCCGCACCCTGCGGTAACGGAAACGGCCTGCGGCGATTCGGTGCCGGGCGGCCCAGTGGTGCGCCGGATAGAGACCAGTGGTGCGCCGGATAGAGAGGGGCCGACAATGAGTGTGCGGACGACAGAGGCTGCACCCCGGGCCACGGGACGCTATCAGCTCGATTCCGGGGTGGGACGGCTGACCCCGGCGGAGCGCGCGGCCCGTGGCAAGGCGGCGCGGGCCGAAGTGCCACGTGACAGCCACGCGGAATTCGACCCGCCGCCCGATCGGCCCGACCCGATCGCATTGCTGGAAGAGCAAGCGAAGGCGCGGCTGCCCGATCTGGTGCCGGTGCGGCGGGGCCGGATGATGGTGTCCCCGTTTACGTTCTACCGCGGCGCGGCGCTGCCGATGGCCAGCGATCTGGCCAGCACTCCGGTGTCCGGGCTGGCCGTTCAGGCATGCGGTGACGCGCACCTGTCGAATTTCGGCGTCTTCGGCTCGGCCGAGCGCCGGCTGATGTTCGACGTGAACGACTTCGACGAGACCCTGCCCGGCCCGTGGGAATGGGATGTCAAGCGGCTCGCGGCCAGCCTCGAGGTCGCGGCGCGCGGCAACGGGTTCCCCGGCAAGCAGCGCCGCGAGATCGTGACGGCCGCGGTCGCCCGGTACCGGCAGGCGATGCGCCAGTTCGCCGGGATGACCAACCTGGATGTCTGGTACGCGCACGCGGACATGGACCAGCTGCGGGCGCAGTTCGAATCGCAGCTTCAGCCGCGGCAGCGCAAAACCGTGCAGAAAGGCCTGGCCAAGGCGCGGACCAGGGACAGCATGCAGGAAGTAGCCAAGCTGACCCGGGTGGTTGACGGCCGGCCGCGGATCATCTCTGACCCGCCGCTGCTGGTTCCGATCGACGAGCTGATGCCCAAGGAGACGGACCGGACGGCCATCGAGGAGCAGTTCAGCGACCTGATCGCCAAGTACAGGCGGACGCTGGAAACCGACCGCAGGTACTTGCTCGAGCAGTTCGAGTTCTGTGACATGGCCCGCAAGGTCGTCGGCGTCGGCAGCGTCGGGACGCGCTGCTGGATCGTCCTGATGCTCGGCCGTGACGACGCCGACCCGCTGTTCCTGCAGGTGAAGGAGGCCGAGGCGTCGGTGCTCAGCCGGTTCGTCGGGGCCAGCAAGTTCGCCAACCAGGGCCAGCGGGTGGTAGCGGGCCAGCGGCTGATGCAGGCATCCAGCGACATCTTCCTGGGCTGGCAGCGGATCGAAGCCGGCCTGGACGGCCGGCCCCGTGACTTCTATGTCCGCCAGCTGCGGGACTGGAAATTCTCCGTCGACATAGAGAACATCCTGCCCGCCGGCCTGCGGCTGTACGGTGAACTCTGCGGCTGGACGCTGGCCCGGGCCCATGCCCGTTCCGGGGACCGGATCGCCATCGCCGCCTACCTCGGCGGCTCCGACGTCTTCGACCGGGCCATCGCTCAGTTCGCTGTCGCCTACGCCGACCAGAACGAGCGCGACCACCAGGCTCTCGTCGACGCAGTCGCATCGGGACGGCTAACCGCCGAGCGCGGCCTGTGAGCTCCCGGCTGACCGGGACCGGCGAGCTCGGCGGCCCTTCCCGGCGCCGATAGCGGGACCGTGCGGGTGGTACTTGACCTTCTGCTCATCGCGCTCGCGATCACCCTGGAGCCGTTTCCGCTCTCCGCCTTCATCCTGATCCTGGGCGCCGAGAAGGGCACCAGGAAGGGCCTGGCGTTCATCCTCGGCTGGCTGGCCTGCCTGGTGGCCGTGATCGCTGCCGTCCTCCTCACGACCGGGGGCAATCCGCCCAAGCCGCAGACCGCGCCGTCGAGCGCCGCCCTGGCCGTCAAGCTGGCCCTCGGCATCGTGCTGATCCTGCTTGCCGTGCGTCAGCGACGCCACCGGGGCCGCCCCCGCAAGCCGCCGACCTGGATGACCAGGCTGGACCGGATCTCGCTGTGGTCCGCCGCCGGCATTGCCGTGTTCCTCCAGCCCTGGGCCCTGGTGGCGGCAGGCGCCGCGACAGTCCTTCAGGCCAAGCTGTCCACCCCCGGCGACTACGTGACGCTGATGCTCTTCTGCCTGGCCGGTACGTCGAGCTTCCTGTACCTGGAGCTATACGCGACCTTCGCACCCGCCAGAGCTGCTGTCCGGCTTGATCAGCTGCGGACCTGGCTCGACACGCATCAAGAACAGGTGATCATCGTAATATTCCTGCTGCTTGGCTTCTGGCTAGCAGGAAAGAGCATCTACCTGCTGGTCACCTGACACGTGTGCCCGATCGGCACCATGGGTGATCGGCTCGCCCTGTCGGTAATCATCCCGCTCAGGTGATGTTTGGGAGAATGTGGCCGGATAACGATTGCTGTGCAGCTCGCTCGAAGAGACCAGGGAGGACGCAGGTGACAACGCCGCCTGATCCGCTTGCGCTCCTGCGGTCCCGCAGCTACGTCGCGCTCCTGCTGCTTGCGGGCATCGTTGGGGTGCCCATTTCCGCGGCAGCCTACTTCTTTCTCGCGCTGGTCTCGAAGCTGCAGGTATGGATCTTCACCGACCTTCCCAAGGGGCTGGGCTTCCACGGGGAACCGCTGTGGTGGCCGATTCCGCCGCTGGTACTGGCCGGGCTGCTGGTCGCGCTCACCATCAGGTACCTGCCCGGCAAGGGCGGCCACTCACCGGCCGACGGGTTCAAGGTGGGCGCAGGCCCTCCCTCGCCGATCGAGCTTCCCGGCATCCTGCTCGCGGCATTTGCGACCCTGAGCCTGGGCGTGGTGCTCGGACCCGAGGCACCCATGATCGCCCTCGGCGGCGGCCTTGGCGTTCTTGCGGTCCGCCTCGTCAAGCGGGATGCTCCGCCGAGAACCAGCACCGTGGTGGCCGCGGCGGGGAGTTTCGCCGCCATCAGCACGCTGCTGGGCTCGCCCCTGCTCGGGGCGTTCCTGCTGATGGAGGCATCGGGGCTGGGCGGGGCCATGCTGGAGCTTGTGCTGGTACCCGGCCTGCTGGCCGCTGGCGTCGGTTCGCTGGTGTTCATCGGCCTTGACGCCTGGACCGGGCTCGGCACGTTCTCGCTGGCGATTCCCAATCTTCCGCACGTCGGGTCGCCGACGGGTGCTGAATTCTTGTGGGCGCTGGCGATCGGGGTGATGGCCACCCTGCTCGGCTCCGGGATCCGATGGCTCGGGCTGTTCCTGCGGCCCCATGTCGAGCGGCGCATGCTGCTGATCACGCCGGTGGTGGGCCTGGCCGTCGCGGGACTTGCGATCGCGTTCGCCGCAGCCACCGGAAAGGGCTCCTCCGAGGTGCTGTTCTCCGGGCAATCCGCACTTGGCCCGTTCGTCAGCCAGAGCGCCAGCTACACGGTGGGAGCGCTGCTGCTACTCATTATCTGCAAGGGGCTCGCCTACGGCGCGTCGCTCAGCGGCTTCCGCGGCGGTCCTACCTTCCCGGCCATGTTCATCGGGGCGGTGGGTGGCGTGGCATTGTCCCACCTGCCGGGGCTGCCGCTGGTTGACGGCCTCGCCATGGGAATCGGCGCGATGACCGTGGTGATGCTCAGGCTCCCGCTGACCTCCGTATTGCTGGCCAGCTTGTTGCTAGCGTCGGACGGCCTGGCCGTCATGCCGCTGGCGATCGTGGCGGTCGTCGTGGCATATGTAGCCTCGGCGAGGCTGACGCCGGCCCCGGCCCATGAAACGCCGCCTGAGACCAAGACGTCTCAGCCGCCGACCCCGTCTCCGGACCCGGCAGGTGGACCGTGAGCCAGGCCAGTTGCTACCGCGCGTTCCTGCGGCGGTAAGACGAGCCGCGCCTGGCGGGCAGGATGGCCCCGAGGACCCACAGGATCGGAATGAAGATGCCGATCAGGCCGAGCACCCAGTGACCCTTGCGGAAGGTGATAACGGCCACCGTGAACAGCAGGACGAGGTAAAGAATACCCAGCCCGATCGACAAGAACCAGCTCGCTCCTGACACGTGCACCACATCCGTCCACCGTGGCGGCGGTCCCGCGCTAGCGCGGGACCGCCGGTCGATACTTGCCAGAGCGTGCTATGAGGCACTTCCGCCATGCAGCGCGTCCTGAAGTTCCTTCTCGCCTTCCTTGGACAGGGAGGTCTTCAGCACGGTGCCGCCGAACTTGCTCATCGCCTCAATTGCCTTGTCCGGAGTGACCTTCTCCACCATGAGGAACAGCGCGGAGCTGCCCGGCTTCAGCATGCCGCGCACCTGATCCTGGAACTGCGCGTCGATGCCGGACTTGGTGACCTTGCCCATGAGAGCGCCAAGGCCGGCCCCGATGGCTATCCCGAAGACCGGGACGAAGAACAGGACTCCGAACAGCAGGCCCCAGAACATGCCCCAGGTCGCCCCGCGGCCCACCAGGTGGTGGTGGGTGTGGACGTGGTAGTCGCCGTTGGCGTCCCGCACGATCACCGCGATCGCATCCGGCTCGATGATGAGGTCCCGCGCAAGCTGCCGTGCCTCATCGGCGGCAGCCTCGGCGGTGGTCGTGTCGGGGTACCCGATCGCGATCAGGTCAGACATTGCCTTCTCTTTTCTCCCTATGCCGGTATAAGCCAGTCTTCAGTCCATCAAGCCGGATGCATGCCACGCGCCACCCGCGACGGGTGATGCGCTTCTCCGTTGGCCTTCGATGGAGCGGGGGACCTAGGTCCCTTGCCACACCGGACCGGTTTAGCGATCATCGGGAAGTGAGCGAAGCAGGCCTGTCAGCAAAGCGCGGTCTTCGGGCGGTGCCCGTCTCGACGTCCAGCGCCGCCCCCGACGTCCTGATCGAGACCAAGCTCCATGCTCCTAGCCTGCGTAAGGAGTGGGTGGAGCGTCGCGGGCTCATTCAGATCCTGGCTGGCACGGCGGTCAAGCTCGTCCTCGTTGACGCTCCCGCAGGCTTCGGGAAGACCACTCTCGTAGCGCAATGGCGGGCTAATCCGTCGGAGGACCGGCCGTTCGCCTGGATCTCGCTTGACGCCGGCGACGATGACCCGCGCAGGCTGTGGTGGCATATCGTGCACGCGCTGCAGCGAGCCTGCCCTGACCTGGGTGCCGACGAGCTCTTCCGGGCTCTTCGGGCCCAGCTTCCTGACATCGCCGGAACGGTGCTCCCGATCCTGGTCAATGAGCTGGCCGCACTCTCGGCACCGGTTGTTGTCGTGCTGGACGACTACCACCTTGTCAAGGACAGCAGCTGCCAGGACCAGCTGGCCTTCCTGCTTCTCCACCTCCCGCAATCCGCCGAGATCGTGCTCATCACGCGGACCGATCCGTCGCTGCCGCTAGCACGGCTACGGGCGGCGGGCGAGATGCTCGAGTTCCGGGCGCCCGAGCTGCGCTTCTCGGCTGCGGAGGCGGTCTCGCTCGTTCATCACGTGGCTGCGGTAGAGCTCAGCGAGCCAGACCTGACAGATCTTGTCAGCAGGACCGAAGGATGGCCCGCCGGGGTGTACCTTGCGGCGCTCTCGTTGCGCGGTCACCCAGCACCGAGCGCCTTCATCCGCCAGTTCACCGGGGACAACCGGTTCATCGTCGACTTCCTGGCCGAGGAGGTGCTCAGCCGCCAGCCGGATGAGGTGCGACGGTTCCTCGCCCGGACCGCCATTCTCGGCCGCTTCTGCGCGCCGCTCTGCGACGCAGTTGTCGGGTCGACCAAGGCGGCGCAGATTATCGCGATGCTGGAGCGGGAGAATCTGTTCGTCGTGCCACTTGACGAGAACCGGCAGTGGTTCCGCTACCACCATCTCTTCGCGCAGGTGCTGCGCGGCGAGCTGGCCAGGACCGAGCCGGGTATCGTCCGCACCTTGCACGAGCGCGCGAGCGCCTGGCACCGGCAGTCAGGATCGGCGGACGAGGCGATCGGTCATGCGTTGACCGGCGGTGACGTCGCCGGGACCATCGACCTCATCGCGCATCACTGGTACACCTACGTCGATTCCGGCCAGGCGGCGACGGTCCGCGGCTGGATGCGCTCACTCGGGGATAGCGCGATCGCCGCCAGTCCGCAGGCCGCGCACTGCGCGGTGTGGGCCGCTGCGCTCGCAGGCGATCGGGAATCCGTGGCGCGATGGCTTCCGGTCGTAGCCGCGAGCGAGCATGACGGCCCGCTTCCTGACGGCATGCGGTCGATGCAATTCTCGGCTGCACTCGTGCAGGCTACCTTCGGGTTCGACGGGATCAGGCCGATGCGCGAGGCGGCGGCCGCGGCCGTGTCCCTGGAAAGCGACCGGTCATCACCCTGGTACGCGCTGGCACGCACCGCGTTCGCCGCCGCGCTCTACTTCTCGGGCGCACTCGAACCCGCGGCCGCGCAGGCGGAGGAGGCGCTTTTGGGCGATGCGGCCATCACGGTGGTGCGCATGCTGGCCTTCGCCGTGATGTCCCTGATCGCGCTCGAGGAGGGACGGCTCGCTCAAGCCGAGCAGCTCGCGCACTCCGCCCGCGAGATCCTGGCCCGCGATGAGGTCGGCCTCGGTGCCGCGCCGCTGAGCGCCCTGGGCTACGCGGCCGCTGGCGCTGTCCTCGCCGCGCGGGGGCGGCTGCAGGAGGCCCGCAGCGAGCTGGAGCACGCACTCCGGCCGCGCCGCGGAATGCCAGGGATCAGCACCTGGCCCACTGCCGAGATCCTGCTCAGGCTCGCACCTGTGCTGCTCGACCTGGGCGATCGCCCCGGAGCCGCCGCGCACCTCGACGAGGTCAGGCAGCTGCTCGCGGCGTCGCCGGACGGGGCCGAGGCGCAGCGGGCCCGGCTGGAGCGCCTTGATCGGCTGATGGCAGGCGGGTCGCGGGCGGCTTCACCGGTGGACCCGCTGACCGAACGTGAGCTGGCGGTGCTGCGCCTGCTGCGGGGCACGCTCTCGCTCCGCGAGATCGGGCAGGAGCTGCACCTGTCACAGAACACGATCAAGACCCACGCGCAGGCGATCTACCGGAAGCTCGGCGTTTCAACCCGGCCGGACGCCGTTGAGAAAGGCCGCGAGGCCGCGCTCCTGTAACGCTGAGCCGCTGCGTCAGCCGGACAGCCGGCTCGCCCCGGTGCACAACTTCGGCGCAGCGGGGCTCGGTCAGATCAGATCGAGCTGCCTGGCCCGGCGGACCGCCTCACCTCGGTGAGCCGCGGACAGCTTGCGGTAGATGCTCCTGAGGTGGGTCTTGACAGTGTTCACTGAGATGTACATCTCGGCGGCGATCTCGGCGGTGCTGAGCATCCCAGACAAATGTTGGATAACCTCGCGCTCGCGCTCGCTGAGGCGCTCTACGACCAGCGGTATCGACTCGCCCGTCGCGAACTGGCGCACCGGGACCGCCGCGCCTGGGCGCACGGACTCGGCCTCGAGCAGGTGCCGGTAGGCATGGGCCAGGTCAGGATCGCGCCGCAGCACCGGCCGGATCCAGCTCTGCTCCATGGCGAAGGGCAGCCGGATCTGCTCATTCTTACCCTGCCGCAGCGCGTGCTCCAGCGATCGGCGCCCGCGTGCATGATGGCCGCCTGAGTAGTTGAGCCAGGCGTCGACCAGCCAACCTTCCAGGCTGATCTGCTCGCCTGGCTCGCCGGAGGCTGCCATGACGGTTGTCATTGCGGTCCTGGCAGCCCGATGGTCACCCGCGGTCAGCCACGCATGCGCTACCGCGATGGCAGCCTCGGGCGCGGATTGCGGATCGGCACGCCCGGCGGTGTCAACCGCGGACTGGATGTCCCCCGCCGCCGCATGGGCGCGCGATTCAAGGAGCGTCAGCCGGTGGTCGAGCCAGCGCGGCGGCGACCAGCCCTGCCGCGCCCGGCCGATCATCTCCGACGCCGCCCCCGCCCGTCCTTCGGCCAGCCGGCGGCGCGCCGCGATAAGGCTGGAGACGGCGGTCATCAGCTTGTCCGGGCGCGCCCGGAGGGCGGCATCCGCCAGGACCAGCTGGTCCTGTGCCCGCTGCATCTCGTTGCGTTCCAGGTGCACGTATGCGAGTGCAACGCCGGCCGCCGCGGTGGGCTCTGCAATCCCGTCGTCGCTGTTCTCGGCTGAGCCCGCTGCCTCACCAGCCAGCTCCGCAGCGTGGCTCAGCCGCCCTCGCAGGGCCTCCACGAGCGCGAGGTACCCGAGGCAGTCAGCTCGCTCATAGGTACTGTCCCCGACAGCGGCGGCGGCAATGCCGGCTTCGAACGTGGCAGCCGCCTCATCGAGCTGGCCCGCCCACAGCTGCGCGGCTCCGCGGCCCGCCAGTACCTGCGCGCGGACCCTGGGATGCCGCGCGAGCAGTTCACCGGGCATTTCGTCGAGCAAGGCCCCGGCGCGGTCGGCAGCGGCTGTCGCCGCACCCAGATTCCCGGTCTGGCAGCTCACGGCCAGGCGGAGCAGCGCAGCGGCCAGCCGGGCCGGGATCTCAGCATCGGCGGGCAGCTCATCGAGCGCGTTCTCCGCAGCGTCCAGCGACGTCACGCTCGGGCCGCCGATGGCACTGGACAGCTCCATGGCGGCGGTCACGAGCAATGGCTCCGGTTGCGTCCACGCCTGGTCAAGAGGCATCTGGCGGAACTCGTCGGCCAGCAGCCTGCCGCCCAGCGGCTCGATGAGCTGGCCTATTGCGAGCTCGTCCACCACCATCCGGGCCGCGAACTGCCAGTCACCCGAGCTCCCCGCGTGCCGCACGGCGTCGGCGAGCCACCCCCGCCGCAGGTACCATCGGGCCGCTCGCCGGTGCAGCTCGGGCAGCCGGCCCGGGCACTCGCGCCGGAGCTTCAGGTGCAATACCGCGGCGAACAGCGGGTGATATCGATACCACCCGTGCCCTAGCGGCCGGACGAACGCGTTCGTCTGGGCCAGGGCCGGCAGGTAGTCCGGCGCTTGCTCGTCATCGCCCAGTTCGCGGCCGATGTCTGCGTTGACGCGGTCCAGGATGCTCGTCCGAAGGAGAAAGTCCCTGACGGGTGCGGGCTGGGCATTCAGGACCTCATCCACCAGGTAACTGGTGACGGCGCCGTCCTCGGCATCGAACTCCTTAACGAATTGTTCAGGGTCGGGGTGCCCTTCCAGCGAGATCGCGGCTAGTCGCAGCCCAGCCGCCCAGCCCTCGGTGCGCCCGGTAAGGGACTCGAGTGCGGCGTCGGACAGGGTGAGGCCGTGCTGCGCCATGAGCGTGCTGGATTCGGCGACGC
The DNA here is from genome assembly GCA_050011895.1 of Streptosporangiaceae bacterium. GTDB lineage: Bacteria > Actinomycetota > Actinomycetes > Streptosporangiales > Streptosporangiaceae > DATBGO01. The sequence continues at coordinate 23,928 of JBEKIF010000012.1, read as the reverse complement.
TGAAAGCGAGATCGTCCGCCCGGACCTCGGTCAGCTCTCCGTTGAGCCGGTATCGGTGCAGCGGCAGCAGCGGGTCCATCCGCGCGGAGACCACGAGATGCAGGCCCGGTTGGGCATTCTTGAGCACGTAGGCAAGCCCGTCCAGGGTGTCGGCGTCAGTCAGCAGATGGATGTCGTCGATGACCACCACCACGGGTGCATCCTGCGCTGCCAGTACCGATGCGAGCCGCAGCAGCACCACGTGGTCGACGGCAGTCCCGCGCGCTCCGGCTGATGAGACCCGCGGAACCGGGATGCCGGCCTGCCGCAGTGCCGCCACGACGTAGGACCAGAAGACTCTCGGCCGGTTGTCGTATTCGTCCAGAGTGAGCCAGGCCAGAGTCCCAGGTTCGGCGTTTGCGGCGGCCCACAACCTGATCGCCATGGTCTTGCCGACGCCAGGCGGGCCGGTGACCGTGGTCAGCGGTCCCCGCGCGCCATCGGCGATGAGCCTGTCGATGCGCGGGCGCGGGACCGCCCAGGCCGGCAGGCTTGGCACGACGATCTTGGAAAGCAGGACAGGATCCTCAGCGCCAGCCGCATGCGCTCTGGAACGGCTGGCCGCTCGCAACTCGGCGCTGCCTAGCATCGTGTCCTCCTTGCAGTGTGGCGGGCAACCGGTTGCCAGCCGTCGAACCGCTCGTGCCGCCTGCTTGCGGCATCCCTCAGCCTCGTGCGGCTGGGAGTCTCGTGCGGGCTAGCCCGTCTGCCTATGGTTGTTTCTTACATCAGGATGAACTGTCATCACCCCCCGCAAAATCTCACCAGGGTGACGAACTCATGAATTCACCCGCGGTGCATGGGGTGCCGCAGGACGCGAGGCAGGACCGTGGAGTCTGGTCATTGCCCATCGCGAGGGGGCTGCGTTGCCACCGTCGTACTACGAAATCCGCGTAGTCGGGGTACTCCCCCCCGAAGCCCTGCTCGACTTCGAGCGGCTCACCGCCTCGGTGGAGCCGGTGGAAACCGTCCTGCACGGCCCCCTCCGGGATCAGGCAGCCCTGCAGGGGCTTCTCGCCAGGCTCGAGACATTCGGCGTGCAGGTCGTGGAAGTGCGCCGTCTGCATGACTCGAATCCGCCCGCCGGCCAAGATCATACGAGGGATTGATAGTCCCCTGTGGGGCACCCGAGAGTGCGGCAAGCTCACTACGCCAATGAGACCTCAGGAGGCGCGGGCACCGAAACGGGCGTTTGAATCGCCGGGTGCCGCTCAGCTGAGCGTGACCGCGCGGAACCCGCCAGGCATCAGCCTCCAAGGGTGAGAGGGCTACTCGCCGGACCAGCTCAAGGGGACCATCTCCGTCGAAGCCGCAGCGGCCTGCGCACCTGCACAGCCCGGCGGTCACCCGGAAGGGGTGAATCGTCGCGTGCCGCACGCGGCGAGAATGACCAGGTGGGCGAACACTATGATGTGATCATTGTGGGCAGCGGCGCCGGCGGCGGCACGCTGGCGTCCACGCTGGCCCCCTCAGGCAAGCGGATACTGATCCTGGAGCGCGGCAACTTCCTGCCTCGCGAGACGGACAACTGGGGTCCAGGCCCGGTCTTCGTGGACGGGAAGTACATCTCGCCCGACACCTGGTATGACGCCGACGGCAAGCCATTCCAGCCACAGGTCCATTACTTCGTCGGGGGCGCCACGAAGATGTACGGGGCCGCGCTGTACCGGCTGCGCCCCGAGGACTTCGGCGAGCTCCGGCACGCGGACGGCCTGTCACCGGCGTGGCCGCTCAGCTACGACGACTTCGAGCCCTGGTACACCAAGGCCGAGTGGCTGTACCAGGTCCACGGGGTGCACGGTGAGGATCCCACCGAAGGCCACTGGTCCAAGCAGTACCCCTGGCCGGCGGTCTCGCACGAGCCGCGCGTCCAGCAGATCTCGGACGCATTGCAGGTTGGCGGCTACCATCCGTTCCACGCGCCGTGCGGCATCCTGCTGGATGAGGCCAGCAGGCCATCGAGCCAGTGCATCCGGTGCGCATGGTGCGACGGCTACCCGTGCCTGGTGCACGCCAAGGCCGATGCTGACGTCATCGCGGTCCGCCCGCTGCTGGACCGGCCGAACGTGACCCTGCTGGTGAACGCGGAGGCGGAGCGCCTCGAGACCGACGCCGCGGGCGGGGCCGTCACGGGCGTGGAAGTAAACCGCGAGGGCAGCCACGAGGTCTATACCGGGGACATCGTGGTGCTCGCCGCTGGCGCGGCCAACAGCGCCAGGATCCTGCTCCGGTCCGCCTCCGACCGGCATACGGCCGGGCTGGCGAACGGCTCCGACCAGGTGGGCCGCAACTACATGTACCACAACAGCAAGGCCGTGGTGGCGCTCGACAAGGAGCGCAACGAGACGGTGTTCCAGAAGACGCTCGCCCTGAACGACTTCTACCTCGCGGGGAACGGCCGGGACTGGCCGCTCGGCAACATCCAGATGCTCGGCAAGTCAAACGCGATGGCGATGAAGGGCGAGGAGCCCAAGCTCACCCTGCTCGCCCCGCACTGGAGCCTGGACGAGACCGCCCACCATGCGGTCGACTTCTGGCTGACCACCGAGGACCTGCCAAAGCCCGCCAACAGGGTCACCGTCGACCGCGACGGCCGCGTCCACCTCGCCTACACCGCGACGAACGACGCCGAGGCCGACGGGCTCTACCAGGAGCTCAGGAAGATCCTCAACCACGTCGGGCTGGCGGCCCATCATATCCTCGACAAGAACTTCTACATGAGCATGGACGTCGCCGTGGCCGGCGTCGCCCACCAGGCGGGCACCTGCCGGTTCGGCGCCGATCCGGCCACCTCGGTGCTCGACGTCAACTGCAAGGCCCACGAGCTCGACAACCTCTACGTCGTGGACACGAGCGTCTTCCCCAGCATCGGAGCAGTGAACCCGGCGCTGACCGCCATGGCCAACGCGATCCGTGTCGGCGAGCACCTGCTGAGCCGGATGGCGTGAGCCGGCGCAATCAGGCCCAGCCCGACGCTTACCCGGGGGTTGTCCGGGGCTCCCCGCCCGGCGAGCTATCGGGGGCCTGAGAGGGTGCGGCTGGCCCCTCCGGCAGGGCCTGCGGCGTTGCGGCGCCCATGTCGGGGCCGAGGGAAAGCGCGTAGACGTCGTGCATTATCTCGATCTGCTGGGTGGTGAAGGTCCGCTCGCGGCGGACATCACGGGTGAAGGCCAGCCACCAGCTCAGCAGGGCGCCGAGCCGGTTGCGGTAGCCGGTCAGGAACGTGATGTGGATGAACAGCCAGATCCACCAGCCCAGGAAGCCGCCGACCTGCAGCGGGCCCGCTGAGACGACGGCCCGGCCGCGGGAAATGTAGGCCGCCGAGCCGAGGTCATGGTAACGGAACGGCTTCTCCTCCACATCTCCGGAGATCCGGTGCCGGATGCGGTTCCCGGTGTAGAGCCCGGATTGCATCGCCACCTCGGCGACCCCGGGGAGCTTGTCCAGGCTCATCATGTCGCCGAGGACGGAGATCTCGGGATGGTCGGGGATGGTGAGGTTCTTTTCCACCAGGATGCGCCCGGATCTGTCCCGCTTGGCGCCGGTGGCTGCCGCGAGGGCCCCGGCAACAGGAGGGGCCTCGACGCCGGCGGTCCACAGCACGGTGTTGGCGTCGTAGCGGGTCTGTTCGCCGGCGTGGTCGCGGACGAGCACGTAGCCCTCGTCGACGTGGGTGACGATCGAGCCCATGTGCTGCTCGACGCCCAGCCTCTGCAGTGTCTTGCTCGCCTTCTGCGACAGTTTCGGGCCGAACATGGCCAGCGGCGCGCTGCCGCCGTCGAAGAGCAGGACCCGGGCATCCTCCGGCTCGATGCTCCGGAACTCGGCGCGGAGGGTCTTGGTGGCGACTTCCCTGATCTGCCCCGCGAGTTCCACGCCGGTAGGGCCGGCGCCCACGAGGGCGAACGTCAGGTAGGCGCGGCGTTCCTGCGGGGTCGGCGCCGTCTCCGCCATCTCGAACGCGCCGTACACCCGGCGCCGGATCGCGAGCGCATCGGAGATGGTCTTCATGCCCGGCGCCCAGCGGGCGAACTCGTCATGGCCGAAGTACGACGCCCGGACTCCGGCGGCGACGATGAGGTCGTCGTAGCCGTACTCGAGGAGACCGCCGCCGACCCGCCTGGCGATAACTCTCCGGCCATCGACATCAAAGTCGACGACCTCGGCCATCACGCAGTCGACGTTCTTATATTTCCTGAGCAGGTCACGCAGCGGGCTGGCGATCTTACCCTCGGACAGGATGCCGGTGGCGCACTGGTAGAGCAGCGGCTGGAATACGTGGTGCTGGGAGCGGTCGATCAGGGTCACCGAGACGTGGCTGCGCTTCAGCCTGCGGACCGCGAACAGCCCGGCGAAGCCGCCGCCCACGATCACGACCCGGCGTCGCCCCGATTGGTCTGTCATTGGATGCTCCGGTCCGTCGGTCAGCCTGCCGGGTTGTGCCAGGTGTCGCCGCCGGCCAGCAGCCGGTCGGCTTCCTTCGGCCCCCAGCTGCCCCTGGCGTAGGGGTGCACCGGCGTGACGTCACCGAGCACCGGGTCGACGACCTGCCAGGCGGCCTCGACGGTGTCCTGCCGGGCGAACAGCCACCGGTCCCCGGCCAGCGCCGCGCCGATCAGCCGGTCATAGGGGCGCATGTCCGAGCCGGGCTGCCCGGAGAACGCCAGGTCCTCGGGCTGCGGCTCCAGCCCGGCGCCGGGCTTCTTGCCCGCCAGCGTCAGGCCGACCGCGGTTTCCGGCCAGATCCGGAACCGCAGCGAGTTACGCACCGCGAACGGCTCGATCCCGAACACGTCGTGCGGCGGCCGCTTGAACCGGATGTCCACCTCGGTGGCGGTGACCGGCAGGCACTTGCCCGCCCGGATCAGGATCGGCACGCCCGCCCACCGCCAGGTGTCGGCGGCCAGCCGCACCGCGACGTAGGTCTCGGTGGTCGACTTCGGGTCCACGCCGTCCACCTGAAGGTAGCCGTCGTACTGGCCGCGGACGGTGTCGGCGGGGCCTAGCGGCCGCAGCGCGGCCACCACCCGCGACTTGGCGTCCCGCCACGATTCCAGGCCCGTCCCGTCCGGCGGGTCGGCCAGCACCGTGGCCAGCACCTGCAGCATGTGGTTCTGGACCACGTCCCTGATCGCGCCGGTCCGGTCATAGAACCGGCCGCGGTCGGAGACGTCGAAGGCCTCCGCCATCGTGATCTGGATCCGGTCCACGAACGTCCGGTTCAGCAGCGGCTCGAGCACCGAGTTCGCGAACCGGACGAACAGTACGTTCTCCACCGGGTCAAACGCCAGCCAGTCGTCGACCCGGAAGATCGCCTCCTCCGGGAAGTACTTGTGCATCGTGGCATTCAGCTGCCGCGAGCCGGCCAGGTCATTGCCGAACGGCTTCTCCACCATCACCCGGGCGTTCTTGGTCCGGCCCGCCGACGCGATCCCCTCCGCGATCCGGCCGAACAGCACGGGCGGCACCTCCAGGTAGAACAGCACCCGGCTGCCGCCTCCGATGGCATCCGACATCGCCTTATAGGTCGCGTCGTCGCCGAGGTCCCCGTCCACATAACGGAGCAGCCCCAGCATCTTCGCCGCGGCCGGGCTCTTGTCGTCCATGTGATTGAGCCGCAGCGACGCGGCCGCGTAGTCGCGGAACTGGTCCAGGCCCCAGCCGCTCTTGGCCACCCCGACCACCGGCACGTTCAGCACCCCGCGCTCGACCAGCCCCACCAGCGCCGGGAACGTCTCCAGCTTCGCCAGGTCACCAGTAGCGCCGAAAATCACCAGCGCGTCCATGCCGTCGTTCGCCATGTCATTCCCCTGCCAATCGTGTGCCAGGTACTACGATCGCGGATGTGGCACCGGCTGCGCCACCCGCGACGGGTGATATGCGCCCCGGGACGGGACGCCTTTCGGTCAGTTTCCCAGGCCTGCCGGCGGGCCGCCGGTAGTTGCCTCCGGCGGACGGCGCGCGCCCTGCGGCGTGCCCTGCTGGGGTGAAGGCTGGAATTCCTGCCGGCTGATGCGCCGCCGGAACACGTAGTAGGTCCAGGTCTGGTAGGCGAGCACGAACGGCAGGAAGATGATGACGACGACGGTCATCACCTTGAGCGAATAGGCCCCGGATGCAGTGTTATGCACCGTGAGGTTGTAGGCCGCGCTGGTGCTGGAGACCATCACGTTGGGGTACAGGCCAACGAAGATCGACACGATGCAGGCCGCCATCGTGACCGTGGTCGCGGCGAAGGCGAAGCCCTCCCGGTGCTCGTAGACCAGCCAGAGGGCGGCGATGGCGGCGAGCACGGCGAGCAGCTCGACCGGGTTGAGGAAGAACGTGCTGCTGGAGGTCACGTGCGTCCAGATAGCGAAGGCCACGACGGCGGCGCCGGTCACCGGGGCGACGCGGCGGGCCAGCCGCCAGGAACGCTCGCGCATCTCGCCGGTGGTCTTCAGGCACAGGAACGTCGCGCCGTGCAGCAGGCAGATGAGCACCAGGGTGACACCGGTGAACAGTCCGTATGGCTGTAGCAGGTTCCAGAACGACCCGGTGTACTCCTGGCTGGAATTGATCGGCAGCCCGTGCAGCAGGTCGCCCAGCGCCACGCCGATCAGCAGCGGGGCCGCCACGCTGCCCGCCGTCAGCAGCACATCCCAGGTGCGGCGCCAGCGGATGGCGTCACGCTTGCCGCGGTACTCGAAGGACACGCCGCGGACGATCAGTGACGCCAGCAGGAGCACGAGGGCGAGGTAGAAGCCGGAGAACAGGGTCGCGTACCAGCCGGGGAACGCGGCGAACATGGCGGCTCCGGCCACGATCAGCCAGACCTCGTTGCCGTCCCACAGCGGCCCGATCGTGTTGATCGCGGCCCGGCGGCCGGCCTCGTCCTTGCCGACCGCGCCGTGCAGCATCCCGACGCCGAAGTCGAAGCCCTCCAGCACGAAGAACCCCATCCACAAGACCGTGATGACGATGAACCAGAACGGGACGAGTCTCATCGTGACCTCAGTACTGAACGGCCGGCAGGGGCGCGTCCACGTCGGCGTCCGCGCGCGCGGGCGGGAGCTGCTCGCGGCCGTACTTCAGCATCAGCATCAGGTCGACCGTGGCGAGCACCCCGTACAGCAGGACGAAGATCACCAGGCTGATCACGATCGAGGTGGAGCTGACCGATGAGGAGATCCCGTTTTTGGTCAGCATGATGCCCTGCACGATCCACGGCTGCCGGCCGCTCTCGGTCAGCAGCCAGCCCGCGGTGTTCATCAGGAACGGCAGCACCGCGGCCCATATCGCCACCCACAGGAACCGCCGGGAGGCCGCGAGTTTCTTGCGCCGGATCAGCCACAGCCCCCACAACGACAGCAGGAGGACCAGGACCCCGGCATACGCCATCACCCGCATGGCCCAGTACTGGATGAACACGTTCGGCACGTAGTAGCCGGGCCCGTACTGCTTGCTGTACTGGGACTGCAGCGGGTTGAGGCCGACCACCTTGCCGTTCCAGTGGTTGGTCGCCAGCAGCGACAGCAGGTGCGGGATCTCCAGGATCTGGGTCGGGGTCTGGTCCTGGTTGCCGCCGCCGATCTGGAACAGCGAGAACGAGCACGGCTGGCAGGTGGTCCATTGCGCCTCGGCCGCCGCGATCTTCATCGGCTGGTACCTGGCCTCGATCACGCCGAGTTCGTCGCCCACCAGCATGGTGAACAGGATTGCCGGGACCAGCACGACGAGCGCGAGCCGCGCCGACCGGGCGAACACATCCTTGTCCGCGCCGTGCCGCAGCTGCCACGCGGAGACCGCCAGCATCACCGCCGCGCCGGTGACCAGCGACGCCAGCAGGACCTTCGCATATCCCCACACGAACACCGGGTTGGTGAACACCGCCCAGATGTCGTTCAGCTGCGGCTTGCCGTTGACCATCGTGTAGCCGACCGGATGCTGCATCCAGGAGTTCGCCGCCATGATGAACGCCGCGGACAGCACGGTGCCGAGCGAGACCGCCCAGATCGTCAGCAGGTGCACTCGCCGGGACAGCCTGTCCCAGCCGAACAGCCACAGCCCGAGGAACGTCGACTCCAGGAAGAACGCGAGCAGGCCCTCCATCGCCAGCGGCGCGCCGAAGATGTTGCCGACCAGCCGCGAATACGCCCCCCAGTTCATCCCGAACTGGAACTCCTGCACCAGGCCCGTCACCACGCCGATCGCGACGTTGATGACCAGCAGCGTGCCGAAAAACCTGGTCAGCCGCAGATACTCATCGCGCTTGCTGCGATACCACGCCGTCTGCAGCAGCGCCGTCAGGAACGCCAGCCCGATCGTTACCGGCACGAAGAAGAAATGGTTGATCGTCACAAACGCGAACTGCCACCGCGCAAGATCAACGTTCGTCATTTCCCCTCCGGTCCTGAGCGTTCCGGCAGCTAGCTTCCGCAGGACACGGCAGCCGCCGAAAGCTCAGGAAACGCCTGCGGGCCCGGCCGGCCGGCCGCCCTGCCAGGCCGTAGCGCCGGCCCCGGCAGCTGCTTTCGCCTGAGCCCACTTCGCCTTGGCGACCTCGCTCGGCGGCACGTCCATCTGCTTGACCCACCGGCGAGTGGCCAACACTACATGTGAGCCGCCCACGGCGAGGCCCGCCATTGCGAACACGGCACCGACTCCCACCAGCACCGCGCTCGTCATTAGCACGCCAGCGCTGAACTGCGGCCCAGCACTGCGCTTCGCATCGTTAGCCATGGCACCGTCCTTAGTGTGTCGCCCCTTGGTCGTCACTGTCATCGTGGCGCATGGCGCCGGGCATCATCCGCCAGGGGTGATTGCCCCGCCCTGCCTCCTGCCTGTTCCGCTGCCCGGAGCACTTGCCCGGCCGGGCGGGCCGGGCGGGCCGGACCGGGCCGGGGTAATGGCGAACGACACGGCGGCCAGGGCCGCGGCCACGAACGCGGTGCCGCCGAAGATCGCCGACAGGCTCAGGCCCGCCTGCTGCAAGGGTCCGACGCCGAACGCCGCGATCCCGTAGCCGACCTGGTAAAAAGCGATGATCCCGCCAGCGATCGCCGCCGACATGGCGGTGAGTTCCTCCTCGCCGAAACTGATCGTGAGCGGGAGCAGCGCGGAGCAGCCCAGCCCGGCCAGCCCGAAGACGGCGATCCCGGCCGTCGCGTCGGGCTGCGCCAGGACACCGACGATGGCGAAGGTGCCCACCAGCACGAACGGCAGGACGTGAAAGATGACGCGCGCGGACAGCCAGCGGTCGATGAGGGCGAACAACACGCGTCCGCCGGTAACCATCCCCCAGAACGCGGCCAGCGCCAGCGAGGCCTGGGTGGCCGAAGCGCCCAGCCGCCTGGTCATCTCAAGCTGGGACCAGTTGCCGTTCATCGTTTCGCAGCTGCCATACAGCACGGCGAATGCCGCGTAGCACCAGAACCGCGCGGGCATGCGCCTCCCCGCCTGCCGTGCTGCCGTGCTGCCCCGGGCTTCGGCGCGCAGCGGCAGCCGCACGCTGACCAGCAGCAGCGCCAGCAGCAGCACTGCCGACAGGATCGGCAGCCCCCACCAGAAGCCCAGGCCGACGAACACCGTCACGAACACCGGGGCCAGCACCGTCCCGAGTCCCAGCAGCGCGTTCAGCACGAGCACCGAGCTGTCAACGCTCGCCGGGTGAAAGACAGACGCGTATGTGTTCAGGACCGGGACGGTCAGGCCGAAACCCGCCCCGAGAAAGGCCGTCGCGACCAGGAGCAACGGATAGGCGGCAGCCTGGTCGGCCTTGACCACCACGCTCGCCAGGAGCAGGCCCATCGAAGCCAGGCTCGAGGTCAGGCCAAGGAGGTAGACCCCTTTCGTGGAGATGCGCCGGGCCAGCCCGGCGCCCAGCAGGGAGCCGGCGATGGCCGTCGCCACCTGAGGCAGGAACATGTTCCCGTACTGGCTGCTGGAAAGCCCGTACCCGGTGGGCTCGGTGAAGATGGTGCTGGCCGCGGGAAAGGTGACCAGGACAATACCTTGCACCAGCCCGGCCGCGTTGACGACGGCACGCTCGGTTCGTGAGGCCATGCGCATGCTCCGGTAAGTCCGCGGTCCCTGGCGGGCCAGGTGCCGCCAGCTGAGGTTGTGCATTCCCAGCCTCCCCACCATCACCCGGCGGAAAGGATCAGCACGTGCTTTCCCGGCTGCATCACTCTTACCGGGTGATGTGCCGGCTCCGCGAGTTTCAGCAACCACGGCGCCGGCTCGGTCAGGCAGGCACTTTCGGGGCGCTATCGGCCAGGACCCGTTTTCAGAAAACGGTGGCCCAGTCGTTCTTCATGCTGACGACCGTCCAGCCGCTCTTGGCGGCCCGCTCCAGCGCCTGCTCGGCACCGCTGGTGTAGTCGAACTCGCGCTGGCCGTCATCGTGGAGGACGAGAAGGCGGAGGGACGGCTTGTCCTGATGCTGGGCGAATTCGAGCATCGGCAGGTCGCCGTTCGAGTTGCCGGCCGCCAGCAGCGGCCGGCGACCGGTGCGGCTCCAGATCCGGATCGGTTTCTGCGGGCCGTCGTCGAGATAGTCGGCCTCGGCCTTGTGCGTGATCGTGCCGCCACTGTCATTACTCGTGTACTGGAAGGTGGTTGCGCTCCCGATCACCCGGTCACGAGGGATCCCGTACACCTCCTGGCTGATCGGCCGCATGAAGTCACGGCCGCCGCCCGACGCGATGTAATTCGTGAACCCGTTCGCCTCCAGGTAGCCGAGCAACTCGACCATCGGCAGATACGCGCACTCCAGGTAACCGCGGCCGAGGGTCGGATGCCTCGTGGTGCGCAGGAACGCGTCCGACTTCGCCTCGAAATCCTCGACGCTGATCCCCTCGTAGGCGGCAAGGATTCCGGCCAGGAGCGTACCCACGTTGGCGTCGTTGCCCGCGTAATGCTCGGCGAGCACCGCGGCGAGCCAGCCATAGTCGCGCTCATGCGCCGCCTTCCAGGGCTGCCGCTCGCGCAGCCCGGGATCGGCCTGCGCCATCTCGGACAGCCGACGGAGAATGAAGTCGGCCTGGATCGGCATCGGCTTCTCGCACCACAAAGTGCCGTCGTTGTCGAACACCGCTACCCGTTCCCCGGCCGGAACGCCGTCCGACACCGTTCGCTCGACAAACTCCGCCACCGCCCGGCGCGTCGCGCCATCTTTCCAGCTGGCCAGCACCCGCGTCATGCGGCCAGCCTAGCCAGCGAGCCCGGCAGACAGCGCACCTGGCATCCGGTGATCATCATGACTCGCCGCTTTCCTGTCGTGGCTGGTCTGGCGGCGGCAGGCCCGGACCGGTGGCCGGGCGCGCTTGCTGCCTGGCGACTTGCACGGCTCCGACAAATACACGGATGCCCAGGCCCAAGGCCAGCAGGTCGAGGAGCATCTGGACGGTAACCACAAGCCTGGCGGACTGGCTGACCGCGGTGATGTCTCCGTACCCCACTGTGCTGAACGTGGTGACGGTGAAGTAGAGCGCATCGGTGCGGGTGAGGGGGCTGGTATTGAAGTTGGCCGTACTGGCGCGCGCCATCGCAAAATAAGCCGATGCAAACAGCAGCAGGAACAAGGGCACCGTGGTGGCCAGGGCCTGGACAGCTCGTACGGCCGGGTACCTGGCCCTGGTGATCGCGCGCAGCTGCCATACGGCCCCGGCAAGCAGAATCAGCAGCCCGCCGGCCAGAGCCAGGGGAACGCTCCTGATGTGATTCAACGGCAGCAGGTAGTACGCCGCGACCAGCACGACGGTCGTCACGAGTGAGCGAAGGAGCCCCAGCCCGATCAGCCGGCGGCGCCTGGCCGACGCCCGCCTGTTCTGGTCCGCCTGGATGCTCACGGCGTAGCCTCCGTCATCTCCGCACCACATCCCCGCCCATAGGCACCGCCGTCCCCGGCCCGGCCAGGTAACCATCTGCCGCCATCTCAGTATCGTCCGTTTCCTGCATACCTCCCGATAGAGGTCGAGGAAGACACCTTCCCCTCATCAGGGTGCGGATTTCCCTCGCCGTGGCACCTCGGCGCCGAGCAGAGTGTGCACCGAGGAGAGGCTTGCGGCATCACCCTGCACCGGGTGATCTCGCCGGCCGGGCTCGCCCGGGGTGGTACCGGCGGGCCGGGCTTCGGTGTCCTGGGGCTGGTCAGCAGGCGGAACACGTGGCCTGACAGCAGGCCTGGGAATCAGAAGCGCCGCGTGTACCATAAAAGAGGGGAAGTGATATAAGTGGTGCTCAACGTCGTATTGCAGGGCATAGCCGTGTCGCCCGGATCGCCGTGATCCCGCACGCCCCGGCCAGGCTGGCGCATCAGTCGCCGGCCGCGAGCGGGCAGCCCAAGGTGGTCATGGCCATGATCGGCCTGGGTGCGGTGGCACGTATCGTGAGGCACCGCCGCACCTACGAACGTTTGATCATCTTCGCGATAGTGGTTGCTGCGGCGGCAGGTATGGCACGTGAAAACCAGGCTCGCTCCAAAGAACGCCTGGTTGCCTGGCTTGAGCGGACTATGAGCGGGTAACGCCGGGTCGATGCTCCGCGATCCGCAAGGCGGATGGCTCGCACCGCGGGCGGGGGGAACTCCGGTCACGCCGGCGAGCGCGGGTCGCCCAGCACGACGATGGATCGAGGACCGACTGTGACGCGGTCACCTGGCCCCCGGCTGGCCGCCGCGGAGCCGACCGGTGACGCCGGATCGTAGCTGTCCATTTCCATCTGCCAGGCTGCCCGTTCCCTGGTGACCGGCACGACGAAGTCAAGCGGCTCCCACCAGGCGTTCACCAGGACCAGGAAGTCGTCATCGAGCAGGAGCGTGCCGTCGGCGGCCCGGTCCGGGTCATCGGATCCGTCGAGGTACAACGCGACGGCCAGCGCGCTCGCGTCCGCCCAGTCGGCGGCGTTCATCTCGCCGCCAGCGGGGGTGAACCAGCGCAGCTCGGATGCCTCCGCTCCGGCCAGGAACCGGCGGCGGCGGAACACCGGGTGCGTCTTGCGGAAGGCGATAAGCCGTCTGGTGAAATCCTGCAGCCCGGTGTCGGCCCGGGACCAGTCGAACCAGGCGATCTCGCTGTCCTGGCAGTATGCGTTGTTGTTGCCCTGCTGGGTCCGGCCCATCTCGTCGCCGCCGAGAAGCATCGGGACGCCAAACGACAGCAGCAAAGTCGTGAGCATCGCCCGGCACTGGCGCGCCCGCAGCGCGAGGACGGCCGGGTCGGTGCTCGGGCCCTCCGCCCCGCAGTTCCATGACCGGTTGTCACTCGTCCCGTCCCGGTTGGACTCCCCGTTCGCCTCGTTGTGCTTCTCGTTGTAGGAGACAAGGTCGGCGAGAGTAAAGCCGTCATGGACCGTGATCAGGTTCACCGATGCTGTCGGCCGGCGGCGCGAGCCCGCGTAGAGGTCCGACGATCCGCAGAAGCGGCTAGCGAACTCACCGAGCCCGACGCGGTGGCTGCGCCAGAAGTCGCGCATCGCATCGCGGTATTTGCCGTTCCACTCGCGCCACAGCGGCGGGAACCGGCCGAGATCATAGCTGTCGGACTGGCCGACATCCCACGGCTCCGCGATCAGCTTGGCCCTGGATACCACCGGATCCTGCGCGACCAGATCGAAGAACGCGGACACCTGCTCGAAGCCGCCGTCCTGGCGGCCAAGCGTAGTGGCCAGATCGAACCGGAAGCCGTCGACGTGCATCTGGGTCAGCCAGTACCGCAGCGAATCCATGATCAGCTGCAGTGTCACCGGATCGCCCGCGTTCAGCGAGTTGCCACAGCCCGTCGTGTCGACGTAGCGGCGCGGGTCGTTGCCATCCAGCCGGTAATACGCGGGATTGTCCAGGCCGCGGTAGCACAACGTCGGGCCAAGCTGATCGGCCTCCGCGGTGTGGTTGAACACGACGTCCAGCAGCACCTCGAGCCCGGCCGCGTGCAGCGCGTCCACCATTGCCTTGAACTCATCGACCTGGCCGCCCGGCTTCCCGGCGCGAACCGCCGCCGAATAGCCCTGATGCGGAGCGAAGTAGCCGATGGTGTTATAGCCCCAGTAGTTCGTGAGCCCGCGCTGCAGCAGGAATGACTCGGGCACGCTTTCGTGCACCGGCAGCAACTCGACGGCAGTTACCCCGAGGTCGAGCAGGTGGGCGATGGCCGCTTCGTGACCCAGGCCAGCATAGGTTCCGCGCAGCTCCGGCGGGATCTCCGGATGGCGCATGGTGAAGCCCTTGACGTGCAGTTCGTAGATGATCGTGTCGGCGAACCGCCGGTCGGGACGGGCGGCGTCCCGCCAGCGGAATGCATCGTCGGCTACCACCAGGCTCCGCGGGACGCTGGCGGCGGAATCCGCCGCGCTCGGCGCATCCGGGTTGTCGGCGGCGTATCCGAGCACGTCAGGACCGAACATGACCGATCCGCTGAACGCCCGCGCATAGGGATCCAGCAGTAGCTTCGCCGGATTGCAGCGCACACCGCGAGCCGGATCGTAGGGCCCGGTGGCCCGGTATCCGTAGGCCTGCCCGTCCCGGACCCCCGGTATGAAGGCGTACCAGACCCCGGCGTCGTAGTCCCGAAGCGGAATCTGCGTCTCCGCGCCGCCCTCGTTGAACAGGCACAGCGTGATCCCGTCGGCGACGGCGGAGGACACCGCGAAATTCGTGCCGCCATCAACAGCGGTAGCGCCCAGCGGAAACTGGCTGCCTGGCAGGGCGGCCGCGGGCTCGTCAGGCGCGGCGCTCATTGCCCGGTGTCCGAGCCAATGCGCCGGATGACGTCGCCAATGGGATCAACGGCTCCATGCCGGCGGCGGATCACGTCGGCGATCAGCCCGGTCCAGCCGGTCTGGTGCGCGGCACCGATCGCGGCACCGTTATCGCCGTGGAAGTACTCGCTGAAGGTCAGGTTGTCGTGCCAGGCCGGGTCGTGCTGTAGCCGCTCGGTCCCGCCGAAGCAGGGCCGCCGGCCGTCGGGACCGCGCGTGAAGATCGAGATGAGCCGGTCCTGCAGGTCGGCACCGACCTGGTCCAGGGTGCGCTGCACGCCCGATCCGGTGGGGTACTCGATGGTGAGCTCGTCGCCAAAGAACCGGTAATAGCGCTCCAGGGCAGCGATCACCAGGTAGTTAAGCGGGAACCAGAGCGGACCGCGCCAGTTGGAGTTCCCCCCGAACATGGCTGTGGTGGACTCGGCCGGCTCGTAGTCGATGCTGGCTTGGATGCCCTCGATATCGAGCACGTAGGGATGCTCGCGGTGATAGGCCGACAGCGCTCGCAGGCCATGCGGGGACAGGAACTCGTTCTCGTCGAAAAGCTTCGCGAAAAGCTTCTCGAGCCGGCCCACCCCGGCCAGGCTGAGCAATAGCCGCTGCTGGCCGCGCTCCCCGCGCAGCAGCCCGATCTCGCTGAGCTTCTCCCGGTCCGCCAGGCCCCTGCGGGCCAGGAAGTCCGCGAACTGCTTGCCGACCCTGAGCGAGACCTGGAGATCATTCTCGTCGATGACCGCGGCCGCCAGGATCGGGATGATTCCCACCATCGACCGGACCTTTACCGAAACGGCTTCCCCGCCCGGGGTCAGGAGCCTGTCGTAATAGAGCCCGTCGGTCTCGTCCCACAGCCCGAGACCCTCGAGCGCATCGGTGATGGCGGCGAAGTGCTCGAGGAACTTCAGCACAAGATCCATGCCTGGCCGCTGGCCGGACCGGCTCAGGATCACGGCCATCGAGGCCATGGCGATCGCGTAGAAACCCATCCAGCCGGTGGCGTCGGATTGCTCCAGGATGCCGCCGACCGGCAGGTGCGAGCGGTCGATCGGGCCGATGTTGTCCAGGCCGAGGAAGCCGCCCTCGAACAGGTTGTTGCCCTCGGCGTCTTCCCTGTTCACCCACCAGGTGAAGTTGACGAGCAGCTTGTCGAAGATCCGGCTGACGAAGTCGATATCGCGAGCACCGTCGATCGCGAAGACCTCGACTGCGGCCCAAGCCTGTACCGGCGGGTTCACGTCACCGAAATCCCACTCATAGGCGGGCAGCGCTCCGTTGGGATGCTGGAACCATTCCCGGCACAGCAAGATCAGCTGGTACTTGGCGAACGCGGGATCCACATGGGCCAGGGCGACGCAGTGGAACGCCAGGTCCCACGCCGCGTACCAGGGGTACTCCCACTTGTCCGGCATCGACATGATGTCGAAGGCGTCGAAGTTGCGCCATCGCGAGTTGCGGCCCGTCAGCCGCTGCGCCGGGGGCGTCGGCTGCGTCGGGTCCCCGTCCAGCCAGCGGGCCACGTCGTAGTAGAACAGCTGCTTGCTCCACAGCATCCCGGCGAACGCCTGCCGCATGACCATCGACTCGTCGTCGGTCGCCCCGGGCGGAGTGAGCTCGGCGTAGAACTCATCAGCCTCGGCCCGCCGCTGGGCCATGACCTCGTCGAACTGCGTGCCGAGCGGGGCGCTTGCCTTTCCCCGGGGCGCCTTGGCGGGCGGCGGCCGCAGCCGCAGCCGCAGCTCAGCGGTCTGACCTGGCTGCAACGTCAGCTGGTACCAGAACGCGGCCTTGGTGCCCGTGCGGTCCGGGTTCACGGTGGCCGCTCCGCTCACCACATGGTCGTTGATGCCGTCCTTCGGGTACGGCGTCAACGGCGCGGCGCCGAACAGTCGCTGGTCGTTAGTCTCGTTCTCGCAGAACACCGCCTTTGGCACTGTCCCGTCCGGCCCAGGGCCGGCGATCAGCTCCATCGGGCCGATGAACGGATGATCGATCCCCACTGCCGAATCACCCACCGCCCGCATCGCCGGCCTGGGTGCGTCCTTATCCCAGGACCAGGTATTGCGGAACCAGGTGGTCGGCAGCACGTGCAGCGTCGCGGGCTCGGGGGCCGCATTGGTCACTTGGACGGTCATCAGCAGATCATCCGCGCTGGCCTTGGCGTAGTGCACCTCGACGATCCAGTACCGGTCGCCGTCGAACACCCCGGTATCCAGCAGCTCGTACTCGGGCTCCTCCCGGCTGCGCGATCCGTTCTGATCGATCAGGTCTTGATAGGGGAACGCGGCCTGCGGATAGTGGTAGCGCCACCGGTTCCACGCGTGGCTCGGAATGGCGTCCAGGTACCACCAGTAATCCTTGACATCCTCGCCGTGGTTGCCCTGGGCACCGGTCAGGCCGAACGGCCGCTCCTTCAGGATCGGGTCGCGGCCATTCCACAGCGCCAGGCCCAGGCACAGCCGCTGCTCGACGTCACAGAACCCGGCCAGGCCGTCCTCGCCCCACCGGTAGGCACGCGACCTGGCATGATCATGCGGCAGGTAGTCCCACGCCTCGCCGTCCGCGCTGTAGTCCTCGCGGACCGTTCCCCACTGCCGCTCGCTGACATAAGGCCCCCACCGGTACCACTCACCGGCCTCGCGAAGCCCGTCCTCGAGCTTGCCGAATCCCGCCACTCGCTCCCGTTCGGCGCCCACGGTAGCCTCCTCCGCCTCGATGCATGGCTACACTGGTACCTGGCTCCGACCACGTGATCCGGCGCGATCACAACGCATGGGATCGGCGATTCACAGTCGGCGTCAGCACCTTTCTAGCAGTCGGACCGGGCCAGTTCATCACCTTAGAAGGGTGATTTTCCCGCCCTATCCCCTATCGCCTCAGGGAGGCGCGAACATTAGCTGGCCGGCTATTGCCGTGGCCAAAAATCTGGCGTGAGTCCTGACACGTGAATGGTTGGCAAACAAACGACGAACCTGCGCCGACGACACCATCGTCTCACTGGGTCCGGCGCGCCCTGGAGGACCGCTCAGGCGATCGGCAGGGCGCCGCCTTCGGCTGCCTCGCTCTCAGCCTTATCCGGCACGCCGCGGACCAGGATGATGATCACCACGGCGATCGCGGCGCCGATGAGATCGCCGAAGACGTACACCCACCAGCCGGTGAAGTTAACGGCCACGATGTCTGGCCCGAGGGTACGGGCCGGATTCATCGACGAGCCGCTGATCGGGCTGGCGAACAGCCCGAGCAGCGCCACCGTCGACCCGACCGCGATCGCGGCGTTGTGGCCGATGCTCCGGCCGCCCGTCGCCGTGTGCAGGATCACGCTTACCAGGATGGTGGTCAGGACGATCTCCATGACGAACGCGCGCCAGTCTCCGCCCGGCTTGAGGATCGGGTAGTTCCCGCCCGCGCTGACGTCGCCGAACATGGCCTGCAGGAACAGCGCGGCGCCGATGGCACCGGCGAACTGGGCCACCCAGTACGGCACCACCCAGCCCGGCGGGAAAACCCTGCGGCTGGCGAACGCGAAGGTTACCGCCGGATTGATGTGCAGTCCGGACAGCGGGCCCCAGGCATAGATCAAGGCCATCACCAGGGCGCCCGGCGCGATCACCGCCGCGGTCCGGCTGATCGGACCGCCCCCGGCGTAATGGTTGATCACGCCAGATCCCGCTGCCACGGTCACGAGCATGAAGGTGCCGAGAAACTCGATGATCAGCCGGATCCGCAGCGGCCGCTGCTTGAGCGTGTCTTCTTCGAACCTGATGAGGTACCGGCGCCGGATGGCAGCAGCCTGCTCCTCATCCTTTGCGTTTACGGCAGCAGCCACGCTCGCTCTCCCTCGGCGGCCAGGCGTTGGGTGATTCCGGCCGCCAGCGGTCGGCGGCCGGTCAGCTCAGCCCAGGACCTTCGCCTTCTCGCGCTCGAACTCGTCGGCGCTGATGACTCCCCGGTCACGCAGGTCAGCCAGCTTGGCCAGCTGATCCGCGGTGCTTGTCCCCGCGGACTGCTGGACATAACTCCGCCAGGCCTCATCCTGGCGCTTTGCCTGCCGTTCCGCCCGCTCGTGCATCTGGCCGCCGCGGGCGATCAGGTAGACCAGTACGCCGAGGAACGGCAGGATCACCACGAATATGACCCACAGCGCCTTGGCCCAGCCGGACAGGTCGTGACTGCGGAAGATGTCGATGAAGATCCAGATCAGCAGCCAGATCCACAGGACCCACAAGAAGAACTCGAACATCGTCCAGAAAATGTTCAGGAGCGGATACGAGGACGACGAAGCGGCGATTATCATTCACTTCTCCTTAGCGCCAGGCTGGCCACCGGGCATGACGACACCGCCATGCTCACTGTGCAGGGCTCTCTATGCAGTCTCAGCTTTCGCCGCTAGTCGATCACCGGCATCACCCGCCACGGGTGAGACAGCGAGCCCCGGCGGCCGTTGTCCGGTCGCCCCGCGCCGTCCGGTACACCCGGCCGCCGGGCGAGCGCCTCCGCCCTCGCGTCCGGGCTTGGTGCAGACAAACCAGGTCCGGTTCTCGCCATCGTCATTGACAACGCCGCCGTCGCTGTCGATAGTAACTATGCTGGAAAACCTTCGGCTCAGCGCTTCCCGTATCTTGTCGTGCGGAAATGATGCTGTCCTGATGACGTCAGTGAGCAGCATGTACGTTCCGCTCGGCTGGAGCTCACATACCTCGATGTCCCAGTCGAAGACTCCCTGGCCGGTCGCCCGGACCCTGGTCAGCAGATAGTTGTCGCCGAACTGTTGCGTCGGCTGAGGGGTTCGAGCCATCATCTTGAGGCTGTCAATGGTAATTATGTCAAAGATCAGCACCCCACCATCGTTAAGGTGCCGGTAAGCGCAGTCGAAGAAGCTTTCCCATTCCGAGAAGTCCAGCAAGTGGTTGATCCCGTGGTAGACGCAAACGATGGCGTCGAACGTCACGCTGAGCTCGAACCTGCTCATGTCGGCCAGGTACAGGGGCGCGCCCCCGGGCAGCCTCTCACGGGCTATGGCCAGCATCGCCGGCGATATGTCTAGGCCGCTGACCTGGTATCTGGCCGCCAGCGGAGCAATGACAGCGCCAGTTCCGCAGGCCACCTCGAGCAGCGTCACAGCCCCGGGGCGAGCGCGCTCGATAATTCCGCTGACAAAAGAAGTCTCCGTAGCGGAATCACCTGTTACGGCATCGTAATGCGCGGCAAGCGAATCGTAAGCTAGCATGTTGCCGAGATTATCTGGGGCGCTGAAATGATGCAATCGCCTGGAGAGGCGCCTATGCCGGACGACGATCCAGGCCGCGGCGGCAGCATCGGCCCCTTCGTTACCTTTGCCGACCACGTGCAGCCGGACGGCGTGGTAACTCGCTGGGAGTCCCGCCGCCACCGCAAGCATCTGCACGGCTCATCGGCCGCTGGCTCGATGTGGTGGGCGCCGGCGGCCCGTGGCTGGTGGATCGCCGTCCTGTTCGCCGTGGGATCGCTGCTCTTTGCCCTCGGCGCCGTCCCCGGGTATGCCAGCGCCGTCGGGGCCCGCTGGGACGCCGTAACGTTCTTTGTCGGCTCGCTGTTCTTCACCTCGGCTGGGTTTCTGGCCTACCGGGAGGCCGTCGATGCCGGGCCGCAGGCGCCCGGCGCTCGCCGGCGGCGCTTCTTCGTTTTCCAGCCCCGCAGGATCGACTGGTGGGCGACCGCCGTGCAGCTGGCCGGGACCCTCTACTTCAACGTCAGCACCGGGAACGCGATCCGGGTGGACCTCACCGCCCAGGCCGCGAGCCAGCATGTCTGGCGGCCCGATGCCGTCGGCTCGATCTGCTTCCTGGTCGCCAGCGGACTGGCCTGGTTCGAGGTCTGCCATGGCTGGGCGGCCTGGCGTCCCCGGTCCTGGTCCTGGTGGATCACGCTCGCCAATCTGATCGGCTCCGTCGCTTTCGGCGTGTCAGCGGTGGCCGGATACATCAACCCGGCCACCGGCCAGCTGCACAACGCCGAGCGCTCGAATCTCGGCACTCTCATCGGTGCGGTGTGCTTCTTCGCCGGTGCGCTGCTGCTCATGCCCGAGCGCACCGAGGAAGCCAGTGCCACGGTGACCGCTCCGACCGCCAGCAGCACGTGAGTCGACAGCCGAGTTCCAACGCGCGCTCCTATGTCTCCTCGGGTGTGCTCCGAGATCTCCGCAAACTCATCCAGTCCGAGATATCGCGAATTCATCCATCCTGGGTGATGACGTCCTCGGCCCTCCCCGCCAGCATTGGTGGGGAACTGCGTCTCCTGCCGATGAGCGGCGCCGACCAAGGAGAGCCCATCATGCCCCTGCACGACCGCGACAGCATCCGTGACCAGCTGGAGGAATCGGTGTTCGCCGGGCACAACCTGACCCGGCCCGTGCCCAAGTACCGGTTCCCGCGGGACGAAACGCTGCCGAGAGAGGCGTTCCAGGTGGTGTCGGACGAGGTGATGCTCGACGGCAACGCCCGCCAGAACCTAGCCACGTTCTGCCAGACGTGGGAGGAACCGGAACTCCTCGCGCTGATGGCGCTCTCGGTTAACAAGAACATGATCGACAAGGACGAGTATCCACAGACAGCTGAGATAGAAGCCCGCTGCGTGCACATGCTTGCCGACCTGTGGAATGCGCCTGGGGCGGCTAACACCGTTGGCGCCTCGGCCATTGGATCCTCGGAGGCCTGCATGCTGGCGGGCATGGCGGCCAAGTGGCGCTGGCGGGCCAAGCGGCAAGCCGAGGGCAAGCCGACGGATAAGCCGAACATGGTATGCGGCCCAGTGCAGGTGGTATGGCACAAGTTCGCCCGCTACTGGGACATCGAAATGCGCGAGGTCCCGATGTCTCATGGCACCTATGCCATGAATCCAGCCTCGATGCTTGAGCGGGTGGACGAGAACACGATCATGGTCGTCCCCACCCTCGGCGTCACCTACACCGGCGCCTACGAGCCGGTGGAGGCCATGTCCCATGCGCTCGACCAGCTGCAGGCCGATACCGGCCTTGATATCGACATTCACGTGGACGGGGCCAGCGGCGCCTTCCTCGCGCCATTCTGCGCGCCTGAGGTGGTTTTCGACTTCCGTCTCCCCCGGGTCAAGTCGATCAGCAGCTCGGGGCACAAGTTCGGGCTGGCTCCGCTGGGCGTCGGCTGGGTCATCTGGCGAGATCGCAAGGAGCTCCCTGACGACCTGGTGTTCCATGTCAACTACCTGGGCGGCGACATGCCGACCTTCCAGATCAACTTCTCCCGCCCGGCCGGGCAGATCATCGCGCAGTACTACAACTTCCTGCGCTTGGGCCATGGGGGGTACAAGCGCATCCACGACGCGTCCTATGAGATCGGCCGGTACCTCGCCACCGAGGTCGTCAAGCTGGGCCCCTTCGAGCTCCTCTGCGACAGCAACCCGGCCACCGGGATCCCGACAGTCACCTGGCGGATCCGTCAGGGCGAGGATCCCGGCTACACCCTCTTCGACCTGGCCGACCGGCTGCGCACCCGGGGCTGGCAGGTGCCTGCCTACACCCTCACCGGGACGGCTGCCGACATCCCCGTCCAGCGCATCCTGGTCCGGCTGGGGGTGAGCCAGGACATGGCCGCCTTGCTTCTCGACGACTTCAGGGATGCCGTGGCCCACTTCTCTAAGCATCCGGTCACGGTGTCGATGTCGAAGGAGGAGTCAGGCGGGTTCAGCCATCTATAACGCCCAGCTGGCTCAAGCCGCAGCGGCGCAAATGGAAGCGCTGCCACGCCGCCGGCCCCGCCTCCGGCTGACGGGGCGGCCGATATTCTGAGCTGTGCACCAACATCCGCATCACCCGCCACGGGTGGGCCAACATGCCCCGCGACCGATCCCGGCACCTCGCACCAGGAGACGGGGAACACACGGGGACGGGCATAGGCCATCGTGCGCGGTTGCGGGACTGTGCCTCGCTAGGCTAGGCAACTGTCATCGGCGTCGTAATTGACTGTCCCGACCGTCCCTGCGCGCTGACGTGCCGCCTCTGCCTAAGCGGCCGAGGCCCACCCTGGCGCAGCGCCTCCGCCGCGCTGATGGCAAGCGTCGTGGTCAGGGAGAGAAGCAGGTAGCTATGACTGAACCGGCTGGGGTCCGGGTGCCAGGGCCGCTGGCGGCGGATCCGCGTGGGTTCTGCGAGCGGCTGGCTACGCTGGGGCGCTTGTGATGCCAGGCCCCTCCGGCGAACAGCAGCAGGAGCGGGGCCGAGGACGCCGTTACCGGCGAATCGTAGCGGCGTTCTCTTCGCCGGACAGCTACGGCCTGGTGCTCCTTCTCATTATCGTCACGTACGCCTTGTCGGCAGCACTGACGGCGACCTGGGAGGCGTCCCTGGTGCTGGCCGTGCAGATCGCCACGGTGTGGGTGACGCTCCGGGCGTCCCGGGCGCGCCGGCCGGTCCGGAGGTTCGCCGACGTCGCGCTGGCTGCGGTGGCCCTGGCGGCGATCGCGAACCTCTTCGTCCATGATCAGTTGCAGCACGGCAGGCTTGTCACCTGGGTCAGCTGCCTGCTGTACCTGGTTGCGCCGGTTTCGATCGTCAGGCACCTCGTGGCCAGGCGGGTGATCGACATTCAGACGGTTCTGGGGGCGGTCGCGGCGTACCTGATGGCCGGGATGTTCTTCGCGTTCCTCTACCATGGCCTTGGGTTCAGTCAGACGCAGCCGCCGTTCTTCGGCTCCCAGGGCACCGGCACGTTCCCGCAGGACCTGTTCTTCTCGTTCACAACGCTCACTACCACCGGGTACGGCAACCTTGTTCCGGCCGGGAACCCGGGCCAGACCTTCGCCGTGCTGGAGATGCTGATCGGTCAGCTGTTCCTGGTCACGGCGGTGTCCAAGGTCGTCAGCGCCTGGCGACCGCGCCAGGGAAAGACAGGACTGCGAGAGGATCCCGGCGACGAATGACGGGCGCGCAACGGGCCGCGCTATCCCTTATGGATAGCCCCCGGATGATGTCCTGGATCCCCTGAATCTCTCACTGGCCCAGCCACGCCGGGCTCTCGGCCATCACAGGTCAAACATCACCTTGAAGTCGTTTTGCATGCTCACGACCGTCCAGCCGCGTTCTTTGGCCTTAGTCAGAGCCTTCTCCGCACCGGCGTCGTAGGCGAATTCGCGCCCGGCGTC
>JBEKIF010000011.1:0-92711 GCA_050011895.1 Streptosporangiaceae bacterium | reverse complement strand
TAACTGGGGCGGTTGCCTCCTAAAAGGTAACGGAGGCGCCCAAAGGTACCCTCAGCCTGGTTGGCAATCAGGTGTCGAGTGTAAGTGCACAAGGGTGCTTGACTGTGAGACAGACATGTCGAACAGGAGCGAAAGCTGGGACTAGTGATCCGGCGGTGGCATGTGGAAGCGCCGTCGCTAAACGGCTAAAAGGTACCCCGGGGATAACAGGCTGATCTTCCCCAAGAGTCCATATCGACGGGATGGTTTGGCACCTCGATGTCGGCTCGTCGCATCCTGGGGCCGGAGCAGGTCCCAAGGGTTGGGCTGTTCGCCCATTAAAGCGGTACGCGAGCTGGGTTTAGAACGTCGTGAGACAGTTCGGTCCCTATCCGCTGCGCGCGTAGGAGACTTGAGAGGGGCTGTCCCTAGTACGAGAGGACCGGGACGGACGAACCTCTGGTGTGCCAGTTGTTCTGCCAAGAGCACGGCTGGTTGGCTACGTTTGGAAGGGATAACCGCTGAAAGCATCTAAGCGGGAAGCTCGCCTCAAGATTAGGTCTCCCTCGGGGTTAACCCGGTAAGGCCCCCAGCTAGACGACTGGGTTGATAGGCCGGAGGTGGAAGCACGGCAACGTGTGCAGCTGACCGGTACTAATAGGCCGAGTGGCTTGGCTTCTACTCATAGATTTTGCAGCGTCCACTGTGCGGTTCCCGAGGTGCGGTCGGTCAGGACCTGACATCTCCATAGAGTTTCGGTGGCCATGGCGAAGGGGAAATACCCGGTCCCATTCCGAACCCGGAAGTTAAGCCCTTCAGCGCCGATGGTACTGCGCGGGGGACCGCGTGGGAGAGTAGGACGCCGCCGGACATCTTCGCGCTGAGGGCCGCTACCGCTGGTAGCGGCCCTCAGCGCGCTTAACGCTGTCCGGCTTTGCGCGTCTTCATCAGGAGGTCACAGGTGGTCGGGAACGGTGGCGAGCGCAGTAGCGCTAGTCCGGCTGGCCGTGGCAACCGGCCTGATGGCGGTCCGCCTAGCAACGCTGGCCGCAGTGGCAGTGGCAGTGGCAGTGGCAATGGCGAGCGTCGCACCCGGGGTTCTGCCGGGCGCTCCCGCCCGGCAAGCGAGGGTCCGGGAGCAACTGGTGGGCCTCGTCGCGCGGCTGATGGCCGGGGCGGCCGGCCCAGGCGGCCGGCGGCCGCGAGCGGCGGCGCCGGACGGCCTCGCCGGGCAGCCGATCCTGCGGGGGCGGGCGGACGGCCTCGCCGGGCCGAGCCTGCGGACCGTGGCGCCCGGCCAGGCCGCGGTGATGGTCCCGGCTCGGCCGAGCGGCCGGGCCGGACCGATGGCGGGAGTTCAGGTGTCCGGCCTCGCCGGCCGGACACGTCAGGTTCGGCCGGGCGCGCCCGGCCGCCGGGCGCGGACACGGGTGGACGGCAGCGCCAGGGTGAAGGAGCGGGCCCGGTCCGTCGGCCGGGCAGGCCGGACGCCCCGGAGCGGCGGACGGGGCCCCAGCGGCGCACCGATCGCACCGATGGTGCGGGATCCACCGGCAGCAGGAACTCGGGCGGAAACGAGGCGGGGCGCGGTAGGCGGGCAAAGCCGGCTGGCCAGGGGCCGGGCGCGGCGCAAGGTGACGCCCGCGGTGCTGAGCGGCGCCCGGGTCCCTCCTACCGCGGAGCCGACCGCATCGGCACGCCGCGGACCGGTACTGGCCCGGGCAGCAATGACCGGCCAGGGTACCGGGGAAGCGGTGCCGGATCCCGGTCCGGCCCGCGGCGGGACGACGAGCCAGGGTACCGGGGAAGCGGTGCCGGATCCCGGTCCGGCCCGCGGCGCGGGTCCGTGCCCGGACAAGCGCCGGGCCGACGGAACGCAGACGGATCTGCCGCGCAATCCGCCGGCTACGCGGCGGACCGCCGCCGGACGGCCGGGCCTGACCGGACTTCAGGAACGAGCGCCCGCCGCGGGCCGGGCCAGCATGCAGCCACCCGTCAGGCAGCCGGGGCGTACCCGGTCGCCGAGCGGCTGCCAGCAGTGCCGGACAGCGTCACGGCTGACCAACTCGATGCTGACGCACGTGCTGAACTCAGGACCCTTCCCGCCGATCTCGCCGATGCCGTGGCGCGCCAGCTGGTGGCGGCGGGTCTCGACGAGGACCCTGAGAAGGCCTATCTGCACGCCATGGCGGCTCGCCGCCTGGCCGCCAGGGTGGGCGTGGTCCGTGAGGCCTGCGGGATCGCGGCATACCAGGCCGGCAAATGGGCGGAGGCACTGGCCGAATTGCGGGCCGCGCGACGGCTGACTGGACGCGGGAGTTACTTGCCCCTGATGGCTGATTGCGAGCGGGCCCTTGGCCGCCTCGATCGCGCGCTTGACCTGGTCAACGGTGCTGACTCCCGGGGGGTGGACCGCGCGACACAGGTTGAGCTCCGGATCGTCGAATCCGGCATCCGGCGAGATCAGGGCCTGGCCGACGCCGCAGTGGCCGTCCTGCAACTGCCGGAGCTCGCGGGCCGCCGGATCAAGCCTGAATCGGCCAGGCTGTTCTACGCCTACGCCGACGCCCTCCTTGGCGCAGGCCGTGAGGAAGAAGCGCGGGACTGGTTCAGGAAGGCGGCGGTGGCCGATGCTGACGGTGGCACCGATGCGGCCGAGCGCTTCGAGGAACTCGATCAGGTGATAATCGACGATCTCGAAGATCCGGACGAAGACAGCCCGGACGAAGACAGCCCGGACGAAGACAGCCCGGACGAAGACAGCGTCCCTTGATTGTGATGACGATCTGTCGAGATGTGCCCGACGGTGCGGATCCGCTCGGCGGGGGTGGGGGCGAGGGCACCGAACAGATCATCAAGCCCGCGCTGGCCCCGTGACCTGTTTCCAGCCGCCTGGCCCCGTGACCTCTTTCCAGCCGCTGAGCGGGTACCATCGGGTGGCGACCGGCCGGGGCCGCCGCCGCTGAGCCCCGGCCCGAACTCGCCCGCCGGGCCGCCATCCCGGCGTCATCGCAGATCGCATCCTCGACCATGTGCTAGAAGCCTGCGGGAAGTAACTGTGAGCGGAACAACTATCCGGCCGACGGCCGGTTCGTCACGCGGCGACGCGCCCGTCTCGCTGCGGCACCGCATCGCGGGCGACCCGGTCACCGCGGTCATCGTTGCCGCCACAGTCCTGGCATTTGGCCTGCGCATCTACCAGCTTCTCCGGCCGGGCCACCTGCTTGCTGTCGGTGACTACGACGACGGCGCGGATTTCGGCAGCGCTATCTGGCTCGTCCACGGTGTCCTGCCATACCGGGATTTCGTCGTCGTTCAGCCGCCGGGCATCACGCTGCTGATGACCCCCGCCGCGCTACTATCCCGGCTGACCGGCAGCACGGCATGGGCGATCGGAGTCGGGCGGATCCTCACCGCCCTGGTCGGCGCCGCATCGGTCGCGCTCGGCGGCTTGCTCGTGCGTCACCGAGGACTGCTGGCCACGATCCTGACCTGCGGGATCATCGCTGTCTACCCGGGGAGCGTGCAGGCCGCGCACACGGTCCTGCTCGAACCGTGGCTGGTGGCGTTCTGCCTGGCGGGCGCACTGGCCGTGTTCGACCGGGATCAGCTCGCTGACGGGCGCAGGCTGGTGTGGGGCGGAGCCGCGTTCGGGTTCGCGGGCGCCATCAAGGTGTGGGCCATCATTCCCGTCGCCGTGATCTGCGTGCTCTGCCTGCCCAGGTTCACCAAGGGGGCCAGGTACCTGGCGGGGGTCGCCGCTGGCTTCTGCATCCCGGTGCTGCCGTTCGCGGTGCTGGCCCCGCGCAGCTTCTACGACAGCGTGGTCGTCGCGCAGCTGGTCAGGACCGGCACCAGGACCCCGCTGGCGGTCCGGCTCGCTGACCTCACCGGGCTGGCCAGCTGGCATCTCGGCCGCGTGGCAGTGACGGCCGCGGCCTTGCTCATCGTCGTGCTCGTGGCCGGGCTGCTGGTCTCGGCGTCGGCGCTCACGCGCTCTTCGCCTGCCCCGCTTGAGTGGTTCGCCGTCGCCACGGCTGCGCTCATTGTCGTCGCTTTCATCGTTACCGATGATTTCTACTACCACTACCCGGGGTTCCTCGCGCCGTTCCTCGCCATGGCCGTTGCGCTGCCTGCGGCACGCCTGATCGACGGCGCGGGACCGCAAGAGCGGCGGCGCGGTGGCCAGCCGCCCGTCCGGGCGCGCACCTGGACAGCCGGCCTGGCCGGGCTGGTAATTGTCGTCCTCCCGCTGGCCATGCCCTGGGCAGAGAACAGCCCCACCCCCACGTACCAGCCCGCCGTGGCCGCGATCGAGCGGGCTATCCCGCCAGGGGCGTGCGTACTGACCGATCAGGTTTCGCTGCTCATCTCAGCTAACCGGATAGTCTCCGCCGTCCCTGGCTGCCCTGTGGTCGTTGACGGGACGGGCACGAGCTATGCCCTCGGTCATGGCCAGAGTGCGCTGACCTCGGGCCGGGTGCCGGCGGTGGCCGCGCTGTGGCGCCGGGCCTTCGGCGCGGCGCAGTATGTCTGCTTGACCCCGTCCAACCGGCTGCGGATCGCCTGGACGCCGCAGCTCGAGGCCTACCTGCGCAGCAACTTCACCCGGGCAAGGGGGCCCTGGTCGCCGCTGCTCCTCTACGTCAGGAACGGCCTGCGGCTGCGCTGAGATTCAGCTGTCAGCGAACGTCCGGATGACCAGGCCGGTGCGCGGCTTCGGATCGAAGGAGGTCGACTTCCGCGGTACCAGCTCGCCGCGCGCCGCGACCGCATAGACGTCGGCGGCCGACAGCGGGCTGCAGATGACCGCCGTGCCGCCTGGCGCTTCGTCGGCCGCCCGGATGGCTGCGGCGGCGTCGTTATGCACGAAACCGACGCCGCGCTCGTTCTCGCCCACCCCCCAGATGCGGCCGATCAGCAGTTCTTGGAGCACCGCCGGGGCCAGCCCGCGCCAGCGCTGCGAGGTGCCGTCCGGCATCGCCGCGTCGACCTGCAGCTGGTCGGGCTCGGTCAGCAGGTACACGCGCTCGCCCCCGGCGAGCAGGAACGCCACGCCGTGGCCGCTGGCTCCGGCTAGCTCAGCCATTGCCTCCGGCAGGCGGGCCGGGCCGCCGGGCAGCACCCGGACCCGGAAGGCCGCCTTGGCAAGGTCGGCGGCGCTGTCGGGGTCCAGCTGCGGGATAACCCGGTGGATCGCCCCGACTCGCGGCGGGTAGGCACGGGCATCGACCAGCAGGGCCAGCCCGTAGTCCCACGGCCCGGGCCCGGCGCCCGTGGCGGCCTTCCGCCGCTGCAGATTGAGGTAGGCGGAGTACCTGTGGTGCCCGTCGGCGATGACCGGGCGGGCCGGTGCCAGGTCGGCCGAGATCGCGGCGAGCTCGCCAGGATCGGTGATCGCCCAGGTCCGGTGCCGGAGACCGTCGCTGGTCACCGCCTCCGCCAGCGGCGGCCTGGTGGACGCGGCCCCCTCGATGGCCCGGCAGGCCACGGCTGCCCCGCTGGGATCGTACAGCAGGAAGATCGGTTCCAGGTTGGCCTGTGTCGCCTCCATCAGCTGGCGGCGGCCGGCCACCGGGCCCGGCGCGACGCCCTCGTGCGGGCGCACGATCCCGGCGTCGAGCGGTTCAAGGCGCAGCGCCCCGATCAGGCCGCGCTGGATCACGGCCGCCTTGCCGCCCGGGCCGGTGACCGCCTGCTCATACACGTACAGGGCAGGTTCGGGGTCGGTACGCAGGATCTGTGCGTCCTGCCATGCTCGCAGCAGCCGGGCGGCGTCGCCGTACTCGTTGCCCGGGCTGCCCGGCAAGTGCCGCGGCAGGATCAGCCGGACCACGTTGTGCGGGTCGGCCGCCATCAACTGATCCTCTATGTCGCGGGCAATCACGTCGTACGGTGGAGAGGTGACCTCTGCCAGACCGCTCACCCTGTCCTGGGCATAACGGACACCGCGAAATGGCGCCAGCGCAAGGCTGCCCGGCCCGGCTGCTGCTGGCTCCTGGCCAGACGGAAGGATCTGCACATATGTCAGAAGGACCAACCGGCGGCCAGGATTCCCGTCCGGGCGATGAGCTTGCTGGCCAGCCTGCGCCAGCAGATGATACGTATTCCCTCTACCAGCGCGGGCTCGACCTGCTGGGGCGCGGGAGCGCGGCCGCGGCCGCCCAGCTGCTCGAGCGTGCCGCAGCGGCTGAGCCGCAGTCCCGCAGCGTCCTTGAGGCACTAGCGAGAGCGCAGTTCGACGCCGGCCGGTACGCGGCCGCAGCGGGAAACTTCCGGCGGATCGTGGACGCCAGCCCGAGTGACGACTACGCGCAATTCGGGCTTGGGCTCGCCCTGGCGAGGACCGGGGACCCCAGGGCCGCCGCCGAGCACTTGGCCCTGGCGGCGGCGATGCGGCCGGACCTGCGCCATTACACCGACGCGCTGCGCGGCGTCCGTGCCACGCTGCGCGCTCGCGGGCAGCAGCAGGCGACAGGAACGCACGATGGATAACGAGGGCACCTCGTGATTCCGGGCACGGCCGCTGGCGATGGCCAAGCGGCCCGCCCGGCGGCGACCGGCCGCCCGCGCGGCTGCGACCGCGCGCCCAGCGAGGTATACGACGTTGCGCTGCTTGACCTGGACGGAGTCGTCTATCTCGGCGGCAAGGGGATACCGGGAGCGCCGCAGGCGCTGACCGAAGCCCGGCGTCACGGGATGCGGCTGGCGTTCGTGACCAACAACGCCTCGCGCTCGCCGGCCGCGATCGCCCAGCAGCTCACCAGCCTCGGCATCGCTGCGTCACCCGCTGACATCGTGACATCGGCGCAGGCCGCTGCGCGGCTTGTCGCGGAGCGGCTGCCCCGCGGCTCGGCAGTGCTGGTCGCAGGCGGGATCGGCCTGCGGCTTGCGCTGCGGGAGCGCGGCATGCGGCCGGTGTCCACCGCCGCCGAAAAGCCAGCGGCCGTGGTACAGGGGTACGCGCCAGACATCGGGTACTCGCTGCTCGCCGAGGCCGCGCTGGCAATCCGCGGCGGCGCGTGGTACGTCGCGTCCAATGCCGACGCCACGTTGCCGAGCGCGCGCGGCCCGCTGCCGGGAAACGGCGCGCTTATCCAGCTTCTCGTCACCGCCACCGGCCGCCAGCCGGTGGTGGCAGGCAAGCCCGAACCCCCATTGCATGCCGAGGCGGTCCGGCGGACCGGTGCGCGTTATCCGCTGATCGTAGGTGACCGGCTCGACACCGACATCGAGGGCGCGGTGCGGGTCGGCGCTGACAGCTTGCTGGTTCTCACTGGGGTCACCCAGCCGGCTGACGCCGTGCTCGCTCCGCCGCATCGCCGTCCCGTCTACATTGCTCGTGACCTGGCCGGACTGCTCGAGCCGCAGCCGGAAGTGAGCGCCGCCGACGGCGCGTTCAGTTGCCGGGGCTGGACGGCACGGCTGACCCGCGGCCCCCGCGGCGTTGACCGGCGGCCTGCTGCGGCCGCCCACGGTGCCGCTGGCCGGCTGGAGCTTTCTGGCTCCGGCAATCCGATTGACGGCCTGCGCGCGCTCTGCGCGGCCGCGTGGTCGGCTGATGCTGCCGTGACCGCCGAAATGGCGCAGTCCGCCATAGGCAAGCTCGGCCTCCCCGCCGACGTGGCACACTCCTGATGTCACGCCAGGGTCGGATACGGATCAGCCTTCCGGCCGATACGCCGTGATCGTCCTGATCGTCGGCCTGATCCTGGTCCGCCGGCGCGACGCCTAGCCGGGCCAGCCGAGGCTTGCGGGCGGCGCGGGCTGGCAACGGGGGCACCAGAAGGTGCTGCGCTCATCCGGTTGTTCAGCTGGGCTAGCCCGGCCACCGCCTGCCGGGCCGCCGCGTGCCGGGCCGCTGGTCCGGGTGCCGCGTGCCGGGCCGCTGGTCCAGCCGTTGGGCCCGCTGCTGCGGATCCGTTCCCCGCAGCGGCGGCATGGGCGGCCTTGCCTGCCGTACACCCAGGTTTCCTGGCCGCGGCCCGTCATCCCGGTGGTGACCCGGCCGACGCGGTTCCTGTTGGCTTCCAGCAGCCGCCGCGCAAGCTCGACGAGAGCCGCCAGGTCGCTGATGGCGCCTACCGGGCGCCACGGGTCGATCCCGCGCAGGAACAGCACCTCGGCCTGATAAACATTGCCGATCCCGGCCAGGTTGCGCTGATCGAGCAGTGCCTCGCCGGCCGGCCGGTCCGGCTTGGCCTGAAGACGGCGCACCGCCTCCGCGGCGTCCCAGTCAGGACCGAGCAGGTCAGGACCGAGGTGGCCGACGACGCGCTCCTCGTTCCTGGTCGGCAGGACCTCTACCACCCCCAGTAGCCGCCCGATCGCTTGCCAGCGGTCGTTGGCGAGGACCAGCCTGACCCGGTAATCGCCGGGCGGCGGGCCGCCGGCGGCCAGGATCCGCCAGGACCCGTCCATCCGCAGGTGGGTGTGGATGGTCTGGCCACTGTCCACCCTGGTGAGCAGATGTTTTCCGCGGGAGACGGTGCCGACGACGGTGCCGCCTGTCAGATTGGTGGTGGCATAGCGCGGCACCCTGAAGTCGGTGCGGGTGAGGACCCGGCAGGCCAGCGCATCGTCGAGCTGGCGGGCCGCTCGCCAGACCACATCACCCTCGGGCATGGAGTCCAGCATCGCACCGGCGGCCCGATCTCAGCTAGCTAGCTGGCTCGCTGGTCCCGAGACCGGTGTGCTGGCTCGGGCGCAGGTCAGGCCAGCCCGGATGCCCGCAGCGTGATGTTGAGGCGGCCGGCCTCGAGCCCGATGTCCGGCCTGCCGGTGCCCGGGAGGGTCCTGGGCACGCCGTGATACGCGAGCCTGGCCGGCCCGCCGAAGACGAACAGGTCGCCGGACTCCAATTCGACGTCGGTCCAAGGCCGGTTACGGTTCTGGGAGTTCCCGAACCGGAATATGCACGTGGCCCCCAGGCTGAGCGACACTACCGGCGCCAGGCTGCGCTCGTCCCGGTCCGCGTGCATGCCCATCCGGGCCTTCTCGTCGTAATAGTTGACGAGCGCGACGTCCGGTCGGTAGCCGTCCGCGGTAGCGGGATCGGCGTAGGCATCGGATACCGCGCGGCGGCCGAGGTCGGCGAGCCAGCCGGGGAATGGCTTCACTGGCGCCCCATCCACGTCATCCGCAGTTCGCGAGTAGCGGTAGGGAATCCAGTGCCAGCCCAGGCAGACGGTCTGCACGGACATCATCCCCCCGGTCGGCAACCGGGTCGCGCGCATCCCCGCTGGCGGCGTGGCCCACTCCCGGCAGGCGGTCACGAGCTCGCATTGCTGTCCGAGGCCGAGCCAGCCGGGCACATGCACCGCACCCGGCATGATCTCGGCCCGGGGTCGCCGGATCAGAGCCGTCATTGCGTCAAGATAACCGGAACTTCCTAGACCTGCTCGCGCTACTTCGTACCGCGGGCGGTCACGAGATGGCGGCAGTTCTGTGCGCGGGTCATGGAAGTCCGCTACATCAGCCCCCTGAGGCGGAGCAGATCGAAGATGTTGCCATCGATCTTCAGGCGGCCGCTCAGCCAGGCCCGGCTGAAACTCCGCGGGTCGTCGGTGATCGACACGACAACATCGCTGTTGGCGGTGAACCGCACCTGGGCAGGCCCGGTCTGGCCGTCTGCCTCCGTGACCGGGTCGGCGCCATGCGCTCCCGTCCGGGTGACAAACGTTATGCCCAGGTCCGGAATCCGGCAGCTGAACGTCCGGTCCACCATGTGGTTCGCACGAGCGTCCGGATCCATGTTCGAGATGCGGGCCGTCAAGCTCTCCAGAGCCTTACGGCATTCTTCCGCAGTCGCCATCGTGACCTCGCTTTCAAGGTCATTCTCCGTCCTGTGGCGGGCAGGTCCACCCCGGGGGTAGCTCCGAGCAGTTCCCGGCACCGGACAGGAGCCGTATGGCGGCCCAATCAGGTATATCGGAGCGGATCTGGGCACGTGCGAGATCAGGTGCGCCAGAAGGGCTCCGCCGGGCGGTAGCGTTCCTGAAGGGAACAGCCGCGCGCGAGCGCCGGGACGGCATGAGGAGACTGATAGCCGATGGAGGACCGCACCGACGAGTCCGGCCTGCAGCCGCCCGGCCCGGATGCCGGGCCGCCGTCGGCCGAGAACGCGCCCGGGATTCCGCAGCCAGCCTCAGAGATTACGCAGCCTGCGGCAGGGAGTCCGGCGCCAGCGGCGGAGATTCCGGCGCACGAGCCGCCATCGAAGAACGGGCCCGTTGCCGCTTCGGGTATGGCCGGCAAAGGACCGGCCGAAAGGCGCCCTGCGACTGGTGAGCCCAGGGTCGATGCGGCCCTGGCCAGGCTCGACAAGCTGCCGGAGTTGCCGGTGACGGAGCATCGCGCCGTCTTTGAGCATGTGCACAGGAGCCTGAGTGAGGTGCTCGGCGAACTTGACGCTGGGCTGCCGCCGGGCGGCGCAGAGGCTGGGGACGCCCGAGACGCGGAGAGTGCCGATGGGAAGGGGGACAGTGCCGAGACTGCCAGAGGTGCCAGCCGAGGCCGGGAGGGCGCCGGGAGCGCTGAGAGCCCCCCGGGCTGACCGGGCCGCTGGCGGAACCATGACCAAGCGGATCCGGCTCGATGCCGAACTCGTGCGAAGAGGGCTCGCCCGGTCGCGTGAACAGGCGGCAGACCTGATCTCGGCCGGCCTGGTGGCCGTGGCCGGCCAGACGGCAGGCAAGCCAGCCACTCAGGTAGGCACGGACGCGGCGATCACGATCGCAGACTCAGGGACGGGCCCGGACTACGCGTCACGTGGCGGCCACAAGCTGGCGGGCGCGCTGGCGGCCTTTACCGGGCTGGCCGTCGCAGGCCGCCGCTGCCTGGATGCTGGTGCCGCGGCCGGTGGTTTCACTGATGTGCTGCTCCGGGCCGGGGCCGCGCACGTGACCGCGGTCGACGTGGGCCAGGGCCAGCTATCGTGGAGCCTGAGGACAGACCCGAGAGTGGCCGTTCTCGACCGCGTCAATGTGCGTACGCTCGTGCCAGAACAGGTGGCACCTGCACCTGAGCTGATCACGGCCGATCTGTCCTTTATCTCGCTGGCACTGGTACTGCCTGCGCTGACCGCCTGTGCGGCACCGGACGCCGACTTCGTCCTGCTGGTGAAGCCGCAGTTCGAGGTCGGGAAGGGCCGGGTAGGGGCAGGCGGCGTGGTCCGGGATCCAGGACTGCGGGCGGCGGCAGTCGAGTCAGTCGCAGCCGCAGCGCTCGCTGTCGGCCTGGGCGTGCAAGGAGTCGTGGCGAGCCCGCTGCCAGGGCCGTCGGGAAACGTGGAGTACTTCCTGTGGCTGCGCCACGGAGCGGGCCCCCTCGATCCGGATGCCCTGCAGCGGGCTGTGACGGACGGGCCGCAGTGACCTCGGCGCGGACAATGCTCCTCGTCGTGCACACCGGGCGTGCCGACGCGGTTCGCAGCGCGCGTTCGGTGGCAGGCAGGCTGGCCGCTGCGGGGGTGGCCGTCCGGGCGCTAGCTCCGGAGGCAGCGGACCTCGACCGCGCCGCCTTCATCCACGAGGTGCCGGTCTCAGCGGCAGCCGCCGCAGGCGCTGAGATGGTGCTGGTCCTGGGGGGTGACGGCACGCTGCTGCGGGCCGCCGAGCTGGCCAGGCCGGCCGGGACTCCGTTGCTCGGCATCAATCTCGGGCATGTCGGATTCCTCGCCGAGGCTGAGGTGGAGGACCTGGCCGACACCGTGGACCGGGTGGTAGCACGCCGCTACCTGGTCGAGCGGCGGATGACCATCGACGTGACCGTGCGGCGCAACGGCAGCGTGACAGCGGCTACCTGGGCGCTGAACGAGGCAAGCGTGGAAAAGGGCGCCAGGGAGCGGGTGCTCGACGTGGTGACCGAGGTCGATGGCCGCCCGCTGTCCCGGTGGGGTTGCGATGGTGTCGTGTTCGCGACACCGACCGGTTCCACGGCATACGCGTTCTCGGCCGGCGGCCCGGTGGTATGGCCCGAGGTAGAGGCCCTCCTGCTGGTGCCGATCAGCGCGCACGCTCTGTTCGCCGGCCCGATGGTCGTCGCGCCGCAATCGGTGCTCGCGGCGGAAGTTATCGGCCCTGCCAGCGGCCAAAGCGAGGCGTCCGCGGCCGTTCTGTGGTGCGATGGGCGGCGTAGGGTCGATCTGGATCCGGGTGCGCGAGTCGAGGTGCGGCGCGGTACCGAGCCAGTGCTGCTGACGAGGCTGCACGGCGCCAGCGTCGGCGCGGCGGGAGCAGAGGCCAGCGCGTCCTTCACCGACCGGCTGGTCGCCAAGTTCGGCCTGCCGGTGACAGGCTGGCACGGGCGCGGCGCCGCACGCCGGGAGATGGCCGCCCGGCCGCCTGACGGCAGGCGTAAGGCAGACCGGCCGCCTGACGGCGGGCATAAGCCAGACCGGCCGCCTGACGGCGGGCGTGAGCCGGACGGAGCCCGGGAGTAGGGCGCACGAGCAGGATGGGCGCGCCAGCGAGACGAGGAGCCAGGCGGCGATGCTTGAGGAAGTCCGGATCAGCGGACTCGGGGTGATCGACGAGGCAGTCCTGGAGCTGTCCGCGGGCTTCAACGTGGTGACCGGCGAGACCGGGGCGGGCAAGACGATGGTGGTCTCCGGACTTGGCCTGCTCTTCGGCGGCCGCGCCGACCCCACCCGGGTACGACCGGGGGCCGCCCGCGCCAGCGTCGAGGGAACGCTGAACGTGCAGCCCGGCGGCCAAGTGGCCCGCCAGGTCAACGATGCCGGGGGAGACCTCGATGACGACGGCGGCGTGCTGATCCTGAGCCGGTCAGTATCGGCCGAGGGACGATCGCGCGCTCATGCGGGAGGCCGGTCGGTGCCTGTCTCGCTGCTCACCTATCTTGCCGATGACCTGGTCGCCGTGCACGGCCAGGCTGATCAGCAGCAACTGCTGCGGCCGGGCCGGCAGCGCGAGGCCCTCGACCGGTTCGGCGGACCGGAGCTTGCCGTGCTCCTCTCCGACTATCAGCGCGCTTACCAGCGGCACCGCGCCGTCCGGGCCGAACTAGATCAACTCACCTCGCTGGCCGCCGGCCGGGCACGGGAGGCGGCGGACCTCCGCCGGGGCCTCGCCGAGATCGAGCGGGCGGAGCCCGCCGTCGGCGAGGACATCGAACTGCTCGCCGAAGATGAACGCCTGTCGCACGCGGACGCGCTGCACACCGCGGCCACCGCGGCGCATGAGGCACTGCTCACCGATCCCACCAGTGCCTCTTACGAGACCACGGACGCGGTAACGCTGCTCGGCGCGGCACGTCAGGCCCTGGATTCGGCCGCCCATCACGACGCGGCTCTGGCGGCCCTCGCGGCCAGGGTGTCTGAGGCTGCCTACCTGGTCTCCGACGTCGCCGCGGAGCTGGCGTCCTACGCGCAGTCCGTGGAGGCGGACCCGGCGAGGCTCGCGGCCGTGCAGGATCGCAGGGCCGTCCTGGCGCGCCTGATCCGCTCCTACGGTGCAGCCGGGGTGCCGCCGCCGGGTGCCGGCACTGGCCCGGCCGGGCGCGATGGCGGCAGTGCGCAGGCGCTGCCCGGGGGCGGCGGCGCGCACGATGCGCCCGGGGGCGGCAGCGCGCAGGATGCGCCTGACGGCACGGCAGGTGGTCTTGGCGGCGTACTTTCCTGGGCCAAGCTGGCGGCCGCCAGGCTCGGCGAGCTGGACAGCGACGATGACAGGATCGCCGGCCTCGCCAGCGAGGAAGCCGGCCTCGCGGCCACGCTGGGTGAGCTGGCGGCCGGGCTCACCGAGGCAAGGAGGCAAGCGGCCAGCCGGTTCGCGGCCGAGGTGACTGCCGAACTTGCCGCGCTGGCGATGCCGCACGCGCGGCTCACCGTGGCGATCACGCCACTGAGCGAGCCGGGTCCGCACGGCGGTGACGAGGTGGAGCTCAAGCTGTCAGCCCACCCGGGCGCTCCCGCGCTTCCGCTGCATAAGGGTGCTTCCGGCGGTGAGCTCTCCCGGGTAATGCTGGCAATCGAGGTCGTATTCGCCGGTGCCGATCCGGTACCGACGTTCGTGTTCGACGAGGTGGACGCTGGCGTCGGCGGCAAGGCCGCAGTAGAGATCGGCAGGCGGCTTGCCCGGCTTGCCCGGCGTGCCCAGGTCATCGTCGTCACTCACCTGCCGCAGGTCGCGGCATTCGCCGACACCCATCTGGTGGTGGAGAAGGCTGATGACGGCTCCGTGACGAGCAGCGGCGTCGTGCGCCTGGATGACGCCGGGCGGGTCAGGGAGCTGTCCCGGATGCTGGCCGGCCTGGAGGATTCAGAGTTTGGCCGCGCCCACGCGAGCGAACTGCTCGCCGCCGCGGCAGCCGAGCGGGCCGGGATGGCAGGCAACCGGTGACGGGCCAGCCCGGAGCTCGACGGCGGTGACCGCAGGCCGCCGGAGCCGCACGCGAGGGCCCTGATCACGCGTGTGGCATCCCGTGCCCGTGGGATCTGGCAAACTAAACGTGCGATGAACGCGTACTCTCGCAGATTCCCCCGAGCCCGTCGGACCAGGTCAGATGATCTGCCCGGGATTTCTGCGACGGCTCGCCTTGACCGCAGGACCAAGAGCTTGTCCACCCGGCTGCGGCCCGGCGAGATTGCCATCATCGACCACGCCGACCTGGACAGGACCGGGGCGGATGCACTGATCGGCCACCAGGTCGTTGCCGTCGTGAACGCGGCGAGGAGTATCACGGGCCGGTATCCCAACCTCGGTCCGCAGCTGCTCGTCGAGGCCGGCATCCCGCTGGTCGATGACGTCGGGCCTGATGTCTTCGAACGGATCAATGAGGGCGAGCAGGTGCGGCTCGACGGGGACACCCTTTACGTGGGTGAGCAGATCGTGGCCAAGGGCAGGCTGCAGGACCTGGAATCGGTCTCGTCGGCGATGGCCGAGGCAAAGACCGGTCTCGCCACCGAGATCGAGAAGTTCGTCGCCAACACGATGGAATACATCAAGCACGAATACCCGCTGCTCATCGACGGCATCGGCGCGCCGGCCCTGCGGACCAGGTTCGAAGGCAGGGACGCCCTGGTCGTCGTCAGGGGCTACCGCTACCGCGAGGACCTCGCCACCCTCCGGTCCTACATCCGCGAGTGCAAGCCGGTCATGGTGGGCGTCGATGGCGGCGCCGACGCCCTGCTTGAGGCCGGATACCGGCCTGACCTGATCGTGGGTGACATGGATTCAGTCTCCGACCGGGCACTGGCATGCGGCGCCGAGATAGTCGTGCACGCCTATCCGGATGGCCGCGCGCCGGGTCTGGCCCGCGTCAATGAGCTCGGCCTCGGCTCGGTAACCTGCCCGGCTCCGGGCACCAGCGAGGACATCGCCCTGCTGCTGGCCGACGAGAAGGGCGCCAGCCTGATCGTGACCGTCGGCCGGCACGACACGCTGATAGAGTTCCTCGACAAGGGCCGCTCAGGGATGGCGAGCACGTTCCTGACCAGGCTGCGGGTCATCGACAAGCTGGTCGATCAGAAGGGGGTCAGCAGGCTCTACCGCAGCCGGGTCTCGCCGAAGGCGGTCATCCCGCTGGTGCTCGCCGCTACAGTAACGGTCCTGGTGGCGTTGATGATCCTGCCTGCGGGCCAGATTCTGCTGCGCTATCTCCTTGCCGAGCTGGACACCTTCAGGTACTGGCTTTCTGGACTATTTTAGTGATCGATTTCCGCTATCACCTCGTTTCGATCGTCGCCGTCTTCCTGGCGCTGGCGATCGGCATCATCGTGGGCGTGACCGCGCTCCAGCCGCAGACTCTCAAGGCGCTCGACAGAACGTCAAAGAGCCTGGAACGCCAGATCAATTCGGTGCAGGCGAGTAACGGGATCCTGCAGCGCCAGATCGCCAACGACAACGCCTTCGCGCAGGCAGGCTCAGGCCTGCTGCTCGGCCGCCTGCTGGCAGGCAAGCGGGTCGTCATCGTGACCGCACCAGGCGCAGACGG
This sequence comes from Streptosporangiaceae bacterium, assembly GCA_050011895.1. Lineage (GTDB taxonomy): Bacteria > Actinomycetota > Actinomycetes > Streptosporangiales > Streptosporangiaceae > DATBGO01. Next base: position 76,778 of record JBEKIF010000011.1, on the reverse strand, counting down.
CGCAGTGACCAGCGGTGTCACCGGCGCACTGCAGCAGGCAGGCGCCGACGTCTCCGGGCAGGTGGCACTCCAGCAGGCCTTCTTCGTGACCGGCGCGAGCACCCAGAGTAACCTCGATGCCCTTGCCCAGCAGCTGGCGCCGCCGGGTGTCAGCCTGGGCAGCCAGGGCCCGCAGGCGGACGCGAACCCGCAGATCGCGGGCCAGCAGGAGGCCGCGCAGGTGATCGCGGCCGCGCTGGTCACCAAGGATGGACCCGGGCTGGACGCCGCGGCGAGCAAGCAGATCCTGGCGGGGTTTGCCCAGCACGGTTTTCTCGACGTCAGCACCCCCACGCTGGCGCCTGCCACGCTGGCAGTCGTGGTCATACCGGGCAGCCCGCCAGCCGGCGGCGACTCCGACCCCGCCAACCTCGCGCTGCTGTCGCTGGCGGCGCAGCTGGACAGGACAGGCCAGGGGGCCGTGCTGGCGGGATCGCAGCCCGGCTCCGGGCCGGGGAGCGCGATCGACGAGGTTTCCGGCGGCGGCAGCGGGATCCAGCTGTCCAGCGTGGACAACGCCAATACCGAAGTCGGCCAGATCATGGTGGCCCAGGCGCTCAGCCTGCGGCTGAGCGGCCACCAGGCAGCCAATTATGGCGTCGGCCCGGGCGCGGTCCCGAGTCCGGCGCCTACGCCGTCGGTGACGCCTTCGAGTACCTCCGTCGTTACCGGCTCGGCCGCCGGGCTGGTGCGGCGATGAGGACGGTGCACCTGGGCGCAGCCGGGCTGGCCGCGGTGGCGGCGCGCGCCGCCTATGCCGCGCTGAAGGCCTGGCCCCCCGGCGGCCGGGCGCGCTGGACCAGGACCAATCATCGTGGCGAGCCGGTCACGCTGCTGGAGGGCCCAGCGGTCGCGATCGCCGCGGTGGCCGTTGCTGCGCTGGCGCCCGGGCTTCCGGCCCGCGGTCGCGGGGCGCTGGCGGCGGCCGGAGCGGGGGCCGCTGCGTTCGGCTGCTACGACGATCTGGCCGGCAGCGGGGCCAAGCGCGGCTTCCGCGGGCACCTCGGCGCGCTCGCAGGCGGTGAGCTCACCAGCGGCGCCGTCAAGATAGGCGGCATCGGCGCTACCGGGCTCGGGGCCAGCCTGCTGCTCGGCGGGCCGGCCCCGGACATCGTTATCAACGCAGGTCTTGCGGCGGGCGGCGCCAACCTGCTGAACCTGTTCGACCTCCGCCCCGGCCGGGCCATCAAGGTCGCGCTGACCACGGGATCACTGGTCGCGGCGGCGCAGGCAACTGGCGGACTCGCGGTAGCGGCGCCGCTCGGCGCGGCGGCCGCGCTGTTCCCCGAAGATCTGGCTGAGCGGGCCATGCTGGGCGATGCAGGCGCCAACGCGCTGGGCGCGATGCTCGGCACCGCCGCGGCGATCACGCTGCCGCGCACCGCGAGAGTCGGCGTGCTCACCGCCGTCGCCGGGCTGACAGCCGCCAGCGAGGTGGTCAGCTTCACCAAGGTGATCGAGCGGACGCCGCCACTGCGCTGGCTGGACATGCTCGGCCGCCGCAGGCCGGCGGGCGCGGGGGGGCCGGCCCGTCAGGCCGGCGGCGAGACCGTACCGGCCGCAGACGATTCCGCCGTCGGCGGCTTGCCGGTTCCTGACTGTTCCGCCGGGCAGTCCGGCTCGCCGGTTCCTGACGGCGCGGCGCCGCCTGGCTCGCCGGTCACCGCCGTCCCGTGACCGGCCCTGCCGCGCCCGTTACCAGGCGGGACCCCGATGATCGCGGACCCGGGGAGCCGGGGCGGCGGCGGGCGATCGGGCGGGCAGCCATCCTCATCGGCGCGCTCACTGCGGCAGCCCGGATAGTCGGATTCGGCCGGCAGCTGGTGTTCGCGCACACTGTCGGCGCCTCGTGCCTCGGCACCGCGTACACCACCGCCAACCAGGTGCCCAACATCATCTACGACATCGTCCTCGGCGGGGCACTGACCAGCGTCATGGTTCCGGTGCTCGCCGGCCCGGCCCAGCGCTCGGCTACCGGGCCTGATGGCGCGGCGGAGACGAGCCGGATCGCGTCGGCCCTGCTGACCTGGACAGTCGCGCTCGGCGTCCCGGTGAGCCTGATCCTGGCGGTGCTGGCCGGCCCGGTGGTGGCCCTGCTCGTGCCCGGTGCCGCAGGATGCGGGCACGCCGAGGTGGTCACGGTCGCCACCCGCATGCTGGCGGTCTTCGCGCCGCAGATCCTGCTCTATGCCGTGGCCGTCGTCCTCTACGGAATGCTGCAGGCACACCGCAGGTTCGCGGCGCCAGCGCTGGCTCCCGTGCTGTCCAGCATCGTCGTCATCGCCGCCTACGAGGCCTTCGTGCCGCTCGGCCAGGCGAACACCCAGCAGCTGTCCGGGCTTTCCGCGGCGGCGCAGCTGACCCTTTCGGTAGGCACCACAGCCGGCGTCGCCGCGCTGGTCGTCACCGCGCTGCCGGCTGCCCTGCGGCTGCGGCTGCGGCTGCGGCCCACCCTGCGGTTCCCGTCCGGTGTCGGCCGCCGGGCCGGCGGGCTGGCAGCGGTCGGCATTGCCGCGCTGATCGCGCAGGACGCGGCGACCGTGGTAGTGATCAGGCTCGCCAACGGTCATGGCGGCCGTGGCGCGATTGTCTTGTACAACTTTGGCTGGCAGGCGTTCGTCGTACCATACGCGGTGCTCGCCATCCCCATCGCGATCAGCGCCTTCCCGGTGCTGTCCACCACGGCAGGCGCGCCGTTCGATGAGACCGCCGCGTCATCGACGCGCGCGGTGCTGCTGGTGTCCTGGCTCGGCGCGGCCATGCTGGCCGGGGCCGCCGTGCCCGCCGCCCGGATGTTCATCGTGCACCAGCCCGCGCAGGCCCGCGAGCTCGCCTTCACCTTCGCGGCGTTCGCCCCCGGCCTGGTCGGTTACGGGCTGGTGGCGTGCCTGTCCAGGGTGCTGCTCGCGGACCGGCGGCACCGGGTCACCGCCGTGGCGATGGCGGGCGGCTGGCTCCTGGTTATCGCCGCCGACATCATCGGCGTCGCACTGGTTAGCGGCCGCTGGGTGGTCCCGGTGCTCGGCCTGGGCAACACTGTCGGACTGGCTATCTCCGCCGTGGCGCTGCTGGCGGCGGTCAGGCGGGCCAGGGGACCGGCCGCGCTGCGGGGCACCCCGCGTGCCGCGGCCGCCGGGCTGGCCGCCGCGGCAGCGGGCGCGGTGGCCGGCGCCGCGGTGTCGGCGGCGGTGCCGGTGTCCGGTTTCCTGCTTAACGGATGCCTGGCCGTGATCGCCTGTGCCTGCGCGATCGCCGTCTTCGGGATCATCAGCTACATCCTGGACGGCGGTGATACCCGCTCGGTGGTCGCGCGGGCGGTCAGGCGGGCAGCGCCGTGATCCCGCTGCGAGTCGCCCTGGTCGTCGGCACGACCGCCGGGGGGACCGGCAGTCACGTCGCGATGCTGGCGGACGGCTGCCGGGAGCGTGGCCTGGCGGTCACGGTTCTCGGCCCTGGCTCGGCCGCCCCGCTGTTCGCCGCCAGCGCGGTCCCGTTTGTGACGGTAGACGTCGGCGACCGGCCGCGCCCGGTCGCCGACGCGGCGGCTATCGCGGCATTGCGCAAGCGGCTCCGGGAGGCAGCGCCCGACGTCGTGCATGCGCACGGGCTGCGGGCCGGCGCCTTCGCGGCCGCTGCGCTAGCCGGGGCCACCAGGCTTGGCCCGGCGCTGCTCGTTACCGTGCATAACGCGGCTCCCGCCAGCGCGCCCGCCGCGGCCGTCTACCGGGTCCTTGAGCTGATCGTGGCCAGGCGGGCGACGGCGGTACTGTGCGCCTCAGGCGACCTTGCCGACCGCATGCGGAGGCTCGGCGCGCGGGAAACCGGCTTGGCCGTGGTCGCGGCGCCGGAGCCGGGACCGCCGTCGGCGGAGGCGGTCAGCAGGGCACGCGCCGACATCGGGGCCGCCGGCCGCCCCGTGCTGCTCGCGGCGGGCAGGCTGGCCCCGCAGAAGGGCTTCGGCGTGCTACTCGACGCGGCGCCGGCCTGGCAGGCCCGGCGGCCGGCACCGGTCCTCGCGATCGCAGGGGAAGGGCCGCTTGCGGGGGAGCTGTCCGCCACGGCCAGGGCGGCCAGGCTTGACGTGGTGTTCCTCGGCCCGCGGGACGATATCCCCGCGCTGCTCGCGGCCGCAGACGTCGTCGTGGTGCCCAGCCTGTGGGAAGCACGGGCGCTGATCGTGCAGGAGGCGTTGCGGGCGGGCAAGCCGATCGTCGCCACCAGGGTGGGCGGCATCCCGGAGATAACCGGCGAAGATGGCGCCCGGCTGGTCCCGCCAGGCGATCCCGGCCTGCTTGCCATGGCGGTGCTGTCCGTGCTTGATGATCAGAACCGCGCCGCCCGGCTCGGCGCCGCTGCACTGGCCAGGTCCCGCGCGCTGGCTGCGGAGTCCGATGCTGTGACGGCGGCGGTTTCGGCGTATCAGCGGCTCGCGGCCAGGCGCATCCGGCAGGCCGGCGCACGGCCTGTGGGGTGACAGCAACATGCACGCTTCAACGTGCAAAATGCGACGTTCACGACACACGGTAAGTTTCGGGTAACAAACCGCTATTTCCACTGAAAGAATCGCTCACTGTGTGCTGTGCTGTCTCCTGAGGATCGCGTAACCTCCGTGCGCGGTCTGGGGGGTAGCTGGTTCATGGGCGACAAGAGCCGGGTCGAGCCGCCGTCGAGGAGCGTGTCCCACGGCGTCGCGAGACCTGCGCCGGTGCCGTCGGCGGCTGCCCTGCTACGGAGCCGGACGCGGTTCGGCGGCGGGCCGGACCCCGCTGTCCGGGTCACCCCGGCTTGGGCGGGGCCCGGTGAGCAGGAGCCGGCCCGGCCCGCCGCGCCGGGCAGGCCGGGGCCAGGTGCGCGAGAGCCTAGCGGGCGAGAGCCTGCCGCCCCTGACCTTGCCGCGCCTGAGCCTGACGTGTCTGAGCCGGCCGCGCCCGAGCCTGGCGTGCCTGACCTTGCCGCGCCCGAGCCTGGCGTGCCCGACCTTGCCGCGCCCGAGCCTGGCGTGCCCGACCTTGCCGCGCCCGAGCCTGGCGTGTCTCAGCCGGCCGGGCGGCCGGATCCGGCCCGCGCCGGGTCCGCCGGGCTGACGCCGCAGCCGCCCCCGGTGCCGGTGGACCCCGCACCTGGAGGGCCGCCCCGGCTGGCGGAGCCCGCGCCGTCATGGGGCAAAGTGCTGGCCACCACGCTGCTGCTGTGGCTGCAGCGCCGGTCGGCGCGGGCGCTCTGGCTTGCCACCGCGGCGGTAGCGCTCGTGGTGTTCGCTGCGGGCGCGCTGACCGTCCTGCTGGCAGGGCACCCGGCTGGACCGGCCGCGGGGCGCACCGGCCGGGGCAGCGCACATCATCAGAGCGCCTCCGGCGGTGCCGCCCTCGCGGCGGCGGCGACGGCGCGGCGCCAGGCGGCAGCCTGGGTGGCCACGCAGGTCAGCCGCAGCTCGGTGGTGGCCTGTGACCCGGTGATGTGCGCGGCCCTGCAGGCGCAGGGGGTGCCGGCCGCGAGCCTGCTTGAGCTGAGCCCGTCTGCCGACGGCCCGCTCGGCTCCGCAGTCGTCGTGGCGACCGCCGCCCTCCGCAGCCAGTTCGGTGCCCGCCTGACCACCGTTTACGCGCCGACGGTCCTCGCGGCCTTCGGCGCCGGGACGGCCCGCGTCGAGGTGCGGGTTACCGCCCCCGACGGTGCCCCGGCCTATCTGGCCTCGCTCAGTTCCGACCTGCACGAGCGGATGGCGCTTGGCGCTCAGCTGCTGCGTAGCAGTTCCTTCATCGCGACGAACACCGCGCGGGCACAGCTGACCGCCGGGCAGGTCGATGCCCGGCTCCTGATCACGCTCGTCACGCTGGCCGCGATACAGCATGTCGACGTTCTCGGGTTCGGCGATGCCGGGCCGGGCAGCAGCTACGGCGTACCGCTGCGCGCCGCGGAGCTCGCGGGCCTGCAGCAGGCCCGCGGGGGCGAGCTCGGCTACCTCAACTCCGCGCTCGCGTTCTTCCTGGCGCAGCGGTCGCCCTTCCTCGCCGCCGCCGGGCTGCAGCGGGCCAGCGGCGGTCAGCTCACCTTGCACATCGAATTTGCCGCTCCAAGCCCGCTCGGGCTGTTCAGCGGTCACTATCAGGCCCGACAATGAACCGGAGATAACGATCATGACCATGCCCCCCACTCTGACCCGGCTGATCCGGGCCACCGCGGCCTGCGGACTCGCCGCCGCCCTGCTGGCCTTCGCCGCCCCCGCCGCGTCCGCATCGGCAGGGAACGGCTGGCTCCGGCTCGCTCACCTGTCCCCGAATACTCCCGCCGTCGATGTCTACTTGTACTCATTCGGCAACCCCAGCGCGCGGATCGTGCTCAAGCACGTCGCGTATGGCACGGTGTCGCCGTATGAGGAAGTCCCCAGCGGGGAGTACACGGTCGCGATGCGCGGCGCAGGTGCCGCGCCCAGCTCCAAGCCGGTTTTGTCCACCACGGTCGACGTAGCCACCGGCAATGCCTACACCGTCGCCGGGATGGGCCCGTTCTCCGGGCTGCGGTTGCAGATCCTCCAGGACAAGCTGGTCACGCCGCCGGGCAAGGCGCTGGTCAGGGTCATCCAGGCCTCGCTGAACCAGCAGCAGGTCACCGTGACCGCGGCCGGCCAGGTCCTGGCGCGCAAGCTCGGTTTCTCGAAGCTCACGTCCTACCGCAGCGTCGCGCCGGGCACCTGGACGGTTCATGCGGCGGGGGAGAGCGAGAGCACCGACGCCAGCCTCACGCTGGCCGCAGGCAGCATCTACACGGTGGTCATCCTCGACGACCCCGGTCATCTCGCGATCGACAGCCTCGAGGATGCGGCCGGCAGCCAGGTGGCGCCATCGGGCGCGCCGGCCACCGGACTCGGCGGCACCGCGCCGCGCCCCGGCGCACCGCTGCTGCCCTGGCTGGTGACCGGCCTGGCAGGTCTGCTCGTCGCCGCCTGCGGGGCGTTCCGCCTGCTGCGCACGCCGCGCCGGGCGGCCGGCCACGCCAGGTGAGGTGATCAGGCGGTTCGGCCGGCACCAGTCGCGCTCGCGCGCGGTGCGCCGAGTGGCGCGCCGGCCGGCCGCGGTGGCGGCGCTGCTGGCCGGGCTGCTGGCCGTGAGCATCTGCGCCCGCGGCCTCGCGACAGCCAGCGGCACCGCGCACCGCGCTGTCCCGGTCGGCCGGGCCCCGCTGGTGCCGGTCCCGCGCGGCAAGCGCGCCGCGGTACCCGGCCCCTCGGCCACCGTGGCGGTCGCCAGGCCGACTCAGCTGATCATTCCGGTGATCGGCGTGCGTACCCGGCTGATCCGGCTGGGGCTCAGCCGGGGCGGCGCGCTGCAGGTCCCGGCCAGCGCCGCGGTGGCGGGCTGGTACACCGGCAGCCCGCGGCCCGGCGCGATCGGCGCCGCGGTGATCGCCGGCCATATCGATTCGCTGGCCGGACCCGGCATTTTCTTCCGGCTGCGGCTGCTTCATCCGGGCAACCGCGTGTACGTCAGGCGGGCCGACGGGTCGGTGGCGGTCTTCAAGGTCACCTCGCTGCACCTGTACCCGAAGGCCCGGTTTCCTGCTGCGGCTGTGTACGGCCCGGTACCAGACGCGCAGCTGCGCCTGATCACCTGCGGCGGTACCTTCGACCAGGCCACCGGCCATTACCTGAGCAACGTCATCGCCTTTGCGCAACTAGTCCGCTGACGGGCAGGCCGGCGCCGGCCACGATGAACTCGCGCTGCTCCGTCATCGGCCGGTTGCGAACAGGTCACCAGCCGCGCGCGCGCCATTCAGCTAGCTGCGGACGCTCGGCGCCGATCGTGGTGTCCTGGCCGTGGCCCGGGTAGACCCAGGTGCCGTCAGGCAGCTGGCCGAAGATGCGTTCTTCCAGGTCGCCGATCAGCTGGCCGAACCTGGCCGGGTCGCCTTCGGTGTTGCCGGGACCGCCGGGGAAAAGCGAGTCGCCGGTGAACAAGTGCGGGGTGCCGGCCAGCGCGCCGTCCGCGTCGTAGCAGAGCGCGATGCTGCCCGGCGTGTGGCCACGCAAGTGGATGACCGACAGCCGCGCGTTGCCTACCCCGATCGTGTCGCCCTGGCCGACTAGCCGGGTGACCTGGATGGGCAGCTCATCCGCATCCGCTGGATGGGCGGCCGTGGCCGCCCCGGTCGCCTCCTGGACCGCCCGCAGCGCGGCCCAGTGATCCCAATGCCGGTGGGTGGTGACCACGGTGGCCAGCCGGCTGCCGCCGATCAGCTTGAGCAGCGTGTCCGCCTCGTTCGCCGCGTCGATCAGCAGCAGTTCCCCGGTGGCGGTGCAGCGCAGCAGGTAGGCGTTGTTATCCAGCGGTCCGACCGCCACCTTGGTAATGGTCAGCCCGGGAAGCTCCCTGGTGTCCGCCGGCCCGCCGACGCTGACGTCACCTGTGTAGGTCATTCCCGCTCCATCCGGTCACTTAGCTGCGAGGGCAGTGCGGCCGGGGCCGGTCGCTGCGGCCCGTCACGTCCTGCAGGCAGCTTAGGGGCCGGCCCCGCGGGCGGGCCGGCCGGCTCGGCCGGCCCGCGGGCGGGCGGCCCCCGGAGTCCCTGCGCCGCGGATGTCCCGGCCGGCCGGAACATCCGCGGCGGCCCTGGTGTTGCCGCTAGGTCTCCGCCGGGCATCGCGATGCCAGCGACGGAGGAGCGGGCTGCGCCGCCCAAGCCGCCAGGCGCCCGGCGGGGCTGCCGAAGCACCCCGGTTTTGTCAGCGCCCCCGGATACGATGGCGAGGCGTCCCCCAATCCCGATAAGGCTGTCTTCAACACCGGAGAACTGAGCGCAAGTGGCTGATCGTCTCGTCGTCCGCGGCGCGCGCGAGCACAACCTTAAGGACGTGTCGCTCGATCTGCCGCGGGATGCCCTGATCGTCTTCACCGGCCTGTCCGGGTCGGGCAAGTCCAGCCTCGCGTTCGACACCATCTTCGCCGAGGGGCAGCGCAGGTATGTCGAATCACTGTCGGCCTACGCCAGGCAGTTCCTCGGCCAGATGGACAAGCCCGACGTCGACTTCATCGACGGGCTGTCACCGGCGGTCTCCATCGACCAGAAAGCGGCCGGCCGGAACCCGCGCTCGACCGTCGGCACGATCACCGAGGTCTATGACTACCTCCGGCTGCTGTATGCGCGGGTCGGCAAGCCGCACTGCCCGATCTGCGGCCGGCCGATCGCCAGGCAGAGCCCGCAGCAGATCGTCGACCGGGTGCTCGAGCTTGACGAGGGCACCAGGTTCCAGGTGCTCGCGCCGGTGGTACGCAGCCGCAAGGGGGAGTACGCCGAGCTGCTGCGCGAGCTGCAGGCCAAGGGTTACTCGCGGGCCAGGGTGGACGGCACGGTCATCCGGCTGGACAGTGCCACGACCGGGACGGTGCCGGCGCTGAAGAAATACGAGAAGCACGACATCGAGGTCGTGGTCGACCGGCTCGACGTCAAGCAGGCCGCCCGGCGCAGGCTCACCGACTCGGTAGAGACGGCACTCGGGCTGTCCGGCGGCATCGTCGTGCTTGACTTCGTTGACCTGCCCGAGACCGACCAGCACCGGGAGCGGATGTACTCCGAGCATCTGGCCTGCCTCTACGATGACCTGTCCTTCGATGAGCTGGAGCCGCGGTCGTTCTCGTTCAACTCCCCGTGGGGGGCCTGCCCGGACTGCACCGGCCTGGGCACCCGGATGGAGGTCGACCCGGAGCTTGTCGTCGCCGATCCGGCCAGGACGCTGGCCGAAGGCGCGATCGGGCCGTGGAGCGGCGGCCACATCAGCGACTACTTCACCAGGCTGATCGAGGCACTCGGCGACGCGATGGGGTTCAAGATCGATGCGCCGTGGTCCAGGCTGCCCGCCGCCGCCCAGCACGCGCTGCTGCACGGCTATGACCAGCAGGTCCACGTCAGGTACAAGAACAGGTACGGCAGGGAACGGTCCTACTACACCAACTTCGAGGGGGCCGTCCCCTACATCGAGCGCCGGCACGCCGAGGCCGAGAGCGATTCGAGCCGCGAGCGGTTCGCGGGGTACATGCGCGAGGTGCCGTGCCCGTCCTGCCAGGGCGCCCGGCTGAAGCCGGTCTCGCTGGCGGTCACCGTCGACGGCAGGTCGATCGCCGCATACTGCGCGCTGCCGATCGGCGAGCTGGCCAAGCTGCTGCTCTCGCTTGAGCTCTCCGACCGTGATCAGCACATCGCGGGCCGGATACTCAAGGAAGTCAATTCGAGGCTCGGCTTCCTGCTCGACGTGGGACTTGACTACCTGACCCTGGACCGCGCCGCGGCTACCCTGGCCGGCGGCGAGGCGCAGCGGATCCGGCTGGCCACCCAGATCGGCTCGGGCCTGGTGGGTGTCTTGTACGTACTGGACGAGCCGTCCATCGGGCTGCACCAGCGCGACAACCACCGGCTGCTGGAGACGCTGATCAGGCTCCGCGATCTCGGCAATACGCTGATCGTGGTCGAGCACGACGAGGACACGATCAGGGCGGCCGACTGGGTCGTCGACATCGGCCCGCGGGCGGGCGAGCACGGCGGCCACATCGTCGTCTCCGGGCCGGTCAAGGAATTGCTCGCCAGCAAGGAGTCGCTGACCGGCGCCTACCTGACCGGCCGCGAGGCTATCCCGCTGCCCGCCAGCCGCAGGAAGCGCACCCGGGGCAGGGAGGTGGCGGTCAAGGGCGCCACCGAGCACAACCTGCGCGGCGTTGACGTGGCGTTCCCGCTCGGCTGCCTCATCGCGGTCACCGGGGTCTCGGGCTCCGGCAAGTCGACGCTGGTCAACGACATCCTCTATAACGCGCTCGCCAAGGAACTGCACGGCGCGCGCACCGTGCCAGGGCGGCATACCAGGGTCACCGGGATGCAGCACCTGGACAAGGTGGTGCATGTCGACCAGGGCCCGATCGGCCGGACCCCGCGGTCCAACCCGGCCACCTACACCGGGGTCTTCGATCATGTCCGGCGGCTGTTCGCGCAGACGACCGAGGCGAAGGTCCGCGGTTACCAGCCGGGCCGGTTCTCGTTCAACGTCAAGGGCGGCCGGTGCGAGGCGTGCGCGGGCGACGGCACTATCAAGATCGAGATGCAGTTCCTGCCCGATGTTTACGTGCCCTGCGAGGTCTGTCACGGCGCCCGGTACAACACCGACACCCTGCAGGTGCACTACAAGGGCAAGACCATCGCCGACGTCCTCGACATGCCGATCGAGGAGGGGGCCGAGTTCTTCGAGCCGGTGCCCGCCATCCACCGGCACCTGAAGACGCTGGTCGATGTCGGCCTCGGCTACGTCCGGCTCGGCCAGCCGGCGCCAACCCTGTCCGGCGGCGAGGCGCAGCGGGTCAAGCTGGCGTCCGAGCTGCAGCGCCGGTCCACCGGCCGGACGATCTACGTGCTGGATGAGCCCACCACCGGCCTGCACTTCGACGACATCCGCAAGTTGCTCGGCGTGCTCGGCAGGCTGGTGGACGGCGGCAACACCGTCATCGTGATCGAGCACAACCTGGATGTGATCAAGACCGCCGACTGGGTCATCGACCTCGGCCCAGAGGGCGGATCTCGCGGCGGGAGCGTGGTGGCGACCGGAACGCCCGAGCAGGTGGCGCAGGTCGACGACAGCTACACCGGCCAGTACCTGGCCAAGACGCTGCACGGCTAGCAGCCCGGGGGGTGATCGCCCGCGGGCAGCTGACCTGCGCCGGGCGCGGGCGGCTACGCTTCCGGTGTGGAGATCGTGACCAGCTACGGGACCGCGCTGGCTGAGCTCGACGAGTGCCCGTCGCCGGTCTTCCTGATGACGCTGACGCATGGCGCCGGAGGCGGCCCGAACAGCGCCGACCTGCTCGCCGCCCGCGATGCCGCAGCGGCGCTCGGCGGCGTGGTCGCGCGGGTGACCCAGCCTTACCGGGTTCGCGGCGGCCGGGCGCCAGGCTCAGCGGCCCGGCAGGACGCGGCCTGGCTGGAGATCGCCGCGGTGCTGCGAGAGATGTTCCCGGGTATCCCGCTCGTCCAGGGCGGCCGCAGCAATGGCGCCCGGCTTGCCTGCCGTACCGCCCGTGCGGCCGGCGCGCGAGGCGTGGTCGCGCTCGCCTTCCCGCTGCACCCGCCTGGTCATCCGGAGCGTTCCCGGCTCGCCGAACTCCGGGCGGCCGGTGCCCGCGTACTCGTGGTGAACGGCGCGCGCGACCCGTTCGGCGTCCCGGACGCCGCGGCCGCCGACCGGGTGGTTGTGCTGCCCGGCGAGGCACACTCCCTGGCAGCCAGCCCGGCAGCCGTCACCAGCGCGGTCGGAACCTGGCTCCGCGAGGCTCTCGGGCTCGGCCCGCCCTGACTGCCGGCATCAACGCGCAAGTCCCGGCTACTGTCTAGCCCGATCACGTAACGACGGAGTGCCGCCCGGAGGGCGGGCCAGGATGCAGGCCCACAGGGCCGGCTAGGCGGCTGGCGAGTGGGTGCTGGCCACTGACCGGCGCACGGCAGGCGTGGCCGGTATCAGATCTGTCGGGCGGTGGGGCTCTACCGCGTCGCCGTCTGGGAGCAGTTCGCCAGTGTCCTCGAATACCACGATGCCATTACAGAGCAGGCTCCAGCCCTGCTCGGGATGGCTGATGATGGTACGGGCTGCCTCACCGTCCGGGCCGCTTGGATCCGGACACGGGGGCGTGTGCGGGCACATCCTGTGTGCCTCCTGATTTATCTTCGTCGCGGTCTTGATCTGAGCCTACTGTGCCACTATCGGTCCGAGTTGCGGCATGGCTCGTTGTGACGGTTTTCCGTGTCATCCTTTGTAGCTTTCACGGCAACGCTCTCCGCCACTATGTAACTACCCATTGTGACTATCTTAGGACCACCCACGCCGGAAATTCCCTCAGCCGGAAAAAAAGTCCCAGCGGCGGGCCCGCGCCAGGTCCTCGTCACCGCCCGCCAGTCAGCTGCTTAAGCGCGGAGCCGAGAACGCGACCCGCCGATGGCGGGCCGATGAGCTTCAGTGCGCCGCTGCAGCCAGAGGTGACCGGTGGTGACCGGACGACGGCCGCCGCCGCGGTGGCCGGTCAATCAGGCGGCTGGCACCCGGCCGGCGCTCCCGCCAAACTGGCCGGTGCGCGGCGCCGGTGGTATCCCGGTCAGCTGGTGGGTCTCGCGCAGGGTCAGCAGCCGTTCCGCCTCGTCCGTCCAGGCGTGCACGGCCGGCTTTGCCTTGGCCTTTCGGCGGTAGATCCGGTCGTCATAGCCATGCGGCCCGATCTCCGCGCGCTCAGCCGCGTAGGCGGCGCGCATTACCTCAGTCAGGGCCGTGTCCAGCTTTCTGGCCAGCGGATACTGCTGATCGGCTGGCACGCCGCCGGCCTGCGCCGTCCTGAAGTCCTGCTCGGCCGTGCGCGCCCGGGCGAGCAGTTCGTCGAACTTCGCGGCGAGCGCGACGTCGGCTGCGTACTCGGCTTCCGCCGCGGCGCTGACCTGTTTCCTGCCCATGATCACGCGGGCCAGCTTAGCGGATCGCCGGCCGGCAAGCCTACCGGGCGAAATCGTGCCAGCCGAGCCAGCGCCAGCGACTCAGGCGAGGCTCTGCCGCCAGCTGTCATGAAGCGCGGCGTAGCTGCCGTCTCCGGCCAGGAGCTGGCCCGGCTGGCCGTCTTCCACGATCCGGCCGCCAGAGATTACCAGGACCCGGTCCGCGATCTCCACCGTGGACAACCGGTGGGCGATGATCAGTGCCGTCCGGCCGGCCAGGATGGTGCGCAGCGCCCGCTGCACGAGACGCTCGCCCGGGATGTCGAGCAGCGAGGTCGCCTCGTCGAGTACCAGCACGGCGGGCGCTGCGAGAAAGGCCCGCGCGAACGAGATGAGCTGGCGCTGCCCGGCCGAGAGCCGCCCGCCGCGCTTGCCCACCTGCGCGTCGTAGCCGCCAGGCAGCGCGCGGATAAACGAATGCGCTCCGATCTCGGCGGTGGCAGCCTCGATCTCAGCCCGCGATGCGCCCGGCCTGCCCAGCTCGATATTGTCCGCTACGCTGCCGCTGAACAGGAAGTTCTCCTGAGTGATCAAGACGACCTCATGCCGCAGGCTCGCGTCAGGCAGCTGCCGGAGGTCGACGCCGTCCAGGAGCACCCGTCCTTCGTCCGGGTCGTAGAAGCGGGCGAGCAGCCGGGCGATGGTCGTCTTACCCGAGCCGGTCGCCCCGACCATGGCTGCTGTCTGGCCGGCCGGGATCATGAGGTCGAGGCCGGGCAGCACGACCGCGTCGCGGTAGCCGAACCGGACCGACTCGAATAGCACCGCCCGGCCGCCCCGGGCCGCATCAGTCAAACCCGGAAGCTGAACGGGGGACGCTGGCTCGGCCACCAGCGGAGGCTCGTCGAGCACGCCGGAGATCTTTTCCAGCGCCGCCGCCGACGACTGGAACGTGTTGTAGAACTGCGCGAGATCCTGCAGCGGGTCGAAGAAACGCTCCAGGTAGAGCAGGAAGGTGACGAGGACCCCGACCGGCATGCTGCCGTGGATGACCCGGAGCCCGCCGTACAGCAGCACCGCCCCGACGGCGAGGTTGCCGACCAGGTTGATGCCGGGCGAGTAGATGGCGATCAGCCGCGACGAGCGCAGGCTGGCTGCGGCGTAGCCGGCGTTCAGCTCGCCGAAGATCTCCTGGTTCCGGCCCTCCCTGCGGAAGGCATGCACCGCGCGGATACCGCTGAAGGTCTCGACGAAGTGCACGATGACTTCAGCGATTGTCTCCCTGGTCCGCCGGTAGGCGATGGCCGACTCGCGCCTGAACCATGCCGTCATCCAGGTCAGCGGGGCGAAGCCGGCCATCACGACCAGCGCGAGGGGCCAGTCGAGCAGCAGCATCCCGGCGCCGACGAGCAGCAGCGAGAAGGTAGCCGACACCAGTGAGTCAAGGCCCTCATCAAACAGGTCCTCGATCGAGTCGACGTCCGAGGTCTGCCTCGAGATGACCCGGCCGGACGTGTAACGCTCATGGAACGACACGGGCAGGCGCTGGAACTGGGCGAACAGGCCCCGCCGCAGGTCAAGCACCACATTTCCGCCGAGCCGGCCCATGGCCGCAATGTAGGACCTGCTGGTGACGGCCTGGACGGCCACAGCGGCGGCAAAGGCCGCGATGATGACGGCCAGCGGCGCTGCGTCGTGCGACCTGGTGAGCTGCGGGATGCGGTCGATCCCGAGGCCGACTAGCCACGGCCCGGCCAGCGCCGCCAGGTTGGCGGTCACGATCAGGGCGAGGATCGCCGCTGTCGTCGCCTTGTGCGGGCGGAGTAGTTCCTGCAGGAGGTACCGGCCCCGGCGGCGGAGCAGCGCGGCAAGGCTCGCCGGGATGTCGTCAGCTTCCTCCGCCGCGACTCCGCGCCATGAGGCTGCGGCCTGGCCGCTCACCGCCGCACCCCGCTCAGGTCCTGTTCGGCGCCGTCCCTGGCCTGGCTGGCCGGTGCGCCCTGGCTGGCCGGTGCGCCCTGGCTGGCCGGTGCGTCCTGCCCGTCCTGCCCGTGCTGCCCGGCCTGGCCTGGCCTGCGCCCGATCGGCGCGGCGCTCATCAGCTCGCGGTAGCGCGGCTGGCTGGCCAGCAGCTCATGGTGCGAGCCCAGGGCGGCGATGACGCCGTCGGCGAGCAGCGCGACCTTATCCGCCAGCAGCACCGTGGACGGCCGGTGGGCCACCACCAGCCCGGTCGAAGCGTCAAGCACCTCACTGAGCGCCCGGGTGACCTTTGCCTCGGTATGCACGTCGAGCGCTGATAGCGGATCGTCGAGCAGCAGAACTTCGGGCCTGGCCAGGATGGCCCGCGCGAGCGCGATCCGCTGGCGCTGGCCGCCGG
Organism: Streptosporangiaceae bacterium; assembly: GCA_050011895.1. Taxonomy (GTDB): domain Bacteria; phylum Actinomycetota; class Actinomycetes; order Streptosporangiales; family Streptosporangiaceae; genus DATBGO01. The sequence continues at coordinate 60,913 of JBEKIF010000011.1, read as the reverse complement.
ACAACGCCATGCCCTGCTCGCCGATCCGCGTCTCGAGCCCCCACGGCAGGTCGGTGACGAAATCTGCCTGGGCTGCGGCCAGTGCCGCCAGGATGTCTGCCTCGCCCGCGTCGGGCGCACCGTAGCTGACGTTCTCCCTGACGCTGGCGGAGAACAGCGTCGGATCCTCAAAGGCACATCCGACCCGGCTGCGCAGGGCCGCGAGCGGGAGCATGGCGATGTCAGTGCCGTCCAGCATGATCGATCCGTCTGCTGGCTCGGCCAGCCTGGGCACGAGATGAAGCAGCGTGGTCTTGCCTGACCCGGTAGCGCCGACCAGCGCGATCGTCTGGCCAGCCTCGATCTCCAGGCTGACCCCGCGGAGCACCGGCGCGGGCGCGCCCGGATACCCGAAGACAACCTGCTCGAAGATGAGCCGCGCCGCGGGCCCTGCCCGGTGCTCCGGGCGCCGGCCCGCGCGGCCGGACGGCCGGAACGCGGGTTGCGGTGCCGGGCCGGTTTGCGGTGCCGGGCCGGCTTGCGGTGCCGGGCCGGCTTGCGGTGCCCGGCCGGCTTGCGGTGCCCGGCCGGCTTGCGGTGCCGGGCCGCCGTCGTGATGAGCGGGATCCGCGGCCTGATCGGTGATGGCCGGCTCGGCGTCGAGTATCTCGTAAATCCGCTGCGCCGCGGTCGCAGCCTCCTGGCCGGAGGCCAGGATGTATCCCATCGCCTCGATGGGCCATACCAGCTGGAGGGTCAGCGTGATGAAGGCGACCAGGCCGCCGAGGCTCAGCTCGTTCCGGCTTGCGGCGAGCGCTCCGAGCAGCACGATGAGCCCGATGACCGCGTTCGGCACCAGGTCCAGGCCGGCCCAGAAGGTGCCGCGCAGCCTCGCCTTGGCCAGCTGGGTCTGGTAAGCGAGCGCCGCCTGCCTGGCGTGCCTGGCCGCTGCCGCGTCGCGGCGGCCGAGGGCCTTCAGGACCCGGATGCCGGTCGCCGCTTCCTCGACGTAGGTAGCCAGGTCGCCCTGCTGGTCCTGGGCGCGCCTGGACAGCACGCTGTACCGGCGCTCGAAGCGCAGGCAGATCGCGACGACAGGCAGGAACACGCAGCCCGTCAGCGTGCCGAGCCACCAGTTCATCCTGATGAGCAGCGCGATCACGACGAAGAAGGTCACCACGTTGGTGATGAAGAAGATGACGCCGAAACCAGCGAACCTCCTGATCGCTGACAGGTCCGTGGTCGCTCTGGACAGTAACTGGCCAGATTGCCAGTCGTCATGAAACGCGCTGTGCAAACGCTGCAGGTGCGCGTAGATGTCGTCGCGCATGGACCACTCCATGCCGGTAACCGCGGTCGCCTGCACCCATCGCCGGTACAGGTTCAGCAAGGCCTGCGTCACCCCGAGCCCGGCGGCGGCCAGGCTGAGCGGCAGCAGGCCGCGGGAGTTCCCGTGCGCGATGGGCCCGTCGATCACCGCCTTGGTGAGCAGCGGGATCGTTATCTGGGCGCCGACCGCTGCGATCGCCGCCGCGAGCATCAGCGCCAGCCGCCACGCGTGCGGGCGCAGATACGTCCTGGTACGCCACAACGCCGCGAACGGTGCCAGCCGGGCAGGCCGGTCCTGGGTCGCGGCATGGGGCAGCGCGGCAGGTTCAGGGGGCATTCCCCCGACGCTAACCTCGCGGCCCGCAACCTGTCACCTCAATTTCGGCTGGCCGGCGCCCCGGTGGGCCCCAGCCAGGCCGCCCCCGGCGGTGGCCCCGGGCGGCCTGGCTACCATCGGCAGCGCGGCCCAGCTACGGATGTCCGGCGGGCGGTGGCACAGCGGTGCGGAAACAGCGGAAAGGGAGCAAGGATCCTGATGACCTTCGACATCAACAAGGTGCGTGCCGCCTACCCGGCCCTGTCCGATGGTTACGCCTACCTGGACGGGGCGGCGGGAACGCAGCTGCCTGCCTCGGTGATCGATGCGATCGGCGGCGCCTACCGCGCGGGGCTCGGCAACGCGGGCGGGGCCTTTCCGGCCAGCCGGCGGTCCGAGGCGATCACTGCCGAATGCCGGGCAGCGCTGGCGGACCTGACCGGCGGCCAGCCGGAGGGGGTCATCCTCGGCCCGAACATGACGACGCTCACCTACCGTCTCGCGCGCAGTCTCGCCGCGGGGTGGCGCCCTGGTGATGAGGTCGTCGTGTCCAGGCTTGATCATGACGCCAATGTCCGGCCGTGGGTACAGGCCGCCGCCAGGGCTGGCGCCGTGGTGCGCTGGGCTGAAGTCGACCCGGCGACCGGGGACCTGGATGCGGCACAATTCGGCGAGCTGATCGGCGACCGGACCAGGCTGGTCGCGGTGACCGCCGCCAGCAATGTGCTGGGTACCCGCCCGGACGTGGCCGCCATTACCGCAATGGCGCGCGCGGCTGGCGCGGTCAGCTACGTCGACGGTGTCCATGCGACCCCGCACGGCCCGGTAGACGTACCTGGACTCGGTGCCGACTGCTACGCCACCAGCGCCTACAAATGGTCAGGGCCGCACGTGGGCGCCGTGGTCGCTAATCCGGCGCTGCTCGACACGCTGGCGCCGGACAAGCTGCTGCCTGCGCCTGACTCGGTGCCTGAGCGGTTCGAGCAGGGAACCCTTCCGTTCGCCGACCTGGCCGGCGTCACGGCCGCCGTCGAGCATCTCGCCTCACTTGCCGGTGAGGGCCCAGGCAGGCCCAGGCGCCTGCGCCTGCTCGCCGCCATGAGCGCGGTGCAGGCTTATGAGCAGGACACGTTCCAGGTGCTGCTCGGCGGCCTGGATGCCATGGAGCATGTCACGACCTACGGGAAGGCCGAAAAGCGCACCGCGACCGCCTACTTCACCGTGGCGGGCCGCACACCGCGCCAGGTCGCCGAGCATCTCGCCGGGCGCAAGGTCAACGTCTGGAGCGGCCACAACTACGCGTGGGAACTGACTGCCGCGCTAGGAATCAGGGACACAGGTAGCGCGGTGCGGGCCGGCCTGGTGCACTACAACGACCGGTCCGACGTGGACCGGCTGCTTGCGGCCGTCGCAGAATTGGGGGACTGAGTCAGGCCGGCGCGCTGCCGGTACCGGCGGCGGCACCGGCGGCGGCCCCGGCGTCGGCGAGCTTGAACCGGTACAGCCTTGAGCTGCGGACCTCGAAGCCGACTCGCTCGTAGAGCCGCCCGGCCGCCTCGCGCGACGGCCGTGAGGTGAGATCGACGGTCCTGGCTCCGGCCTCCTGCGCCAGCCGCAGCGCCTCGAGGGTCAGCGCCACCCCGGCGCCCTGGCCCCGCGCGGACTCGTCGACGACCACGTCCTCGATCCAGGCGCGCACTCCGGTCGGAGTGGGGAACATCACCAGGGTCAGCGTGCCGGTGATCAGGCCTGCGGGGGAGCGGGCGACCAGCACCGTATTCGCCGGGAAGGTCGCGATCCCGGCAAGGGCGTCCCGGTCAAGCGGCGGTGCTGACCTGGACAGCTGCGGAAGCAGGCGGCCGAACGCGTCGACCAGCTCGTCGGTCACCTGGCGGACTACTTCTACCTGGACAGTCACCCGGGCACCCTACCCGCCCAGGGCCGGTCGTGCTGCCGCCCCGGCAGAAGTACCTTTCTAGGCCGCCTGGCAGGCCGGCAGCGGCAAGGCATGAGCGCGGGCGATATGGACCGGGTTCGCGAGGTCGGGCCGTTTCAGTTCGTCGCCGGAGCCGACCCCGCCCTGACGGCCGAACCGGGCCCGGCGGGAGGTCGGGCCCGGTTCAGCCGGGCGGGCTCATGCTCGCTGGGGCTCATCAGCTGGCGTAGTCGAGCAGCGGCTGAGCGCGGCTCGGATGACGCAGCTTGGACAGCGACTGCTTCTCCAGCTGCCGGATCCGCTCCCTGGTCAGCCCCAGCGCCTTGCCGATCTCATCCAGGGTGTGCGGGTTACCGTCATACAGCCCGAACCGCATCGCCATGATGGTCGCCTCGCGCGGGGTCAGCGCGTCGAGCGCGTGCCGTAGCTGATCGGCCATCAGCTGCCGGTCCACGAGCTCGGAGGCCTCGGGCGCATCGATGTCCTCGATGAGGTCCCCGATGCTGGTCTCGCCGTCCTCGCCGATGGTGGAATCCAGGCTGATCGGCTGGCGGCTGGTCCGCAGCAGCTCCTCGATCTGGTCAGGCGTGCGATCCAGCTCGACGGCCAGCTCCTCGGGCGTCGGCTCCCGGCCAAGCCGCTGGTGCATGTCCCGCTCCACGCGGCTCAGCTTGCTGAGCATCTCCAGCACGTGCACTGGCAGCCTGATGGTCCTGGCCGAGTCGGCGAAGCCGCGCTGGATCGCCTGCCGGATCCACCACATGGCGTAGGTGGAGAACTTGTAGCCCTTGGTGTAGTCGAACTTCTCGACCGCCCTGATCAGGCCGAGGTTGCCCTCCTGCACGACGTCGAGCAGGGACAGGCCGCGATCGCTGTACTTCTTGGCTACCGAGACCACAAGCCGCAGGTTCGCCTCCAGCATGTGCGCCTTGGCCCGGCGGCCGTCCTGGGCGACCGCCTCAAGATCACGGCGGTAACTCTTGGACAGGCCCTTGTCGGTCTCCAGCTTGTGCTCGGCGAAGAGCCCGGCTTCGATCCGCTTGGCGAGATCCACCTCCTGCTCGGCGGTGAGCAGGCTGGTGCGCCCGATGGACTTGAGGTAGGTATGTACCGAATCGCCCATCACGGACGTCTGGTCGTCCAGGTCCGCCTCGGCGGCCATCTCGGTGGCCGCGCTGGCCGTCAGCACGGAGGCCTCGGCCGTCGCCGCGTCAAGGCCATCCAGCTCGACAACCTCGACAACCCCGGCGCCGGCGGAGGCCGCGACGGCGGGGGCGGCCGGCGAGGTGCTTCCCGGCTGGGCGGCATCAGGCTGCTCGTTACCGAGCTGTACGCCCGCCTCGGTAAGTTCGCGCAGGATAGACCGAGCCTCTGCGGGCGGGATGCGGGCGTCCTCGAAGGCGGCCCGCAGCTCGGGCAGGGATATCTGGCCCTGGCCGCGGCCGCGCTGGATCAGCTCGTCCACGCTGGTCATGGTTGCCTCGTCCTGGTGTCTCCGCGACACCGCCGTCGCTGTTCTCGGCATGAGACACCTCCCTTCGTGGGCGCATATCAGGCGTGCGCTCTGGACAGCGCACTCGGCTGCGCTGTCGGTGGCCGGGGGCCCGCAGCCCTTGGTATTGTGCAGCGCGGGCATTATCTTGTAACGCTCAGCGCGGCTAATTGTTCCCGTGCCGCTGGCGTGTGCCCGTCGCCAGCTCAGGATCCCAGGATACGCAGCGCGGCCCGGTCCGGCTTGCCGGACGGCAGCAGCGGCATCCTGGCAATCACCCGCAGCGCCCGCGGGGCGGCGTGCCCGCCCAGGGTGCTCCGCACATGCGCGCGGATCAGCCCCAGGTCGGGCGGCGCGGCCGGGTCGGCCGCCACCACGATGGCGGTGACCTGCTCGCCCCAGTCCGGGTCCGGCACTCCGACGACGGCGGCTTCCCTGACGCCCGGAAGCGTCCCGATCGCGGCTTCGACCTCGGCGGCGAGCACCTTCTCGCCGCCGGTAGTGATCACGTCATCGGCACGGCCCCGGACGGTCAGCAGCCCGGCCGGGCTGACCGAGCCGAGGTCAGAGGTGATGAACCAGGGACCGTCGGTCGCCTCGGCGGTCAGGTCGGGCCGCAGCCGGTAGCCGGAGAACAGCACCGGCCCGGCAATCCGGATCCGGCCGTCGGCGCCGACATCGAGGCGGACCTGCGCCAGCGGGACACCGTCATACACGCAGCCGCCGCACGTCTCGCTCATCCCGTACGTGGTGATGACCCGGCCCCCCGCCGCGGTGGCCGCTGCCACCAGGCCGGGCGGGGGCGCCGCGCCGCCGAGCAAGATGGCCCGCAGCTTCGACAGGTCGGCGCCAGCCTCGGTCAGGCGGCGCAGCTGCGTCGGGACCACAGAGATGTACGTGCAGCCGCTGGCCGCGATGACGTCAGGACCGAGCCGGCCGCAGTACACCGGCTCAGCGCCGGCCAGCAGGGAGCGGATCAGTACCTGGAGGCCGGCGACGTGGAAGGCGGGCAGGCAGGCGAGCCACCGCTGGCCGGGGGCCGCCCCGATCCGGCGCAGCGATGCGCGGGCCGAGGCCAGCAGCGCCGGCGCGGACAGCTGCGTGCCTTTCGGCTGGCCGGTGGATCCCGAGGTGGCGACCACGACGGCAATGTCCGGCCCGACGCCGGGTCCAGCCCGCCCGGGCCAGCTGCCGGAAGAGCTCCGTTTCGTCTCCAAGGTCTCCACGGCGGCCGGCCCGAACGCATCGAGCAGGGCGGCGAGCCTGGCCGGCGGCAGGGCGCCGTCCAGCGGCAGGATCGCAGGCCCGGTGCCGTCGAGGGCCGCGGCCAGGCGCTCAAGCAGCGCGCTGCCGCCTGACCTGCCAGGCGGCAGCAGGACCGCGTGCAGAGGCCGGGATGTCACGGTCGTAAGGTTAATCGGGCAGATGAGGCGGTCGGCAGAGAGGATGACAGTGATCGACTGGCAGGAATCGGGACCGGCCGCCGGAGGCGACTACAGCGACATCGTCTATGAGACGGCCGAGGGTATCGCCAAGATCACGATCAACCGGCCCGAGGTCAGGAATGCGTTCAGGCCGACCACCTTGTTCGAGCTCTCGAGCGCATTCAGCGCCGCGCGCGACGACCCGTCGGTCGGCGTGATCATCCTCACCGGCGCTGGTGACAAGGCGTTCTGCTCCGGCGGCGACCAGCGGATCCGCGGCGATGACGGCTATGTCGACAGCCATGGCGTGGGCCGGCTCAACGTGCTCGACCTTCAGGTGCAGATCCGCCGCACCCCCAAGCCGGTGATCGCCATGGTGGCGGGTTACGCAATCGGCGGCGGGCACGTCCTGCATGTCTGCTGCGACCTGACCATCGCGGCGGATAACGCGGTCTTCGGCCAGACCGGCCCGAAGGTCGGCTCGTTCGATGCCGGTTACGGGTCCTGGCTGCTCGCCTCCACCGTGGGCATGAAGAAGGCGCGGGAGATCTGGTATTTGTGCCGCCAGTACAGCGCATCGGAAGCCCTGGAGATGGGCCTGGTCAACGCCGTGGTACCGCTGGCACAGCTGGAGGCGGAGACAATCACCTGGGCGCGGGAGCTGCTGGCGAAATCGCCGCTCGCGCTCCGGATGCTCAAGGGCGCGCTGAACGCCGTCACCGACGGGGCCGCGGGGATGCAGCAGTTCGCTGGCGATGCCACGCTGCTGTACTACATGAGCGAGGAGGCGCAGGAGGGCCGTGACGCTTATGTCAGCAAGCGCCCGCCGGACTTCGCGAGGTTCCCGCGCCGGCCGTGACCTGGCCGGCCTGGCGTGACCGGGGAGAACGGCTACGCGAGCGGCGCGGACCTGCGTGACCAGCTCGCCGCCCTGCTGCCGACGGCGCGGGCGTACGCGATCCCGATGCGGGAGCGCTTCCGCGGCCTCACCGTGCGGGAGGGCGCGCTGCTCAGCGGGCCTGCGGGCTGGGGGGAGTTCTCGCCGTTCGCCGAGTACGGCCCGCGCGAATGCGCCCCCTGGCTGGCCTGCGCGCTCGAGGCGGCGATCGCCGGCTGGCCGGCACCGGTCCGCGACTGTATAGGCGTCAACGTCACCGTGCCCGCCGTGGGCCCGCAGCGCGCTCATGAGATTGCCGCTTCCGCTGGCTGCCGGACGGCGAAGGTGAAAGTCGCTGAGGCCGGCCAGGCTGGCAATGATGACGTCGCCAGGGTGGCGGCGGTGCGGGACGCGCTCGGGGCGTCCGGGCGGATCCGGGTCGATGCCAACGGCGGCTGGGATGTGCGGCAAGCGGCGGTGATGCTGCGCGCGCTGGCCCCGTTCGGCCTGGAGTACGCCGAGCAGCCGTGCGCCACCCTGGCTGAGCTTGCCGAGCTGCGCCGCCTCGTGGACGTGCCGCTGGCCGCGGACGAGTCGATCCGCCGGGCGGCGGACCCGCTGGCAGTGCGGGCGGCCGGAGCCGCCGACATCGTGGTGCTCAAGGCGGCGCCGCTCGGCGGGGTACGGACGGCGCTGCGCGTCGCCAGCGGCTGCGGGCTGCCGGCTGTCGTCTCCAGCGCTGTCGAGTCCTCGGTCGGGCTCGCGGCGGGCGTGGCACTGGCCGCGGCCCTGCCTGAGCTGCCCTACGACTGCGGGCTGGCCACGATGAGCCTGCTGACCGGCGACGTGACCGCAGCGCCGCTGACCGCCGAAGCCGGGACCTTGCCGGTCCGGGCGGCTGTCGCCGATCCAGAACGGCTGTCCGCGTGGGAAGCCGATCCCGCGCCGTGGGTCGCGCGGATGCTGGCCGCGGCCGAGTTCCTTGACACCGGGCGGCCGGTCCGGCAGTGAATCCGGCCACCGCGTTCGGCACCGTGTTCACCGACGAGCTGGTCAGGTGCGGCCTGCGCGAGGCAGTGCTGGCGCCCGGCTCGCGCAGCGCGCCGCTTGCGCTGGCGCTCTTCGACCGCTCCCGCGCGGGGGACGTGCGGCTGCACGTGCGCATCGACGAGCGCAGTGCCGCGTTCCTCGCGCTCGGCCTGGCCAAGGCGAGCCGCCGGCCGGCCCTGCTGTTGTGCACGTCGGGCACGGCCACCGCGCAGTTCCACGCCGCCGTGATCGAGGCCGACGAGTCGGGGGTACCGCTGCTCGTGCTGACCGCGGACCGGCCGCCCGAGCTGCGCGGCACCGGCGCCAACCAGACGATCGACCAGCTGAAGCTGTACGGGAGCGCGGTGCGGTGGTTCTGCGAGGCCGGGGTGCCTGAGGCCCGGTCCGGGATGGCCGGCTACTGGCGGTCGCTGGCCTGCCGGTCCTGGGCGCAGGCGTCCGGGGCGGCGGGCGGGTTTCCCGGCCCGGTGCACGTCAATGTGCCGTTCCGGGAACCGCTGGTGCCCGGTGCCGGGGACGGGCCCGGGCCAGCCGGCTGGCCCGGGCCGCTCGGCGGCCGCCCCGGCGGGGCGCCGTGGACCGCCTTCAGCGCCCGGCGGCCGGGGCTCGCTCCGTCGCCAGGCTTGCCGCCGCCGTTCCCGGCAGGCGCCGGCCCGCTGGCCGGCGCTTCCGCTGGCCTGCCAGCTGTCGGCGTGGCCTGGGCCGAGCGGGGCGTGGTGGTCTGCGGTGATGGGGACTTTGATGCCGCCCCGCTGCTCGAGATGGCGGAGACAGCTGGCTGGCCGGTGCTGGCCGAGCCATCATCGGGCGCCCGGCGGGGCCCGAATGCACTGTCCGCCTACGGCTACCTGCTCGACGCACCCGGATTCACCGCGGCGCACCGGCCGGACCTCATCGTCTCGGCCGGCCGGCCGGGCCTGTCCCGCGGCCAGCTCGCGTTCCTCCGGGGCGCGCCCGGTGCTCCTCCGGCCCGGCACATCGTGCTCGCGCAGGGGCCGGGCCGCTGGTCCGATCCGGCCAGGACCGCCACCGACGTGGCGCAGGCGGTCCGGCTGACCGGCGGCCCGGATCCCGGGGAGCCCGCCGCCTGGCTCATGTCCTGGAAGCAGGCCGACGCCGCGGCAAGGCAGGCCGCTGACGCGATCCTGGATGCCGGCGCGGGATTTAGCGAGCCCAGGCTAGCCCGCGATCTGGCCGCGGTACTGCCGGACGGCGGTCTGCTGTGGGCTGCCTCCAGCATGCCGGTCCGTGATCTGGACCAGCACCTGGCCGCGCGCGCTGGCCTGCGGATCCTGGCGAGCCGGGGGGCTAGCGGCATCGACGGCCTGGTGTCATCGGCGATCGGCGCGGCCCTCGCCTGGCAGTCCGCCGGCGGCGGCCCGGCCGTCGCGCTCCTCGGCGACCTGGCCTTCCTGCACGACTCGCCGGGCCTGATGCTCGGCCCAGACGAGCCGCGCCCCGATCTCTGCCTGCTGGTGGTCGGCAACGATGGCGGCGGTATCTTCTCCACGCTGGAACAGGCAGCCTTCCCTGCGCAGTTCGAGCGCCTCTTCGGCACCCCGCATGGGACGGATCTGGAACGTATCGCCCAGGCTGCCGGGCTTGCGTATACGCGGCTGGAGCGGCCCGAGGATCTCGGCGCCGTGCTGAGCGGCCGGGGGCTGAGGGTGGCCGAGGTGCGCACCGACCGGGCGGCCGGCGCCGCGCTGCGCGGGCGCCTGAGTGCGGCGTGCGAGTCTGCGCTGTCGGTGGCACGCGAGCGCGGCGCATCCGGCTAGCCCTCCAGCGCGTCCTGTACCGGCCAGAACTTGGACTGGGCCTCGGCGAGCTCGGCGGCCGGATCCGAGCCGGCGACGATGCCGCAGCCGGCGAACAGGCGGGCCCGCGGGCCGTCAAGCTCCGCGCAGCGCAGCGCGATTCCCCATTCCCCGTTCCCCTGGGCGTCGGCCCAGCCGACCGGGCCCGCGTATCGGCCCCGGTCCATCCCCTCGAGTTCCCTGATCAGATCCATCGCCGGGCCGGCCGGCGTGCCGCAGACCGCCGCTGTCGGATGCAGATCGGCGGCGAGCGCCAGTGCGGTGGGCGCTGTCCGCTCGTCGGCTGCGCCGCCCCGGCCGTGCGGGAGCCAGCGGCTGCTTCTGGTGGCGAGGATGCCGTGCACCCGGGTCGCGAGATGCTGCACGTTCGCCAGCCGCAACAGCGATGGCTGCGGGTCTATCGCCAGCTCGCGGCAGCGCGGGCCGAGGACGGCCCGCACGTCCGCGACGGCATACCCGTGCTCCTCCACTTCCTTCGCCGAGCCGAGCAGGGCAGCGCCGAGCGCATCGTCCTCGCGGGCGGTGGCGCCGCGCGGCGTGGTGCCGGCCAGGACGAGGGAACTCACCGCCAGGCCCTCGCGCCGGACCAGCAGCTCAGGAGTGGCGCCCGCCAGCCCGGCGCAGGAGAAGGTGTAGCAGTCCGGGTACCGCCCGGCCAGCCTGCCAAGGAGGAGGCGCACGTCGATGTCGCCGGACGCGGCCGCGTACAGGTCCCTGGCCAGTACCACCTTGCGGAGATCCCCGGCCCTGATCCTGGTCACCGCCGCGGTCACGGCGCGCTGCCACTGCGGAGCGCTCAGGCTCCCGTCATGCCACCGGACCACCGCCGGAGCGACCGCCGGCCGTGCCACCGCCGTGCCGCCCCGGCCATCGCTGATGGTGGTGAGCCATGCCTGGCCGGACCGGCGGCCCACCACCATGCGCGGCACGACCAAAACGGAGCCGTCGGAGGCCGGGTCGAAGGTGAAGCTGCCGAAGGCGACCGGCCCGGAGCCCGGCACGGTCAGCTCGTCGGTGACCTCGGCGTTATCGAAAAGCTCACGCAGCCACTTCTCGCCTGCGGTGAACCTGTCGACGCCCGCTGGGATGGTGATACGGGCGGCCTCTCCCCAGCCGGCCAGCCCGTCGCCGCGGCGGATCCAGGCCAATGCAGCCGGTCCGGGCAGGCGGGCCAGCAGGTCACCAGGCTCGGGAATCCGGACCGTGCGGACGACCAGCCGGTCCGGCACGCGCTGGACTGCGTCATCGTGCTGGGCTACCACGGCAGCAACTTTACGTGCGGCAGCGGGGCGCTCTGCTGCGGGGGCGCTCCGCTTGCGGGGAATAGTGCCGGCCGGACAGCCAGCCGGCCCGCCGCGCCGCGGGCCGGCGTGGTAGGTTCACTGAAACCATTTCCCATTAAGTCGATTGGATATCTGGGATGACACTGACGGCGGTCGGTTATCAGGGCACAGCGCAGAACGAGGAATACCTCACGCAGCGCCAGGAATACCTCACGCAGCGCCAGGAACACCTCGCGCAGCTGGCGGGCGGTCTCGCCGCGCAGCCAGCGGCGTGGAACCACCTGGTCCGCTTCGGTGCGGAAAAGCGCTGGTACTGCCGCCTGGAATTGGCGGACGACTATGAGATATGGCTGCTCAGCTGGCTGCCCGGACAGCATACTGGTTTTCATGATCACGGTGAAGCAGTGGGCGCGTTCGCGGTAGCGCGCGGTCGGCTGTCCGAGCGCACCGTGGCTCCCGGCCAGAGCCAGCCGCGCAGCAGGACGCTCCCCGCGGGGAGCGTCCGGGCCTTCGGCACGCATCATGTGCACGACGTCTTGAACGCGGCTGCCGGGCCGGCCGTCAGCGTGCACGCTTATTCTCCGCCGCTCACCGCGATGCGCCAGTATGAGCTGACCGCGGCCGGCCTTGTCCCGGCTGCCAGCACGCAAGCGGGTCTGGACTGGTGAGCGCGGCCCCGCCCCCCGGCGGCCGGACGGTCGATCAGCTGCTCGCCGAGGCGCGCGCCCGGCTGCGCCGGCTGGAGCCGCTGCAGGCATCGGCCGCCGCCCGCGACGGCGCATTGCTCGTCGACATCCGCCCCGAGGCGCAGCGTGCCGCCGAGGGCGAGATACCCGGCGCCTTGCTGGTGGAGCGCAACGTGCTCGAATGGCGGCTCGATCCGGCCTCCGCCGCCAGGCTCCCGCAGGCCAGTTACGACCTGCGGGTCATCGTGGTGTGCTCAGAGGGATACACATCGAGCCTTGCCGCAGCTGCCCTGCAGGACCTCGGGCTCAGCGGCGCGACCGACCTGGCGGGCGGCTTCCGCGCGTGGCAGGCCGCGGGCCTCCCGGTGCTGGCAGGCGGTCATAGCAGCGACAGCTGAACGGCAGGCGGCCGGTCGGCCGGGCCGTCCGCGAGGCGATCGCCCGGGCGGCACGCCGGGTGCCGCGGCCCGGCACCGCGGGCCTGCGCGGGGCTGGCGCCGCGGGCCTGCGCGGGGCTGGCCTTGCGGGCCTGCGCGGGGCTGGCGCCGCGGGCCTGCGCGGGGCTGGCGTTGCCGATTCCGCTAGCGGCCGCCAGTTCCCTGACCTGATCGGCTATCCGCCGCTGATACGCCTTTGGCGCGTACGCGCCGGAGCCGTAGAGCGACAGGTAAGAACTGACCAGGCCCGGGTGGTGCATGCGCAGCCAGGTCATGAACCACTCCCTGGCGCCGGGGCGCAAGTGCAGCACAATCGGGGTGACGTGGTTCGCCCCGGCCTGTGCGATCTGCTCGACGGTGGCCTTGAGCTGGGCTGGTGAGTCGGACAGGAACGGCAGCACCGGACCCATGAGCACGCCGCACGCCAGCCCGCGGGCGGTAAGCGCGGCACACACGCCGAGCCGCCGCGCTGGCCCTGGCGTGCCGGGCTCGACGCAGCGGGAAAGCTCTTTATCGACAAAACCCACCGACACGTTGATCCCGACGTCAGTGACCTGCGCGGCGTCCGCCAGCAGGTCGATGTCCCTGAGGATCAGGGTGCCCTTGGTGAGGATGGAGAACGGGTTGCCCGCGTCCCGCAGGGCTCCGATGATCCCGGGCATCAGCCGGTAACGGCCCTCCGCCCGCTGATAGCAGTCCACGTTCGTGCCCATGGCGACGTGCTCGCCAGGCCACCGCGCGCTGCCAAGCTCACGCCTCGCAAGCTCGGGGGCATTCACCTTGACGATGATCTTCGAGTTGAAGTCGAGCCCGGCGTCCAGGTCGAGGTAGGTGTGGGTATGCCGGGCGAAGCAGTAGACGCAGCCATGACTGCAGCCCCGGTAGGGGTTGATGGTCCACCGGAAGGCCATCCTTGACGCCGGGGGCACCTGGTTGATGATCGACCGCGCCCGCACCTCGTAGAAGGTAATGCCCCGGAAGCCTGGCCTGTCGAAGGTCCTGGCCACCGCGTCGGTACCGAAAAGGGCCGGCGGCGCAGGACCGGCCGGTGGCGGGCCGCCCGCGCCGTCGGGCTGGAGCCGGAGGCTGTCCCATCGCATACCGGCAGCCTAGAATGCCAGTTCGAGATAATCAAATACATATTCGACACCGGGCGGTGCCGGGAACCGCAAGCCGTATCTGTCCGGCACTAAGGCCGCAACCGGCCCGCAAAGCACGGGTAAAAAATCTCGCCGCGGGGGATAGTTAGAGTCAGTCCCCACGCATGCGCTTGGCGGTGGTGGCAGAGGTGGCCCGGAGGTGCGTCATGGCGCTGTCCATGGACGAGCAGCGCATGCTCGATGAGATGGAGCGCAAGCTCGCAGATGACGATCCCATGCTGGCGTCCAGGCTGCGCTCGTTCGGCCATCCGGGCCTGACCGCAGTGCTGCGGTCGCCGCGGGTCCGCATCGTGGCGGCCGGAGCGGCACTCGTGGTGATAGCGGTCGTCTCGGTGGTCGTGTACGCGCTCGCCCCGTTCCGCGACGGCGGCGTCCGGCAGGCACCGACCCGCACCGCCGCGCCGCACGGAGTGACCACGCAGATGACGCCCGCAGGCCAGCGCAGCACTGCTGACATGTCGGGAAAGCGGGCGCATTAGCCCGCTTGCAGCTGTCGGGAGACTCCCGCCGCCGGCTTAGAACCCCCGCCGCGGTCGCAGGACTCCCGCCAGAGCTGGATCAGGACTCCCGCCAGAGCTGGATCAGGTACTGCTCCAGGCCTTCCAGCCGTTTTCTCGCCTGCTGGAAGTCATCGCCGAGCGGGTCGGCGTTGAGCTTGAAAAGGGCGGCATAGCGCCGGACGGCCTCGGCGCGGTTGCGGGTGTAGACGCGGACGCCATAGTCGCCGACGCCACCAGCGAGGCGGACACTGCGGATCGCGCGGCCGGCCGCCATATCCGCCACGCTCAGGTGGCCGCGCAGGTACAGGACGCACTTCGCCTCGTCCTCGTAACCGTCGCTGAACGGGGCCGGCGCGTCTTCCCATTCCTCGATGGTGAGCTGGACGCCGACGTGCTCCTGGGCGCAGGCGACAAGCATCTGATCGCGGCTGGCGGTGATGAGTGCGTCGGCAGGCGGCAGCGGCCCACCGGGCGCGTCCGGGTCAGCTGCCGGATCGTGCACCCGGAACATCTTTCGCTCCGGGAAGACCGGAATCTCCAGCCGAAGCAGCCTGCGGCCCAACAAGCCCCCTTCAGGCAGACAATATTCTCCTGTACAGCATGGACTGTCCTGGCAGCTTATGTACCTGCAATCGCTACAAAGACATCTTCCAGCGTCGTCTTTATCCGTGGCCCCAGACCGCCGGGCGGCGCGACGCTGCGTGGCGGGGCCGCAGACCGTGCCGTGCAGCGCGCTATTGTCCGGCTATGGACTCGCGCCCTACTAGCACCGGGATCAGCCATCGTTACATAGATGCACGCGGGCTGCGTATGCATATCGCCGAGGCGGGCGCCGGGCCACTGGTGCTGCTGCTGCACGGATTCCCGGAAAGCTGGTACTCCTGGCGGCATCAGCTGACCACCCTGGCCGAGGCGGGCTTCCATGCGGTCGCTCCCGATCAGCGCGGGTATTGCCGGACGGAGGCGCCCGGGGCGGCGGATCAGTACACGATCCTGCACCTCACCGGCGACGTCATCGCGCTGATGGACGCGCTCGGGGCGCCGGACGCGGTCGTGGCCGGCCACGACTGGGGCGCGCCAGTCGCCTGGCACACGGCGCTGCTGCGGCCTGACCGGGTGCGCGGCGTCATCGGGCTGAGCGTTCCTTACCGGCCGAGGGGCAGCCGCGCGCCGATAGCGGCCATGCGCGCCGGGATCGGGGATGGCTTCTACATGGTCTACTTCCAGCAGCCCGGCGTCGCCGACGCCGAGCTCGGCAGGGACCCTCGGCTCACCTTCCGCAAGTTGCTCTTCAGCGCGTCCGCCGACGGGCCTGGCGGCCTCCCTGTCGTGCCGCCTGGCGGCGGATTCCTCGACATCTGCGTCGACCCGCCGGACCTGCCGCCCTGGCTCACCAGTTCCGACATCGACGTCTACGCCACGGAGTATGCCGATGGGGCCGGCTTCACCGGCCCGCTGAACTGGTATCGCAACCTGGACCGCAACTGGGAGCTCACTGCCGCCTGGCACCACGCACCGGTGCCTGTCCCGGCCCTGTACCTCGCAGGCGACCGTGACCTGGTGGTCAGCTTTCCGGGGGCCAGGGAGATGCTGCCCAGGCTGCGTGCTGCCGCGCCGCGGCTCGCGGAGCCCGTGCTGCTTCCCGGCTGCGGGCACTGGACCCAGCAGGAACGACCGGACGAGGTCAGCCGCGCGATGATCGGCTTTATCTCCGGGCTCGGCTGACGCGCTGAAGCCCGGCTGCGCCGTCGGGTTGCTGAGCAGGCCCGTCAGCTTGCTGACGGCGGCGCGGGCAGCCCGCCGCGCGCCCTGGCCTCCGTCCACAGCGCGGCGTAGCAGCGCGCGGCGACGCTGCGCGGCGCGAACGCGGCCACCGGGGCGCGCTGCGTCGACATCCGCTCAATGATCGACAGCGCCGGTATGGCGGTCGCCGCGAAGTCGGATCGGCCGGTAGGAAGCTGTTCCGATATCTCAAGGTGCAGGCTCTTCCTGCGATCGATCATCGAGAAGAACGCGAGGACTCGTGGCTGGTGCCCGTCGAAGCCGGAGATGAAATCGGTGAGCTGGTCGAGGGTCCGGACCGACAGCGTGGTCGGGATCAGCGGGACAAGCAGCAAGTCGGCCGCGTGCAGCACGCTCTCGGACAGCAGCGAGATGCTCGGCGGGCAATCGAGGAAGATCACGTCGTACTCGGCGCGCAGCGGCGTGAGCAGCGTGCGCAGCTTGCGCGTGGGCTTCTTGGCACTGTCCAGGATCAGGTCCAGGTTCCGGTAGGTGAAGTCGGCGGGAAGCAGGTCGAGGTTGCCGAAGTCGGTTCCCTTGATCGCGCCATCGATCGAGCGGGTTCCCTCGATGAGCGCCTTGCCGCCCCCCTTGACCCGCGGCCTGATCCGGAACAGGTAGCTCGCCGCCGCCTGCGGGTCCAGGTCCCACAGCAGGACCCGGTACCCGTCACGCGCCGCCAGGTAGGCGAGATTGACGGCGGTGGCGGTCTTGCCGACGCCGCCCTTGATGTTGTACGAGGCGAACACCTTCATGGCGCGGCCGTCGCAGTGAGTGCCCGGATCCGGCTCTGGCTGAGCGGGCTGGCGAAGTCGCGGAACCGGCCGCTGAACTCATTGCGGGCCTGCTGCTGCCTGACCATCAGGCCTGCCGCGATCTCGCCCATCGCGAGCAGGGTCGACGCGGGCGCGGCCCGCTCGGCCATCAACTCAGCTGCGTAGGCCCTGATCTTGTCGTGCTGCACCTGGGTGTCCTGGAACTCGCCGAGGCAGTCCTGCAGGCCCTTCAGCTCCCTGACCGCCCGCCACTGCTCGCCTGGATCGTACAGGGACCCGAAGATCTCCAGCAGGTAACGCAGTTCCTTGCAGCGCTTGCGCAGATCGTGGAGGCTTTCCGGGGGAGATGCCGCAGCGATGGCGGCGCCCTCGCTGAGTACCCGCTGATGGGCATGAGTGATCTTGGTGGCGGCGAGCCGCGCGGCCGTGGGCCGGCGCCGGCCGGGAGCGGCGCGGGCGAGGGCATCCCGCCAGCCGGTGCTGAGCCTGGAAAACCGGGTCGAGCGGAGCCCGCGGGCCAGCTGCCGCTGGGCCGCCGCGCGCTTGCGCGCAAGCTGGTTGTGAAACGGCTCAAGGTCGGCCGGCGTGGCGGCGACCAGGCTCGCCGCCATTGCGGGGAATTCCAGCAGGTATACGTCAAGGTCCCTGGTCGGCGTGGTGAGGTCACCGAGCCATTTGAACTCGGGCCGGTACGTGCCGGTCAGGCTGGCCGGCAGGACGCTGCCTGCCAGCTTGAGAGCCGACCTGGTGCGGCGCACCGCGATCCGCAGGTCGTGCAGGAACTCGACGTCAAGATCGCGCACCGTACCCTCGACGTTGGCCTCCAGGGTGTCCAGCAGCGCGGTCAGAACAGCGGCCAGTGCCGCAGTCGCCGGCATCTCAGGAGCCAGCTCGACGTCGATCTTGCTCGAATAGTCGCCGGGCCGCCGACCGGCGGCTGCCAGTGCCGCCTCGAGCGCCGACTGCGTCGCGCCAGCGACCCCCGGAGCGGCGGACAGGGCATCAATGAGGCGGAGTGCCTGCGGCTGATATCCGCGCAGCGCGGTCACGGTGAGGCGGGCCGGCGGCGTGGCGGCTGACGGGTAGCTGACCGACATCCGCTCCACCGCGACCCTGGCGACCGTCTTGTCATCGGAGTTCAGGGCGGGGTGCTCGCGTATGACGCTGACCGCCTTGGCGACCGGTGCCAGGGCCCGCACGCCGACCACCGGGCCGAGGTGCTCTCGTAGCGGCCCGGGCGGCAGCGCCTCGAGCCTGGCCGGCCAGTTCGGCTTGGCGGCAGCCTGACCGGGCTGCCGGGCCCCGACCTGCTCGGCGGCGATCGCAGTGCCATCCCGGCCGGTGAGCGTGATGTCTGTCCGCGCGCGGCTGCTGACCTGCTCGAGGGTCAGCCCGGCCCGGTAGAGCCGCCAGTCGAAGGTGTCGAGCCAGACCCGCCGCAGGGTCCGCGGCCTGCTGGCAGGTGCCCATGCGAAGGCCGGTCCGGGTACTGGCAGGGCACCGTCCGGCCCTGGCCAGTCATTTCCGTTGAGCACAAATTCCCGGAAGGCGTTTTGCAATTGCGTGACCCCGCAACTAAAGCAATAGATGAAGCGCAGAACACTATTGAGATAGTAATAACCATGAATTCCGAATGATCCACCCTATCAGCGGGCCTGCGGCGCCGACCACCTCGGCCTGTTGCCGGGTCAGGCCAGGCAGGCGCGCTGCAGCGGGCAGAAGCAGGGCGCCAGCTGGTCCGCCCGACCGCCTGCCAGTGGCGGAGCACGCCGTTGCCAGCGAACATAGGGACTGAGCCAGCTGAACGGAGGAGCCTGTCATGCTGTACGCATTCGGATTCGAACGGTTCGGTGTGGTGGTCAGCGACCTTTACTTCGTTGACCCCGAGCCGCTGGCCGGGCAGGAGAGCGCTGAGCGCGGAGTGCGGCTGGAGGTCAGGCTCCTTGAGCCGGGTGACCTTAAGGGATCCATCTACTCAGCCCGGCCGATCGAGGTCGGGCGGCCGGTCTGGCGTGCGGACCTGCTCGAGGCAGCCGACGGGCCGCCAGGCAGCCTGGACCGCGCTCACCACCACCCGGCGTTCCGCGGCTGGGAGCCAGGCAGCCGGGTCTTCGACCCGAAGCTGTCGGCCGACCCGGTCGGGTGGGTGGGCGAGCAGCTCGCCGACCTCGAAGTCCTTGCCGAGCGGGCCGGCCTGACCAGGGACGAGGCTACGGCCGCTGATGCCAGGAGCCTGCGCGGCTGCCTGCCCGAGATCACCGCGGCTGTCCGGAAGCTGCTCGACCGGGTGCAGGCCGGTGAACTCGCGGCTCCGCCCGGGGGAGAGCCGGTGGCCAGCGCCCGGGTCAGCTGGCTCTAGCGCCAGCGGGGTCTAGCGGCAGCGGGCCTACCGCAGCGGGCTCTAACGGCAGCGGGCCTACCGCAGCGGGCTCTACCGGCAGCCGGGGTCAGCGGCAGCCGCAGGCGCCGCCGCAGCCGCCACCGGCGCCGGCCGGGCCGCTCGCCGGGGAGCCCGACCTGCCGCCGACGGCGACGGTGGACAGCAGCTTCACGGTGTCGTCATGGCCTTGCGGGCAGCTGCACGGAGCGGACGACTCGCTCATCGGGCGGGTCTGCTCGAAGGTGGCGCCGCACGCCCGGCAACGGTACTCGTATCGTGGCACGGCGTCAGCATACGCGCCCGCGCCAGGCCAGTCAGCGGGGCGGCACCTGCGGGTGCCGGCAAGTGCCGCCGCATTCCCGGGCGGCGGGATCGGCGTGATCGAGCGGACGGTGTAGGTCAGGTCGGTGAGCACGGCGCCCGGCTGGCGGTACGAAACCATGATTTGGCACCGTAACGGCTAGCTGCGCCTGATATCCAGAACGGTGGTGCGGACGGCAGCACGGCGATCAGTAGCCGGATTACCCGGGGGTAACTCCGCTGCAGCCGGCGCACTGCCTGGCCGTATTGTCATCAGCGAACGGTGGATCAGGGAAGAGGAAGGCGCGATGCCGAGTTCGTCACAGTCACCGGGCGGTCCCGCGGCCGCCATGTTCGAAGCGGACCTGGCGTCGAGAAACATCGGCGTGGAGCTTCTTGAGGCCGGTGACGGCACCGCGACGGCACGGATGACCATCAGCCGGGCCATGGTCAACGGCCACGCGCTCGCGCATGGCGGTTACGTGTTCCTGCTCGCGGACACCGCCTTCGCGTGCGCGTGCAACAGCCGCGGGCTGGTGACCGTTGCCGCCGACGCGGACATTACGTTCGTCGCTCCGGCGCGGGAGGGGGACGTGCTGGTGGCCGTCGCCGTGGAGCGCGTCACCTACGGCCGCAGCGGCATCTACGACGTCACGGTCCGCCGAGGCGACCAAGTCGTGGCAGAGTTCCGCGGCCGAAGCCGCACAACCAACCGGCTAGCCGCATTTCCGGGGAGTTAGGAACTCGAAGGGCCGGAGGTGGTTGTCACGCGCTGCTCAGCTCAGCGGGCAGCGCTCCCGAGAACCCGCTGCGGCGTGATCCGGATGACGATACGGATGACCTCCGGTGGCAGATCCAGGAACTCCTGGCCAGCGCCTGGTCCTTCGTACTCCTCGGCCAGCAAGACGGCTAGCCGGCGGCCAGGGTCCTCGGCGACGTTGGCAAGACCGCGCACCTCGACATACTCGAGCGGGTCGGCCGTGTCGTACACCGTCACGCTGACCCGGGGATCACGAGCCAGATTCCTGTCCTTACGCCGTCCGGCAGCCGAGGAGATGAGCAGGTCATTTCCGTCCCGCCGCACCCAGACCACCGACGTCTGCGGGCTCCCGTCCGGATTGATGGTGGCCAGCACCGCGGGATTCGGGGCGTCGATGATCTTCCGCGCTGTGTCACTGAGCGAGGCTGTCATGATTCAGCAGCGTAGGCCGTAAAGGACGTTCTGGCTCACGCCGGGGATCGGCAGGCCCGCCTTCGAGCCGACCGAGGAAGTCCCGGGGCTGGCCGGGCGGGGGAGCGGGCCGGGCGTGCGGGCTCAGCCGCGTCGCTCCCGCACGCCGCGGGAGGGCGCTCCCGCTTGCTACTCGACGGTGACCGACTTGGCGAGATTGCGGGGCTTGTCGATGTCGTGCCCGAGCGCTAGGGCCGCGTGATAGGCGAGCAGCTGGAGCGGGATGATCAGCAGGACCGGGTCGAGCTCGCGCTCGTTCTTCGGAACGATGATCCCGGGGACCCCGAGATCCCCGGTGCCGACGCCGGGATGGGTAATGACGACCACCGGCCCGTTGCGGGCGATGACCTGCTGAATGGCCGCCAGGTTACGGTCGGTGAGCTCGTCATCGGGCACGATCGCCACGGTCGGCATGTTCTCGTCGATCAGCGCCAGGGGACCGTGCTTGAGCTCGCTGGCCTGGTACGCCTCGGCGTGGCGGTAGGACACCTCCTTGAATTTCTGGGCGCCCTCGCGCGCCACGGGAAAGCCGCGGACGCGGCCGATGAAGAACAGGCTCTCCGCGCCGGCCAGGCCCTTGGCGACGTCGGCGATCTGCGGCTCGGCGCTGATGATCTCCTGGATCTGGCCGGGGAGCCGCCTGAGCCCCGCGATGATCCGCTGGCCATCGCTGATCGATAGATCGCGGACCCGGCCCAGGGCCAGGGCGAGCATGGCGAACCCGACGCCCATGTGGGTGAGGGCCTTGGTCGATGCCACCGCGACCTCCGGCCCGGCGTGCAGGTAGATCCCCCCGTCGGTTTCCCGCGCGATGGTAGACCCCACGACGTTGACCAGCCCGATGACCTGGCCGCCCTTGCGCTTGACCTCCTGCACGGCGAACGCGGTATCGGCAGTCTCGCCGGACTGGCTGACCGCGACATACAGGGTGTCGGGCTCGATGATCGGATTCCGGTAGCGGAACTCCGAGGCAGGCTCAGCATCGGCGGGGACCCGGGCCAGCTCCTCGATCATCGCGGCACCGATCTGTCCCACGTAGTAGGCGGAGCCGCAGCCGAGAATCTTCACCCGCCGGAAGGTCCGGAGCTCGCGCGGCCCGAGGTTGAGCCCGTCGAGACGCGCGGTGCCGAACCTGTCATCGAGGCGGCCCCGCAGCACCCGCTCGACGGATGACGGCTGCTCGAGCATCTCCTTGTGCATGTAGTGCTGATGCTCGGCGAGCTCGACATCGGCCACGTCCAGGTCGATGCTGGTCGGCGCCTTGGCCGTGTTCTCCTCGTCCCGGCTGAAGGTGCGGAACCCCGATGAGGTGACCGTGGCCAGCTCGCCGTCATCGAGGTGAACCACGGACGTGGTGTGCCGCACGAGCGCGCCGAGATCGCTGGCGATGAACATCTCGCGATCGCCCACGCCGAGGATCAGCGGGGAGCCGTTGCGGGCGGCGACGATCCGGTCCGGGTGCCGCTCATCAATGACCGCGATGGCATAGGTCCCGTTAATCCGGGACAGCGCGTCGAGGACCGCCTGCTCCAAGGTCGCGGCAGCGGAGCGGGCCACGAGGTGGGCGATGACCTCGGTATCGGTCTCGGAGCTGAAGGTCACCCCCTGGGCCGTCAGCCGGTCGCGCAGGGCCGCGGCGTTGTCGATGATGCCGTTGTGGACGATGCTGATCCGGCCGTCCCCGCTGGTCTGAGGATGAGCGTTCGCCTCCGTCGCCGGGCCGTGCGTGGCCCACCTCGTATGCCCGATGCCGACCTTCCCGGTCAGCCGCTTGGGCAGCGATGTCTCGAGATCCCGGACGCGGCCCACCTTCCTGAAGACCTGGGTGCCGTTCGGGCCGAGGATCGCGATCCCGGCTGAGTCATAACCGCGGTATTCCAGCCGGGACAGGCCCTCGATGAGAACGGGGACGGCGTTCTGGTTTCCGGCGTAGCCGACGATTCCGCACATAGCTTGCTCCTAGGGGTTCTCAGCCGTACACCATGCGGCGCAGCTGGCGTTCGGACAGCGGGGGCGCGGCGACCACGCGATCGGCCATCTCGGCAGCGATCAGCGCGAAGATCTCAGCGTTGCGCTTGCCGTAGACCTGGTAGTGAGAGTGGCGGCGGCGTACGTAGTCCTCGACCGGCTCGTGGTACCAGGCCACGACGTCTTGCACGATGCGGGCTGCTTCCGCGGGCGTCAGGCCCGCGGACTCGGACACCCGGGTGATGAGATCGTGGTCGAGCACCCGGCCAATCCTGCTGCTTTCCGCAGGGCAATGCCAAATTCCTGCCCGGATCCGGGCAGGAGTGCGGCGTTTCGGAGCCATAAAGCGAGATGGCGCGGGTTCGCGCCGGTTCGCGCCGGTCCGTGGCCTGGGCAGAGCTACGGTGCGGCGTGCCCGCGGTGCCCGGTGCCGCGGGACCCCGCCCCGGTCCCGGTCCTGCGGGCCGGCCCGACGGGGGCGACATGCACGAGCAGGTTGTAGGTCACCAGGGCGATCGCCAGGTGCATCACCATCAGGACGGCGACCGCCCTGGCCGGCTGGCCCCGGTAAAGGATGTAGAGGTCGGGGAGCCACAGGAACAGCGTGACCAGCACCGCCAGCCGAGAGAACAGCCATCGGGGCGCCGACGTCACCCGCGTCACGACCGGCCACGCCGCGCTGGCGATGATCACGCCGATGACGGTCAGCTTGGCGTAGTCGGCGAACTGAAAGTGCGCGTATCCCTTGGTGCCGGGGAAGAGGCCTTCGCCGATGGCGACCAGGATCGCGTCGGCGGCCAGCGAGCCCGCGACTGCCGCGGCCGTGGCGACCAGGATGCGCCAGGCAGGCGGCTGCCGGTGCTGCGGAGAGAAGTCCAGACGAACTAGCGAGGCGGCCTGGTTAAGCATGGGGATCAGGGTATTCGGCCCGCGCACTGACTCGCCCGCAGACGCGGCGAATGACTCGCCCGCTGCTGCGAGCGCCGGGCAGCCTGCCGCTCTCCCGCGGGAAAGACGACAATGATAGCCATGGCCGAGCACGGGGTCCGACAGAACACAGCAGTCCTATCCGACGGCTTCGGCCGGCCCGCGCCCGGCCCAGCCTGCGGCCAGTAACGCCATGCCGGTGCCCGCGCCCATGCCGTGGCTCGCCAGAAGGATGTTCCCGGTCCTCGCCACGGTCGTTCTCATCGCCATCGGGATGCTCTCCACGACCTGGTGGGGACCCCATCTGGTCGGGAAGCCTGACTGGTCGCTTCCCGATGACCTGTGGGGAACGCTGGTGGCAGCGCACCGCATCTGGCATCTGGACCTGAGCGGCCTGTACACGCGGCCGACCGCCCTGGTCGCTCCGCCCGGCGCGGCCCTGATCCTGGTCCCGGTCGTGGCGCTGATCGACGCGGCAGGACTCGGGCTCGGGGCTCCGGGCGCGCACAACGCCCATCCGGGCGCGTGGCTGCTCGCCGGGCCCTACGAGATCGCCCTGTCGGCGGCTGCGCTGTTCGCCGCCGACGCGATCGCCGACCGGCTGGGCGTGCACCGCCCGAAGCGGGCAGTGCTCGCCGCCGCGGAGGCGGTCGCGCTGTGGAGCGTCTCGGTGCGCTGGGGTCATCCCGAGGACGCCGTGGCCGTGGCACTGCTCCTGTTCGGCATCCTGGCGCTGTCCGAGTCGAAAGCCGAGCGATCCGCGTGGCTCATCGGGTCGGCTGCCGCCGTGCAGCCGCTCGTCCTGCTCGCGCTGCCCGTCGTCCTGGTGGTCCTCGAGCCGAGGCGGCTGCCCGGTTTTCTCGCCCGAGCCGCCGTCCCTGGCGCGCTCCTGGTCGGCGCCGCGGCGTCGGCGAACTGGACGGCCACCGTGAAGGCAATCACCAGCCAGCCCAACTGGCCGGCCATCGATCACCCCACTCCGTGGACGTCACTCGCCCCGCACTTCAGCAACGGGGCGGTGGCCGCCGGACCCGCGAGGGCACTTGCCATCGCAGCGGCCTGCGGATGTGCGCTCGTCGTCGGGCGCCGGTGGCGCGCGCGGCGGGAGACGGCGCAGTGGAGCCCCGAGGCGCTCGCGGAACTGCTGTGGTGGGTGGCGGCGGCGCTGGCGCTCCGCTGCGTGTTCGAGCCCGTGATGGTCGCCTATTACCTGTGGCCGGTGCTCGCGGTCGCACTGGCGACCGCATCGGGCAGCTGGGCGCGCCTCATCCCGACGGCGGTCACGGCCTCGGCGCTCACCTTCGTCTCCCAGGCCTCGTGGCGCGGCCCCTGGCTCTGGTGGGGGACGATGGCCGCCGGGCTCGGGCTGATCCTTTTCTGCGCCGCGCCGGCCGGCTGGCGACGCGGCGGCCGTCATGGCGGGCTGGCTCCGCGGGTGCCGGCGGAGCGGGGGACGGGCCTGGCCGTCAGCTCGCGGTGGCCGCGTTGACCGCCGCCCAGAAGGCCGGCGGCCACCGCGTCAGCATGTGTTGACGCTCCCGTCCTGTCAGCACATGCTGACACCGCGCCCGGCGCGCCGTCCCAGCCGCACCGGCTCCCGGCCCGGGCCGGACCGAGGCCACCGGCCGCTACCGGGCCGCAGGCGCCCCTCCTGCCGGTCACCTGCCGTTTACCCCGCGCGCCAGAAAGGTCCTGGTGAACAGCCTTCGCGAGGCGCAGGCCCGGCACGACCAGCACATCGGCGTCGAGCATGTCACGCTCGCCCTGATCGGGATGACGAGCGGGCTGGTGCCGCCGATCCTGCAGGCGCTCGGCTCATCAGGGCCGGCGCTGCGCGCCGCGATCCTGGACCGGTACCGGCAGGCGAGCTGAACCCCGTTCCCGGCGCGGGGACCAATGATCGAACTCACCCGCGAGGCAGCATCCGCAGAACTGGACCCGCAGGCAGCCGGAGATCATCGCCGCCCGCGGCCGATGATCCGCAGACTGTCCTGGCGGGCCTCGGTGAGACAGGACAGTCACGAAGAGAGGACCGGGTGAAGGTGGTTCCCGGGCCGGGTGGCGACAACTTGACATAATGTACATTATCGGCGCCGGGGCTAAGGCTCGGCTGCGTAGTGCTTCGGGCGAAGATAGCCCTGACCGCGGCGAACCGCGGTGCCGCTTCCCTCCATGGCGTCGATGACGTTCGTCCACACCTGGTTGAGCTCGCCCGGGCTTGCCTCGATGAGCGGCACGTCAGTTCCATGGTCACGGACGACGGTGACGTCGTCGCGCAGCTTATGCCCGAGCATCACCAGCGTGCTGTCGATGCCCTCGGTGACGTTGATGAGCTGCTGCGAGGCCCGGTCGAGCTGTGAGTAGGACTTCACCGCCGCGACGAGCCCTGAGACGCGCCCCGTCGATTCCCGCACCTCGGAGAGCAGCGCCGTGGCCGACAGCGTGCTCGCCACCCAGTCGAGGCTCCCGGCTCCTGCCAGCGGCCTCGGCCCGGGCCGCATGAAATGCCTCCCTGCGCGATGCGGACCGACGCTGCGACTGTGCCAGGTGCTCCCGAAAATCGGGGAACTCCAGCCGGTCGACCTTGGAACTGGTGGTGGGACCGCTCAGACCGGTACCTCGATCTCCGTCATGGCCTGGGCGAACTGCGCCTCGTACAGCCGGGCGTAGGCGGCACCGGCGGCCAGCAGCCCGGCATGCGTGCCCTGCTCGACGATCCGGCCGGCTTCCATCACCAGGATGAGGTCGGCGTCCCTGATCGTGGACAGCCGGTGCGCGATCACGAAGCTGGTCCGGCCCTGGCGCAGCGAGTTCATCGCCCGCTGAATCAGCACCTCGGTACGGGTGTCGACGGAGCTGGTCGCCTCGTCCAGGATCAGGATGGCCGGCCGGGCCAGGAAGGCCCGTGCGATCGTGATCAGCTGCCGCTCCCCCATGCTGACGTTGCCGCCCTCGTCGTCCAGGACCGTCTCGTACCCGTCCGGCAGGGTCCGCACGAACCGGTCGACGTAGGTCGCCTTGGCCGCCTCGAGGACGGCTTCCCGGGTCGCGCCCGGGGAGCCGTAGGCGATGTTGTCGGCGATCGTGCCGCCGAATACCCAGGCATCCTGCAGCACCATGCCGGTCATCGCCCGCAGCTCGTCCCGGCGCATCGAGGCGATGTCGATCCCGTCCACGGTGATCTGGCCGCCGTCGAGCTCGTAGAACCGCATCAGCAGGTTGACCAGGGTGGTCTTGCCCGCTCCGGTGGGCCCGACGATGGCAACGGTCTGGCCGGGCTGAACGGTCAGCGACAGGTCATCGATCAGCGGGGTATCGGGAAAGTACCTGAACGAGATATCCCGGAAGTCAACCCGCCCGGTGACCCGCTCCGGACGGGCCGGCACGGCCGGCTCGGCCCCCTGCTCGGTCGCATCGAGCAGCGCGAATACCCGCTCCGCCGAGGCCACCCCGGACTGCAGCAGGTTGGCCATGCTGGCCACCTGGGTCAGCGGCTGGCTGAATTGCCTGGAGTACTGGATGAACGCCTGGACGGCGCCCAGGGACAACGCGCCCGACGCCACCTGTAGCGCTCCGACCACGGCGACCAGGACATAATTGAGGTTGCCGACGAACATCATCGCCGGCTGGATCGTGCCCGAAATGAACTGCGCCCGGTAGCTGGAGTCGAACAGCGCGTCGTTGTGCTCGGTGAAGGTGCGCATCGCCTCCTCGCGCTGGCCGAACACCTTGACCAGCGAATGCCCGGTGTACATCTCCTCGATGTGGCCGTTGAGCTTGCCGGTGGTGGACCACTGCTTGATGAACTGCGGCTGGGCGCGCTTGCCGATCCGCGCCACGACCAGCACCGATACCGGCACGGTGACCAGCGCGATCAGCGCGAGCAGCGGCGAGATGACGAACATGATGGTGATCACGCCGACGATGGTCAGCAGCGAGGTCAGCACCTGGCTCAGGGTCTGCTGCATCGACTGGGCGAGGTTGTCGATGTCGTTGGTGACGCGGCTGAGTATCTCGCCGCGCGGCTGCCGGTCGAAGTAGCTCAGCGGCAGCCTGGACAGCTTCGTCGCGGCCTGCTCGCGGAGCCGGAACACCGAGCGCTGCACGATGGCCGCGACCGCGCGGCCCTGCAGCCAGCTGAACACCGCCGAGCACGCGTAGAGCACCAGCACGATCAGCAGAACCCGCCCGACGGCGCTGAAATCGATCCCGTGGCCGGGCGCGATGTTCATGGAGCCGAGCATGTCCGCCTGGGTGCCGCGGCCTTCCTGGCGCAGCCGGGTGATCATTTCCGCCTTCGTCACCCCGGCCGGGATCAGGCGGCCGACCACGCCGGCGAAGATCAGGTTCGTGGCGGCGCCCAGCAGCCGCGGGCCGAGCACCGCCAGGGTCACGCTGACCGTGGCCAGGCCGATGGCCAGGACGATCAGCGGCCGTTCCGGGCGGAGCATGCCCAGTAGCCGGCGCGCCGAGCCGCGGAAGTTCAGCGGCTTCTCGGTCGACATGCCGCTCATGAAGGCGACCGGTCCGCGCCGGGCGCCGGGCGGCGGGCCAGGGCCGCGCTGCGGCACCGGTGCTTCACCGGCGCCGCCATCAGGCGGCCTGCCCTCCGGCGGTCCCCCGCCCGGCGGTCCCCCGCCCGGCGGTCCCCCGCCTGGCCGGCCTCCGCCGCTACGGCCGCCGTCGGCCGGGCCGCCGCCGGAGCCCGCGCTGCCTGGCGAGGTGGTGCCTGGTGCGGCGGTCATCAGGCCGCCTCCTGCTCAGTCAGCTGGGACAGCACGATGTCCCGGTAGGTGCCGCTGGTGGCCATCAGCTCGGAGTGGGTGCCGGTGGCGACGACCTGGCCCGCCTCCAGCACGATGATGCGGTCGGCGTGCCTGATGGTGGCCACCCGCTGCGCGACGATGACGACCGTCGCATCCGCCGTCTCGGCAGCCAGCGCGGCCCGCAGCGCGGCGTCGGTCGCGTAGTCCAGCGCCGAGAAAGAGTCGTCGAACAGGTAGATCTCCGGACGGTGCACGAGCGCGCGGGCGATGGCCAGCCGCTGGCGCTGGCCGCCGGAGACGTTGGTGCCGCCCTGGGCGATCTTCGCGTCCAGGGCGCCGTCCATCCGCTCGACGAACCCGCGGGCCTGCGCGATCTCCAGCGCCAGCCAGAGTTCCTCATCGGTGGCGCCGGGCTTGCCGTACCGCAGGTTGGACCCGACCGTCCCGGAGAACAGGTAGGGCTTCTGCGGCACGAATCCCACCGCGGCCGACAGCACCTCCGGGTCCAGGTCCCTGACGTTGACCCCGTCCACGAGCACGGCACCGCCGGTCGCGTCGAACAGCCGCGGGATGAGATTCAGCAAGGTCGTCTTGCCGCTGCCGGTGCCGCCGATGACCGCGGTGATCTCGCCGGGCCTGGCGGCCAGGCTGATCCCGCGCAGCACCGGGTCGGCGGCGCCGGGATAACGGAATTCCACGTCGGCCAGCTCGAGATAGCCGTGCACCGCGGCGGTGCGCACCGGGCTGGCCGGCGGGACGACATCGGGTTCAGTGTCCAGCACCGCCACGATGCGCTCGGCGCAGACCTCGGCGCGGGGCACCATCATGAACATGAACGTCGCCATCATGACCGAGATGAGGATCTGCATCAGGTAGGACAGGAACGCGGTCAGCTGGCCGATCTGCATGCTCCCGCTGGCCACCAGGTGCCCGCCGAACCAGAGCACGGCGACGCTGGAGAAGTTCAGCACCACCATCACTGCGGGGAACATCAGGGCCATCAGCCGCCCGACCCCGAGCGAGACGTTCATCAGCTGGGTGCTGGCTCCAGCGAACCGCTCCTGCTCCAGGTCGTCGCGGACGAAGGCCCGGACCACCCGGACGCCGGTGATCTGCTCGCGGAGCACCCGGTTGATCTCGTCCAGCCGGTCCTGCATGGCCCGGAACAGGGGCCGCATCCGGGCGATGATCAGCCCCACGATGACGCCGAGAGCCGGAACGGCGACCAGCAGCAGGGAGGACAGCGCCACGTCCTGGTCGAGCGCCAGGATGATGCCGCCGACGCACATGATGGGGGCCGACACCATCATGGTGAACGTCATCATGGCCAGCATCTGGACCTGCTGGACGTCGTTGGTGGTCCGGGTGATCAGGGACGGCGCGCCGAACCTGGCCACGTCGCGGGCGGAGAAGTCGTGCACCCGGGTGAATACGGCTTGCCGGACGTCCCGGCCCATCGCCATGGCGGTGCGGGCCCCGAAGTACACGGCACCGACCGAGCTGAGGATCTGCACGATCGTCACTGCGATCATGACGCCGCCGGTCCGCACGATGTAGCCGGTGTTGCCGGTGATCACGCCGTTGTCAATGATCTCGGCGTTCAGGGTGGGCAGGTACAGCGTCGCCAGGGTCTGTACCAGCTGCAACAGCACGACGAGGGCGACCGGCCTGCGGTAGGGGCGCAGCTGGGCGCGCAGGAGTCGGATCAGCAAAGAAGGCTCGCTAGGTAGTGGTCAGCGCATGGCTGACCGCACGGAGCGCGCGCCGGATCAGCGGCGCCAGCGCTATGGGCGGCTCAGCGAAGAGCCAGCGTTCCATGGCGACTTGAATTGCCGCTGTAACAGCGCCCGCCATGACCCGGGGAAACATGTCAGCGTCCAAATCGGTGCCAATCCGCTCGGCGATCGCAGCGGCAAGCACATGCTGCGCGACATACTGCGTCTTCAGGTATTCGCCTTCGAGCTCTGGCGATCTTATGACCAGGCGTACCCCTTCGATCCACTCCTTTTCCGGGGCCTCATCGGCGGCGGCGTACTGCTCGAGGACCGCGTGGGTGATCGCCTCCCAGAGCGGCTCGGCCGCCGGCCGGTCGCGCAATGCCGCGCCCATCAGCCGTCCCCGGTCCATCGCGAGCGCGCAGATGGCCTCGTATTTGCTGGCGAAATAGTTGTTGACCGTCCGGGGCGACACCCCTGCCGCCGCGGCGATGTCCTCGACGAGCACGTTGTCCAGGCCGCGCTCGATGGCCAGCCGCATCGCCGCCGATCCGATCGCCCGCCGGGTTGCCAGCTTCTTGCGCTCCCGGAGACCGGCGGCCGGCCGGCGGCCGGGCAGCCGCTCGCCAGGGCCGGCGTGTTCGGTCACAACATGCAGCATACGCAAAAGTTCGTGTTGCGCAAGTTTGCCGATTCAGCAAGCCGGCGTGATTCGCGGGCAAGGGCCATGTCGCATTTTCGCTAGCATCAGCGGCCGTGAGCGCCGATGCTGGCAGGGTGCATGAGGACACCGAGCGCTGCGTGCGGGCCTTCCAGGCGAAGGACGCCAGGTTCGATGGCTGGTTCTTCGGCGCGGTGATCACCACCGGGATCTACTGCAGGCCGAGTTGCCCCGCGGTGCCGCCGAAGCCGGAGAACATGCGTTTCTTCCCGAGCGCCGCCGCCGCCCAACAGTCGGGCTTTCGTGCCTGCAAGCGGTGCCGCCCGGACGCGAGTCCCGGATCGCCGCAGTGGAACGAGCGCGCCGACCTGGTCGCGCGGGCGATGCGGCTGATCGCCGACGGCGTGATCGACGCCGACGGCGTTCCCGGCCTGGCCGCCCGGCTCGGCTACAGCGTCCGGCAGCTCCAGCGGCAGCTGCTGGCCGAGCTGGGCGCGGGACCGCTCGCACTGGCCAGGGCGCAGCGGGCGCAGACCGCCCGGCTGCTGATCGAGACCAGCTCGTTGCCGATGGGCGACGTCGCGTTCGCGGCCGGCTTTGCCAGCATCCGGGCCTTCAACGAGACCGTGCATGAAGTGTTCGCGCTTTCCCCGACCCAGCTGCGCCACCGCGCGGGCCGCGGGGCGCCGGCCGCCGCCGCCGGCGGGCTGCAGCTGCGGCTGCCGTTCCGCGTCCCGCTCTGCCCGGACAACCTGTTCGGCCATCTGGCGGCCACCGCCGTGCCCGGCGTGGAGGAGTGGCGCGACGGCGGCTACCGGCGGACCTTGCGGCTGCCGCACGGGCACGGCATCGTCACCCTGCGGCCATGGGCCGCGCACATCGCGTGCCAGCTGGCCCTGACCGACCTGCGGGACCTGGCCAGCGCGATCAGCCGGTGCCGGCGACTGCTCGACCTCGATGCCGACCCGGTCGCCGCCGGGGAGCTGCTGAGTGCCGATCCGGTGCTCGCGCCGCTGGTGCACAAGGCGCCGGGCCGCCGGGTGCCGCGGACGGTCGACGCAGCGGAGTTCGCGGTACGCGTCGTGCTTGGCCAGCAGGTGTCGGTGGCCGCGGCGCGTACTCATGCCGGACGGCTGGCCGAGGCCCGCGGTGAGCCGGTCGAGGACCCGGCGGGCGGCCTGACCCGGCTGTTCCCCGACGTTGCCGCGCTCGCTGCGGTTGACCCGGCCACGCTGGCCGTCCCGGCCTCGCGCCGGCAGACGTTCGCCGCGCTGACCGCGGCGCTGGCGGCCGGTGAGATCGACCTGGGCGTCGGCAGCGACTGGCAGCGGGCCCGCGCTCAGCTCAGCGCGCTGCCGGGGATCGGCCCCTGGAGCGTCGAGATGACCGCCATGCGCGGTCTTGGCGATCCGGACGCATTCCTCCCGTCCGACCTTGGCGTCCGCACCGCCGCACGCGAACTCGGCCTGCCCGCCGCGCCCGCAGCGCTGACCGGCCGCGCCGCCAGCTGGCGTCCGTGGCGCGCCTACGCGGTGCAGTACCTGTGGGCTACCGGCGAGCATGCGATCAACCGGATGCCCGCGGCTGCGCCGCCCGAAGGAAAGGATCGAGCATGACCACAACCGCACTGACCCCAACCACGCCGACCGCGACCGCGCGGACCGGGCGTCGCGCGCACGCAGGCACCGGCCGCCGGGCGCACACCGTCGTCGGCAGCCCGGTCGGGCCGCTCACCCTGCTCGCAGTCGACGGCCGGCTGGCCGGGCTGTACCTGAGCGAGCAGCGGCACCCGCCCGCGCCAGAGCTGTTCGGCGAGCCGGACGCAGCGCCGTTCGCCGCGGCGGCAGGCCAGCTATCCGACTATTTCGATGGCACGCTGACCAGCTTCAGCCTGCCGCTGGCCATGGCGGGCTCCCCGTTTCAACTGCTTGTCTGGACCGCCCTGCAGGCCATCCCGTATGGCACGACGATCTCCTACGGGCAGCTCGCGGCCCTGATCGGCCGGCCGTCGGCCGCGCGTGCGGTGGGCTTGGCCAATGGCAGGAACCCCGTCAGCATCATCGTGCCGTGCCACCGGGTGGTGGGTTCCGACGGGGCCCTGACCGGCTACGGCGGCGGCCTGGAGCGCAAGGAATACCTGCTCGCCCTGGAGCGCCGGGTGGCGGCGGCCGGGGGCACCCCGGCAGTTACCCGGCCGGCCGGGTAGCACCGGTGGCACATCGGTGCGGAATCAGCAGCGGCGAACGCGCCATCGTCTCATTGGTGTCACCAGGAGCGCCCCCGGTAGCAATGCGCGCCGCTGCCCCCGGCTCAGCCCGGTTACGCCAGGTGCGGGCCGGGCGCGGCAATCCAGTTCTGGTCGAACAGCGCGCTGACCGACTCGCCTTCGTGGATCCGGCGGATCGCCTCGGCGAGGGCCGGGGCGAGCGAGATGACCTGAAGTTTGGGGTCACGCTCGCTGTCGGCGATCGGCACCGTGTTGGTGCAGACGATCTCGACCACCTCGGGCCGCGCGGCGATCCGCTTGAGTGCCCCGTCGCAGAACAGCCCGTGCGTACAGGCGATGCGCACCGACCGGGCTCCCCACTCCTGCAGCCGTGCCAGCAGCTCAAGGATGGTAGTCCCGCGGGCGATCTCGTCATCGAGGACGATCACGTCGCGATCCGCGACATCGCCGATGATCGAGCTGATCGTGACCTGCTCGTCGTTCACCCGTTCCTTGGCGCCGGCCGCCACCGGCAGGCCGAGAAGCCGGGCCAGCGCGGCCGCCTGCTTGGCATTACCCAGGTCAGGCGAGACCACCACGGCGTCGTGCAGGCTCAATCCGGCGAAGTGCGCGGCGAGCTCGCGCAGCGCGTGCAGGTGGTCGACCGGCACCGAGAAGAACCCGTGTACCTGGGGCGCGTGCAGCGTCATCGTCAGGACCCGGCTGGCGCCCGCCGTCACCAGCAGGTCGGCGACGAGCCTGCCGCCGATCGACACGCGCGGCATGGACTTCTTATCCGACCGGGCATACGCGTAGTGCGGAATGACGGCCGTGACCCGCGCCGCCGAGGCGCCCCGCGCCGCGTCCAGCATCAGCAGCAGCTCGACCAGGTTCTCCTGGACCGGCGGCACGATCGGCTGGATCAGGAAAACGTCCCGCTCCCTGCAGTTGGACTGCAGCTGCACCTCCAGGCAGTCGTTGGCGAAGCGGCGCACCCGGACGGGGTGCAGCGGCTCCTCCAGCTGAGCGCATATCTCCGCGGCCAGGCTGGGGTGGGCGCTGCCGCTGAATACCACGATCTCCCGCACAACCCAAGGCTAGGTCCTCGCGCCCGGATTCTTCTGGCGGCCGGCCAGATCGAGTGCGAGCTGGCGGCCTGCCAGCCGGAGCCAGCGCGCTGGGTCCGCCATCGCGGGCCCGGTTCCGCCGGCCAGCGCAGCCAGCGAGAGCGCCTGCCGGACGCTAGCTGGAGGCTCGGCCGTTATCACCCCGGCGACCAGGCCGGCCGCGACTCCAGCCTGGGCAGCGGCGGCGATGACCGCAGCCGGGACCTTGCCGCCGGCCGATGTGGCGTCGTACCGGCCCTCCCCGGTAATGACCAGGTCGGCGCCGCGCAGCGCCGCGTCAAGCCCGCTGATCCGGCACAGTTCCGCGGCTCCCGGCGCGAGCTGCGCCCCCCAGGCCGCGGCGAGGCCGTATCCGGCGCCGCCGGCGGCTCCCGCCCCGGCAGCGGCTGGCGCCCCGCCAAGTAGCTCAGCCAGCCTGGTCAGCCCTGCCTCGAGAACCGCCACCTGGCGCGGGTCCGCGCCCTTCTGCGGGCCGAACACCGCGGCGGCGCCGCGCGGACCCAGCAGCGGAGCGTCGACGTCGGTCAGGCAGGTCACGCCGCCCTCCGGTAGCGGCCGGAGCCCGGTCAGGTCGACGGCGGCCAGCTCGGCCAGGAAACCGCCACCGGGCGGCAGCTCGCTCCCGGCGGCATCAAGGAAGCGCGCCCCGAGCGCCGTGAGCGCGCCGGTCCCGCCATCCGTGCAGGCCGAGCCGCCAAGCGCGATGACGATTGCGGCGGCACCCGCCTCCAGCGCGCGCCCGACCAGGTCGCCCACTCCGGCCGAGTGGGCCAGCAGCGGATCAGGACCGGCCAGCAACGGCAGCCCGCTGGTTCGGGCGAGTTCCACCACCCCCGTTCGGCCGGGCAGTTCCAGCCAGCAGCTGTCAACGGACCCGTCGCGCGGCCCGCGGGCGGTGGCCTGATGCCAGCGGGCGGCCGGCCACGCCGCGGCGAGCACCTCCAGCGTGCCCTCGCCGCCGTCGGCCAGCGGAACACAGCTCACCGCATCGGCTGGCCGGCCGGACCGCCAGCCAGCCGCCAGCGCGGCGGCGGCCTCGGTGGCGCCGATGGTGCCCTTGAACGAGTCGGGCGCGACGACGATCCGCATCCAGATCAGCCGGGGCCGGTCAGGGCCGGGCGCTGCCTTCCGCCACCCGCCCGGTTCCGGCGGCCTGCCCGGCGCCCTCCGCGGCCCGCGGGTGATGCGGCGGCAGCCCCAGCTGGTCCCTGATGGCCTGCTGGACGGCCTCCTTGGCGGGGCGCGCATCGACCGTCACCACGTACTCCTTGCGGCGGAAGATGTCCAGCACCGGGTTGGTCTTCTGGTGGTAGTCGCGCAGCCGCACGGCGAGGGCTTCCTCGGTGTCGTCTTCCCTGGAGACGAGCTCACCCCCGCACACGTCGCACTTGCCCGGCACCTCCGGGGTGCTGGCCAGCAGGTTGTAGTCCATGCCGCAGCCGGAGCAGAGCCGCCGCGCGAGGACACGGCGGCGGACCTCGCTGTCGGGCATGTCCAGGTGGATGACCCCGTCGATGTCGTAGCTCTCCAGGAAGAACTCCGCCTGCCGCTCGTTACGGGGGAAGCCGTCGATGATGAACCCGTAGTTCCAGTCGTGCTGGGCAAGGCGGTCCTTGACGATCCCTTCGACCAGGTCGTCACCGACCAGCTCCCCCGCGGCCATGGTCCGCCGCACCTGGGCGCCCACCTTGGTGTGCTGCAGGACATTCCAGCGGAAGATCTCACCGACGCTGATGTGCACGAGATCGAAGTCGGACGCGAGCATGGCGGACTGGGTGCCCTTGCCGCTGCCCTGGACGCCCATGATGACGAATTTGCGCATGCAGATACCATCGCATACGGCGCCTGCCTGCCGGGCCCAGCTCAGGGCTGGCGGAGTGGCTGCCGCGCCTCGCTGGCGGCGCGCAGCGCGAACCTGCGCTCGCACCAGCGGCGGAGCTTGGGGTCGAGCGAGGTCCTGATCAGCGGCCAGTCCTGGGCGAGCAGCCGGGCATTGAGGAAGCGGGCGACGTCATTGCGCCTGCCCTGGGTCAGCACGATCCCGTACATGCTCCGCCTGGTGCTGTCGTCCGTGACGTCGCACTCGCGCAGCCCTGGCCACGACAGGTGCCTGGGCAGCACGATGATTCCCCTGACCGGGCCGCGCAGTTCCTCGATCCGGCCGGGCAGCCGCCCGGCCAGTCCGGTGCGCCCGGAGATAAGGTCCGCAAGAGACATGCCTCTGATTATCACTGACCAGCCCGGTTAGCCCGGCATTGACTCGCTGGTATCTGGTGGTAACGGCAGGCGGCTGCCCGTAATGTCCCGCGCTGCGGCAGGTCGCATCCGGCGCTAGGCTCTGACCATGCCAAGCGCCAAGCCCAAGCCGCGGTGGCACTTCCTGTTCGCACCCAGGTGGCTAGGCTGGCATGCGTTCACCGTCGCGGCCGTGCTCGGGATGCTCTGGCTCGGTGACTGGCAGTTCCGCCGGGCGGAGGCAGGCAACGCGCTCAGCTGGGCTTATACGTTCGAGTGGCCGGTCTTCGCGGTGTTCGGCCTGGTGTTCTGGGCTAAGACCATCCTGGATGAGCTGAGGCCGAAGACCGAGGCGGGCGGCGCAGCCGGGGCTGTCCAGCTGCCGGCTGGCGTTGCGGCGCCGCGCGGGACTGGAGATCCGGCCGGCGGCGCCGCGTCGGAAGAAGAAGATCCGGAGCTTGCCGCCTACAACGCGTACCTCGCCCGGCTGAACGAGCAGGTGAAGGGCCACGGACGATGGCACGGGCTGCGTTAGCCGCCGCCACCGCACTGCGGCGATTTGCT
This sequence comes from Streptosporangiaceae bacterium, assembly GCA_050011895.1. Taxonomy (GTDB): domain Bacteria; phylum Actinomycetota; class Actinomycetes; order Streptosporangiales; family Streptosporangiaceae; genus DATBGO01. The sequence continues at coordinate 23,989 of JBEKIF010000011.1, read as the reverse complement.
GACGGCGATTTTGCTGAGGAGGTACTCCGGTGCGCGCTGACGTGCTCCGTTACCGCGTGATGGCCTACGTGACCGGCGTGGTACTGATGATCTTGTGCTTCGTCGGGATCCCGCTGCAGGTGTTCGCTCACGACAACGCCGTGGTGAACTACGTGGGCACCACGCACGGGATCCTGTACCTGATCTATCTGGTCACTGCTTACGTGCTGGCCCGGCGGCTGCGGCTGGCCATTGCCCCGACGGTGGTGCTGCTGCTCGCCGGGACCATCCCGGTGCTGACGTTCGTGGTGGAGCGCTGGATGACCCGCGCGTACATCAACCCCGCGCTGCAGGCGGAGCAAGGCGCGCAGCAGGCGAGCCCAGCGCCCGCTCAGCCGCAGTCCTGGTAAACGGCAGCCCGCCCGGTGGGCCAGCAGTATTTTGCCGAGCACCCGGCAGCGCCTCGCCGGCCGGGTACCGTCCACCTCGTGCTGGCCGACCTGCAGCTGGAGCTGGAGACCGACTCCGGCGTGTTCTCGCCGGGCAGGCTGGATCCGGGAACCCGGCTGCTGCTTGAGACAGCCCCGGCGCCGCCCGTGGCGGGCCAGCTGCTCGACCTCGGCTGTGGCTACGGGCCGCTGGCGCTCGTGATGGCGGCCCGCTCCCCCGGGTCATGCGTCTGGGCGGTCGACGTCAACCGCCGCGCGCTCGCGCTCTGCGCTCGCAATGCCGCGCGGGCCGGCCTGGGCTGCGTCCGCCCCGCCGCACCCGGCGATCCGTCGGTACCTGGCCAGTTCCAGCTGATCTGGTCCAACCCGCCGATCAGGATCGGTAAGCCCGCGCTGCGCGAACTGCTCACCGGGTGGCTGGGCAGGCTCGCGCCGGGGGGCCGCGCATACCTGGTAGTGCAGCGCAATCTCGGGTCCGACTCGCTGCAGCGGTGGCTGGCCGAGTCCGGCTGGCCCACCGAGCGGGTCGCGGCCCGGGCCGGGTACCGCGTCCTGCGGACCGGCCGGTGACCGGCGCTGCTGGCCCCCGCCAGCTGGGGCCGACGGATGTCAAACGGCTGAACAGGTCCTGGCGGCGCCGGGCCGAGACCAGGATTGCCCTGCTGCTCGACTCGGTGAGCCAGCCGTTCAATGTCGGGTCGATCATCAGGACCGCTGCCGCCCTCGGTGTCGAGCGCGCCTGGCTCTGCGGTGCCACCGCGGCACCCGGGCACCCGGCGGCCCGCAAGACGTCCCTGGGCACCGAGCGCTTCGTGATGCTGGAGCGCGAGCCGGCCAGCGCGGCCGCGGCGGCGGACGCCGCCCGCGCGGCCGGCTTCACCGTGGTCGCGATCGAGCTCACCGCCGCTGCGGTCCCGCTGCATGAGGCGCCGCTGGACGGTGACATCTGCCTGGCCCTTGGCCACGAGGACCGGGGCTGCTCGGCTGCCCTGCTCGCCGCCGCTGACGTGGTCGCCTACATCCCGCAGCCAGGCCGGGTCGGCTCGCTCAACGTCGCCGCCGCGGCCGCCATCGCCATCGCGGAAACCCGCCGGAGGGCATGGCAGCGCGCCTGACCGGCAGGCTGGCGGCCCGATGGCAGCCTGGGAACCCGCCGCGGACCGGCCGCGCGCCTGCCCGGCAGGCCGGACCTTGTTCGGCATACTGAGGCCGTGGCGCCCGGATTCCTTGATCGTCCCAGGCCGCATGCGTTCGCGCACCGTGGCGGTGCGGCGCAGCTCTTCCCCGAGAACACCTGGCGCGCTTTCGAGCACGCCGTCGGGCTGGGCTACGCCTACCTGGAGACAGACGTGCATGCGACCGCGGATGGCGTGCTCGTGGCATTCCACGACCGGACGCTTGAGCGGGTGACCGATATCTCCGGGCGGATCGCGGAGCTGCCGCATCGTGACGTCGCGGCGGCCCGCATCGGCGGCAGCGACCCGATCCCGGTGCTCGAGGACCTGCTGGCCGCCTGGCCGGACGTCCGCTTCAACATCGACGTCAAGGACGCGCCCGCAGTGCGGCCGCTCGCTGATGTGCTGGACAGGACCGCCACCTGGGACCGGGTCTGCGTGACCTCGTTCTCGGGCCTCAGGCTGGCTGCCGCCAGGCGGGCCCTGGGCCGGCCCGTCTGCATGTCGACCTCTCCGGTGGGGATCGCGGCTATCCGGCTCGCCGTGCCGCACCGGGCCCTGGCGGCCCGGTGCGCCCGGCTGTCGGTGCGCTGCACTCAGGTGCCCATCCGGATCGCGACACCGTCGTTCCTGCGGCACGCCCATGCCGCGGGCCTCGCGGTGCACGTGTGGACCGTGAACGACCGAGCAGGCATGGTCCGCCTCCTTGATCTCGGAGTGGACGGCATCATGACCGACAAGACCGACCTGCTGCGCGATGTGCTCACGGAACGTGGCCAATGGCACCCGCGCGGAGCCGGATGAGCCGTTTCGGAGATCCGCCGGGCCGCAGAGGGGTTGGAATCCGGTTATCAGGGGAATCTTGTCCGGGTACTCACCGTTGTCAACAGGGACGGCTGAGCGGCTGGGAGGCAACAGATCTATGGCCGAACGCGCACTTCGCGGTACCCGGCTCGGGGCCACGAGCTATGAGAACGACCGTAACACCGATCTGGCCCCGCGTCAGGAGGTGGCTTTCGACTGCCCGAAGGGCCATCGCTTCACCGTCCCATTCTCGGCAGAAGCAGAGATACCGGTGAACTGGGAGTGCCGGGTTTGTGGTTCGCTCGCGCTCACCGCGACCGGGGACATGCCCGCGCCGAAGAAGGCCAAGCCGCCGCGGAGCCACTGGGACATGCTGATGGAGCGGCGCAGCATGGCTGACCTCGAGGAAGTGCTGGCCGAGCGGCTGGCCGTGATCAGGGGAAAACGCGGCGCGGATGGCCGCGATCAGGCCAGCTCGCACTCGCCCCGCCAGCGCAAGAGCGCATAAGCCAGATAACGGCTCGCTGGCGCCAGCCGCCGGACGCCTTGCTAACCGGCCGGCGGCTCGCCCCGTGCGCTGGTCTCCTGCTAGCAGGAGGTCCCCGGCCGGGCCTTACGGCCACCGCCCAGCCTGCGCGTGATGCCCCACTGGGCGACCCGCAGGAAGGCCTCACCGACGATCGCCCGGCCCATCTTGCTGGTGCCCCGGGTGCGGTCGGTGAAGGTGATCGGCACCTCGGTGACGGTCAGCCCGGCCGTGATGGCCCGCAGCGTGAGATCGATCTGGAAGCAGTAGCCCTGGGACAGCACCTGATCCAGGGCGATCTTGCGCAGCGTCTCGGCGCGGTAGACGCGGAACCCGCCGGTGGCATCCCTGACTCCGATGCCCAGCATGATCCGCGCATAGGCGTTAGCGCCGCGGGACAGGAACTCACGCGACTTCGGCCAGTTGCGCACCGTTCCCCCGCGCACCCAGCGTGACCCGATAACAACGTCGGCGCCGGCGTCCAGCGCCTCAAGCAGCCGCGGTAGCTCCTCGGGCTGATGCGATCCGTCGGCGTCCATTTCGACCATGGCGTCGTAGCCGCGCTCAAGCGCCCAGCTGAAGCCCGCGATGTAGGCCGCTCCGAGGCCGGCCTTCCCTGGCCGGTGCAGCACGTGAATATGAGAGTCGCCAGCGGCCAGCTTGTCGGCAAGCTCACCGGTGCCGTCCGGGCTGTTGTCGTCAACCACCAGCAGTTCAGCGCCGGGGACAGCGCTGCGCACCCGGGCCGAGATCGACTCCAGGTTCTCGCGCTCATCGTATGTCGGAATGATGACGGCCACGCGGCGCGCATGTGGCGATTCTGGCCGGTCGGTCGCTGTCAATATTCCTGCCTCAGCGTGTGCTGCACCGGGATTAGCGGGTGGTGCTGAAAGGATAGGTGATGCGGGTAGCCGGCCAGCCCGGCCGCTCGGAAGAGCGCCCGGGCATCCCTTCGGACCGGAGTCCGTCCTGTCGGCAACAGGCTCGTCCTCCGTTGTCTACTGGGTGCCCGGGCCCCTCCTGGGTCCAACCCCCCCGCCCCGCCGGGGCCGCGGCGGCCCCCAGCCGCGCTCGCATGGCACCGGCCGATCGCTGCGATCAGCCGCGTGTCACCGCGCAGCCAGGACCGCTGATGGCCCGGCCAGCTGGCCCGGTGCTGGACTGGGTAGCAACATACCGTCGATCGCGATGATGTCAACCCGCTGTTCCCGCCCGACCCGCTGGTGCCCGCGGCGGCAGCTTGGCGGGAACTGTTCCGCCTTGTCCGGCGGCGATACCATTGACCGACTCAGCGGGCAAGGGCAGAGTGGCAGGCGTGGGCAGGCGTCGGCGACGGCACGCTGCGCCGTGCGTGATTGCCTGCCCGGCGTCTGGCCTGGTGCCCCGCGCGCACCAGATATTTCAGTTTCGCGTGCACGTGCTTGACGACCGCATTACCTACCCGCTTGCCGGGTGCATCTTCCAGCTGGAGGACGAGCAATGACAGAAAATCCGGAACCTCAGGTGACGGAGGCAATTGTCTCCGAGTCAAGTATCGCCGTGCACTGGCGGGAGGAGGAGTATTACCTGCCCCCCGCGAAATTCGTCGAGCAGGCCAACGCCGCCGACCCGGCCATCTTCGAGCGGTTCAGCGAGGACCGCTTCCCCGATTGTTTCGCCGAGTATGCGGACCTGCTCAGCTGGGATGCGCCGTGGCACACGACGCTGGACACCAGTGACCCCCCGTTCTGGAAGTGGTTCGTCGGCGGCAAGCTGAATGCCAGCTACAACTGCGTGGACCGGCACGCGCAGGCCCGCCCCGACAAGGACGCCATCATCTGGGTGCCTGAGCCTGAGGCCGAGGACACGGAGCGGATCAGCTATTCCGAGCTCTACCGCCGGGTCAACGAGTTCGCCGCGGTGCTGCGTGACTTCGCCGGGCTGAAGACCGGCGACCGGGTCACCCTGCACATGCCGATGGTCCCCGAGCTGCCGGTCACCATGCTGGCCTGCGCCCGGCTCGGGGTCGTCCACTCGCAGGTCTTCGGCGGGTTCAGCGGCAACGCGTGCGGGACCAGGATCGCCGACTCGGGCAGCCGGGTCCTGATCACGATGGATGGCTACTACCGCAGCGGCGACCTCACCGATCACAAGGCCAAGGCCGACGAGGCGCTGGAAGAGGCGCTCAAGCAGGGCCAGGAGATCGACAGGGTCCTGGTCTGGCGCCGGCATCCGGGGCAGTACGCATCGCAGACCCCGATGGTCGATGGCCGCGACTTCTTCGTCGACGAGGTGCTCGGCAAGTACCAGGGCCAGGTCGTCGAGCCGGTGTCGATGCCTGCCGAGGCGCCGCTGTTCCTGATGTACACCAGCGGCACCACCGGCCGCCCCAAGGGCTGCGTGCACAGTACCGGCGGGTACCTGTCGTACGTCGCCGGGACGTCCAGGTACTACCAGGACATTCATCCCGACGACGTGTACTGGTGCATGGCCGACATCGGCTGGATCACCGGCCACTCCTACATCGTGTACGGCCCGCTCGCGCTGGGCACCACCAGCGTGATTTACGAGGGCACGCCCAACTACCCCGATGCCGGCCGGCCCTGGCGGATCGCGGAGAACCTCGGCGTCAACATCTTCCACACCTCCCCGACGGCCATCCGGATGCTGCGCAAGCTAGGGCCTGAGGAGCCGAAGAAGTACTCCTATCACTTCAAGCACATGACGACGGTGGGCGAGCCGATCGAGCCTGAGGTATGGCGCTGGTTCCACTCCGAGGTCGGCAAGGGCGATGCGGTCATCGTCGACACCTGGTGGCAGACCGAGACCGGCGGTTTCCTCGGCAGTACCCTGCCGGCGCTCAAGCCGATGAAGCCCGGCAGCTGCGGCCCCATGGCACTCGGGATCTACCCGGTCATCTACGACGAGGACGGCGAGGAGGTCCCGGCCGGCAGCGGCCGGGCAGGCAACATCTGCATCCGCAACCCGTGGCCGGGCATCTTCGAGACCATCTGGGGCCAGCCCGAGCGGTTCGTGCAGACCTACTACGCGAAGTACAACAAGGACCCGGACAGCAAGGACTGGCGCGGCTGGCCGTACTTCGCCGGCGACGGCGCGGTGGAGGCAGCCGACGGTTATTTCAGGATCCTGGGCCGCGTCGACGACGTCATCAACGTGGCCGGTCACCGGCTCGGCACCAAGGAGATCGAGTCGGCCGCCCTGACGGTCCCTGAGGTCGCGGAGGCGGCGGCCGTGCCGGTCGTGGACGACATCAGGGGCCGCGCGGTCGAGGTATACGTCTCGCTTAAGCCAGGCAACGAGCCGAGCAAGGAGATGGGGGCCAAGGTCAGCCGGGCAATCGAGACCGAGATCGGCAAGATCGCCCGGCCGAAGAACGTCTGGATCGTGTCTGACATGCCGAAGACCCGGTCAGGCAAGATCATGCGCCGGGTCATCGCGTCCATCTCGAATTTCGCCGACGTCGGGGATGTCACCACGCTGGCCAACCCCGAGATCGTCGAGGCCATCCGGCACTACGTGCAGAGCGCGAAGGTCGCGAACGATGACGTGCCGCGCGACCTGACCGAAGCCGAGTTCGAGGAAATCAGGAAGTTCGGCGCCGAATAACGACCGCTGTCCCGTGATCGTGACGACACTCCCCGAGCCTTGCGCTGCGCAGTCGTCGCGGTCACGGGACGTCAAGGCCGGCCGCCGGCGGGGCCACTACCGTCCCCGTGGCGGTCACCACGACGATGGGCTGGTCGAGCACCCGTGCGGCCGACGGCCCGCGCTCCGGCTCGGAGCGGCAGACGACCCGGGCCTCGAAATCAAGCCCGCGGCTGCGGCGCCCGGCCCGGGTGACGATCGCCGTCACCTCCAGCACGTCACCGGCGAGCACCGGGGCGCGGAACTGAACATCCGAGTAGGACGCGAACAGGCCCTCGTCCCGGTCAGCCCGGATCGACACCTCGGTCGCCACGTCGCCGAACAGGCCGAGCACGTAGGCGCCGTCCACCAGGTTGCCGCCATAGTGGGCGTGGCCATACGGGACGTAGCGCCGGTGTGTCACGGTCAGGCCGGGGCGCGGTCTGCCAGGCTGGGTCATGCCTGGCTCCCTTCCGCGGGCCCGGCGGCAGGGCCGGCCGGCGCCAGCGCGTGCACCAGGTAGCTGGCCACATCCCGGGGCGTCGTTCCCCTGCCGAAGATCTTGTCGACGCCAAGCGCCAGGGCCGTACCCGGATCGAATCGCGGGCCGCCGACCACGAGCAGCGGCCGGCCTGGCGCGGCGGCGGCGAAGGCGTCCGCCATCTCGCGCGAGTTCGACAGGTGCGCGTCCCGCTGCGTGACGACCTGGCTGACCAGCACTGCATCCGCCTGTTCCGCCTGTGACCTGGCGACGAGCCCGGCCACCGGCACCTGCGAGCCAAGGTTGACCACGCGCATCTCACGGTAGTACTCCAGGCCCTTCTCGCCGGCATGGCCCTTGACGTTCAGGATGGCGTCGATGCCGACGGTGTGCGCGTCGGTGCCGATGCACGCGCCGATGATCACCAGCTTGCGGCCGAGCCTGGACCGGATCCGCAGGTTGATCTCCGTTGCGGAAAGCAGCGGGTATTCCCGCTCGGTCACGGTGACCTCGGCCAGGTCGATCAGGTGCCGGACCTGCCCGTAGACGATAAAGAAGGTGAAGTCGGGCCCGATCGCCTTGGCGTGCACCACCATCGCCTGGTCGAGGCCCATCTTGCCGGCGAGCTGCAGTGCGGCGCCTTCAGCGCGGGCCCGCTGGCTGGCGTCGCCGGACGGGACCGGCAGGGTGAACGAGAGCTGCACCCGCCCGTCGCCGGTGGTGTCGCCGTAAGGCCTGATGACCTGGCCGCTCATCGCCGCGCTCCGAGCACGCCCGGGGCTGCGGCGGGCGGCTCGCCTGCCGCTGGCTGAGGCCCGTCGTCCAGCAGCTGCATCGCGGGATTGACGTAGCCGTCGGCCCGCTCGATCACCCCGTCCAGGCCGCGGCCGCCGTCGGCCGGGCGCCTGGTGACCCCGAATGTCCCGTCGGCGATGGCGTTCAGCAGGCCGTGGTCGCAGAGGTCCCGCAGCAGCGCCACCGCCTCGCCGAGCACCTCGCTGGCGCGCCGTTCGATGAAGCCGCCGGGTGCCGGGCGGAAACTCTCGCCGAGCCGCCCCGCCGCGTCGCGCACATAGCGCACGTTCTCGATCGCGAGATCCCGGTCGGACAGGAACGGGGTGTGGATGCCCTCGGTCATCATGCCGATCAGCAAGATCGACTGATCGGTCATCAGCCCGCACAGGTTGAAGAACGCATCAAGCAGGTAGCCGGCGAACACGTTGCCGGTCATGTGCTTGGTCGGCGGCATGTACTTCAGCGGCGCGGCCGGGAACAGCTCGCGGACCAGTTGCGCGTGCGCGAGCTCGAGCAGGAAGGAGTCCGGCACGGCCGGGTTGATCTCGAACGCGTGGCCCAGGCCGAGCTGGCCGTCGGCCAGGCCGGCCTCCTTGCCGAAGTACTCGTTCAGCAGCTGGCTCACGATCACCGTGTGCGCGGCGTCGACGGCGTCGGCTGTGGTCAGGTAGTTGTCCTCGCCGGTGTTGATGACGATCCCGGCCCGCGCGTGAATCTGCCTGGAGAACCGCTGGTCGATAAAGGTGCGACGGGGGTTGATGTCCCTGAAGATGATGCCGTACATGCAGTCGTTCAGCATCATGTCGAGCCGCTCGAGGCCGGCCAGCACGGCGATCTCCGGCATGCACAGCCCTGATGCGTAGTTCGTCAGCCGTACGTACCTGCCGAGCTCGCGGGAGGTCTCGTCAAGGGCGGCCCGCATCAGCCTGAAGTTCTCCCTGGTCGCGTACGTCCCGGCGAAGCCCTCCCTGGTGGCGCCCTCGGGCACGTAGTCGAGGAGCGACTGGCCGGTGGACCGGATCACCGCGATGATGTCCGCGCCGGCCCGCGCGGCCGCCTGGGCCTGCGGGATGTCCTCGTAGATGTCGCCGGTGGCGACGATCAGGTAGATCCACGGCTTGGGCGGGTCTGCGGTGGCGGTGATAATGCGCTCCCGCTGCTGCCGCTGGGCGTCGATGGCCGCGATGCCGCGGCCCACCGCGCTTTCGGCCGCCGCGCGTGCCATCGCGGCGTCGCCCGCAGCCGGGATCCTGAAGGCGGCCCGGCCGGCCGCCGCCGCCCTGGCCAGCCCGGCGAGATCGTCATATCCGCCGGTCAGCAGGGCATCCCAGACGGGCAGCGCGACGCCATGCTGGAGCCCGGCGCTGTCCCTGACGGCGTCCGCGAGCCGGTTGACCCAGGGCATGCCGTCGGCGTCGGCACCGTCAAGCCCGGCCAGCCGGAGCACTGCCCGCTCGACCGACACCGTGGTGTGCGCCTTCGCCAGGTCGACGATCGGCTGTCCGGCGCGGCTGGCCAGCGCACGCGCCTCGCGCACGATGTCCGGGTCGAGGCCGAGCTTGCCGCTGAGCGTGTTAGCCGTGTCCATCGCCGTCCTTCCCTGGCTGGCTGCCTGCTGCTACGTGGCCGGAGACCCGGCGGTCGAATATCGCCCGGACGCCGGGCTCGGCCCTGATCAGGTCCAGGGCCAGTGCGGCGTGGCCCGGCACGAAGCCGTTGCCCACCAGCATCGTCACATCGGCGGCGGCGCCCTCCGCGCCGAGCGCGGCGGCGGTGAACGACGTCGCCATCGAGAAGAAGATCACGGTACCGCCGTCCGCGGTGGCCAGGATCGCGCCGCCCTCGCAGCCGGGCACGTCCACGCAGACCACGGTCACGTCGGCCGGGCCGCCGGCGCCGCGGACCGCGCCGGACAGCGCCACCGGGTCGCGGGCGTCGGCGATGACCACCTCATCGACCAGCCCGGCCTGACCGCCGGCGGCTGCCGCTGCGCGCAGCACCGCGGCCTCGGCCGGGTCAGGGACGACGCCGATGATGTGCCGGGCGCCGGCCCGCCGCGCCGCCGCCGCCGACAGGCTGCCGCTCTTGCCCGCGGCGCCGAGGATCACGACGACCGGCCCGTCCGCGGTGCCAGCCCCGGCGACCACGCGGCGGGTCAGCGCGGGCGCCCCGCAGACGTCCAGCACGGCCAGGGCGAGCGCTGCGGGCAGGTCATCGGGGAGCGCTACGGCGATCGAGCGGCCGAACAGGATCGCGTGCCCGTCGCAGGGGATCTGCTCGGACCGGCCGTCCCAGGCCGCGAGGTCATCGCGGAGCGACAGCGGGGTGAGGCTGAGCGAGACGAGGGTCGCGATCGCCTCGCCGGGCTTCAGCCCGAGCGGGGAGTCAGGCCCCACCTCGTCCACCACGCCGGTCAGCATCCCGCCCGAGCCTGTCACCGGGTTATGCATCTTGCCGCGGTCGCTGACGATGGCAAGCACCGCCGCCTTCAGCGCGGCCGGATCGCCGCCGGCGGCCTCGTGGAGCTGGCGGAACGAGGCGGCGTCCAGGTTCAGCCGCTTGACGCGTACCCGTACCTCATCGGGCCACAGCCGCGGGCTCGGGTCAAGGCGCCAGGCGGCCTGCGGCAGCACGCCCAGCGGCTCGGTCACCCGGTGCAGGCCAAGCGGGGACCCCGCGGCCCGGCCGGCGGCTGACGTGCTTGCGGTCCCCGGCTGCTGGCCGGCGGGCGATCCGGTCACGCGATCAGTCACTCCTCGCGGCGCTGCGAGCGCATAACATGAGCTCTTCACGGTTTGGTGGCAGGATTCGATAGGATTTCCTGTCTAGTACTATACAGTCAATAACTTCTTGCGTAGCCTGCCGACATCGCTGGCTATCGTTCCGCACCCGGCTAGCTGCGAAGGGCAGGGGCCACATTGATCGACCAGCCGTACGTGTACCGGCATAACGAGCTTGCCGAGCCCGACTGGCATCGGCTGCCCGGCTGGGCCGATGTCACCGATCAGGAGTGGGAGTCGGCGCAGTGGCAGCGTTCGCACTGCATCAAGAACATCCGCCAGCTGCGCCAGGTGATCGGCGCTGGCCTCAGCGATGGCTTCTACGCCGACCTCGAACGTGACCAGGCCGAACGCGCCACCATGTCGATGCTGGTGCCGCCCCAGATGATCAACACCATGGTCCCCGCGGCCAGCCCCGCGGCGGCTGGCTTCACCGAGGCGTTCTACGCCGACCCGGTGCGGAGGTACATGATCCCGGTCCTCAGCGACCGGCGGACCGACTGGCCATCGCACCCGGAGGCGTCCAGGGACTCACTGCACGAGGCGGAGATGTGGGCGGTCGAGGGCCTCACCCACCGCTACCCGACCAAGGTGCTGGCCGAGGTGCTGCCCACCTGCCCGCAGTACTGCGGCCACTGCACCCGGATGGACCTGGTCGGCAATCCGACGCCGCAGATCGACAAGCATAAGTTCGGGCTCACCCGCGAGGACCGGCTCGCGGCGATGATCAGGTACCTGCGGGCCACTCCCGGCGTACGCGACGTGGTGGTGTCCGGGGGCGACGTCGCCAACCTGCCCTGGCCGCGGCTCGAGGCCTTCGTGTCGGACCTGCTGGACGTCGAGAGCGTCAGGGACGTCCGGCTGGCCACCAAGGCCCTGATGGGCCTGCCGCAGTACTGGCTGACCGACGAGGTGCGGGCCGGCCTGGAACGGCTCGCCGCCACCGCCCGCGAGCGTGACGTGAGCATCGCTATTCACACCCACGTCAACGCGGCGCAATCGGTGACACCGCTGGTGGCGCGCGCGGCCAAGGCGATGCTGGAGACCGGCATCAGGGACGTCCGCAACCAGGGCGTCCTGCTGCGCGGCACCAACGACTCCGCCGAGGCACTCCTCGACCTGTGCTTCGTCCTGCTCGACGACGCGAAGATCACTCCTTATTACTTCTACATGTGCGACATGATCCCCAACAGCGAGCACTGGCGGCTGACCCTCGCCGAGGCCCAGGATCTGCAGCACCAGATCATGGGCTACCTGCCGGGCTTTGCCACCCCACGGCTGCTATGTGACGTGCCCTATGTGGGCAAGCGCTGGGTGCACCAGGTGGCCAGGTACGACACCAGCCGCGGCATCTCCTACTGGACCAAGAACTACCGCACCGGCGTGGAGGCGGCGGACCCGCTGGCGCTGGTCAGGGAGTACCGCTACTACGACCCGATCTACATGCTGCCGGCCGACGGCCAGCAGTGGTGGCAGTCGCGGGCGAGCGAGCCGGAGCGGGTTATCCCTGCGATGGCCTAGCGCCCTGCGGCGGCCCGGCGCCCGGCGCCGGCCCCGTGGCGGCGCTCGGCACCGCGGCATCACCGGGTACCGGGCCCGGCTTGTCCTTGCGCCGCTGGCTAACGATGAACCAGGCGAGGCCGCCCGCGGTGAGCACGGAAGCGACGAAGAAGTTCAGCCGCAGGCCGAGGAAGTGCTCCGAGGAGTCGATCCGTAGCGTCTCCTCGAACATCCGGAACGCCGAATAGCCCGCCACGTAGAGCGCGAACAGCCCCGGCGGCCGGATTCGCCGGTGATGGCCCAGCCACACCAGCGCGGCCGCCAGGGCGAGATCCCAGATGAGCTCATAAAGGAACGTCGGCTGGAAGGTCGGATAGCTGGCATACCCGGCCGGCCGGTACTGCGGCGCTATCGCCAGCCCCCACGGCAGGCTGGTGGGCCTGCCGAACAGCTCCTGATTGAAGTAGTTCCCGATCCGGCCCACCCCCTGGGCGACCAGCAGCGCGGGGGCCACGGCGTCGGCGAAGACGGGCACGTTCGCGCCGGCCCGGTGCACCCGCCACACGCCCACCGCTGCGCCGGCCGCTATCCCGCCCCAGATGCCCAGGCCGCCCGACCAGACCGCGAAGATCCCCCACCAGTGGTGCGGGATGTCGGCCGGCGTGGTGATGTCGAAGTAGATCCGTCCGCCGATGATCCCGGCCGGGACTGCCCAGGTGGCCACGTCGGCCACCAGCCCGGCGTCACCTCCTGCCGCGCTCCAGCGGCGCCTAGTGATCACGATCGCCAGCGTGATGCCGACCACGTACATCAGCCCGTAGACGTGCACGTACGCCGGGCCGATGTGGAACCCGTTCGCCGGCGGGCTGGGGATGTGCAGGGCCATGGACCGAGGGTAAACCAGCCGCGGCGCTGCCGGGTGCCCGCGGCGGTACGCCGCTGGACACGATGACGACCGCAAATTCGCGCAAGCTCGCCGCGCGCCGGCCCGCTCACCCTGTCACCATAACCATCGCGAATCGCTACGATGTCCCGCTATGGCGGCATTGTTCAACCGGATCATTCCGATCCTGTTCGTCAGCGATCTCGAGGCTGAACGGGATTTCTACGTCCGCCTGGGCTTCCATGTCACCTATGAAGGACCTGAATATCCTGATTTCACCGCACTTGGCCACGGGTCCGTCGAGTTCGGCATCGAGCGGAAAGCCGGATTCTCGGTCGACCGCCCAGATCAGGTGCTCGCGTGGCAGTTCGGAGTCAACGACATCGGCCAGGCCAGGCAACGGCTCACCGAGGCCGGGGTCCCGTTCACCGAACAGCTGATGACGCCCAGCCACGACTGGCAGTACCGGCTGCTGCACGCCCGCACCCCTAATGGCTATCACCTGCTCCTTGAGGAGGGCAGCGGCTAGCGGGCAGCGGCTAGCGGGCAGCCTTTTCGGGCGCACCAGGCACCGGCCGCGCTGGCCGCCAGGCAAAATCCCGCTTGGCTGACCGCACGGCAGCCGTCTGGGTGACAATGGCCTCTGCCTGGCCAGGCGGCCGGGGCTCCGCCACCACGATCGAGAGCCGATGACCACGTCAACCGACCCGGTTTACCTGCGGGTGCTCGAGGACCTGCGCGGCAGGATCCGCGACGGCGCGCTGGCCCCGGGTGCCCGGGTGCCGTCCCGCAACGCCATCATCGCCAGGTACGGCGTCGGCGAGACCGCGGCCAAGCATGCGCTGCAGGTCCTGGCGACCGAGGGCCTGATCGAGGCGCGGGCCGGGTCAGGGTCCTACGTCCGCGAGGTCCCCGCGGTCTGTTACCTGGACCATGACCGGCTGCAGTTCCCCGGCTCGCCGTTCGGGCTCGATGAGACGGCGCCGCGGCACGCGGCCGGCGACGGGCCGTTGGCTGCGCGCCGGCTGGCCTGGGAGCATCAGAGCGAGCTGGTGCCACCGCCGGCCCGCATCGCGCGGCGGCTCGGCCTTGACCCGGCCGCCGACCTCGTCATGACCACCCGGTACCTGCTGAGCGCGGACGGGACCGCCGTCCAGCTCGCGGTCAGTTACGAGCCGGACCGGCTGACCTCAGGGAGCCAGGTGGCCCTGCCGGAACAGGGCCCGCTGGCGGGCCGCGGCGTGACCGAGCGGATGGCCTCGATCGGTATCGAGGTGGATCAGGTGACCGAGGAGGTATCGGTCCGGGCGTCGCTGCGCGCCGAGGCGGCCGCACTGGGCATCCCGGCTGGCGCGCCGGTGCTGCTCGTGGAGCGCATGCACCTGGCTGGCGGCCTCGCCGTGGAAGCAGGCGAGGTGGTGGTCGCGGCTGAGCGGTTCCGGCTCAGGTACCGGTTCCCGGTGCCTGGCGCGCCGGCGTGATCAGGCCGGCCCGCCCGGGCGACGTCGCGGAGATCCACCGGCTCATCCGTGAGCTTGCTGACTACGAGCGATCCCTTGCTGAGGTCAGCGCGACCTCAGATGACCTGGCCAGGGCGCTGTTCGGGCCGGCGCCCGCGGTCTTCGCGCACGTCGCCGAGCATGACGGCAGGGTCGCCGGGTTCGCGCTGTGGTTCGTGAATTACTCGACCTGGCTCGGCCGTCACGGGATCTACCTGGAGGACCTCTATGTCACCCCGGCCGTTCGCGGGCGTGGCTACGGCCGGGCGCTGCTGGCCGAGCTGGCCAGGATCTGCGTCGAGCGGGGCTATGGCCGGCTTGAGTGGTGGGTGCTGGACTGGAACTCCCCCGCGATCGGCTTCTACACCGCGCTCGGCGCGGCGGCGATGAACGACTGGACAGTGCACAGGCTCACCGGGCCGGCCCTGCGCGCACTGGCTGGCGGTCACTAGGCAGCCAGCCCGCGGGCCGCCGCGGCCACTGCCTCCGCGCTCGGGATGACGTGCTGCGTCCCTCCGAAGCAATTGATCATTCGGCTGACTGTGTGTCGCCCCCGGTGCGGCGGGCCGGCTCGAGTCCGTCCGGCACCTCCGCCTGTTCGCTGGCGAGCTCGATCCCGGCTGACCGCGCCTGGAGCAGCAGCAGCGCCGCGAAGTCCTCCTCGCCGAATCCGTGCCCGACCAGGCTCTGCACGAGCTGATGCACGAGCGCGGCGGCCGGCAGCGGGACCTCGTGCTCCCTGGCCGCCGCGAGCCCCAGGTCGAAGTCCTTGCGCAGCAGCCTGGCGGTGAATGTCGCGTGGAAGTCCAGGTTCACCAGCGCCGGCGTCTTGTACCTGGTGAAGGTCGAGCCCATCACGCTGTCATTGAGGCAGGCGAGGAACGCCTGCCTGCTGACGCCGCTCTTCTCCGCCAGGATGGTCACCTCGGCCAGGGCCTGCGTGACGACGCCGAGGAAGAGGTTGTGGCACAGCTTGACCGTCCTGGCGAGTTCTCCCTCGCCGACGTACGTCGAGCCGGCGCCGAGCAGGTCGAGGTAGGGCCGCGCCTCATCGAAGGCGGCCCGCGGGCCCGACACCGCCATCGTCAGCCGCCCGGCGCTGGCTACCTTGGGGTTTCCCATGAGGGGGGCGGCAAGCAGCGTCGTGCCCCGGCCGCTGAGGCGCTCGCGGACCTGCGCGGAAGCCTCCGCGGAGATCGTTGAGCAGTCGACGACAACGGATGGCCGCGCGGCCGCTGACATTAGCCCGTCCGGGCCGAGGATTGCGTCGAGCAGGTCCTGAGAGGTGCCGACGGTCACGAAGACGATGTCCGCGCTGGCCAGATCGGCTGCCCTGGCCACGATCTTCGCGCCCGCGCCCGCGAGCGGGTCCGCCTTCGCTTTCGTGCGGTTGCAGACGGAGACGTCGCAGCCGGCCGCGAGCAGCCTGCGGATGAGCGCCGAGCCCATCCGGCCGGTCCCGAGCCAGCCGAGCCGGCGGTCATTGCCCTGATCGGTCATCGCCCCATCCCAGCCACAATCGTCTCCGGCAGTCAGCTCCGCTCCGCGCGGGTCCCTACGATATTCCCGCTGGCCTCCCGGCATGCTATCCGCCTGGAGCGACGAGCTCGCGGCCTGCTGGCCGGCTGGTCGGTCCGTGGCTTCGTGCGACGATGAGGCATGCGGATCGGTGACGTGATCTCGACAGAGCTATTCGGCGGCACGATGCCCCGGCCGCTGGCGATCGTCCGGGTCACCCTTCTGAATGAGGGTCCTCGCGCGGCCGCCGACCTAGCTGGGGTACCCGTCACCGTCCGCATCCAGGGGCCAGCGGTGACCACCCCGCGGCCCTCGGTCGTGGCGGCACCTGGCCGGCGCGAGCAGGTCGAGGTCGAAGTCGGGGTCGCGATCGCCGCCCCGTTCACCGCTGGGAGCCCCCGGCAGGTAACAGTGATCGCCGACAGCGAGGCCGCCGGGCTGCGGGCCGAACGGGCGGCCACCATCACCGGGGCCGAGACCGGCTGGACGATGTGGATGGTCAGCCACTTCCACTACGACCCGGTCTGGTGGAGCACCCAGGGCCAGTACACCGAAGCCCGGATCTTCCTGCCGGACGCCGACGGCAGCCTGCCTGACGTCAGGACCGCGTTCGAGCTGGTCCGCCTGCACCTCGAGGCGGCCAGGCGGGATCCCGACTACAAGTTCGTGCTGGCCGAGATCGACTACCTGAAGCCGCACTTCGACGCGCATCCGGAGGATCGCGCGGATCTGCTCGGCTTCATCAAGGCCGGCCGGATCGAGATCGTCGGCGGTAGCTACAACGAGCCGAACACCAACCTGACCAGCGCTGAGTCGACGATCCGTAATGTGGTGCACGGCCTTGGCTACCAGCGGGAGATGCTCGGCGCCGACCCGAGCGTGGCCTGGATGCTGGACGCGTTCGGGCACGATCCCGGTTACCCCGGCCTGATGGCTGCGGCCGGACTCGCCGAATCGGCCTGGGCCAGGGGCCCGCACCACCAGTGGGGGCCGAACCGGAGCGTCGGCGACAACCTGCGGATGCAGTTCGCCTCGGAGTTCGAGTGGCTGTCGCCGACCGGGACCGGCCTGCTGACCAGCTACATGCCGAACCATTACGGCGCCGGCTGGGTGACCCACGAGGCGGCCAGCCTGCCGGCCGCGGAGCAGGCCGCTTACGAGCAGTTCCGCCAGCTGGCGCCGGTCGCGGCCACCCGCAATGTGCTGCTGCCGGTCGGCGCCGACCACGTGATCCCGTCCCGCTGGGCCACCGGGATCCACCGGGACTGGAACGCCAGGTACGTCTGGCCTCGGTTCGTGACCGCGGTGCCATCGGAGTTCTTCGCCGCGGTGCGCAAGGACGCCGCGCAGCGGGACGTCTGGATCACGCCGCAGACCAGGGACATGAACCCGGTCTACCCGGGCAAGGACGTCTCCTACATCGACACCAAGCAGGCACAGCGCGCCGCGGAGATCGCCACGGAGGACGGCGAGCGGCTGGCCACGCTCGCCTGGCTGGCCGGGGCGGCCTACCCGGCGCTGGCGCTTGACAAGGCGTGGCGGCTGCTGGTGTTCGGCGCGCACCACGACGCGATCACCGGCACCGAGTCGGATCAGGTCTACCTCGACCTGCTGGCCGGCTGGCGGGAGGCTTACGAGCGCGGCGACGCAGCCCGCCGGCAGGCTGCCGGGTATCTGGCAGCGCTCGCCGACACCAGCGGGCCGGCCGGGGCACGCCCGGTCGTCGTGTTCAATACGCTGTCCTTCCCCAGGTCGGGCCAGGTGAGCGTGACCCTGGAAGCCGACGGCCCCGGAACGGACTTGATGACGCTGACCGACGCGTCCGGCGCCGTGCTGCCCTGCCTCGCCGAGGGCGTCCGGTGGCACCCCGACGGCACGCTTGCCGCCCTGACCCTCACCTTCCGCGCCAGCCAGGTGCCCGCACTCGGCTACCGGACCTACTGGGCTCGGCCTGTCGCCGGGCCGGCCGCCGGGCAGGCGACGTCAGTGGCCGGCTGGCAGCCGGCGCCGGGCAGTGCTATCGAGAACGAGACGTTCGCCGTGGCGGCCGACCCGGATCGCGGCGGCACGCTGACCGGCATCACCGACAAGCGGTCTGGGACGCAGCTGCTCGCTGGTGCCGGTAACGAGCTTGTGCTCCAGGAGGAATACGCTCAGCACCCGCGCTGGGGCGAAGGTCCGTGGCTGCTCTCGACCAACGGGCGCCGGACAGGATCGGCGGCCGGGCCCGCGACGGTCCGTGCGGAGCGGTGCCCGGTCGGCTCGCGGCTGGTCGCCGAGTTCACCATCGGCGGTCTGCGGGTGCGGCAGGAGACGCTGCTCTGGGATGGCGCCGACCGGGTCGAGTTCCGCACGCACGTGGATGGCTCGATCGGCCAGGACCGGCTGCTGCGGGTCGCCTTCCCGGCCCGGGTCCCTGGCGGCCTGCCCATTTACCAGACCGCGACGGCCGTCATCGGCCGATCGCCAGGATCAGCCGACACCGACGTCGGGCAGCACGCCTACACCCTCGACAATCCGGCCCACGAATGGTTCGGCGTGGGTTCCACCGCGTGTGTCGCGGTGCGCGGCGCGGAGTTCGCGGACGGGCGCAGCCTGCATGCGATCGGGGTCGCCGAGGTCATTGCGCCAGCGATGAGCAACGAAGGCCGGGAGGTGGTCAGGGACCTCATGGTGGCCCTCGCCCGCAGCGGGGTGACGGCTACCTGCTCGCGCTCCGATAGCCCTCGCTACGGCTCGATCGACGCGGATTCCAACCTGCCGGACTTCAGGATCGCGCTGGGCGGCCCCGGGCAGAACGCGTTCACCAGCCAGGTGCTCAGGGCGGCCGCCCCCGCCGTGGCCGCCGACCTGGCGGGACAGCTCGCCACCGCGGGCCCGGCAGGCTCGCCTGGCTCGGCGCGGGTCTGGGTGCCGGCCTGCCGGAGCCGGGCTGATGCTTTCGCGCCCGGGGCCGACCTGCGCGGCCCGCGCGACGTGCCAGTGCTGATCGTGTCCGGCGATGACCTCGGTGCGGCGATCGCGGCGCTCAGCAGGGATCTGGCCGATGCTGTCATCGAGGTGCCCGCGCCACCGGCCGGGCCCGGGCCCGGCCTGACAGATCCCGGCCTGACAGATCCCGGCCCGGCGGATCCCGGCCTGGCGGGTCACAGTGTGGCGCTCCTCAACCGCGGCACCCCGGGCAGCCTCGTCACCCCGGACGGGGTGCTGTACATCTCGCTGATGCGCGCCTGCAGTGCCTGGCCGTGCGGCGTCTGGATCGACGGCGAGAAGCGGACGGTGCCCGACGGCAGCAGCTTCGCCTGGCAGCACTGGAGCCACACCTTCGAGTACGCGCTGGCTGCGGGCGCCGGCGACTGGCGCGGTGCCGGGTTCCCGCTGGCCGGGCAGGACTATAACCGGGAGCTGCTAGCGCAGGAGACAGACCAGCACGACGGCACCCTGCCAGCCACTGCCAGCCTGGCCGAAGCGACGCCCGCTACCGCTCTGATCTCGGCATTGAAGCCGCGCGGTAACCCGCTTGTGCCCGGCGGGAAGCCGCGGCCCACCGACGGGCTTACAGTACGGCTCCGCGATGTCTCCGGCTCGGGTACACCGGTACGAGCGCAGGTCAGGCTGCGGGGCGGTGTCGCCGCGGCGCACGGCACCGATCTGTGCGAGGACCGGGACGGGCCACCCATGCCGGTGTGCGATGACGCCGCAGAGACCGAACTGCCGCCGTCCGGGCTGGTAACGCTCGCCCTGGTGCCCCGCGCATCGCTGGCCCCGGACGCACCGCTGGCCCCGGACGCACCGCTGGTCATGCGCGCACCGCTGTCGACCCCGGACGTAACACTGGTCACGGACGCACCGCTGGTCCCCGGCGCGGCGCCGGAACGGCCGCCGGAGCCCGCGCAGCCGGTCTTCACCCGCTACTGGCTGCACGGCAAGGGCCCGGCGCCGGCCGGGAATCTCCCGGAAACCGTGCACCTCTCCCCCGCCAGGACCGCGCTCTCAGCCGGCCAGGCAGCGCCGCTACGGCTGACCGTGGCCTGCGGGCCGGATCCGGCCGGAGGCACGGTGCGGCTGGTCAGGCCGGCTCAGCTTGCGGTGGATCCGGCCGGGCCGCTCGCCTATGACCTGGCCGCGCGTGGCCACGCCAGCTGGGACCTGACCGTCCGGACGGTGCCTGGCGCCGGGCCGGGCCGCTACTTCGTCGCAGCGCAGATCGATGGCGTCGGCGGCGTCCTGGAGGACGCCGTCCTCCTGACCGTGGGCGAACCGCCTGCGCCTGCACTCGACCTGCCATTCGACCAGCTCGTCCCGCTCTACATGGCCGACCAGGCAGCCAGCGCAGCGGAGGTTGTGGTGCGGCTGCTGAGCCGTGAGCTTGCCGTGCAGCCGGCGTCCAGCGCCGAGATCGAGGTAGCTGTGGCCAATACGACCGCCTCGCAGATCCGCGGTGAGGCCCAGCTGGTCTCGCCGTTCGGCACCTGGGCCGCATTGCCGCGGTGGACCTGCGGGTTCAGTGCCGAGCCAGGCGCAGTGCAGACACTGAGCTTTCCCGTCCAGGTGCCGGCCTCGGCGCGCCCCGGCCAGCACTGGTGGGCACTGGTCAAGGTGATGTACTTCGGCCGGCTCCGCTACAGCGAGCCGGTGGCGGTCACCGTAGTGCCCTGAGCGCCGGGCCGGCCGCTCTGGTCGCTGCGAGGGAGTCACTGATGCGACAATGGACCCGAAGGCGACCACCCCTGAAGGGCCATGACCACTGAGAATGAGATCAGCCGTGGCAACCTCCCAGCGGAACCGAACAGCTTCGTCGGCCGTGAGCGGGACCTGGAAGAGCTTGCCCTGCTGCTCAGCGCTGTCCGGGCACTGACGCTCTGCGGGCCCGGCGGCATCGGCAAGAGCCGGCTGGCGCTCCGGCTGGCTGGCGAGATGGCCCCGGGCTTTGCCGACGGCGCATGGCTGGTCGAGCTCGCCGATACCGGTGATCCTGCCCTCCTGCCCGCGCGGATCGCCTCAGTTCTGGGGATCAGGGAGGAGCCTGACCGCCCGCTGGCCGAGACCCTGGTCGATGCGCTCAGGCCGCGCCGGCTGCTGCTGGTCCTTGACACCTGCGAACACGTCGTGGCGGCCTGTGCGGCGCTGGTCCAGCAGCTCCTCAGCAGCTGCCCGACACTGCGGCTGGTAGCGACAAGCCGGGAGCCGCTGCGGGTGCGCGGCGAGACAGTCTGGCGGGTACCGCCCCTTGCCATGCCCGCGGTCCTCGACGGGCTCGGGGCAGGGGAGCTGGCGCGGCACGAGGCGATCCGGCTGTTCGCCGAGCGGGCGGCGGCGGCCAGCCCTGGATTCACGCTGGCAGCCGAGAATGCGGACGCGGTCGCCAGGCTCTGCCGGATGCTTGACGGCGTGCCCCTGGCGATCGAGCTCGCGGCAGCACGGGTGCGTGCACTGTCCATCGAGCAGATCGCCGTCCGCCTGGGCGACAGGTTCCAGCTGCTCGCGACCGGCGACCGGACCGCCCCGCTTCGGCAGCAGACTCTCCGAGCAGCCGTCGACTGGAGCTACGAGCTGCTCACCGAGCCCGAGCAGATCCTGCTGCGCCGACTGTCGGTGTTCGCAGGCTGGAACCTGGAAATGGCCGAGCAGGTCTGCGCCGACGAGGCGATCCCGGTCGGCCGGGTGCTCGACCTGCTGGCCGCCTTGATCGACAAGTCGCTGGTCACACTCGACGCTGAACTGGATGGCTACGCCCGCTACCGGCTGCTCGACACCATCAAGGAGTACGCGGCCGCCCGGCTCGCTGCCTCCGGCGAGAGGCCTGTCATCCGGCTGCGGCACCGCGATTATCTGCTGAGGCTGATCGAGGACACCGTCGGCAAGGCGTTCGTGCGCGGGGATCCGCCCTGGCCGGCGCGGGTCGCCCTGTACCGAAGGATCACTGTGGAGCGGCCGAACTACAGTGCGGCCCTAGCGGCAAGCCTGGACCGCGGCGATGCCGAGGAGGGCCTGCGGCTCTGCTCGGCGCTGCGCAGCCAGTGGATCGCCGACGGCGACGTGTCGGAGGGAACAAGCTGGTTCGATCGCTTCCTCGGGCTGGACCGGGAGGTCACGCAGCGTGTCCGGGCCCGGGCCCTGATGCTCAGGTCCGAGATGGCCTTCGAGCAGCAGGATTACCCGGTGGCCGGGGACTGCGCCCGGGTCGGCCTTGACCTCTGCCGCGCTTCAGGCGGAGCCGGCGCGGCGGGCGGCTTGCGGATGCTGGCGCTGGTCAGCCTCAGGGCCGGCCGGCCCGAGGACGCCCTGGCCGGGATGGACGCGGCGATCGAGGCGGCGCGCACCGACGGGGATGACTGGGAGGAAGGGATCGCGCTTAGCACTAAGGCCGCCATCATCGCGCGCCACGGCAGCCTGCAGGAAGCCCAGCGGACCTTTGAGCACGCACTCGACGTGCTATCAGACAACAACGGCTGGGGGGTGGCGCATACCCGCTACGGCCTCGGCGGCCTGGCGAGCGCGCGCGGCGACCACGCCGCCGCGGCCGAGCATTACGCAACGGCGCTGGCCCTGTACCGAGAGATCGGCGCCAGGCCAGACATTGCCCGCTGCCTGGCTGGCCTCGCCTGGGTGGCGCTGGCCGGCCTGGACCTTGACCGCGCCGCCGCAAGGCTCGCTGAAAGTCTTCAGCTCAGCCTGGCCATCGGTCAGCGGCTGGCTATCGCGCGTGGCCTCCAGGCCGCCGCGGTCCTGGCCGCCCGCCACGAGGAACCTGCACGGACGGCAAGGCTGGAAGGCGCGGCGCTCGCGCTGCTCGAGTCGCTCGGCCATGCTCCGTCAGCATCGGCAAGGAAGCGATCAGGCCGACTGCTCGACGCGGCTCGCGGCCAGCTCGGTGAGACTGCGGTCGCCGAGCTGCTGGCCGAGGGCCGCGCGATGAGCGCGGACCAGGCAGTCAGGTATGCCATTGGCGCCGATGGCGGGGACCTGGCCGATGCCATGCCGGGTACGGCCGCGGGCCAGCCCGGACAGCCGGCCGCGGGCCGCACCGGACAGCCGGCCGCGGGTGGCGCTGGACAGCCGGCCGCGGGTGGCGCTGGACAGCCGGCAGCAGGCCAGGCGGGCCAGGCGGGCCAGCCGGGCCAGGCGGGCCAGCCGGGACAGGCGGCCGCGAGCCAGCCGGGACAGGCGGGCCAGGCAGCAGCACAGGCAGCAGCAGCAGCACAGGCGGCGGCAGGACAGGCGGCGGCAGGACAGGCGGCAGCAGCCACCCCGGGACAGGTACCTGCAGCGGGAAGCGGCTCGGTCCCGTCAGCCAACGATGCCCCGCCCCGCAACTCGTCTGCGGCGGCAAGCGGCTCGGTCACATCGGCCAATGGCGCCGCCGGAGGCCCGCGGATGACGTCGTCTGTACTGACCGCCAGGGAACGCGAGATAGCGCTCCTGATCGCACGCGGCCTGTCTAACCGCGCCATCGCCGATGAGCTGGTGATCAGCCCGGCGACAGTCGCCCGGCATGTGGCCAACATCTTCACCAAGCTCGGGCTGCGGTCCAGGGCGCAGGTCGCCGCCTGGGTGGCCGAGCCGCATTAGCGCGACCTGGGCCGACCCTCGTTCCGATAAGGGCGGCGCCGGTTCTCGGCGACCGCGTACATATCCTCCGCAGCGACTCATGCACATCGCAATGGTTCGTTTAGCGCATGTGCGCAGACAGCGTTCTGTCTAACGTCGTTATCAGCGCGATGTGCTGCCGTGGGCCGTTCCGGCCACCAGGAGGGGGATGGCCGGCCAGCACCGGACCACACCGCGTGCGGGCCCGGGCGGCCATGCCCGGGCCCGTCCCTCGGGACGGCCGGCGCCCCAGGGGGTAATGCACTCATATGAAGCGGTACGTCAAGGCTCTGCAGCTCCTGTGCCTGGTTCTTGATGGTTTGGAGGGTTGTGGGTGTGCGGCCTGGCAGTGATTCTGGGCGTGCCTGTCTGATCCCGTGTCCTGG
>JBEKIF010000010.1:0-165619 GCA_050011895.1 Streptosporangiaceae bacterium | reverse complement strand
AGCCCGACCAGCCCCAGCGCCGCCTTACCGGCAAAACCCGAGTCCCCCCGCTGCGCCGCCGACCTGCTGCTGCCCGCCGCGATGACGGCCAGCGGCGGCCTCCCGGCCCCTTGCCCCGATCTTGTCATGCCGCCTCCCGCCCTGAAGCGCCCGCGCACACTGCCAGCGTGCCGCGCGATGAGGCTTCCTGCCCGCGCTGATGTTGATGCCAGCCCGGATCCGGACCCCGCATAGGTGCCAATGAGCCTCACGCCGTAGCGCCCGCTGCCGCCCGGTGACGGCAGACTCAGTGGCAAACCAGTGATAAATGATCAGGGACCCGACCGCCGCAACCGGCGATCAGGTCCCTGACCTGCTACTCCACGAGTAGCCCCGACCGGATTTGAACCGGCGCTACCGCCTTGAGAGGACAAAGAGACACCGTTCAACCCATGACAGCATCTTGCCTGCCCAGTCGGCATGCGCCGGCACAAGGCACCGAAGCGAAGACGAACGGCATCTGCCAGGGCTTGCATCAGACTCTGATGACCCGGACATCGGGCATGGCGTCGTAGTCGGAGTCCTGCGTCACGACCGGAACACCGTGCGCGATCGCGGTGGCCGCGATCCAGCTATCGTTCACCAGCGCCCTGCGGCCAGCCGCGCGGAGCCGGGACACCAGCAATGCCCAGGCCTCAGACACTGCCTCATCCACGGTGAGCGCCTCGAAGCGCTGCGCGAGCTGATACGTCGACAGCCGGCGGGAAGCAGCCTCGGGATCCTTGGCCTGCAGCACGCCGAGCCGCAGTTCCCCCAGCGTAACCGCGGAAACGCCCCACTCATACTCGGCGAACCTGCCGGCGTCGAAACGCGCCGCCTCAAAGCCGACGAACACGGACGTGTCGGCTAGCGCTCGCTGGGATGTCACCACGGCAGATCGTCCGTCGTATCGGTCAGGGTCGCCCGCAACTCCTCAGCCAGGCCCGTAGTGTCCGGCCCCAGACGCATGAGCTCATGGCCGATCTCGGCTGCGGGCAGCCACTGCCGCCGCCGCGACAGCGGGATGATCTTCGCCACTGGGCGGTTGTCCCTGAGGACCTCGATCTCCTCCCCCGCCTCAACGCGCCGCAGCACCTCCGCGGTGTGGTTGCGGAGATCACGTGCCGGGATGGCAGCCATGCTACGAGTGTAGCCTGAAGGATACGCTCGTAGCAAGTCAGCGGCCACCGTGAGGGGACCGATCGACGAGGTCCGAGTTGTCCTATGCCTGCGGCGACCTGTGGACCGAAGTCCATGACCAGGGAGCAGGCCGCCCGATCCGCCAGCACGCCGCCACCGACGACGAACAGGGCCGTGGCCGAGGGCGGCTCCATGCATGCCGCCGGCCTTGATCTTGGCATCCTCGGCGCTAACGGTGTTGTCGGGGGGGATCGCGATCGCGGCAGGAACGGCCCTGGCCGCCCAGTTGCGCCGCACTGACCAGGTGGCGGTCTCGTTCATGCGCGACGGCGCGACCGACATAGGAGCTCAACCTGGCGGCGATCTGGGATGTCCCGGTGATCTTCGTGGTGGAAAACAACGGCCATCGGGCCGCAGTGCGGCGCAAACTCCGATCGCGGTCGCTTCCTCGCCTATGTGGAGTAGATGAGGCCGGGCATCCGGTTCGTCAGAAGAGCCTGAGCAAGGTCTCCACTGCCTCGCGGATCAGCACCATGGACCGGTAGAGGTACTTAAGGCTAGTCGTGGTCGCCGGCATGTCCTGGCCTTCCTGCTGCGTGTATCGCCAGCTGCTCGTAGATGTCCTTGGCCTGCTGAACATGCCGGATCGAGACGGACTCATCCGGAGTGTGCGCGTCCGCGGCCACGCCGGGGCCGAGCCCGATCGTGGGCATGCCCCGGACCCCGGCCGACTCGGAGCCGTTGGTGCAGAAGTCGTAGACACCGAGCCGCGATGTGCCAGTAACCTGCTTCGCAGCCTGGCTGGCCGCGCCAACCAGCCAATGGTCCCTGTCCATGCGCCAGGCGGGCAGCCAACGCGGAGCGTCGAAGGTCGCTCCGGTATAGGCGGCCAGCGAGCCCGCCGAGACGCTGACCTCGAAGGCCGCAGGGTCAATCACCGCCAGCGTCGTGGCCACCGCGCCGACCACGTCCTCACGAGTCTCGCCGACCAGGGTCCGGCGATCGAACCTGATCCGCACCGCGGACGGGATCATGGATACCGACGGCCACGGCTCGGAGATGACATCGGTCGGCACCAGGATGGCCGGCCCGAGATCGGGATCGGCGGGCAGCGCGAGGTGCTCCAGCGCGGCGAGCCCCGATACCGCCAGGCTGATCGGATTCGTGCCCCGCTCGGGATAGGCGGCGTGCGCCGGGGAGCCGGTGACGGTGACCAGCAGCTCGGCCCGGCCGCGCTGGCCGACCTGGACGGCCAGATCGGAGGCCTCGCAGATGACCACGGCCGCCGGGCGGATGACGTCGAGCACCCGGGCCAGCGCGACCCCCTCGATCGTCTCCTCCATGACGGTGGCGGATACGGCTATCGGCTGCGCGAGCTCTCCGGCCGCCGCGGCCGCCGCTACCCCGGCGATGGCGGCGGCCAGGCCAGCTTTCATGTCAGTCGATCCGCGGCCATACAGCCTGCCGTCCCGCACGACCGGCTGAAACGGATCAGTGGTCCAGGCACCGGCCGCGGGCACCACGTCCATGTGCCCGTCAAAGAGCAGGGCTGGTGTCTCCCCTTCCGGCCCGGCGATGCCGATCACCGAGCCCAGCTGGTCACGGAAGATGTCCCGGTATCCGGCCGATGCCATCGCCTGCTCGACCTCGTCGGCGACATCCGCCTCCGCGCCCGACAGGCCCGGGATGCTGATGAGCCGGCTGGCGAGCTCAACCGCGTCCAGCGGGCCGGTCATGTCCATCTCCCGGCCGGACCGGCGATCAGCAGCTCAGCGCCGCTGCCGGTCACGATCAAGTTCTGCTCGGCAGCGACGGCCCCGACTCGCGCCAGCGTGATCGCGCGCTCGATAGCGAGCACCATTCCCTCCTGGATAGTCAGCGGCTCGGAACTGACGAGCCACGGCCGTTCCCAGACCAGGCCCAGGCCATGTCCCCAGTGCGCCGGGTAGCTCGCGTGCATCCCGCCCGGCTGATCGGGCCGGGTGCCGACCCCGGCGGCGGCCAGCGCCTCGTCGCCGATCGTCACGAGTTCGGCTGTCGCCATCCCCGGGGCCACGGAGTCGATCACCAGATCCAGTGCCCTGGTGGCCATCTTGCCAACGACATGTCGTGCCGACAAGAACTAATGCGGCGGACAGACCACAGCGTGGCCTGTGGGTCTGGCGGAACGAGCGCGGCAAGAGGACGATTAGCTGGCTGCTCCCGTTCGGAAAGGACTCCGCCATGCCCGAAAGTGACACGCCCGTCATGGACACCCTCGCGGTGATGACCGCCGCATCGCTGGAGAGCAGCGACCTGCCCCCGCGCGAGTTCATGATCGCCCGGATCGCCGCCCTGGTCGCGGTGGACGCGACCGCTGCGTCCTATGCGCTGAACGTCGAAGCGGCGGCCGACTCCGACATCACCCTCGATGACGTCGAAGATATTCTCGTCGCGGTGGCACCCATCGTGGGCACCGCGCGCGTGGTCTCGGCTGCGGCGAACATCGCCCAAGGTCTGGGCTTCGTGGTCGCCATAGCCGAAGCTGAGCTGGAGGCCGAACTGGACGCAGAGGCCGGCGACGGCACCTAAATAAGCGGGGGCGCGCCAGTCGTGTCGGCCAGTGGATTACCCAGCGCAGCGGCGATAAAGACGGCGTCGATGGCGAACACGATGGGAGCGCCGAAGGAGAATCCCGGCACGCGGCGAGCCCCGCGCCTCGGCGACCCGCGCTCCAGAGGGGTTGTTGTAGCCGCATCGTCCCGCCAGGACCGTCAGGCCCGTTCGGACACGGCCTGATCGCACGGGGCGATATCGAGCGATACGGCCAGCTTCTCGGCGGCGATCCGGTGCCGCCGCGAACCGTTTCCCGCCATCTCGGGCCGCCGCATCAAGGCCCCGACCTGCGGAAACGTCGTGCACCAGCGGCTTCCCCGCACGGAGCGCCCAGTTCGGTACCAAGCGTGCCGAATACATGCCGATATCGCTGAGCTTCAACGGAGCTGGCCTGGTGGGCACCGGTCCGGTTTGCCGTATTCGAGACGGCTGCTCTGCCTGCTGAGCTACATCGGCCCTCACCGACGCCCGCCTGCCCGCAGCCCACGACGGCATGGTCCTCGACCTCTGACACGGCAAACACCACGGCAGCCCGCACCGGCGTCGACGTCCGCTCTTGCCGCCGACAGGACGCGGACCTACTGGTGCCAGAGGCGGATCAGCCACCTTGCAGGTCTGTCCGGCACGCCTCCAAGAATCGCTCGCCAGCGGTTCCAAGGTGGGATGCCGCATCCTTGATCTGCTCGGACAGGTCGGGGCGACCGGCAGCGTCGCCCGGATGGAGGTCGAGATCACGGAGAAAATCGTTCCCACCGTTGCGTGATATCCGCCAAACTTGCCGAGCAATGGCCTCACCTTGGATCGGATCTGAGTCAGTGTTTCCAGGTCTCTGAACTCCGGCAGCAGACGACGTCTACGGCATGGCTCAGGCATTCGCCTGTCCGAATGGGTTGCTAACGCATAGACGGGTCAGCGGCAGCAAGAAGGCCCCATGCAAGCGCACCTGTGGCCGGCGCAGTAATGGGCAATTCTGATGCCCTTATCTTGCAATTAGCGCCAGCAGACTCCTTAATTGCGAAGCTCTCGAACGACTCGAGCGCAGGTCTCACAATCAGCTCTCCTGCGAGAGTACCTAGCTGGCCGCCGAGGACGACACATTCTGGATTGAGAAATATACTAAATGCCGCTATCGCACGTCCTATATGCCGTCCGGCATCCTGAAAAATGCGAATGCAGGCTGGATCTCCGCGATTAGCCAGCGCTACCATGTCCTCGACTGTGTTCGGGATTGCTGAGCCGCCGAAGCCTCGGTGAGCCGCTGAGGCTTGATCTACTAGCTGTGCCGAGCTGATTAGTGTTTCGAGGCAACCGCGGTTTCCGCAGCGGCAGACGAGGCCTCCCGGATCCATGGACAGGTGTCCGACCTCACCAGCTATGCCACGCCATCCCCGCATCAGGCGTCCGTCAATGACGATGCCCGCGCCAACGCCTATTGACATCTTCAGATAAATCATGCTTGCCATTTCTCGGCCAGCGCCATATAGGTATTCGCCGAAGGCGGCCAGGTTCGCTTCGTTGTCGACCGCGACCGGGGCCGAGAGCGCCCGGCCCAACTCCGAAGCAGGCCTGGCTTTCTCCCAGCCCTGGAGAATCGCAGGCGTGAAAACCTCTCCCGAACCAGGCAGAACGGGTGCGGGCACTCCGAGGCCGACAGAGACGATGGGTTCTGAAGCTAGACCGTTTTCTTCAACGACCTTGCTGATAAGGCCGACCGTCGTAGCAAGCCATGTCCTTCGTCGGTCCGCTCCGGAATCCGATGACTCGACGAAGTAATCCCGGTCGGAGGCAAGAGCTCGCACGCAGACAGAAATATGTGTCTGCCCCAGTTCCACTCCGGCTGCCACTCCCGGCAAGCTCGTGACCGAAATCTGCTGCCCGCGACGTCCGGACGGATCATCTCGGATACCCACCAGGCCATCGGACTGCAGTTCGCGCATCAACGTCGATACCGTCGCGGGCGATAGGCGTGCGAGCTTGGCGATCCGGGCCTGCGTCGCCTCTGCTGGCATGGCCGCGACATAGCGCAGGAGTCGCTGCTTGGTGGCCTCGCGCATGGACCGGTGCGCAGTCGGCTCAGGCTGATGCCGATGCGACACGTTCCCGTCACCGCCCGCCAGTCAGTGAAGCTCTACGTCCTGAAATCGAGGCTAGAGCCTTCAATTCAAATGGGCAACAGTGTGACTTAGATCACATGAATCATCCGAAACGTTCTAAACGAAGCAGATGCACGTGACCACGCCCCCGGTCGTGCGTGGAATGAACGGAGTTCGTCTCTGCAGTCGAGCCGGCACCTTCAATTCGACGGAAGTAGGGACTGTTGCGGCGGCGCTTCCTGGGGAGGACGCTTGCGGTGAATGGATCGTGCCCGAAGAGATGGAGCCGAGAGAAATGACCAGAAACGCGCCAGACGCGAACCCTGACTCGGTCTGTAGGACCGGACTGGTGTCAGATCCCGTCAGGTAGTCATTAGAAATTGTGGACTCTTAACGAGCACTAGATCTATCGGGATCAGGTGGTAGCAATGGCTTTTCTGTTGTTCTTTCTCGGCATTCTTCTCGGCGTCCTCGTTGGAGGCGCACTATGCGTGCGTTACATTCGTCATGAGGTCGCGGCCGATATCGGCCCGCGAATGCGACACATGCAGCTCCAACTCGACAACCTGGAGTCGGCGATTAACCTGGCGCTTGTAACCGCATATGCAGATTTCAGTTCGGTCAAGCATCAGCGGCGGTCGGCTCCAGGTCCTGACGGCTCAAGCACTTGAGGCCGGACGCCGAGACCGTCACATGTTGTCGCCTGCCTGGCCTAGCCCGGACCGTGCCAACCCTGTCGTCCACACCGCATGTGATGGCGTGCAAATGGCGTCCTGACAGGCCTCACACTGGGCTTCTTTCTTTGCACAGGCATCAGCTATCTGCTGCGAGTCCATCTGGCCGCAGTGCCTACTGCACACTGAACCCGATTCATAGTCCTGGCTCACCCGTAGTGATCGCTAAACTCGACTTCGAGGCTGCAGCGAAGCGTCCGGTCATGCCGCGTTGCGGATTTGGAACTGGCGGCTGGGCCGGGTCTACTTCCTGGCCTTCTTGAACCCCTCTCGGGGACAGCCGGACCCAGCCCTTACCGCCAGGTTGGCTAGCCCTAACAGCGTAGGTGAGCCAGCGATCGAGTTCGATTGGTTTACCGCTATGCCGCATATGGCGCGCGCGTCGGGCGTGATGTAGCCGCCTGGCGGCCATCGTGCTAGATCGACAGACACCTCGGTCAGCGGGCCGACTCCGACCTCAAGCAGATCCTTCACACTGGACCGGTCGGCGATCGGCTGCGGGCTACGCCGATCGACGGCATCACGCTAAGTGACAGCGAAGGTCGGCGAGAACGCGCGCCGAGCCGTTCGGCGCGGTTTGCGAGAGCTTCGAGGGCCGCCCGCTGGGGCGCGCAGAAAGGCCGTTATCTCGACGGTCCAGCGCTGTCGTCAACGGTGGCACACGGGACTCGGGTCGCGAGACACCGAGCGTTTTTCATCTTGATCACGGTGGAGCCACGCCCGGTCAGGTGAGGCCGTTTACCTGGTGCACGTCGCCGCAGGGAACGCCGAGGGCGGCGTGGTGCTGGCGGATGGCGTCCTCGTCCGGCCCTTCCAACAGGCAGTACACCTTGCCTTCGGGGTTGTGGTACAGCTCGATCTGGCGGACGCCGAACTGGTCGACCCGGCCGTTGCGGGTGTCGGCGGCGATCTGCGCGATGGCCTCGGCGGGCAGCTTGAGGTCCTCGTGAAAGTCCATGAATTGTGGCATGTCATTGTCCTGTCTTGCGGTGGGTTGATGCCCTGGCGTCTGGCTCGGGGCCGGCCGCGGCCCTGCCAGCGAGCGGGCCAGGGAGTCCAGCAGCCGGCGGCCGGCCCGGAAGTAGGCGGCGCTGGGCGGGACGTGCCCGCACGGGATGAGTTCCAGCGCGGTGCGCGGGGGTGAGGAGGACCAGTGGTCGGCCTCCAGCCGCATCCGCAGCGCCGGGCGCAGGCGCCCGCGGGCCAGGCGGACCTGGACCCGGCGGGTGCCGCTGTCCCGGTCGTGCTCGGCCGGCCCGCGCACCTGGTGCTGGCCGGCGCGCCGCCCTTCGTGGTGCCCGCGAGCTGGCCTCTTTCCAGCGCGGCCACGCAGTTGCGAACGGGACGTCCACGATCCGGCGGAACGACAACCAGGCCCCGGCCCGCAGCGGTGCCGCCCGGCCCGGACCGGCCGGTGGCGGCACCACTTGGTCTGGGTGCATGGCTCAGGCGGCCGCGGTGACGGCCTGGCGGCGGGCGGCTCGTGCCCGGTCGGCGAGCACCGCCAGGGCGGCGGCGAGCAGGGCCGCGCCGATGGCGATCAGGGCGATCTGCCAGCCGGGCATGCCGCCCACGACGACGGTGTGCGTCACGGCGCGGGCTGGGGGCGCCGGAGCGACGCTGCCTGGTCCGCCCGGAGCTGGGACGATCATGGCGAACGCGGCGGGCGCGGCCGCGGCCAGCCCCAGCCAGGCGCACGCCAGCCCGGCCAGGACACCGGCGATGCGGCGGATGCGGCGGATGCGGCGGATGCGGCGGATGCGGCGGATGTGGTTCATGACGGCCTCCTTCGGTTTGCAGCGTGATCTGTCAACCGCCAGTGTCAGCGGGCTCCCGGCGCGTCCGCCATCCGATGTTCTGCGGATATCCAGGCCGGAGCTGGGTGGCGTAGCGTGAGATCAGCAGCGAAGGGGGCCCGCGATGACCACTTCCGCGATGAGCACTCCGGTGAGGGCCGGCGAAAAGGACTTGCGCGCTCTGGCGGCCATCGTCAGCCAGGACCGCCCTGACCTGCCGGCTGGGGCAGGGCTGCTGCCGCCGTCCCTGGTGGCTGATCTGATGGGCCAGATCCGCTGCGATGCGATATCGGTCGAGCACTACGACACCAGGCGGCAGGTTCATAGCTGGCTGCAGGGCAGCGACGCCGACGACGACGCCGGGGTGCCCGAGGACTGGGCTCAGGTGTTCTGGACCCATTACTGGGATTGCCGGATCTGCGCCCACCCGGTCCGGACCGGTGACCTGCGTAGCGTCGTCAAGACCTCTGACTTCTACTCGATGCGGCAATGGCACAGCACCGGCATGTACATCGACTGCATCCGGCCGCAGGGGATCGAGCACCATCTGATGCTGGCGCTGCCCGAGCTGCCGGAGCCGGCCGCCGAGGCCGGGCGGTATCTGCGGCTGGTCTTGCACCGCGGCCCCGGCCCGGATTTCTCCGAGCGGGACCGGGCGCTGCTGGTATTGCTGCGCCCGCACCTGTACCAGGCCTGCCTGGACGCCGGGCGGCGCCGCCATCCGGTCCCCCGGCTCACCCCCCGGCAGAACGAGCTGATGCGCCTGCTGGCGGCCGGTCACACCAACACCCAGATCTCCCGGCGGCTGGGCATCTCCGAGGGAACCGTGCGCACCCACCTGGAAAACATCTACGAACGGCTGGGTGTCTCCAGCCGCACCGCCGCCGTCATCCGCGCCTTCCCGGACCGGGTTGCATAGCAACGCAGCTCCACTGCGACGAATGCGCGGCACCTAGAGATCGGTGGAGCGGTCTGCGCGCGGGAGCGATTACAGCCCCCGAGGAGGCCAGGCCAGATCACCGGCCGCCCCGACCGGATTTCGGAGATCGTGGTCTGGGGCTGTTGCCATGAAAACTTGGCCAATGGATAATCGCCGCCGGACACGGTAATCGGCTTGGCGCAAAGCACGGAATCATTCATGCAGATCTGATCGATCTATGCGCGGGCATGCCCACCGTCGACGCAGTTCAGATGTGGCTCATACTCGGCAGGAGCGGCCGCGAACCTTGAGAGGCCTGCCGCGCCGCCACTCTGCGTGGCCGCCGGAATAGGGCACTCTTCGGGCACGCGCTCGGAGTGCGCCTCTCCCCCGTAACATTCTCGCGGATATGTCTGAGCCGATCAGTGGCACGATAGGCAATGCCCTGCGTGTCCGCGAGGAAGGATGCGGGGGGTTGCGCCGAATACGTGCCGAATTGGCTCTACGCGCCACTGTCGTGGTGCCCGAATAGCGCACGCCGCCAGTGCACACCCATCCCGCCGCCCTCCAAGCGGGCGGTCGAGAAGCGCTCCGCTAAAGATCACCGGAGGTGTCTCGATGCCGTGGAGGCCTCGCTTCGGCCGCCAGAGTGAAGCGCCCGCGGACAGGGTCAGGCGGCGAATGCTGTGGTTTGCTATGTCGCCCGGTGCCGCGTCAGGTCGCTGTATACCCGACCGTCCTGCGGTCATCGCGCGGTCAAAAGGTCAGGAACCTGACCGCCGTGACCGGCGATCAGGTCCCTGACCTGCTACTCCATGAGTAGCCCCGACCGGATTTGAACCGGCGCTACCGCCTTGAGAGGGCGGCGTCCTGGGCCACTAGACGACGGGGCCTCCTGCCACGGGCCACACGGCACCGCGGCCACCGCCAGCCGTAAGGCCGACGGCAGCTAGATCGGCTGGAGTACGAGGATTCGGGCAGATCCCACGACCCCTGCCGGGAACCAAGGTTAGCGCAACCGCCGTGCCCCGCCAAACGGGCAATCCACCGGATGAGAGGGCCTGCGGAGGACAAGTTTCGTGGCAGCGGCGGCCCCGTTCATGATCGCCGAAGATCAGCGGGGCACCGAACTGTTCGCGATCGCAGAGCCCACCGAGGCGGCCGGCGGCACAGCTGAGCCCGTAAAGGTCCTCGATAGAGCGGTTCTCAACAGCTGAGCGCGGCTGTTTCGGTAAGCATCCGCGCTGGTCAGCGACATGGCTGGGGTACCAGGACTCGAACCTAGACTAACGGGGCCAGAACCCGTCGGGCTGCCAATTACCCCATACCCCATGGGAGCTGGGCCGCCCAGCGGGCGACCGCGCCAGTGCAGTTTAGCCGAACCCGGACGCGGCGGCTAACGGGATCCGGGCGCGGGCCATCTGCCTGCGGCCCTGGCGGGATTCGGCGTCGGGCGGTTACCCGGCGGCGCCGGGCGGCTACGCCGCGGCGGCGGGCGCCGGCGGCCGTGCGCCCCGCGCGGCAGCCTAACCTGGCATAGCCAGCATCGACGGCACCGCTGGTGTGAGGAGCGCCGGTCATGACGCGTCTGCGCGATCTGGTCGTCCTGCTGTACCGGGCGGACTGGACGCAGCTGAGCCTGTCCTGCGACCTGACCAGGCGGGTCGATCCGGTCGCGGTCGCCGCAGGCACTGGCACCGACCCGGCGGCCGCCGGGGAACCCCCGCGATGGCAGGAGAGCACCAGCACCGTGCTGGTGGCCCCGGGCGGCCGGTTCCGGGTGGAGAACCAGGAACGGGCTGACCAGCGGGACCTCACGGTCTGCGATGGCGAGTCCTGCTGGCGGCTCCTCGGCGACTGGGCGGAACGGCGGGAAGCCGGCCTGGGCGACCCGGCGCTGGCCGAACTGCTCGACCCGTCGTGGCTGCTCGCCATGTACGTCCCCGCGGAGACCGGCACCATCGAGGTCGATGGCAGGACCGCCTACGCCGTCACCGCAGCGCCGCGGCCGGTCGGGCAGCACGGAAACCAGCCGGACCGCATCGATGTCCTTGTCGACGCCGAGCTGGGGATTCTGCTCCGCCTGGAGGCCAGGCGCGACGGGAGGCTGATCGAGGCCGTGGCGCTCGAGTCGGTGACGCTGCACCCTGATCGCGTCTTTGACCTCACGCAGTTCTCGCCGCCACCGGGGACCACCCCGACCGACCCGGCCTCGGCCATGGCGGAGTTCGGCCAGCCGAAGGGCCCGCTCGGACAGGTGGTGGGCACCGCGGCCGACCTGACAGCGGCGGCGCTCGGCTTCGCCGTCCGGCACGGGCCCCGGCCGGCCGCCGCGGCACCCGGGCCGCCGATGCCAGTGCCGGCGCCCGAGGCCGAAGCCGCCGGATCCGAGCCGCTGACCAGCGATGAGATCAACCTGCTGCACCGCACCGGGCTGCCCAGCCAGAATCTCAGCGCCGAGGTGCGGCAGTGGACGGACGGCGAGCTGATGCTCGAATGGGCGCAGCAGATGCGCACCTCGATGCGCCAGCCGTTCACCGGCGTTCTGGGTCCTGACTCGGTCTGGACGGCGCTCGGCGAGCGGGTCGCCGGCATCGCCTACCGGACGGCCCGGCTGCGCCTGGCGATGCCCGGCCGGTACCGGATCGACTACCTGTCAGGTAACTGGCAGTCCAGGCTGACCATCGCGTGCGACGGCAGCCGCCTGCAGACCCGTTATAGCAACCGGATGGTGACCGGCCCGGCCGAACCGCTCGAGGACGATTGGGCCCGGCTGGCCGATCCCGGCTGGCTGCTGCGATCGGGCTGGCAGCTGTCACCGGCGGGCGAGACGACGGTGGGCGGCCGCCGGGGCCTGCTCGCCTGGGCCCATACCAGGCCAGGCCCGGACAGGTCCGTGTTGTACCCGTACAGCTGGTATCCGCCCCTGTGGTATCCGCACGGCACGGCCGCCCCGTTCGGCCGGATCGCGGTGATCATCGATGCGGAACTCGGCATCCTGCTGCGCTACGTCGGCTATCTCAAGGGCAGGCCGGCGGTCTGCTTCGAGCTGCACGACGTCCAGCCGTGCGGCGCCGCGGACGCGGCCGATTTCACCGTGCAGGTGCCGCCGGGGACCCGGGTGGTCGAAAGCTCGTCCCCGCTGGCCCATCTGGACCTGCAGCGACCGGTCAAGGCGGCCAAGGTGGCCGGCGCGATCGGGATGGCAGGCGCCGCGGCGGTCTCCGGCTGGCTGCAGAACCGGCCGCGCAAGCACGACCCATCCGACCAGGACCGCTAGGCGGCCAGCGCGCGCTCACGGCGCCCAGGCTAGCGCCGCGGCCAGGCGGCGAAGAGCCCGTTCCCGGCCAAGCAACTCGATCGACTCGAACAACGGCGGCGAGATCCGCCGCCCGGTCACCGCGACCCGCACCGGGCCGAATGCGGCCCGCGGCTTCAGGCCCATCTTCTCGACGAGCGCCGTGCGCAGGGCATCCTCGATGGCCCCGGCGGTCCAGGAGCCGACGCCGTCGAGCGCGGCGTGCGCCGCCTGGAGCACCGGCGCCGCGCCGGCGCCGAGCCCGCGCTCGGCATCGGCCGTGTCGACCGCAAAGGAATCCTCGCCCGCGAACAGGAAGGCCAGCATGCCGGCCGCCTCGACCAGGTCACCGCTGCGTTCCTGGACCAGCGGCGCCGCTGCCGCGATCAGGGCGGCCTCCTGCTCCGACGGCGGGTCACCGACCAGCCTCAGCCTATGCAGGAACGGGGTCAGCCTGGCCGCGAAATCGGCCGGCTCGAGCGCCCGGATCTTGTCCCCGTTGATCGCCCTCAGCTTGCCGACGTCGAACTGGGCCGCGTTCTTGTTGACCCGTGCCAGGTCGAACTCGGCGGCCATCTCGGCCAGCGTGAAGGACTCCCGGTCCCCCCCAGGCGACCAGCCGAGCAGCGCCAGGTAGTTGCAGATCGCCTCGGGCAGGTAACCCTCGTCGCGGTACCAGTTGACCGAGACGACGCCGTTTCGCTTGGACAGCCGCTGGCCGTTCTTGCCGAGCACGTAAGGGAGGTGCGCGAAGACAGGGACCTCCGCCGCGGGCACGCCCATCGCCGCATAGACGGCGAGCTGGCGCGGCGTTGACGACAGCAGATCCTCGCCCCGGACCACATGGGTGATCTTCATCAGCACGTCGTCGACGGCGACGGCCAGCGTGTACAGCGGGCTGCCGTCGGCGCGGGCCAGCACGAAATCAGGCACCTGCTGGTGATCAAAGGTGACCTCGCCCCTGACCAGGTCGGTGAAGGTCGTTGAGCCGTCCGGCATCCGCAGCCGCACCACCGGCCGCCTGCCCTCCGCCTGGTAGGCGGCGGCCTGGGCGGCCGTCAGCTCCCTGCAGTGCCCGTCGTAGCCGCTCGGGCCGCCGGCCCCGGCCCTGGCGGCCGCCCGCCGTTCCGCGAGCTCCTCCTGCGTGCAGTAGCAGTGGTAGGCGGCCCCGGAGTTCAGCAGGGTGTCCACCCAGTCCGCGTAAATCTCCAGCCGCTGGCTCTGCAGGTACGGGCCGTACCGGCCGCCGGCCTCCGGCCCCTCATCCCAGTCCAGGCCGAGCCAGCGCAGCGTGCCCAGCGCCGAGTCGATGTACTCGGGCGTCACCCGGGATGCGTCGGTGTCCTCGATCCTGAGCACGAAGGTCCCGCCGGTGTGCCGCGCGAATGCCCAGTCGTACAGAGCCGTCCTGATGTTCCCGACGTGCAGATCCCCGCTGGGGGACGGGGCAAAGCGCACCCGGACGAGCGAGTCCTCAGTCATGATTGATCACCCTGTTGGTCAGCGTTCCGATTCCCTCGATCCGCACCGATACCTGATCGCCATCTTCGAGCGGGCCGATCCCGGCCGGGGTCCCGGTGAGCAGCACGTCGCCCGGCAGCAGCGTCATCACCGCGCTCACGTAGCTGACGATCGCGGTCACGTCGTGCAGCAGCAGCGAGGTGCGCGCGTGCTGCCTGATCTCGCCGTTCACCAGCGTGCTGAGCTCGAGGTCGGAGGGGTCGAGCTCGGTCTCGATCCACGGCCCGAGCGGGCAGAACGTGTCGAACCCCTTGGCCCTGGCCCACTGGCCGTCCCTGGCCTGCAGGTCACGAGCGGTGACGTCGTTGGCGCAGGTGTAGCCGAAGATCACCTCGGGCACCCTGGCGGCAGGCACCTCACGGCAGAGCCTGCCGATCACCACCGCGAGCTCGCCCTCGTAGTCAATCTGCTTGGACAGGTGCACCGGACGGACGATTGCGTCAGCGGGACCCGCGACCGCCGTGGACGGCTTCAGAAAGATCACCGGCTCGTCCGGCGGCTCGCCGCCCATCTCCCGCACATGACCGGCGTAGTTCTTCCCGATCGCGACGACCTTGCTGGGCAGCACGGGAGCCAGCAGCCGCACGTCGGCCAGCGGGTAGCGCGCGCCAGTGAATTGGACGCTGGTCTTTCCCACTCCAAACGGGTGTCCGGACAACTCCGCGATGACCAGCTCATCGCTCGCGTGGCTGGCGGCGGCGCCGTCCGGTTGAGCCTGCTGCACGACTCCGTAGGCGACCTCGCTGCCAACGGTAAACCTCGCGATACGCACGTCTGCCCTCCGCTGCCTAGACTCCAGCCGAGCCTACTGAGCGGCTACTGCAGGTAGCCTTCCACCTCCTGCGCCGGGCGCGCCGCGGCCTGCTCAGGGTCCTCGCCGAACTCGCGCCGGGCGCGGCGCTGCCGCAACAGGTCCCAGCATTGGTCAAGTGCCTCCTCGGCCGTTTGCAGCCTGGCCTGTTCCTCGCCCTCTGACAGCTGTCCTGCGGTGAGCTTCTCGCGCAGCTCGTGCTCGGTCTTGATGAGCTCATTGATCTGACCGAGGATTTCCTTGTCATCCATGCCGAACACCGTACGAGGCCGGGCAGCTCAGCGCCAACGCGGCCCCGCCTGCGACGTACCGTGGTGCGTAAAGGAGGCGGACTTGTCCACCAACGACCTGTACACCGAGCCGCCAGCGGCGCCGGGGTGGGACGTCCCGATGGCCGGCTATGCCAGGCTCAGCTGGGAGTACGACGACGGCCGGGACCGGCTGCTGGCGCTGTATGCCAAGGGCAAGGACAAGCAGTGGGACGCGGTGCGCCGGATCGACTGGGACCTTGAGGTCGATCCGGGCAACGTGCTGGGCCTGCCCGATGAGTCGATGGCCATTTACGGGACCAGGCACTGGGACCGGCTCGGCCCCGCCAACATCGCGGAGCTGCGGCGGCACTCCGCGTCCTGGCAGTTCTCCCAGTTCCTGCACGGCGAGCAGGGCGCGATGATCTGCGCGGCGAAGATCGTGGAGACCGTCCCCGACCTGGACGCCAAGTTCTACGCCGCTACCCAGACCATGGACGAGGCCCGGCATGCCGAGCTGTACGCGAGGTTCCTGCACGAGAAGATCGGGCTGCTCTACCCGATCAACAGCCAGCTTCAGGCGCTCCTGGCCGACACGCTGCGCGACTCCAGGTGGGACATGCCCTACCTGGGCATGCAGGTCCTGATCGAGGGCCTGGCCCTGGCCGCGTTCGGCCTGCTGCGGGACGCCACGACCAAGCCGCTGCCGAAGCAGATCCTGGCCTACGTCATGCAGGACGAGGCCAGGCACGTGGCCTTCGGCCGGATGGCGCTGCGCGATTACTACCGGCAGCTGACCGCGGCGGAGCTTGCCGAGCGGGAGGAATTCGTGATCGAGGGCAGTTACCTGATGCGCGACCGGCTACGCGGCGACGAGATCTGGGAGAACTTCGGCATCAGCCGGGCCGAGGTCAAGGAGATGACCAGCCACTCCGCATACAACAGGGCCTTTCGGTCCCTGCTGTTCAGCAGGCTGGTGCCGTGTGTCAGGGACATCGGCCTGTGGAGCGAACGGCTCAGCCAGGCCTACGCCGACATGGGGGTGCTCGACTGCGCCCGGGCAGACCTCGAGGCGCTGATGCGGACCGACGAGGAGATCGCTGAGAAACTGGACGCGGAGCGGTTCGCCGCCGAGGAGGCCGCCAGGGCCAGCGAGGTCGCGCAGGTCATCGCCGACGGCGCCGCTGGCTGATCCCGCCACGAGGTCACCTCCGACGGCCCGGTCCCGCCGGGCCCGGGCCCGGGCCGGGGCCGCACCGGCAGGGCGGCGCCGGCACCGGCCAGCACAGGAAGGAAGGCCGCCTTGGCCGCGACGTACTCGGCGCTCACGCACCTGGAGTGCTCCCGGTGTCCGGCGACCTGCGACGCCGGCCAGCTGCAGGGCATCTGCACGTGCGGGGCGCCGTTGCTGGCCCGTTACGACCTGGCGGTCACCGCCGCGCTGTGCAGCCCGGGCCGGATCGCCGGCCGGCGGCCGGACCTGTGGCGGTACCACGAGCTGCTGCCGGTCGGCTCGGCCGAGACAGCGGTGCGCCTGGGTGAGGGCATGACGCCGCTGCTGGCCATCGCACGGCTCGGTAGCGAGCTTGGGGTGCCCGGCCTGCTGATGAAGGACGAGGGCCTGCTGCCCACCGGGACGTTCAAGGCCCGGGGCGCCGCCGTCGGCGTGTCCCGCGCCGCCGAGCTCGGCGCCGCCGGGGTGGCCATGCCGACGAACGGCAACGCGGGGGCAGCGTGGGCCGCGTACTGCGCCCGCGCCGGGCTGCCCTGCCTGGTCGTGATGCCTGCCGGGGCCCCCGAGATCGCCCGGTCGGAGTGCACGGCGGCCGGCGCCGAGACCTACCTGGTGGACGGGCTCATCGGGGATGCGGCCCGGCTGCTCGCCGACGCCCCGGCGCGTCCCGGCTACCAGGACGTCTCCACGCTCAAGGAGCCTTACCGGCTGGAAGGCAAGAAGACCATCGGGCTGGAGATCGCCGAGCAGCTTGGCTGGCGCGTCCCCGACGTCATCGTCTGCCCGGTCGGCGGCGGCGTGGCCCTGATCGGTATCGTCAAGGCCCTCAGCGAGCTGCGCGAGCTCGGCTGGATCGGCCCGGAACTGCCCCGCCTTGTCGCGGTGCAGGCAGCTGGCTGCGCTCCGGTGGTGCGCGCTTTCCAGCAGCGGGCCGCCGAGATCGAGCCGTGGCCCGATGCCCGCACGGTGGCGTTCGGCCTGACCGTGCCTGCCCCGCTCGGCGGGTTCCTGGTGCTGCAGGCGCTGGCGGCGACCGGCGGCACGGCTGTCTCGGTCACCGACGCCGAGCTGCTCGCCAGCCAGCGGCAGGCGGCCCGGGCCGAGGGCTGCTGGGTCTGCCCGGAAGGCGCCGCCTGCTTCGCTGCCATCGGCCGCCTGCGCGCCGAAGGCTGGCTCGCCGGGACCGACGAGGTGGTGACGGTGAATACCGGCACCGGGCTGAAATACCCGCAGACCCTCCCGGCCAGCCCGGCCCTGATCCCGGCCGGCGGCCGGCTCCCCGCGCCCTGACCGCCAGCCCCGCGCGGCCCGGCCCCGCTCCGCGATCTCGTCGGCTAGCCCGCGACCCGCTCAGCGATGTCATCGCCTACCTCCAGCGTGGATCGCGCCGCCCAGGCCCCCTGACGCTCTACCAGGTCATCCGCGACCGCCTGCTCGATTCGGGCCGCCTCGACAGTCAGGCCGGCGTGCTCGCACAGCATCGCCGCCGAAAGGATCGCGGCCGTCGGATCCGCCTTCTGCTGCCCGGCGAGGTCCGGCGCGCTGCCATGTACCGGCTCGAACATGCTGGGAGCGGTCCGCTCCGGATTGATGTTGGCGCTCGCCGCAAGCCCGATCCCCCCGGCCACTGCCGCGCCGAGCGCGGTGAGGATGTCGCCGAACAGGTTATCGGTGAGGATGACATCGAACCGCTCCGGCTGCGTGACGAAATACATCGACGCGGCATCCATATGGCAGTAATCGGCCGTGACGTCGCTGAACTCCTTGGCGACCTGGTCCACCGTCCGGCGCCAGAGGTCGCCCGCGTAGGCGAGCACGTTGGTCTTGTGCACCAGGGTCAGCTTCCTGCGCGGCCGGTCAGCGGAGCGCCGCATCGCGTACCTGGTTACCCGCTCGACGCCGAACGCGGTGTTGATGCTCTCCTGGGTGGCCACCTCGCCGGGGCCGCCCTTCCGCATGACGCCGCCCGCATCGATGTAGGGCCCCTCGGTCCCTTCCCGCACCACCAGCATGTCGACCGAGTCCGAGCGCAGCCCGGACAGCGGCGAGGCGACTCCCGGGTACAGGCGCACCGGCCGGAGGTTGACGTACTGGTCGAACTCGAATCTCAGCCGCAGGACCAGGCCGCGCTCGAGGACGCCGCTCGGCACGCTCGGGTCACCGACCGCCCCGAGCAAGATCGCGTCCTGCCCGGCGATCTCGGTGAGGACCGAGGCGGGGAGCGTCTCCCCGGTGCGATGCCAGCGCGCCGAGCCGAGATCGTAACTGGTGGTCTCGATCGCGACCTCGGTGACCGCAGCCCGGAGTACCTTGATCGCCTCTGCGACCACCTCGGGGCCGATGCCGTCACCGCCGATCACGGCGATCCGGATGGTGCGTGCCGCCATGCGCGTACCTTACTGGGCAGCTACGGCCGGCTGCCAAGGGCCGTGCCAGGCCGGCGGCGGATCAGCGCTCATCAAGATCCGCGGTGCGGCCGACCACCGCGCCGATCGAGGAGGTGATCTCGGCCAGGGTGGCGGGCGGCAGCGCGGAGTCCACCGTCAAGACGATCAGCGCATGCCCTCCCCTGGCGTCCCGGCACACCTGCATGCCGGCGATGTTGATGCCCTGCCCGCCGAGGATCTGCCCGACGACCCCGACCACGCCAGGCCGGTCGGTGTAGGTGAGGAACACCATGTGCTCGGCTGGCGCAATCTCCATATCAAAGCCGTTGACCTCGATGAGCCGCTCTGCCTGCCGCCGGCCGGTCAGCGTCCCGCTGACCGACACCACCTGGCTGTCGGGAAGCGTGCCGCGCAGCGAGATCATGTTGCGCCAGTCCGGGCTCTCCTCGATGGTCTCCAGGCCGACCTCGACGCCGCGTTCCTTCGCCAGCAGCGGCGCATTTACGTAGGTGACGGCATCCTCGACCACATCCATGAAGACGCCCTTCAGCGCCGCCAGCTGCAGCACGCTGACGTCGAGCGCCGCGATCTCGCCGCGAACCTGCACATCGATCCTGATCGGCGCCCCGCCTGCCAGCGCGGTGAAGATACGGCCCAGTTTCTCGGCCAGCGGCAGTCCTGGCCTGATCTCCTCGGCCACCACGCCGCCCTGGACGTTGACGGCGTCGGGCACGAACTCGCCGGCCAGTGCCAGCCGGACCGACCGGGCCACCTGGGTTCCCGCCTTCTCCTGCGCCTCGTGGGTGCTGGCCGCCAGGTGCGGGGTGACGACTACGTTGGGCAGCCGGAACAACG
The DNA here is from genome assembly GCA_050011895.1 of Streptosporangiaceae bacterium. Taxonomy (GTDB): domain Bacteria; phylum Actinomycetota; class Actinomycetes; order Streptosporangiales; family Streptosporangiaceae; genus DATBGO01. Next base: position 145,970 of record JBEKIF010000010.1, on the reverse strand, counting down.
GGCTGTCCGTGCAGGGCTCGCTGGCGTACACGTCGAGAGCGGCCCCCGACACCCGGCCGTCGGTCAGCGCTGCTGCCAGCGCGCCCTCGTCCACGATCCCGCCGCGGGCCGCGTTGATGATCCGGGCGCCGGGCTTGACCTTGCGGAGTTCAGCGTCGCCGATCAGGCCGGTGGTCTCGGCGTTCTTCGGCAGGTGGATGCTGATGAAATCGGCCTCGGCCAGCAGCTCGTCCAGGGTTACCAGGCGGGCCCCGAGCGCGGCCGCGCGACCGGCCGCGACGTACGGGTCATATGCGATCACTGTCATGCCGAACGAGGCGAGCCGCTCGGCAACGAGCATCCCGATCCGGCCAAGCCCGAGCAGCCCGACCACCTTGTCTTGCAGCTCGATGCCGGTGTAAGCGGCCCGCTTCCACTCCCCGGCCTGTAGCGAGGCCATCGCCTGCGGCAGGTTGCGGGCGAGCGAGAGCAGCAGCGCGACGGCGTGCTCGGCGGCGCTCACGGTGTTGGAAGTAGGCGCGTTCACCACCATCACGCCCGCCTTGGTCGCTGCGTCGACGTCGACGTTGTCGAGGCCCACTCCGGCTCGTGCGATGACACGCAATCGCGGCGCGTGCGTGATCGCCTCAGCGTCGATCCTGGTCGCGCTCCGAATGATCACCGCCTCCGCCTCGGCCAGCGCGGGCAACAGCGACGCGCGGTCGGCGCCGTCGGCATAGCGGATGTCGAAGCCGGACTCCAGCTGGGCAAGTCCGGCTGGCGAAAGCTCTTCGGCGACGAGGACGACAGGTGCTGACACGAACCCTCCAGAGGCGGCGGCGGACGTCACAGTCTAGCGATGCTTGTGAACAGTTTCACAAATTGGGCAGTGAAAGGAGCCCGGCTCAGGTTGCTGGCGCCCGCGCTGGCGCGGGCTCCAGCGCGGCATCGAGCACTGGTTCCGGCCCGGACCCACGCTCATCCCCCGCCACCGGCGCGGGTCCACGCTCATCCCCCGCCACCGGCGCGGGTCCACGCTCATCCCCCGCCACCGGCCCGGACCCACGCTCACCCCCCGCCGCGCCGAACGCAGCGGCAAACGACTCGATCCGGCCCGCGGCCATCGGCCGGGCGACAAGGAAACCCTGACCGCGCCCGCAGCCCATCCCGCGCAGCAGCTCAAGCTGCTCGGGCCGCTCGATGCCCTCGGCGACCACCTCGATGCCAAGGTCGCGGCCGACCCGGACGATGGTGGCGGTGAGCATGGCCAGGGTCGCGTCAGTGCCTAGCCCGGCCACGAATGAGGGGTCGATCTTGATGATGTCGACCGGAAGCCGCCTGAGATAGGCGAGCGACGCGTACCCGGTGCCGAAGTCATCGATGGCCAGCCGGACGCCGCGACGGCGGAGCTGTGCCAGTGCATCGACCATGCTCCCGGCGCCCTCGACGAGAACACGCTCGGTGACCTCCAGCGTCAGCGCGCCTGGCGGCAGGCCGCTGTCGGCGAGCACGGCGACCACGAGGTCAGCGAAACCGGCCGCGCTCACCTGCCGGAGCGAGAAGTTGACGGAGACGCCGACCGGCCAGCCGGACGCGTGCCACGCGGCCGCCTGCGCGCAAGCAGCCCGCAGCACCTGCTCGCCGAGCGGCACGATCAGCCCCGATTCCTCCGCCACGCTGAGGAACTCGAGCGGCGGAACCGCCGTTTGCTCGCGCGTCCACCTGACCAGTGCCTCAACCCCGACCACCCGCGAGGTGGCGAGCTCAACCACCGGCTGGTAGTCAAGCTCCAGCGCCTCCTCGGTGATCGCCTGGCGCAGATCGCTGGCCAGCTCCAGCCTGCGCACCACGCCGGCGTGCATGTGCGCGGCGAAGACCTCTACGTGCCCGCCGCCGGATTCCTTGGCGCGTGACATCGCCACGTCGGCGTTGCGGAGCAGGTGCTCGGGCGGATCAGCGTCGGCGAGCGCGACCCCGATGCTGGCGGTCATGGAGATGTCCCTGTCGGCGACCCGGAATGGCTCGCCGGCAACAGCCCCGGCGAGCCGTTCCGCGATATCCACGATCTCCTGGACGCTCGCGGCGCTCTCCACGAGTACCGCGAACTCGTCCCCTCCCCAGCGGGCGACCGTGTGCTGCGGCGGCACCACCGCCCGCAGCCTGCGGGCAGCCTGGGCAAGCAGCAGATCACCCGCTCCGTGGCCGACGGAGTCGTTCACCCCGGTGAAGCCGTCCAGGTCGATGAAGATGGCGGCAGCCTCCGCGGGCGGCGGCGAATCTGGCGCCCGTCCCGCCCCGCTCTTCGCCCGCTCCTCGATGTAGGCGCGGTTCGGCAGCCCGGTCAGGCCGTCGTGGAAGGTCAGGTGGGTGACCTGCCTGCGGAGGGCTACCTGATCGCTGATGTCCCTGGCGGTGATGAGCAGCTTGTCCGGCGAGCCCGCACGGCTGTGCCGGGAAAGATTGGACTGGACGTGATGCCAGGTGCCGTCGGCGGACCTGACCCGGCAGGAGAACCTGGCCGTCCGGTCGGGTGCGCCCCGGAAGGTGGCGAGGATCACCCTGGCAGCACTCAGCCGGTCCTCCGGGTGCAGAAGCCCGGACAGCGGCGTGCCCTCGAGCGCCTGCGGCGTGTAGCCGAACTGGGCGACCGCCGGGCTGGCGTACGTGACGACCCCATCGAGATCGCAGAGCACGACCACGTCGCTGGTCCGGTCGGCCAGTTCGCGGAAGCCCAGGCCAGAATCTTGCCAGAGCACCGACACCGTGCTCTCGCGCCGTGCCACGCCGACGACCCGGGCGACCAGCGCGAGCACGGCGACGCCACCGGCGATCACCACTGCCGGCTCGGCAGCCGATCCGCCACTCAGGGCCCAGATGATGATGGTTACGGCGGCCGCGACGGCCGCGATGGCCGCAGCCGCCGTCGATGCGCCAGGCCAGGCACGTTCAGGCCCCGGCCGCCATCGCCAGCTGCGACCGGGCCTGGCCAGCGGCACCGCCGCCAGCAGGCATAGCCCGGCGAGCTGCGCCAGCAGGACCCAGGTACCCGGGTGCAGCCCGGCAATCCGGGCGGAAATGGCTAGCGAGTCGCCTACCGTCACTGCGAGCAACGCGAGCCATGGCAGCAGGCTGCGCCGCCACCTGCGGCCGGCGTAGACCAGCAGGATGCCCAGCACGACCAGGTCGGCCACCGGATGGATCAGGTAATGCGCGAAGGCGCCCGCGCCCACGCCGCCCGTCGCATAAGCGGGCCCGTAGAGCACCGTCCAGCCCACCACGAAGAGCGCCGCCACCAGCAGGCAGCCGTCGGCCAGCCGCTGGGCAATCGGGCCGGCCTGACGGACCGGCGCGTCCGCCCCGCCGGCGGCCTCATGGCCTGCGGGCGCCAGGGCCACCACACCGACGGCCAGTACCGGCAGCGCGGCCAGGGCGAGCAGGTCCGCCAGGGTCAGCGATTCGCCCAGGCCAGGGCCGGGCAGTCCTTCCTGGGTGACGAAAGCCGCGCCCCACCCCAGCGCGACGGCCGCGAGCCAGCGATATGCATTCTTAACGGCTGGCTCATCGCCGGTCGATGCACGCCAGAGAGATGTCGCGGCAGCGCCAGCGACCAGAGCCCCGGCCGTCATCCAGGCGAATACGGCCAGGCTCATCGCGCGCCGCCGGATGAATCCGAGCGCAATTGAGCCTCCCAGTCGCTGCGTCCACTGCCAGGCGAGCCCGGCTGGCCCCGTAGGCCCGCCGGGCTCGCGTCCAGAAAGTCACAAACGGAGCGCACGACTCTGTGCGGCGGCTCACGATCAGCCAGGACGTAGATCCCGTATCAGCAGGCGTGGCGGGGAGCCGCCTGAGTACTGGACGCGGTCTCGCGATGAGCGATGTGAGTTCACCCTACGTGCCGCAGGTCACGCTTTGATTGAGGAAGGATGACAGTCTGCTGAGTCGCTGTCGTCACTATGCGCACTGTCATACAGCGTGCCCCCAATCGGCGATTCCGCCGCCGCCGCCGGCCGACGCCGCGCCGGACCAGGGCCGGTCGCATGCGCCGCGTGAGGGATTGGTGACCATTAGGCTCGGGCCCACGTCGACGAATGGGTGATCAGACCGGATGATGAAAGATGATCAGGGCGGCCATGAGGAAGCCTCGGCAGAGGCGGCTGCGGCGGAGCCGGCCGCCGCCACGCCCATCAGCACGGACGCCGCCACGCCCACCAGCACGGACGCCGCCACGCCCACCAGCACGGACGCCGCCACGCCCATCAGCACGGACGCCGCCGAGAAGAAGCCGCGCCGGGCGCGTTCGTTCTGGCGTGAGCTGCCGGTGCTGTTCGTGGTTGCGCTGGTGATTGCCCTGGTGATCAAGTCGTTCGTGGTGCAGGCGTTCTACATCCCGTCGTCGTCGATGGAGGACACGATCAAAATCGGCGACAAGGTACTGGTCAACAAGCTCGTGTATCACTTCCGGGCGATCGAGCCCGGCGACATCATCGTGTTCAACGGAGCGGGCTCCTGGGATCCGGTGCCGCCGCCGGCCACAACCGACTCGAATCCGGTCGCCCGGCTCTATGACGCGACGCTGCGGCCGCTGCTGCAATCGATTACCGGGCTGTTCGGCACCGCTCCCGGCCAGACCGACTTCATCAAGCGGGTTATCGGGGTGCCCGGCGATCATGTCGCCTGCTGCACCGCACAGGGCCTGGTCACCGTCAACGGCGTTCCCCTGCACGAGAAGTCCTACCTGTATCCGGGCGACGCTCCGGGCAGTTCGCCGGCCGCCACGGAATCCTTCAGCATCACCGTGCCGCCCGGCCGCCTATGGGTCATGGGCGATCACCGAAGCGTCTCAGACGACTCCCGGCTGCGCCGCGGCGATCCCGGCAGCGGGACGATCCCGGAGAACGAGGTGATCGGGCGGGCCTTCGTGATCGTGTGGCCGCCGAGCCGGTGGCGGATCCTGTCTATCCCCTCGACCTTCGGCCAGCCGGGCATCGGCGCGGCCAGCGCGACCGCTAACGTCAGCTCACCCGTAGCCCCGGCCGCGCCGTACCTACCGATGGAGGCGGGATTCGTGCTGGCCGTGCCGGCGACCTGGCTGCTGCGCAGGCTCCGCCCGCGCGGTCTGCGGCGCCCGAGCCACCGCGGCAGCCGGGCCAAGCCCAACGCGCCGTAGTAGCGCACCATCGACACAATTGAACCGGGCCAGCGCCCGTTTGCGGAATGGCCGCAACCGCCATGGCACGGCCGGCACGATGACCGGGCGACCGCTCCTGAGACGCGAGGGTCAGCTGAGGCGCTGCGGTCAGCTGAGGTGCTGCAGGATCAGCTCGCGGGCCCGGGCCGCATCGGCCTGGCCCCTGGTGGTCTTCATCACGGCGCCGACCAGCACGCCGACGGCAGCGGTCTTCCCTCCGATGATCTTGGCCACCACGTCGGGATGGGCAGCGATCGCCGCGTCGATGGCTCCCGTGAGCGCGGACTCGTCGCTGACCACAGCCAGCCCGCGCGCAGCCACCACCTCGTCGGGCGTGCCCTCTCCGGCCAGCACGCCCTCCAGCACCTGCCGGGCCAGCTTGTCGTTGAGCGCGCCCGACTCGACGAGCTCAGCGACCCTGGCCACCTGGACCGGCGTAACAGCTAGGGCGGCCAGCTCGATCCCTGCCTTGTTGGCCTGCCTGGACAGCTCCTCCAGCCACCATTTGCGGGCCGCGGCGGCAGGTGCGCCCGCGGCCACGGTCTCCGCCACCAGCTCTAGCGCACCCGCGTTGCGCAGCGCCGTCATGTCGAGATCGGATAGCCCCCATTGCGCTTGCAGCCTGGCCCGGCGCGCCGCAGGCAGCTCGGGCAGCGCGGCGCGGACCTGCTCGACCCACTCGCGCGATGGCGCGACGGGCACCAGGTCGGGCTCGGGGAAGTACCGGTAGTCCTGTGCCTCTTCCTTGCTGCGGCCGGCGGTGGTAGTACCGGATTCCTCGTGGAAGTGCCTGGTCTCCTGGATCACCCGGCCGCCTGCGTCGAGCACGGCGGCCTGCCGCTCGATCTCGAACCTGACCGCCCGCTCGACCGAGCGCAGCGAGTTGACGTTCTTCGTCTCGGTGCGGGTTCCCCACACCGTGGCTCCGCGCGGCGCCAGCGAGGTGTTAACGTCGCAGCGCAGCGATCCTTCCTCCATCCGGACGTCAGACACCTTGAGCGCGCGGAGCAGGTCACGCAGCTCGGTGACGTAGCCGCGCGCCACGGCCGGGGCCAGGGCCCCGGTGCCAGGAACGGGCTTGGTCACCACCTCGACCAGCGGGATGCCCGCGCGGTTGTAGTCGACCAGCGAATAGTCCGCCCCGTGGATCCGGCCCGCCCCGCCGACGTGCGTCGACTTCCCGGTGTCCTCTTCCAGGTGAACTCGTTCAATGCCGACCCGGACCCGGGTGTCCCCGATCGCTACGTCCAGCCAGCCGTCGGTGCACAGCGGCTCGTCGTACTGCGAGATCTGGAAGTCTTTCGGCATATCCGGATAGAAGTAGTTCTTCCTGGCAAACCGGCACCAGGAGGCGATCGTGCAATTCAGCGCGAGGCCGATCCTGATCGTGTACTCGATTGCGGCCCGGTTGGCCACCGGAAGCGAGCCCGGCAGGCCGAGGCAGACCGGGCAGACGGACGCGTTGGGTGGCGCGCCGAACTCCGTCGGGCAGCCGCAGAACATCTTCGACCGGGTACCGAGCTCGACGTGCGTCTCCAGGCCGATGACCGGTTCGTACCTGCTGGTCGCCTCGTCATAAGGGACCAGCGCGTCATGATTGCCGCCGACCGCAAGGTCAGTCATCGCCAAGCCCCTTCGCCTCGTCAACCAGCGGGTGACCCCAGCGCTGCACGAGCGCTGCCTCCACGGCGGCGGCCACCCGGTAGAGCCGGTCATCGGCCAGCACCGGCGCCATGATCTGCAGGCCGACCGGCAGGCCGTCCTCGGGGGCGAGCCCGCACGGCACCGACAGGGCCGCGTTGCCCGCGAGGTCCGACGGGATGGTGCACAGGTCGGCGAGGTACATGGCCATCGGATCATCGGCGCGCGCGCCGATCGGGAACGCCGTCGTCGGCGTGGTGGGCGACACCAGCACGTCGACCTGCTCGAACGCGGCGTCGAAGTCCCGCGTGATCAGCGTCCGCACCTGCTGGGCCTTGCCGTAGTAGGCGTCGTAGTAGCCGCTGGACAACGCGTAAGTGCCGAGCATGATCCGCCGCTTGACCTCGGCGCCGAATCCCGCCGCCCTGGTGAGGGACATGACCTCCTCGGCGCTCGCGGCCCCGTCATCGCCCGCCCGCAGGCCATACCGCATTGCGTCGAACCTGGCCAGGTTCGACGAGCACTCGCTCGGGGCGATCAGGTAATAGGCGGGCAGCGCGTACTCGAAATGCGGGCAGGAGACCTCGGTGACCTTCGCTCCCAGCGATTCGAGCAGCTCAACGGCATCGCCGAACCTGGCCAGCACGCCGGGCTGGTAGCCCTCGCCGCCTAGCTCGCTCACCACGCCGACCCGGAGCCCGGCGACGTCGGCCTGCCGGGCGGCGGCCACGCACGGTGGCACCGGCGCGTCCACCGAAGTGGAATCCATCGGGTCGTGCCCGGACATGACCTCGTGCAGCAGGGCGGCGTCCAGCACGGTCCTGGCCAGCGGGCCTGGCGTGTCCAGCGAGGAGGCGAAGGCGACAAGCCCGTACCTGGACGAGCCGCCGTAGGTCGGCTTGACGCCCACGATCCCGCAGACCGCGGCGGGCTGCCTGATCGACCCGCCGGTGTCGGTGCCGATTCCCAGCGGCGCCTCGAACGCGGTCACGGCGGCGGCCGAGCCACCGGAGGAGCCGCCGGGAACCCGGCTGAGGTCCCAGGGGTTACGCGACGGGCCGAATGCGGAGTTCTCGGTGGAGGAACCCATCGCGAACTCGTCCATGTTGGTCTTGCCGAGGATGACGACGCCGGCTTTCCTGAGCCGCTGCGTGATGGTCGCGTCGTAGGGCGGCTGCCAGCCCGCCAGGATCGCAGACCCGCAGGTCGTGGGCATGTCGGTGGTGGTGAAGACGTCCTTAAGCGCCAGCGGGACCCCGGCCAGCGGGCCGAGCGGCTCGCCGGCTGCCCGCCGCTCATCGACGGCGCGGGCGGCGCGCACCGCGCCGTCGGCCGCGACGTGCAGGAACGCGTGCACCCGCGGGTCGGCGTCCGCTATCCGGTCCAGATGCGCCTTGGCCACCTCTACGGCGGACACCTCGCCGGCGGCAATAGCCGCCGCGAGGTCAGCCGCGGTCATCCTGGTCAGGTCGGCTGCCATCGTCAGTCCTCCGCCAGGATGCGCGGAACCCGGAACTTGTCTTGCTCGGCGGCCGGCGCCTGATCCAGCGCGGCGGCGGCACCGAGAGGCGGCACCAGCACGTCCTCGCGGAACACATTGGCCAGCGCGGCCGCGTGCGTCATCGGCGGGATCCCGTCGGCGGCCACTTCCTGCACCCGCGCAACGTGCGTGATGATCGTGTCCAGCTGCCCGGCGAAGTGGTCGAGCTCCGCCTCGGACAGGGCCAGCCTGGACAGCTTGGCCAGGTGGGCAACTTCGTCGCGGGTAATGGACATGGACGCCATCCTAGGGGCGGCCAGCGGCGCGAGCCGACTTGATTAGCGGCCAGCCGGCGGCTCCATCGGCCGGGCGGCCAGCCGGGCCGGCCAGCCGGCGGCTCTCCCGGCCGGGCGGCCAGCCGGCGGCGCTATCGGCCGGGCGACCAGCTGGGCCAGCCAGCCGGCGTAACCGCGGCGGCGGCCGGACCGCCGCTGGATGCCTGCGCCCGGGCTGCGGGCGGCGGCACGACGGCCGGGGGCCGGGGAGCGGGCGGCCTGACCACCGGCGGCCTGCGCGGCTTGGCCGGCCGCGAGCTGCTGACACCATGCTCGGCCAGCCAGGCGGTCGCCGACGCCGCGTTGAGCGGAGCACTGAAGTACCAGCCCTGCGCCGCCTTGCAACCCATCGTCCGCAGCGCCGCAGCGACCTCGGCCGACTCGACACCCTCGGCAACCGAGTCGATCCCGAGGGCCTTGACCAGGTCCACGATGGACTGGACGATCACCTCGTCGTCGCTGGAGGCAAGCATCCTGCCCACAAAGGACGAGTCAATCTTCACCTCACGCACCGGCAGCCGCTTGAGCCGTACCAGCGACGAGTAGCCGGTCCCGAAGTCGTCCAGGCTGAGAGCTACGCCGAGGGCGGCCAGCGCCTCCACGGCAACGGCGGCGTGGGCCGGCTCGCTGCTCAGCACCCGCTCGTTGATCTCGAGCAGCAGCACCTCCGGCGGCACCCCGTACTGCCTGAGCCCGCGGCCGATGGTCTCGGCGAGGCCGGTATCGAGCAGGTCACGTGCCGACACGTTCAGCGACACCTGGACGTGCAGGCCGTCCCGCCACCAGATTGCGGCCTGCGCGAGTGCCCGGTCCACCACATGCGAAGTGAGCTCCCGCATCAGGTAGGACTGCTCGGCCAGCGGGATGAACTCTGCTGGCGATATCAGCCCGCGCACCGGATGATGCCAGCGGACCAGGGCCTCCATCCCGGTCGCCCGGCCGGTGTCCAGCAGTATCTTGGGCTGGAAATGCAGCTCGAGCTCACCGGCATCGAGGCCACGGCGCAGGTCGCCGAGCAGCGCCAGCCGGGCCGGGGAGTTGCGGTCGGAGTCGGCGACATATCGCTCGACACCGCTGCGCCGCTCCTTGGCCAGGTACATGGCAACGTCAGCGTGCTGCATCAGCACCTCAAACCCGGCCGCGTCATCCGGATACAGCGCGATGCCGACGCTTGCCTCGATACCGAACGACATGCCCTCCATGCGGATCGGCTCCGACAGCGCGGCGCGCAGCCTGGCGGCGACCTCGCGGGCCGCACTTGCCACCCGCACCGACGGCAGCAGGATGGCGAATTCGTCACCACCGAGCCGGGCGACCAGGTCGCCGGGCCGGACGCTGTGCGTGAGCCGGTGCGCGATGACCCGCAGCAGCCGGTCGCCGACCGCGTGCCCGAGCGTGTCATTGACCTCCTTGAACCGGTCTAGGTCCAGCAGCAGGAACCCGGCCTTGGTGCCCGACGCGTCCGCATGAGCCAGCGCCTCGCCGGTCTTGCGGACCAGCAGCTTGCGGTTGGACAACCCGGTCAGCTCGTCGTGGTGCGCCTGGTGCTCGCGCTGTACGGAGATCACGGCGTTGGCGTACACGGCCGCGAGCGGGAGCGCGAACAGCAGCACGAGCGGCGCCGACCTGGTTCCCATCACGACTGCCACCAGCGGCCCTGCGCTGAGCAGCACCAGGTTCACGAACGCCTGGTAAGGCAGCGCGGCGCGGAGCGTCGCGGCGATCCGGGCGCGCGAGTGCAGCGCGATCGCGACACTGACCACCAGGAAGTTCACCGCGAAGTAGGCGCAGGCGGCGAGCGCCACCGCGGGCAGCTGCCCGCCAGCCAGGATCCATGGCCGGGCCGATGTGGGATGGATCCCGGTCACGGCGAGGACCAGCCCGGCGGCCGCCATGCTCAGCGTCACCTGCGCTGCGTTGAACGCCGACCGGTGCACCGCCTTGCGCTGGGCCAGCCCGACCGCGAGCGTGGCGGTTGCCCGCAGCACCAGGGCTACCCCGAACCCCCAGAAGAGCAGCGCGGCGAAGCTGAAGGTCAGCGAGGCCACGGGCGCCTCGGTATTCGACCTGCCCGGAGTAACGATCGGACGCATCTCGCCGATCACGATCAGCGCGGCGACCAGCCAGAATATTGGATGGCGGGCCAGCTCGGGCAGGCCATTCAGGTGCCGGAACCCCGCGGCGATGACCAGCAGCCCAGCCGCCGTCACCACGGTCAGGTAAATCCACAGCGGCGAGCCGATCCGGGGACCGATGTTCCTGGTGTCGTTCGGATCCTTCATGGGCGTCCTCATCGGGCCTGCCGGCTTGGAGATGCTCCGTGAGCAGCCTACGGCAGAAACCGTACATCCCGAAGCCAATTGCATACTATCTGTTACAACGCGCAGCGGCGGCCTCGGGTATTCTCAGCCAGCCGGCCGCGCGAGATCCGTTGCCGCAGCAGGCCCCTCATCGAGCAGCACGCCGAATCCCGCCTCGTCCAGCACCGGAACTCCGAGCGCGAGAGCTTTCTCATACTTGGACCCCGGGCTGTCCCCAGCGATCACAAAGCCGGTCTTCTTTGACACCGAACCCGCGACCTTCCCGCCGTTGGCCTGCACCGCCTCAGCGGCTTCGTCCCTGGTAAACCCGGCCAGCGCGCCGGTAATCACGACGGTAATGCCAGCAAGCGGCAGTCCGGATGCCGACGCGCCGGCCGCCGCGTCAGCGGCAGGGCCCAGTCCGGTAAAGGCAGGGTCGGCCAGCATGACCCCGGCGTCCCGCCATTTCGCCACGATGGCCGCATGCCAGTCCACCCCGAACCAGTCCCGCACCGAGCCCGCGATCGTCGGCCCGACCTCGTCCACAAGGACTAGCTGCTCGGCCGGCGCCGCCGCGATCGCATCGACCGAACCGAATGCGGCCGCCAGCGCGCGGGCGGCGGTCGGCCCGACATGCCTGATCGAGAGCGCGACCAGGATCCGCCAGAGCGGGCGGCGGCGAGCTTCATCCAGGTTGTGCAGCAGCTTGACCGCATTGGCGGACAGGCTGCCTGCCTTGGTCACGAAGAACGGGCAGGTGGCGAGCTGTCCGGCGGTCAGCGAGAAGACGTCGCCCTCGTCGGTGACGAGCCCGCTGTCCAGCAGGGCGACGACCGCCTCGTAGCCGAGCACCTCGATATCGAGGGCGCCCCGGCCGGCCATGTGGAACAGCCGCTCGCGCAACTGCGCCGGGCACGACCGCGTGTTCGGGCAGCGCCAGTCCACCTCGTCTTCCTCGCGGGCCAGCGCGGTGCCGCAGGCCGGGCAGGACGCCGGGAACTCAAAGGCCCGCTCGTCCCCGGTGCGCAGGTCGGCCACGGGACCCACCACCTCGGGGATCACGTCGCCGGCCTTGCGCAGGATCACCATGTCGCCGATCAGCACGCCCTTGCGGGCCACCTCGTCGACGTTGTGCAGCGTGGCTCGGTCGACCGTGGACCCGCTCACCTTGACCGGCTCCATGATGGCGAACGGCGTCACCCGCCCGGTCCGGCCGACATTGACCCGGATATCCAGCAGCCGGGTGGTGACTTCCTCGGGCGGGTACTTGTAGGCGATCGCCCAGCGCGGCGCCCGGCTGGTCGCGCCCAGCCCGCGCTGCAGGTCCAGCCGGTCGATCTTGACGACCACCCCGTCGATCTCATACGACGGGTCGTGCCGGTGCTCGGCGTAGTGGGCGATGTACCCGCGCACCTGGCCCAGGTCCTCGACCACCCGGAACAGGTCGCTGACCGGCAGGCCCCACTCGGCCAGCCGCTGGTACCAGCCCGACTGCGTGTCCGGCGCGCCTGAGCCGACCGCCGCCGCGGCGCCGGCGTCGCCGGGCGCCGGCATCCCGGCCTCGGCCGGGGCACCGGGTACGAAGAGGCCGTGCACCAGCATGCTGAGCGGCCTGGTGGCGGTCACCCGCGGGTCCTTCTGCCGCAGTGAGCCCGCGGCGGAGTTGCGCGGGTTGGCGAACGCGGGCCGGCCGGCGTCCTGGAGCCGCTCGTTCAGCTCAAGAAAGGCGGCCACCGGCAAGAACACCTCGCCGCGCACCTCCAGGGTGTCCGGCCAGCCGGTGCCCGTCAGCCGGGACGGCACCGAGGCGATGGTCCGCACGTTGGGCGTGACGTCCTCACCGGTCCGGCCGTCGCCCCTGGTCGCGGCGCGGATCAGTTTCCCGCCCCGGTAGACAAGCGCGATCGCCAGCCCGTCGATCTTGACTTCGCATAGGTAAGGCCCCGCGCCGCCGAGCCGCTCCACCCGCGCCGCCCACGCGTCGAGCTCCGCGGCGGAGAACGCGTTGTCCAGGCTGAGCAGCTGCTGCAGGTGGTCGACCGGCGCGAAGTCAGTCGAGATCATCGCGCCGACCTGCTGCGTCGGCGAGTCGGGCGTCCGCAGCTCCGGGTGCCGCTCCTCGAGCTCGCGGAGCTCGCGCATCAGCGCGTCGTACTCCGCGTCGGAGACCACCGGCGAATCGAGCACGTGATACCGGTAGTTGTGCTCGGTCAGCTCGGCAGCAAGCTCGGCATGCCGGGCCCGGTCCCCCGCCGGGACATCCATCTCCTCGATCACCGCGTCCGGCTCGCTCATCACGCCCGCCTTTCGGTCACCGCGACTCCGCCCCGCTCACCACTTCCGCCCCGCCGGCGACAGCCGGCTCGGTTACCCGCCCGGCCGCGATCATGGCGACCCCTCGGTGAGCAACTCCGGCAGTATCCGCGCGGCGTCCCGGCAGCTGGCGAGCGCGGCGCGCGCACTGGCCGCCGAGAACCCGGCCAGTCCGCAAGCCGGGGCTATTACCACCTGCTCGGCCAGCCTGGCTGGCGGCAGCCCGGCCCGGTGCCACAACTCGATCACGCTGCTGGCGAGTTCCTTCGGAGCAGGCGATGCGGCCGCGCTTCCCCGTTTCGCGTCCTTGGTGTCCAGTGCCCCGGCGAGAATCCCCAGGCCAGCCTCGGCCAGCTCGGCGAGGTCGTCTTCGGCTCCCCGCCCCAGCTGGCTGATGTCGATGCTGACGGCTCCGGCACCGGAATCTTTGATCAGCCCAAACGGATAATCCGGCGCGCAGCAATGCACCACGCTGAATGCCGCGGCGGCGGTCAGCACGGCGCGTAGCCCGTCGCCCGTGACGGTAGTGTCGACGGCACCGACGCGGTTCAGCCCGCTGGCGGTCGGCACCGCCCCGGCGAGCACGGCGGGCAGCGCGGGCTCATCGAGCTGGAGCACGACGGTGGCCGCGGGGATCCGCGTGCGGATCTCGGCGACGTGGGCTGCCGCCGCCTCAGCCAGCGACGCGATCAGGTCAGCTACCGCGCCAGGGTCGGCAAGCGCCGGATTCTGGCTGCGGTTCAGCTCGACCGTCGCGGCCAGCGTCCACGGGCCGGCCAGCTGGACCTTGAACGGTCCCGCGTAGCCCTCGGCGGCCTGCTGGACAGCATCGAGGTCCTCGGCGAGCAGCCCCGCCGCGTGGCGCTGGTCCCGGCCGGGCCGCAGGGCGAACCGCCAGCCGCGCGGGCCGGTTTCCACCGGCATGTCGACGAGCAGCGCCAAGGTCCGGCCGGTCAGGTCCGAACCTGGCCCGCGGGCCGGCAGCTCCGGCAGGTGCGGGAAGTCGGGCAGCTCGCCCAGGATGACGGCGATCGCCTCGGCCGGGCTGGTACCCGGCATCGACCCGACCCCGGTGGCGACGGCGGCTGGCCAGGGGAACGGTTTCGCGGCGCTGGTGGCTGAGGTGTCCGGCACGCTGCCGAGCTTAGTGTTTACCCATATCATCGATCAGCCCCGTCCGGGCCTGCGGCGAACGACAGCGCCAGGCCGCACGTCGTTGCGGCCTGGCGAGCGGCTATAGGTGGCTGGCGCGGCTCTCGTCCTAACGTGGATTGCCTCCCTGCCCGCGGTGCGGCCAGCCGATCGGCTCGGTCCGCAGCACATCCGGGATGTTGCGCGGGAGGGTGTCATCGCCGGGCCGCCGGACGTACAGGCTAGTCAGGTACCGCCCGGCCAGGGTCGTCCGATCGGGGGCCTCGCGGCTCAGCCTCAGCCTTTTGTCCTCCCGGTGACTCGCCACGCTGACCAGGATGACGATTCCGGTGATGATGCCGAAGGCGAAGATGACCAGGATTGCTACTACGACGGCGGCGGTCATGGCACGTCCCCCAAACTTCCGACCAGCGGTGATGCTCTCCGCGGGCTCCAATCTGGGCCCTGTAGGCCAGGCCCGTAGCCGTGTTGGCTGACCGTTGGCAGCGAGATGGCAACTCGTCCACTAGTCCCCATGCACCCAAGCGAGGGGACTGCTAGACTCACACCTATGCACCCTGCCATTGGGGTCATCCCAACCTTTGGTCTCATTCAGGTTGTATCCCTCCCAGGGGGGGCCTAAACCAGGACATGCCAAAAATACTGACGATCTGGGCTTCTGGGATGATCCTCTTGGAACCAGCCAGACCTATAATTAGATTGGTTGGGATCTTTGGGAGGACAGGCTTATGGCTGAACAGCCGCTGTACCGGCAGATCGCCGAGGATCTGCGGCAGAAGATCGAGTCCGGCGCCGTGGCCCGCGGCAGCCAGCTGCCGACCGAGCTTGAGCTGAGAGAGCAGCACAACGCGTCGCGGAACACCATCCGCGATGCCGTCAAGTGGCTGATCACTCGGGGCCTGGTAGAGACCCGGCCAGGCCAGGGAACCTTCGTCGTCGAGAAGATCGACCCGTATGTTACCGAACTGTCGAGCGGGAGCGGCGGGGGCGAGAGCGCCGTTTATGAGTCGGAGGTGGCAGCGCAGAGCAGGACGCCGCGGACCACGGTGCCCAGGGTCGAGGTCCAGCAGGCGTGGGGCGTGATCGCCGCCGAACTCGGGCTTGCCGAAGGCTCGATGGTCGTGAGCCGCCACCAGCAGCGGTTCATCGATGACCGGCTCTGGTCGCTGCAGACGAGCTTCTACCCGATGCGGTTCCTCGAACAAGGTGCCACCCGGCTCATCCGGGCCGAAAATATGCAGCCTGGCGCGGTCAAGTACATCGCGGACACGCTCGGCGTCGAGGAAGTCGGCTACCGCGACACCATCACCGTCAGGTCGCCCGACATGAATGAGACCACCCTCTTCGGGCTGCCCAGCGACGGCCGGGTTGCGGTGGTCGAGATCTTCCGTACCGGCCTTGACGATCACGGCAAGCCGATAAGGCTGACCGCCACCGTGTTCACCGCAGACCGCAACAAGTTCGTCATAAGAAGCCAGGCCCCCACGACTGTCGCCGACAGCGCTACGCCTGGACTCCGAGCCGTCGGGAGCGACAATGACTGAGCAATTCGTCATCAACGCCGGTGAGACATCTCATCAATGACAACTCGCCGAGTCGCAGGAATCGGCTCGGCGAGTTGTCATGTCACCTGCTCGGCATGCGGCCGGGCTGCTGGTGACCATGCAGACTTCCGTGGATCGGCTGCAAGCCGCGGCCACGGGGGATAGGGCAGTCACGGGACTTGTCTCCGTAGCTGCTGACCACGAGAACGACTGAGGAGGTGCGATGGCCAAGCGACACGGTCGCCCATCTGTGCAATACCGCTACGAGCACTACGACCCCTGGGGTCAGCCGGTAAGCACAGCCAAGGGCTGACGACAATCAAGCGAGCGGCCCGCCCTTGGGTGGCTTAGCGCGCTGCCGGCGCTGTTCACAGCTTGACCGCAGCACAGCGCCGGCAGCGGGATTGTAACGCTACAGGTTCATGAGCGTCGAGTGGCTGGATTTACGGCTGATACAGCCGGTGAGACGTCATCCTTAACGGGAGGCGCACCCGAGATCGTGGCGGAGCCGAGGACGACATCGGTGTCGTAAAGGACGGCTGCCTGGCCGCGGGCGACCCCGCGTGCGGGACGGGAAAGCCGGATCCGCAGCGCTTCGCCGTCCGGCCGGGCGGTCGCCGGGTACCGCTCGCCGTGGGCACGCAACTGAACCAGGCAGTCGATCTCGCCCGCCGGGGCCGGGCAGCCCGTCCACACCGGCCGCTGGGCCTCGATGTCGCGCACGTCGAGGGACTCGGCCGGGCCCACGGTGACCGTGCCGGACACCGGCTCGATGTCCAGCACGTAGCGAGGCCTGCCGTCGGCGGCCGGGCGGCCGATCCGCAGCCCCCTGCGCTGGCCCACGGTGAAGCCGAACGCTCCGTCATGGCTGCCCACCACCGTTCCGTCAGCCTCGACGATCGGGCCGGGAGCCGCGCCAAGCTGGCGGGTGAGGAACCTGCGAGTGTCGCCGTCGGCGATGAAGCAGACGTCGTGGCTGTCCGGCTTGTCGGCGACGGCCAGGCCGCGCTCGGCGGCCTGGCTGCGGACCTCGTCCTTGGTCGAGTCGCCCAGCGGGAACATGGCCCGCGCCAGCTGCTCGCTGGTCAGCACGGCGAGCACGTACGACTGGTCCTTGGCCTCGTCCACGCTCCGGGCCAGGCGGGTGCCGTGCCCGCCCTGGATCAGCCGGGCGTGGTGGCCGGTGCAGACGGCGTCGAAGCCGAGCGCGACCGCCCGGTCCAGGACGGCGGCGAACTTGATCTTCTCGTTGCAGCGCAGGCAGGGGTTGGGCGTGTTGCCGCGCGCGTACTCGTCGACGAAGTCCTGCACCACGTCGGCGTGGAACCGCTCGGCCAGGTCCCAGACGTAGAACGGGATGCCGATCACGTCGGCGGCGCGCCGCGCGTCCCGTGCGTCCTCCAGCGTGCAGCAGCCCCGTGCTCCGGTCCGGTAGGAGCTGGGGTTCCGCGACAGGGCGAGGTGGACGCCGGTCACCTCGTGGCCGGCCTCGGCGGCGCGGGCGGCGGCCACCGCGGAGTCGACGCCGCCGGACATCGCGGCGAGCACGCGTAGCTGAGCCATCGCATTAGAGGGTATGCGGCTCGCCGTGGTCAGCGGGCCGCCGCGCGGCGGGCGCGGTCGACCGCCTCGCCGATAACCGCCCCCAGCGCATCCACGTCCGCCTGGGTGCTCGAGTGCCCCAGCGAGAACCGCAGCGAGCCACGGGCCCTTGCGGCGTCGGCACCCATCGCGAGCAGCACATGACTGGGCTGCGCCACGCCCGCCGTGCAGGCCGAGCCGGTCGAGCAGGCGATGCCCTTGGCGTCGAGCAGCATGAGCAGCGCGTCGCCCTCGCAGCCGGGAAAAGAGAAGTGCGCGTTGCCAGGCAGCCGCATCGGGCCGGGCGGCGCGCCGTTCAGTACCGCGTCTGGCACCACAGCCAGGACCTGCGCGATCAGGTCGTCCCTGAGCGCGGCAAGCCGCTTGGCCTCATCGATCCTGCGCGAGGTGGCCAGCTGGACGGCTACGGCGAAGGCCCTGATCGCCGGGGCGTCCAGCGTTCCCGACCGCACCTCCCCCTCCTGGCCGCCACCGTGCAGGACGGGCACCAGGCCGGTACCCCTGGCGACCAGCAGCGCGCCGGCTCCGACCGGCCCGCCGATCTTGTGGCCCGTGATGGTGAGCGCGCCGGCGCCGCTCGCTGCGAGATCAACGGGCAGCTGCCCGGCGGCCTGGACCGCGTCGCTGTGGAACGGGATGTCGTATTCGCTGGCCACGGCGGCGAGCTCGGCGATCGGCTGGATCGTCCCGACCTCATTGTTGGCCCACATGACGCTGACGAGAGCGACGCTGCCGGGATCCCGCGAGATGGCCGCGCGCAGGGCCGCGGCGGACAGGCGCCCGGTGTTGTCCACCGGCAGCCAGTCAGCGGCGGCGGCTTCGTGGTCGGCCAGCCACCGCACGCAGTCGAGGACCGCATGATGCTCGATAGCCGTCGCGAGCAGCCTGGTCTGCGCTGGATCGGCGTCTCTGCGGGCCCAGAACAGCCCCTTGACCGCGAGATTGTCGGCCTCCGTGCCGCCGCTGGTGAAGACCACCTCGCTGGGGCGCGCGCCATAGGCCTCGGCGATCTGCTCGCGCGACTCCTCGACCACCCTGCGCGCCCGGCGGCCCGCGTTGTGCAGGGACGATGGGTTGCCGAGCTGGGCAAGTTCCTCGGTCATCGCCGCCAGGGCCTCGGGCAGCATGGGCGTGGTGGCCGCGTGGTCGAGATAAACCGGCGAGGCCGGCCCACGCTGCGGGCGACCACCCGCGTTATCGAGATTTCCCATGATTGCCTCAGCCTAGTGCCCATCGTGATCAGTACGAACAGGCCAGCGGCCGCCGCTGGGCCAGCGTCAGCCCCGCTGGGCCAGCCTCAGGGCGGTGACTGCCGCAACGACGCAAGGCACGGGAGCAGGCGCAGGGCCGACGCGGCGCAACGGCGCGGTGGCGGAACGGCGGAGTGGTCAGTGCTGGAGGCGCTTCTCGATCTCCTCGGTCAGCTGCGGCAGCACCTTGAACAGGTCGCCGACGACGCCGAAGTCGGCGAGTTCGAAGATGGGCGCCTCGCGATCCTTGTTGATCACGATGATGGTCTTGGAGGTCTGCATGCCGGCCCGGTGCTGGATCGCACCGGAGATGCCAACCGCCAGGTAAAGCTGGGGCGACACCGTCTTGCCCGTCTGGCCCACCTGGAACTGGTGCGGGTACCACCCCGCATCGGTGGCGGCACGCGATGCACCGACAGCAGCCCCCAGCAAGTCCGCCAGCTTCTCGATCAGCGTGAAGTTCTCCCCCGAGCCAACGCCCCGGCCGCCGGAAACCACGATCGACGCCTCGGTGAGTTCCGGGCGGTCGCTGCGTTCGGCGACGACTCGCTCGGTGACCTGGGCGGTCTTGGCCGCGTCGCTGATCTCGACGCTGAACGGCTCGATATCGGCGGCTCCCGGTGCAGGCACCGGCGCGATGGCGTTCGGCCGGACGGCGATGATCGGCGTGCCGGTCCGCACCTTGGACTGGACGATGATCGCCCCGCCGAAGATCGACTGTTCGGCGATTACCCCCTCGTCGAGGCCGACCGCGTCGGTGATCACGCCGGAGCCGGTCTTGACCGCGAGCCGCCCGGCGATCTCCCGCCCTTCGGCGGTGCTCGGCACCAGGACAGCGGCCGGCCCGGCGGCAGCGACCAGCGCGGCAAGCAGCTCGGCCTTGGGTGCCACCACGTAGTCGTCGAATTCGGGGCCATCTGCGACATAGACCTTGGCCGCGCCGAACTCGGCGAGCCGCTCCTTGCCGCCCTCGGCTCCTTGGCCGGCCCACACGGCGGCTGGCTCCCCGAGCTTGCGCGCCAGGGTCAGCAGCTCACCGGTGACCTTCTTGACATCTTCGCCGGAGTGCTCGACGAGAACCAGGATCTCAGCCATCTCTGGCAGCCTCCAGTTGAGCGAGTGGTCAGATGAACTTCTGCGCAGCGATGTATCCGGCAGCCTGGGCTCCGCCATCGCCCTCGTCTGGCACGATCGTGCCGGCCGGCCGTGGCGGCCGGTTGGCCCAGCTGACCACCTCGGTCGCAGCCGCGGCCAGCCCGACCTGGCCGGGGTCGATTCCCGCGTCGGCCATGCTCAGCGTCTCGACCGGCTTCTTCTTGGCCGCCATGATCCCCTTGAACGAGGGGTAGCGGGGCTCGTTGATCTTCTCCACCACGCTGATCACGGCGGGCAGGCTCCCCTGCACCTTGTCGTAGCCGTAGTCCGTCAGCCGGTTGATGTGCACCGACGTGCCGTCGATCTCGACCTTGCTGGCCAGCGAGAGCTGCGGCACGCCGAGCCGCTCGGCCAGCATCGCGCCGAGCACTCCCATCCGCGCGTCGGTCGATTCCGAGCCGAGGATCACCAGGTCGAACCCGGTCCTGGAGAGGACCTGGGCGATCGCCGCCGAGGTCTGCAAGGCGTCGGAGCCGGCGAGGCCGTCATCGACGAGGTGAATCGCCTTGTCCGCGCCCATGGACAGGGCCTTGCGGATCGACTCGGCCGTCCGCTCGGGCCCCATGGACAGGATGGTCACCTCGCCGCCGTGTGCCTCGGCCAGGCGCAGTCCCTCCTCGATCGCGTACTCGTCAATCTCGTTGATCACGGCGTCGGCTGACTCCCGGTCCAGGGTGGAGTCATCGGGCTTCAGCGTCCGCTCGGAATAGGTATCGGGCACCTGCTTGACGCAGACGACGATGTTCATGACCGCGGCCGACCTCCCTTTGCACAACATCCTGGCCCGTGGGCCGGGCCTCTGCATAACGTCCCGGCTCGTGAGCCGGCTGAACGCGTCCGGCCAGCCGGCCGGGCACCGCAGCTTAAGCCTGCCAAACGGCACAGACTCGGCGAATCCGGGGTACCGGCTACCGGTCCGGCCCCGGTACCTTGGGTCCCGGCGCACCCTTCGGCCGAGCTATGTTACCGGCCAGTAGTTCGGCCTCGTAGCGTCCCGGCTTCCGCGGCCTGCACCACGTTGGCCAGCAGCATGGCCCTGGTCATCGGGCCGACCCCGCCGGGCATCGGGGCCAGGTAACCGGCCACCTCGGCGACGGCCGGATCGGCATCGCCGACCAGTCCCGCGTCGGTCCTGGTGATGCCCACGTCGATGACGGCCGCGCCGGGCCGGATCATGTCGGGCGTCAGCAGGCCCGGCTTGCCTGCCGCGACCACCACGATGTCGGCGCCACGGGTGTGCGCCGCCAGGTCCTTCGTGCCGGTGTGGCACTGGGTGACGGTCGCGTTCTCGGTGCGGCGGGTCAGCAGCAGGGCGAGGGCCCGCCCGACGGTGATACCGCGCCCGACGATGGTCACATCCGCGCCCGCGATCGGGACGTCGAACGTTCGCAGCAGCTCCACAATGCCGTGCGGGGTGCATGGCAGCGGCCCGCGCTCGCCGAGCACCAGCCGGCCCAGGTTGACTGGATGCAGCCCGTCGGCGTCCTTGGCCGGGTCCATCAGCTCAAGAACCGGCTGCGGGTCAAGGCCGGCGGGCAGCGGGAGCTGGACGATGAAACCGGTGCACGCGGGATTGGAGTTCAGCTCGGCGACAGTGTCCTCGACCTGCTGCTGGCTGGCGTCAACGGGCAGATCGCGGCGGAAGCTGACGATGCCGACCTGGGCGCAGTCCCGGTGCTTCGCGTTCACGTATACCCGGCTGCCCTCGTCGTCGCCGACCAGCACCGTGCCGAGCCCGGGCGGCTCGCCATGGCGGGCCAGCTCGGCCACCCTGCGGGTAAGGTCCTCGCGTATCGCGGCAGCCGTCTTCTTGCCGTCCAGGATTATTGCAGTCATTGCAGCCCCATTGTGCCCGACACCAGGCACCACTACGGTCGAAGGCGGCCGCGCGCCTGGCTACGGAAAACCGCGATTGAACGAGGAGATCATCATGGCACTCACTAACCTGCCAGTCGTCTCCATCCCGGTCAGCGACCAGGAGCGCGCCAGCAGGACAACCAGGACTTTCGCCGCGGCTAGTGGAAGAAGTGCCGGACCCCGGTGAAATACAGGGTGAGCCCGGCTGCCACGGCGGCGGCGATGACCTCGTCGTCGCGGATCGACCCGCCGGGCTCGGCGATGGCCCGGACCCCCGCGTCGGCCAGCACCTGCAGGCCGTCGGCGAACGGGAAGAACGCGTCACTGGCGCCGACCGAGCCCCTCGCGCGATCGCCCGCCCTGGCGACCGCGAGCCGGGCCGAGTCCACCCGGTTGACCTGGCCCATGCCGATGCCGACCGTCGCCTCGCCGGATGCCAGCAAGATGGCGTTGGACTTGACCGCCCGGCAGGCCCGCCAGCCGAAGGCCAGGTCGCGCAGCGTGTCGGCGTCGGCTGGCTGGCCGGCTGCCAGGCGCCAGTTTCCCGGCTGGTCGCCCGGCTGGTCGGCATGGTCAGCCGTCTGCACCAGCATTCCGCCGCTTACCCGCCGCCACTCCGTTTCCGCGCTGGCACCGGCCGCGGGGCTGGTCCCTTGCGCCGGGCTGGTCCCTGGCGCCGGGCACCGCAGCACCCGCAGGTTCTTCCTGCTGGCCAGGATGTCGAGCGCGGCCGCCTCGAATTCGGGCGCGATCAGCACCTCGGTGAAGACCTTGGCTATCTGCCCGGCCAGCGCCGCTGTCACCAGTCCGTTGGCCGCGATGACGCCGCCGTACGCGGATCCAGGATCACAGGCGTGCGCCTTGCGGTGCGCCTCGGCCAGGTCCGCGGCAACGGCCAGGCCGCACGGGTTGGAGTGCTTCATGATCGCCACGCACGGCTCGGCGAAATCGAAGGCCGCCCGCCGGGCTGCCTCGGCGTCGACGTAGTTGTTGTACGACATCGCCTTGCCGCGCAGCTGCTCGGCGGCCGCGACACCACCGGACGGCTGGCCAGCTGCCGCGGCGGGCGGCTGGCCGGCGGCCGCAACGCCGCTTGATGCGGACCGCTCCCCGGCCGCCGCGCCGCCGCGTACCGTGCCGCCCTGCACGTAGAGGGCGGCCCGCTGGTGCGGATTCTCCCCGTACCTGAGCACGTCCTTGCGCGCGAACACTGCGGCGATCATGTCGGGCCAGCCGGTCTCGGCGGCCGTCTCGTCCGGCGCGTAAGCGGAAGCGAACCAGGACGCGATCGAGGAGTCATAGGCGGCGGTGTGCGCATAAGCGCGGGCCGCGAGCCTGCGGCGCTGCGCGAGCGTGAAACCGCCCGCGCCCAGCGCCTCGGTCACCGCCTGGTACATCGAAGGCTCGGTGATGACCGCCATCCTGGCGTGGTTCTTGGCCGCCGCCCGCACCATGGCCGGACCGCCGATGTCGATCTGCTCGACGCACTCGGCCGGCCCGGCTCCGCCGGCCACCGCCTGCTCGAACGGGTACAGGTTGGATACCAGCAGCTCGAACGGAGCGATCCGGAGCTCGGCCAGCTGCTGGCGGTGCCCGGCCTGGTCAAGGTCGGCTAGCAGGCCGCCGTGCACGGCCGGGTGCAACGTCTTGACCCGCCCGTCAAGGAACTCGGGGAATCCGGTGACGTCTTCGACTCTGGTGACGGGCAACCCGGCGGCAATGATCGCCGCCGCGGTACTGCCGGTGGAGACGATCTCGACCCCGGCCGAGTGCAGCGCCGGTGCCAGCTCGTCCAGGCCCGTCTTGTCGTAGACGCTGACCAGCGCCCGCCTGATCGCCACCCTGGTCACTGGCCGATCCTCACCTTCCGGTCCTGCACGGACCAGCCTTCGCGGACCATCCGGCCCACAGTCTGCGCGAGCAGGGCGCGCTCGGCCACCTTGATCCGCTCGTGCAAGGCTGCCTCGTCGTCATCTTCTGTCACCGGCACGGCCGCCTGCGCGATTATCGGGCCAGTATCGGTGCCCGCATCCACCAGGAAGACCGTGCAGCCGGTGACCTTCACCCCGTACCGCAGCGCGTCCCGCACCCCGTGCAGGCCGGGAAACGACGGTAGCAGGGCAGGGTGGGTGTTAATGACCCGCCCGCCGAAGGCGGCCAGGAACGGCTCGCCGACCAGTTTCAGGAAACCCGCGAGGATCACCAGATGAGGCTGGAAGGCGGCGCACAGCGCGGTGAGCGCCAGATCCCAGTCCGCACGTGCCTGATGGTCGCTCACCCGGCAGGTGAAGGTGGGAATACCCAGTGCCTGGGCCCTGCCCAGCCCCGCGATGCCGGACCGGTCCGCGCCGACCGCCACCACGCGCGCCCCGAACGAGCTGTCCGCGCTGGCGTCCAGCAGCGCCTGCAGGTTCGTCCCCGCGCCCGACACAAGCACGAGCAATCGTGACGGACTGACTGTTCAATCCCTTCAATAGCTCATGTGCTGCACGCTGACCGGGCCACGATGTGGTGGTCAGGCGGTTCACCTGGAGACAGCAGCGTATAAGTTAGCGCATCGGAGCGGTGCTCCGGCCTGACCGTGTTCCGGCTGCCAGGTCCGGCCTGACCGTGTTCTGGCTGTCAGGCTCCGGCCTGACCGTGTTCTGGCTGTCAGGCTCCGGCCTGACCGTGCTCGGGCTCGGGCGCACGGTCGGCAGCACCAGCCACGCTGCTGGCCGGCTCGGCTACCGGCTCCTGCCGCGCGTAGCCGATCTCCGCGAGCTCGCCGAGATCGAGCCCGGCCTCCTCCTCCTCGGCGCTGACCTGCAGCCCGACGACGCGGTCAGTCACCCAGAGAACGATCCAGGTCATAACGAACGGATATGCGAGGCCGATGATGGCAAGCACTGCCTGGCGGCCGAGTTGCGTCAAGCCGCCGGCCTCCCCGGCGGCGTTCACGGCGAGACTGGCGAAGACCCCGGTCAGCACGACCCCGATAAAACCGGCCACCATGTGGACGCCCACGACATCGAGCGAGTCGTCGTAGTGGAAGATCTCCTTCAGGTGAACGGCACCGTAGCAGAGCAGGCCGCCTGCGGCGCCGATGACGATCGCCGCCCACGGCTGGACGTATCCGGACGCCGGCGTGATCGCGGCCAAGCCGGCGACGGCGCCGGCGGCGAGGCCGGTGCCCGATGGCCTGCCGCGCTGCCACCACTCGATGGCCATCCAGGCCAGCATCGCGGCGGACGCGCCTAGCTGGGTGTTCACCAGGGCATAACCGGCCACCGAGCCCGCGGAGTCCGCGCTGCCCGCGTTAAAGCCGAACCAGCCGAACCACAAGATGCCGGCGCCGAGCAGCACCAGCGGCACGCTGTGTGGTCGCTCGAGCCGCCGCCGCCGCCTCAGGTAGAGGGCAGTG
Organism: Streptosporangiaceae bacterium; assembly: GCA_050011895.1. Lineage (GTDB taxonomy): Bacteria > Actinomycetota > Actinomycetes > Streptosporangiales > Streptosporangiaceae > DATBGO01. The sequence continues at coordinate 120,771 of JBEKIF010000010.1, read as the reverse complement.
GCGAGGGCGGCCGCCCCGGCGAGCTCGTGCACGACCGAGCCGCCGGCGAAGTCGATCGCGTGCAGTCCGCCGGTGCCGAGAAACCCGCCGCCCCACAGAGCGTGCGCGAACGGGCAGTAGACGACCAGCGACCACAGGCCGATGAAGACCAGGTAGCCGCGGAAGCGCATCCGCTCGCAGAACGCACCGGCGATCAGAGCAGGGGTGATGACGGCGAACTTCATCTGGAACGCCATATACACCAGCGACGGGATCGTCGGGGCATAGCTGTTCGGGGTGCCGTTGACGCCGCGGAGCATCACGTACTCAAGGCCGCCGATCACGCCCCCGTGATCTTTGCCGAACGCCAGCGAGTAGCCGATGATCACCCATATCAAGCTGATCAGGCCGATCGCCACGAAGGACTCGACCATCGTGGCGATCACGTTCTTCGCGCCCACCAGCCCGCCGTAGAACAAGGCCAGCCCCGGCAGCATGAAGAAGACCAGCGCTGTCGAAGTCAACATCCAGGCGGTGTCACCAGCGTTGACATGCATGCCTGCTCCAAGAGGCGGCGGCCCAGCCCAGGCTGAGCGCGATGTGGGTCTTGTGGACGGCAAACCGCAGCCCATCGAGCGGTCGAGGTCGCCAGGACCGGGGCCGGGGTCCTGCTCATCACGCGCGCGGAGCCTGAATGCCCAAGATCACCGTAGCCCTTTGCCGCCGGCAGGTCCAGATGTCAGCGTTGTGCATATCTGCGGGTACCTGTGCCGGAATGAGCCGGTCCGGCCAGCGCGCCCGCAATGAGCCGGTCCGGCCAGCGGGCCCGGCATGTCAGTCTCCGGCTTCCTCCTGGAACGGGCGCACCTCGACCGGTTCGGCGCACGCCTTGGTGGCCTTGGCGGCCCATCCAAGCGCAGCATCGAGATCGGCGGCCCTTATCACCCAGAACCCGCCGATATGCTCCTTGCCCTCAGCGAACGGGCCGTCGGTGGTCAGCACAGCGCCGCTCTCGATCCGCACCACGGTGGCGGTACCAGGAGGTTGCAGGCCGCCGGCGAACACCCATGCCCCGGCGGCCTGGAGTTCGGTGTTGAGGGCGGCAACTTCCGCGTATGCATTCGCTGCCGCCTCGGGCGGCCGGGGGGCGATGCCCTCCACGGAGTGCACGCTGAGCAGGTATTGCATCATCGGGATCTCCTCTCGGGTGAACGGGCAAACAGGCAACCTACCGGGCCGGCCTTCAGACGGCTCGCTGCCCCGGCGGGGGTCGAACTGCCTGACCGGAGTTCACGCCGGTCCGGCGGCCGCAACAGGCTCGCCGACGGCAGCCGCCTCGGCAGCGCCACCCTCGGCAGCGCCAGCCTCCTAACCTCCCATTGCGCGGTCGCCGGCGCCGATCCGGCTCGTCACTCTTCACACGAAAGAGCGAGGCTCCGATCGACAGGTCCGCGGGAAAACTTTTCCCGCTGTCTGCTTATCTCGCCGCCGTCCAGCCGGAATAGCGCGTTGCTGGCTGGGACCGCTGGTGCTGTCCGCTACGCCATGGGCACTGACGAGCCCCGGGAGATGATGGAATAGGAGGGTCGCCATCGAGAAAGCGCGATCAACACGAGAGGATCCGGCCCTGCCTGCCGACCCGAGCCCGCCCCCGCCGCCCAGTGCTCCTGAGCAGCCAGCGGAGCAGGCGCCCCGACTGCCGCCGCTGCACTTCCCCGAACAACCCGCCGGGGATGGCCCGGCCCCCGCGCCGCAGGATTCCCAGGGTTCTCGGCACGGCGGGTACGCGGGGGAGCCGCCACGCGCCCCGGCTCCGCCGCCGGGCGACCTGCAACGGCAGCGGGGCGGACGGCCGGTGCCGCCGACCCCGCCCGGCCGGCTGTCCAGGCCACCTGACCCGGCCGTCCGGCAGCGCGCGATGGTCGCCGTGCTGCTCGGCATACTCAGCGTGTTCGCCCTGCTCGGTCTCGGCAGCAACTTCCACCGCGGCGTCTACCTGGTGATCTTCTCCCTGGCCGTCGGTGCCGGAGCTTGCTGGTTCGGGGTGACTGCGTTGCGGCAGGCACGGCGCGCCGCGACCGGGCGCCCGCGCGGGGCGATCTTCGGGATAGTGTTCGGCGCCATCGGCTCGGTACTCAGCGTCATACTGCTGATCGCGCTCGCGGTGTTCTGGACCCAGCTGTCCCAGTACTCGCGGTGCGTGGCCGGCGCGAACACGCTGTCCGCCCAGCAGGCCTGCCAGAGCCAGCTGAACAAGTCGGTCAATGGCGAGATCGCCAGAATCGGCACGGGCGGCTAGTCACGGCAGCGACGCGGGACCGCGCCGCGGCGGCGGCGGGACCGCGGCCGGGGCGCTCTCGGCCCACGGATTCAGGTAAATCGTGTGGCCGCTGTCCGGCGCCCGATCCGCACCGCATGGCTGAGCGCCCGTACCCCACGACGCCGAGCCCGGAGCCCACGACGCCGAAGCTGGATCCGGCGGTTCGCCGCCTGCTCCAGACGGCGCGGTGGCACGGTAGCGCAGCCAGTTCGCCACGGCGGCGGTCACTGCGGCGGCTACCCCTATCTCCAGGCCAGCGACCACGCCAACCTGCCAGGGCGACGGGCCGACCGCGGCCAGCCGGCCGTTGCCGAGCGGGCCGCCAGCGAACGCGGCCAGCCCGGCCAGTACGCAACCAGCCAGCACCCCGCAGCCGAAGCCCCACAGCGCCGCCTCCTCCAGCGCGCGCGCCGGCGCCGACCGGGCGAGCAGCAGGCCCCCGAACGCTCCCGCGACGTAGGGCATGGCGAGCATGACCGCCGACAGCGCCGACGGCACCGCCGGATGCAGCCCGGCGGGCAGCGCGGCGAGCATCGGGAAGGCGGGCAGCGTCCCGAGCGCAGAGCCGGCCGGCGCCACCACGGTTCCGGTCCCGAACGCGAACCCGGGGCCGAGAGTGAACGAGATCGCCCAGATAATCGCGTTGGGCACGTAACCGACCTGGGCGAGCAGCAGCAACGCCGCGCCCACCGCCCCGGGCGTGAGGGCTTCGTTGATCGAGCCGAACCTGCCCAGGTGGGCTGCGAGGGACGCGCCGCCGAGCGCGGCGCCCACGGCGACCAGGACGGCCAGCGCCCCGGTCGTCCCGAGGATGACAGAGCGCAGCCTGGTCGGCATGAGCCCGGACAGCTGCGCCCAGGGCGCCAGCGCGCGGGCACCGCCAAGGCCAGCGGCCGCGAGCGCCAGCAGGAAGCAGGCCACCGCCGCCTGCGGTACAGACGGTGCCGCACGGGAAGACCGGCCGACCACTGCGAGCGCCACGGCCAGGGTGGCATACGGCACCGCCACGGCGACCGCCGCCGCACCGACCTGGCGCAGCCGGACGGCGCCGCTCGCGCGTACCACCCAGCGTCCGGCTCGCCAGAGCAGCGCGCCAGGCAGCAGCACCAGGCCAAGTGGCAACATGCCGATCCGGCCAGTGCCTGCCAGCACGAAACCGACATGGTTGCCGATCAGCCAGACGGTGGCCGCGGTGCGCAGCACGCCGGTCAGCCCGAGCCCGGCGTGCGGCGCGGCCATCCAGCCGATCACCACCAGCAGCACCAGGATGGCCAGGCCGGTCCCCGCGACCGCGCAGGCAGCGAGCGCGCCAAGGACCGCGAGCGGCCGCCCTGCCCCGGCCGGCGCAGTGCGCGGGCCGCCATCGGGCCGGCGGGTATGCAGGACGGAACTAGTCACAAGGCTCAAGCCTGGCAATTCCACGGCCCAGGAACATGGAGGCGCGCCGCGCCGAACGCAGCTGGTTATCGCTGGCCTGGTCAGCGGGCCCGGTCAGCGGTTCTGGATCACCTCGCGGATCAGCTGGGCGGTGCCGCTCGGCGTCCGGCCGACCCGCACCCCCACCTTCTCCAGCGCCTCCTTCTTGGCCTGCGCGGTGCCCGCCGAGCCCGAGATGATCGCGCCGGCGTGGCCCATCGTCCGGCCCTCGGGGGCGGTGAAACCCGCGACGTACGCGACCACGGGCTTGGTGACGTTCCGCTCGACGAAGGCCGCCGCCCGCTCCTCCGCATCGCCGCCGATCTCGCCGATCATCACGATCGCGTCGGTCTCCGGATCCGCCTCGAACGCGCGCAGGCAATCGATGTGCGTGGTCCCGACGACCGGGTCGCCGCCGATCCCCACCGCGGTGGTGAAGCCGATGTCGCGCAGCTCGTACATCATCTGGTAGGTCAGCGTGCCCGACTTGGACACCAGGCCGATGCGGCCCTCCGTGGTGATGTCCGCGGGGATGATCCCGGCATTCGACTTGCCCGGCGAGGCGACACCGGGGCAGTTCGGGCCGACGATCCTGGTGACGTTGCCGCGCGCGCTCGCGTAGGCCCAGAACGCTGCCGTGTCGTGCACCGGAATGCCCTCAGTGATCACGATGACCAGCGGCATCGCAGCGTCGACCGCCTCGATCACCGCGTCCTTGGTGCCCGCCGGAGGCACGAACACCACCGATACGTCAGCGCCGGTGGCCGCCATCGCGTCCCCGACAGTGCCGAACACCGGGACCTGCGCCCCGGCCAGCTCGATCGGCTGGCCGGCCTTGCGGGGGTTGGTCCCGCCCACCACCTGGGTGCCCGCCGCCAGCATCCTGGCGCCGTGCTTGCGGCCCTCCGAACCGGTGATGCCCTGGACGATGATCCGGCTCTGGCCGGTCAGGAAGATTGCCATCTCATGCTCCCGTCACGGCCGCGGCGGCCAGCTCGGCGGCGCGGCGCGCCGCGTCATCCATGGTCGCGACCTGCTCCACCACGGCAATGCCCGCCTCGTCGAGAATGCGGCGGCCTTCGGCGGCGTTATTGCCGTCCAGGCGCACCACGATCGGGTGGCTCACCTGATCACCGCGGGCGCCGAGCATCCCGATCGCGGAAACGATGCCGTGAGCGACCGCGTCGCAGGAGGTGATTCCGCCGAAGACGTTGACGAGCACGCTGCGGACCGACGGATCGGCCAGGACGATCTCCAGCCCATCGGCCATCACCTGGGCCGACGCCCCGCCGCCGATGTCGAGGAAGTTGGCCGGGCGGACACCGCCGAATGCCTCGCCCGCGTAGGCGACGACGTCGAGGGTGGACATCACCAGGCCGGCTCCGTTGCCGATGATGCCGACCTGGCCGTCGAGCTTAACGTAGTTAAGGTGCTTGGCCTTGGCCCGCGCCTCCAGCGGATCGGCGGCGCTGGGATCGGCGAACCTGTCGAAGTCCTGCCGGAACGCGGCATTGTCGTCCAGGGTGACCTTGGCGTCCAGCGCGATCACCCGGCCGTCCCCGGTGTAGACGAGCGGATTAACCTCCACCAGCGTGGCATCCGCGCCGACGAAAACCGCCCAGAGGCGTTCCGCGAGCGCGGCGGCGCCGCTCAGCGCCTCCGGCGGAAGGCCCCCGGCTGCCACGATCTCGGCCGCCTTCTGGCTGTCCACCCCGGTAAGCGGGTCCACGGCGATCCTGGCCAGGGCCTCGGGGCTCGTCCTGGCTACTTCCTCGATCTCAACGCCGCCCTGCACGGAGCACATCGAGAGAAAGGCGCGGTCGGCCCGGTCGAGTAGGAAGGACAGGTAGTACTCCTGCGCGATGTCCGTGTCCTCGGCGACCAGCACCGTGTGGACGACGTGGCCCTTGATGTCCATGCCGAGGATCTGCCGCGCCTTGGTCTCGGTCTCATCCGGGCCGTCCGCGAGTTTCACCCCGCCGGCTTTTCCGCGCCCGCCGGCCTTCACTTGCGCCTTGATCACGACGCTTGACTTCCCTGCCGCTGCGAAATCCGCTGCGATCGCCCGGGCCTCCTCTGCCGTGCGGGCGACTTTGCCCTGCGGAATCGGTACGTCGTACTCCGCGAAGAGCTCCTTCGCCTGATACTCGAACAGGTCCACTCGGGGGTCCGTCCTATTTCGCTCGATAGCCTTGCGTCTGACGGTACGGGCCGCCGCCGCGCTTGCTCGCTCCGCGACGGGCCGGCCCGTCACCAGGTACCCAACCAGGCAGCCTAACGGGCCACGGGACTCAGCCCCGTTTCGGCCCGCTGATCGGGCCCGGAGCGGACCACCCAGCGGGCGCTGGTGTCCTACCTCCAGGCACGCCTGGCAGGAGAGGTCCAGACCATGTACGACATCAAGGTGCGCTCGATGCCCGAGCGCCGCATCCTCACGATCAGCAGGCACCTGCATATCGGCGAGACCGATCAGTTCTTCATCGACGCCTTCACCCGGCTGCGGGCCGCCGGGCCCGGCATCGACGGCATCGCCGGAGTGCCGTTCGTCATCTTCTACGGCGAGGTCAGCGAGGACAGCGACGGTCCGATTGAACTGTGCCGCCCGGTCGCTTCCCAGGGTCGAAGGCGACCTGCCGGGCCAGGTCCAGCTGCGGATCGAGCCTGCGCACGACGAGGCGTACATCCGGCTGGCGATGAAGGAGATGGGCTGGCCAGCCATGCTCCCGGCTGCCGAGGCCCTTGAGCGCTGGGCCACCGGCCAGCAACGCCGTCCGGGCGGAGCCCTGCGTCAGCTGCTCATCGCCGACCAGCGGACGGCCGCCCCGGATACTCCCGGATGCGACCTGACCTTGCCGCTTCGCTGAAGGTCACGATCTTTTCGCCAGAAGCGCCAGTCACGCGCCCGGCCGGGCCACGGGTGACGCGGACCGCGACTCCTCGCCGAACGCATCGCGGACCCAGGCCACGATCTCGTGGGTGGACGCGCCCGGAGTGAAGATCTTCGCGACGCCGAGCTGCTCAAGTTCCAGGATGTCGGCGGTCGGGATGATGCCGCCGCCGAACACGGTGATGTCGTCGGCGCCGCGTTCCTTCAGCAGTTCGAGCACCCGCGCGAACTGCGTCATATGGGCCCCGGACAGGATTGAAAGGCCGATCCCGGCGGCGTCCTCCTGCAGCGCCGCGGCCACGATCTGCTCGGGTGTCTGGTGCAGTCCGGTGTAGATGACCTCAACACCGGCGTCCCGCAGTGCGCGCGCCACCACCTTGGCGCCCCGGTCATGGCCGTCAAGGCCCGGCTTGGCGATGACGACCCTGATACTGCTCATGCTTCCTCCACCGGAGCGCGGCCTGCTCGGCAGGCGAAGATAGGCCGCTCAGTTCGCCGGGTAGCCTCCCGCCTCCTTCGCAGCGTAGCCTGTCGTGCGGTTCGTTCCCGCGCGCCAGGAAGGCCACAATGCACCGGTGGAACTGACAATACCCGTTGCTGGCGGCGAGATCTGGGCGCAGGACACCGGCGGCGACGGCACGCCGCTTGTCCTGCTACATCCGGGCTGGGGCGACTCCAGCATCTGGGGTCCGATGGTTGACCTGCTTGACCGGCCGCCACGGCGCCATCGCATCATCAGCTACGACGCCCGCGGCTACGGCAGGTCACCGGCTCCGGCTGCGCCCTTCAGCCAGTTCGCTGACCTGACCGCCGTCCTTGATCATCTTGACGTCGCCCGGGCTGGCCTGGTGGCGCACAGCGGCGGCGGCGGGCCGGCGATCTGCCTGGCCCTGGCCGAGCCCGCGCGGGTGAGCGCACTGGTTCTCGTGGCGCCGGGGATCGGGGACTATCCGTGGCCGCCGGGCGATCCCTACGGCGCGGAGTTCGGCAAGCTGTTCGAAGCGGGTGACCGGGACGGCCTGGTGGCGCTCGGATTGCGGACGTGGGCGGCCGCCGGCCCGGACCCGGCCGCGCAGGCCCAAGTCAGCGGCGCCGTCGCGGCGTTTTTCCGGCAGGGCGATTACCCGCGCCCCGACCCGCCTGCTTACTCCAGGCTCGGCGAGGTCACGGCGCCCGCGGTGCTCGCGATCGGGGACCGCGACTACGCGATGGTGCTGGACGCCGCTGACCACATAGCGGGCCGCATTCCCGGCTGCCGCAGACTGGCGGTCCCGGGCGCCGATCACCTGCTGCCGCTGCGCGCCCCGGGGCTGCTTGCTGACCTCGTCCGCGAGTACGTACCGGGCTAGGCCGCCGGCCCTCGTCCGCCAGTGCTTTGCCGGGAAGGACCGCCGGCCCTCGTCCGCTAGTGCTTTGCCGGGAAGACCGCCGGACAGCTATCCGCACATACCGGCCCGGCTAGGCCGCCGGAACCACGCTTCCCGCGCGCGGCCTCGGGGACTCGCTACAGCTTCTCGATGGGCGCATAACGCAGCACCAGGTGCTTGATCCCGTATTCGCCGCCAAAGTCGATCTTGGCTTCCGGGTCGTCGCCACGGCCCTCGACCGACAGCACCCGGCCCAGGCCGTAGGAGTCATGGGTGACATGGTCGCCCGGCGCCAGCGACGGCACCGGCCTGTTGCCCAGGGCCTGAACCCCCGGGCGGCGCGCCAGCCGTTCCGAGGCGGGCGGCGCAGCCGCGGCCGCATCCCGGCGCCAGTCGATCAGTTCCGCCGGGACCTCGGACAGGAACCTGGACTGCTTGTGATAGGCCGGGCGGCCGAACCAGGCCCTGGACACCGCGCGGGTCAGGTACAGCCGCTGCTGGGCCCTGGTGATCCCGACATAGGCCAGTCGCCGTTCCTCGGCGAGTTCCCGCTCATCGCCGCTGGACCGCTCGTGCGGGAAGACGTTCTCCTCCAGCCCGGTCAGGAACACCACGGGGAACTCAAGCCCCTTGGCCGTGTGCAGGGTCATCAAAGTCACCAGGCCGCCGTGGTCCGCCCCGTCGGGGATCTGGTCGGCGTCGGCGACCAGCGACACCTGCTCAAGGAAGTCGATCAGGGTCCCGTCGGGGTTGCGCGAGTCGAACTCCCTGGCCACCGAGACGAGCTCGGTCAGGTTCTCGATCCTGCTCTCGTCCTGCAGGTCGGAGGAGTCCCTGAGCTCGGCCACATAGCCGGTCCTGTCGAGCACCGCCTCGGCCAGATCCCCCGCCGGACCAGCGGAAAGCGCCCGGAGTCCGGTGATGAGGTCGTTAAATGCCGCTATCGCCTTCACCGACCGCGTGGCGAGCCCCGGCACATCCTGCGGCCGGGCCAGCGCCACCGCGAAACTGACCTTCTCCCGGGCCGCAAAAGCAGCGACATACTCCTGCGCCCGGTCGCCGATCCCGCGCTTGGGCACGTTGAGCACCCGGCGCAGCGACACCTCGTCGCCGGGGTTGGCGACCAGCCGCAGATAGGCCAGCAGGTCACGGATCTCCCGGCGCTCATAGAACCGCACCCCGCCGACCACCTTGTACGGCATCCCGGCCCGGATGAAGACTTCCTCGAAGACCCTGGACTGGGCGTTGGTCCGGTAGAAGACCGCCACCTGCCCCGGGGTGGCCTCGCCCTCGTCGGCGAGCCGGTCGACCTCCTCGGCGACGAACGCCGCCTCGTCGTGCTCGCTGTCGGCGACATAGCCCGTGATCGGCGGCCCGTCGCCGGCATCGGACCAGAGATTCTTGGGCACCCGGCCCGGATTGCGGGACACCACGGCGTTGGCGGCCGCCAGGATGTTCTGCGTGGAGCGGTAGTTCTGCTCGAGCAGGATCACCCGGGCCCCGGCGAAGTCGCGCTCGAACTCCTCGATGTTCCTGATCGTGGCGCCGCGGAAGGCATAGATGGACTGGTCGGCGTCGCCGACCACGCACAGCTCCGCTGGCGGCACCGCCTGCGCCTGGTCGCCGGCCGGGGGAAGCCTCCGCCCGGCCTGGCCGGCGAGTTCCCTGACCAGCTCGTACTGTGCATGGTTGGTGTCCTGGTACTCGTCGACCAGCACGTGCCTGAACTTGCGCCGGTAGCTGGCGGCGACGTCGGGAAAGGCCTGCAGCAAGTTGACCGTGACCATGATCAGGTCGTCGAAATCCATCGCGCCTGCCGCAACCAGCCTGCGCTGGTATTCGGCGTAGGCCTCGGCAAGCGACTTCTCCCGGTAACCCGACGCGCGGGCGGCCAGCGTCTCGTAGTCGACAAGCTCGTTCTTGAGGCTGGAGACCTGGTTGGCCATGGCCTTCGGCGGGTGGTACTTGGCGTCCAGATCGAGTTCGCGGCAGACCAGCGCCATCAGCCGCTGCGAGTCGGCCTGGTCGTAGATCGAGAACGACGACGGGTAGCCGAACCTGCTGGCCTCGCGGCGCAGGATCCGGACGCAGGCGGAGTGGAACGTCAGCAGCCACATGGCCCGGGCCCGCGACCCGGTCAGCGCCGCCGCCCGGGCGGCCATCTCGCCCGCCGCCTTGTTGGTGAAGGTGATGGCCAGGATCTCGCCGGGCGCCACGCCGCGCTCGGCCAGCAGGTAGGCGATCCGGTGCGTCAGCACCCGCGTCTTGCCCGAGCCCGCGCCGGCCACGATGAGCAGCGGGCTGCCTTCGTGCACGACGGCAGCGCGCTGCTGCGGATTCAGCCCGTCCAGCAAGGCATCGGCAGCCGTGGCGGTAGTCACTTGCACAGCCTAGGCGCTGCCGCTGACACCCGGGCTCAGTCGCGACCGACGCGGGCGCCGCTGACGGCCCAGTGCATGCCGGACTGCTTGAGGCGCAGGCCGACCGCCGTCACCGGCTAGCCCTTTCCGCTCAGTTGCCGGGCGGCAGCCCGGTGACCGAATACGCAGTCATGCGGAACGTCTCAGGCGCCCCGCCGGTCGACGCGATTTCCCAGCCGTTCTCAAACTGGCTCAGCCCGGCGTTCGCCTTGAGCAGGCCCCGGGATTGAAGAGCCTGCAACATCTGCACGGGGCAGACCTTGCCGGACTGCTCGCTGACGGGCAGGTACCAGATCAGCTCGGTGCCGTATTTCCACAGCTGCCACGCCTGCCCGCAGAACGACCCTGAGCCGATCTGGGTAGAGCCGCCCACGGCGCCGCGGTTGAACGTGTCATACCAGATCATGACTTCGCTGCGCTGGCTGGTGCCGTTGGTCAGCCAGATGTCGTAGGCGGCCTCGGCGGACGTTCCGGGGGCGGTGTTCATCGTCTCGGCGAAGCTGGACGTCGCGGCCGGGTTCAGCGATGACACCGCGGGCGGCGCGGAGTTGTAGTTGAGCTGCACGTCGGGGTAGGACAGGATGCCGGTGTTACCGCCGGGATCAGTGACGCTGGCCTGCCAGTCCGAGCCGGAGTTCCCGCAGATCGTCTGGCTGCCGGACCCGGCGTCCTCCTGGTTGTACAGCGCCAGGCTGTCAGGGAAGGACCTGAACGCGCCCGTCGTTGCGGAGCACCACGCCCAGGCCGTACTCGTCGGGCTCGGGCTGGGGCTCGGGGATTTGCTCGTCGGGCTCGGGCTGGGGCTGGTCGGGCTGGGGCTCGGTGAGGTGGCAGTCGGGCTCGGCGACGGGGCCCGCTGGCCGGCCTGCACCTGCCATTGCACCGGGACCGTCCCCGCCGGGCATGCGGGCGGCGTGTTGACACGCACTCTGGCGAGGGTGTGCCTGGAGGTTACGCAGGCGTAGATCGTCGTGCTGGCGTCGGCCGCGGGCATGACCGCCTGGGCGGTCGCGGCGGGCCTGGCCAGCAGGGCGGGCACGGCCGCGCCGGCGGCGAGGGCAGCTGCGGCTACGACAGCCGCCAGGATGATCCGTAATGACCTGGTCATTTACCTATTCGCCTTTCTATCTCGGATTGTCCTTGGCCGGCCACGATACGGGACCAGCGCCGGGGTTTCAGGCGAATCAAGGCCCAGGCAGGCGATGGGCAATGAAACGGCACAGACGGCGGCGGAACGCCGCGGAGAGAAACCTCAGCTAGGACCATACGCGGCAGAATTTCGTAGCACGAGGCGGACGACCATGCCTGCGCAGAACTCACCGCCTGACGGCTGTCCTGTCCTCGGTAACGCTGTCCTGTCCCCGGTAACGATGCCGTGGATGACTGGGCGGGGCGCCTCGACGGCGGGCCGCCGCGGTGACGCCGGGATGGCCCACTCGGACCCGGGAAGCGCCTGGATGGCCGGGCGGCCCTGAGCGGCCAGCACCGCCGGCCCCCGCCACCTGGGCATGACGACCGCTCGCCTGAGTCCCGGGCGCGGGGTTTCCATGCCGGGGGTCAGTACGGCCTCGTGGAACTCGTCGGCGCCCGGCCCGCTTCGTCCAAGCTAGTCGTCACGCTCGCTTGCGGCTCGGCGACCCGCCCGGAGTGCTGCCTGACCTCCAGATCCCCGGGCTTTTCCTTTTGCACCGAAATGGCCGCCGGACTCTTCAAAATACCAGGTCAGCCCACGTGATTGGGACCCAGTAATTCGCACTTGCCGACTATTAACAGTCATTCTTGCTATGCTCTAATGCTATTAAGGCGAGTTTACGGTGGCAATCCAGGGCGGGCGCGGCAGCGGCTATGCCAGCCGTTGCGTGGCCTGGATGCCCGCTTGGCGGTCAGCCGCACCCTGGCCAGGTCTTCCAGGACAGCCTGGGCTGTCCCGAACGGCCCGGCCGCCGCGGCCGGTCATCGCGGCCAGTCCCGGCGACGAGGACGCCAGCCACGCCCAGCGCAGCATCACGCGGCGCGAAGCCGTGCTTGCTGCAGGTTCCGGCGGCACCAGGTGGCATCACTCGCGAGCTGTGGCCTGGCTAGGCCTCCGTGTCGGGCACCAGCGTCGGCGTCGCCCTGGTCAGCGTCTGCTTCTTGAAGAAGGCAGGCGCGGTGGTCCGGCAGTAGATGAAGAAGATCACCCCGGCCAGCGCGGACAGGAACGCGATGATGAACGACCCGCCGACCTCCCAGTGCAGGCCGGGAACCGTCCAGAAGGTGTAACTGTTGCTGGCCACCCAGTCGCTCTGCAGGCTGTAGATCCCCGCTGCCCACAGGATCAGGCCGCCGAGGCCGGGCAGGATGCCGCGCATCCACAGGTTGCGCGAGTTCTCTCCCAGCGTCCTGCGGTAATACCAGACGCAGGACCAGGCGGTCAGCCCGTAGTAGAACGCGATGTACAGCCCGATCGCGGTGACCGCGTCGGAGATGACCAGGCCGCCGGACAGGTAGTTCAGCGGTATGTACAGCGCGATCGAGATCAGGCCCATCAAGATGGTGGACACCGTGGGCGTCAGGAATCTCGGGTGGATCTTGGCGAATGAGGACGGCAGCGCCTTGTAGGCCGCCATCGACAGGGTCGTCCGGGCGGTCGGCAGGATCGTGGTCTGGGTGGAGGCGGCCGCCGACGACAGCACCATGATGATCAGCAGGTGGCTCAGGACCGAGCCGAAACCGCTCGTGCCGAAGATGGAGCCGCCGAGCACCGACAGCACGTCGCCCTGGTTGGCGGTGTTGCCGAGGCCGATGCCCTTCGAGCCGATTCCCGCGTAGGCCTGGACTGAGGTGGTCACCAGCAGGTAGGTGATCAGGAGCACGACGGTCGAGATGATCGCGGCCAGGCCCGGGGTCCGGTTGCGGTCCGCGGTCTCCTCGTTGACCGACACCGCGGTGTCCCAGCCCCAGTAGATGAACAGGAACAGCACCAGCCCGGAGATGAACGCGGACAGATGCGCCTTGAACGGGTTGAACCAGGCCGCGCTGACGTGCAGCGAGCCGACCGGCGCGTGCCCGCTGCCGACCTTGACCAGCGCCACGACCGACAGCACCACCAGCATGACGATCTCGATGGACAGCAGTGCCTTCTGGAAGTTGGCCGAGACCTCGATGCCGACGTAGCAGATGGCGGTCATCAAGATGATCCAGATGATGCCGACCAGCAGCACCCAGCCGCTGGCCGGGTTGCCGCCGATGCTGCTCGTGTTGAACAGGTCGAACACGTACGCGCCCGCCACCTGGGCCAGGCTGGCCATCACCAGGACGTCAGCGGCGACGATCGCCCAGCCACCCGCCCAGCCGGTCTTCGGGCCGAAGGCCCGGCTGGCCCAGGTAAACGTGGTACCGCAGTCCGGGTCGGCCTTGTTCATCTCGCTGTAGCCGATCGAGGCGAGCAGCATCGGCACGAACGCGAGGAAAGCGACGGCCGGGGACTGCAGGCCGATCGCCACCACCACGAAGCCGAGCGTCGCGGCCAGGCTGTAGGCGGGCGCGGTGGAGGCGACCCCGATGACGATGCTGGACATCAGGCCGAGCGCCCCGCTCTTCAGGCCCTTGTCGACGGCGTCTTCCGTTGGTCGCAGATCTGGTGCAGCGGCGGCCATCGCTCACCCCTCCTGGCAGTTGCCCAACCGGGCCGGATCTTGCACGCGAGCACGGCGCGGCCAGTGCCTGGTGCCGCGACATTGATACCTGGCTGCCGAGACGGCAACACCCAGGTACGACGGTTCTAGCATGATTTGTGCCCCCCGGCGACGATTTCCGTTGTAACAGCTAAGCATCACCGCAGGTCCCGTCGGTCACGGGCCCTCGGTCTAAGATCAGCCCTATGCGCATCCTTCTGGTTGGCGCCGGCGGGGTAGGCACGGCTTTTGCCCGGATCGCCGCCCGGCGCCGCTTCGCCGAACTGGTCATCGCCGACTACGACCTGGGCCGGGCCGAGCGCGCGGCCGCGGCGAGCGACGGCTACCGCGCGGTCAGGCTCGACGCGCGTGACGAGCAGGCCGCCGCCGCGCTGCTGGCCGACCACTCCTGCGACGTGCTGATGAACGCGACCGACCCGCGGTTCGTCATGCCGCTGTTCCGGGCCGCGCTCCAGGCCGGCACGCACTACCTGGACATGGCCATGTCGCTGTCCCATCCCGACCAGGATGACCCCTATAGCAACACTGGTGTCAAGCTGGGCGACGAGCAGTTCGCCCTGGCACCCGAGTGGGAACAGCGCGGAAAGCTCGCGCTGGCGGGGATCGGGGTCGAGCCTGGCCTGTCCGACATCTTCGCCAGGCACGCCGCCGACACGATGTTCAGCGAGATCAACCAGCTCGGCGTGCGGGACGGCGCCAACCTCGAGGTGGCCGGCTATGACTTCGCGCCGACGTTCTCCATCTGGACCACCATCGAGGAGTGCCTCAACCCGCCGGTGATCTGGGAGAAGGGCCGGGGCTGGTTCACCACGCCGCCGTTCAGCGAGCCGGAGATCTTCAACTTCCCGGCCGGGATCGGGCCGGTCGAGTGCGTCAACGTGGAACACGAGGAAGTGCTGCTGATGCCGCGCTGGGTGGACGCCCAGCGGGTCACCTTCAAGTACGGCCTCGGCTCCGAGTTCATCGACGTCCTGCAGACCCTGCACAAGCTCGGCCTTGACTCGGTGGAACCGGTCAGCGCCAGCGGTGTCAGCGTCTCGCCGCGCGACGTGGTCGCGGCCTGCCTGCCGGACCCGGCCACCCTGGGCGACCGGATGACCGGCCTGACCTGCGCGGGGACCTGGGTGACCGGCACCGGCACCGACGGCGCGCCGCGCGAGGTGTACCTGTACCACGTGGTCGACAACGCCTGGTCGATGGCCCAGTACGGATCCCAGGCAGTGGTCTGGCAGACCGCGGTCAACCCGGTGGTCGCCCTCGAGCTGATCGATTCAGGCGCGTGGTCAGGGGCCGGCCTGCTCGGCCCTGAGGCGCTGCCCGCGGCTCCCTTCCTCGACCTGCTCACCGACTACGGTTCGCCGTGGGCTTGCGAGGAACGCACGCATGTGAGTAAGTAAGCCCGTTAACAACCTGAAACGGAGGCCGCGTGGTGGACGATCTGCGCAACTTCATCGGCGGGCAGTACACGGACATCTCCTTCGACCGGCGTGCCGACCTGATCAACCCAGCCACCGGCGAGGCCTTCGCCACCGCGCCGGTGTCCGGCGCCATCGAGGTCGACGCGGCCTTCGCGTCCGCCGCCTCCGCGTCCGGGCAGTGGCGCGATGCGACACCGTCCGAGCGCAGCCTGGCGCTGCTGCGGATCGCCGATACGATCGAGGTCAACGCGGACCAGCTGGTCGCCGCCGAGTCGCAGAACACCGGCAAGCCGATCGCGCTGACCTTGTCCGAAGAGATCCCGCCGATGGTGGACCAGATCAGGTTCTTCGCGGGCGCGGCACGGATGCTGGAGGGACGCTCGGCCGGGGAGTACATGTCCGGCTACCCGATGATGATGGCGGTCTGGAAGTGGGCGCCCGCCCTCGCGGCCGGCAACACCATGGTGCTCAAGCCGTCGGACACCACCCCGGCCAGCACGCTGCTGATGGCCGAGCTGATGAGCGAGCACCTGCCGCCCGGCGTCTTCAACGTGGTCTGCGGTGACCGGGACACCGGCCGGGCCCTCGTGTCCCATCCGGCGCCCCAGATGGTGTCGATCACCGGGAGCGTGCGCGCGGGCCGGGAGGTGGCCGCCGCCGCCGCGCCCGGCCTCAAGCGGGTCCACCTCGAGCTGGGCGGCAAGGCCCCGGTGGTCGTCTTCGACGATGCGGACCCGGCCAAGGCTGCCGAGGCGGTCGCCATCGCCGGTTACTTCAACGCAGGCCAGGACTGCACCGCCGCGACCCGGGTGCTGGCCGGGCCCGGCGTGCACGAGGAGTTCGTGGCGGCTCTTGTCGAGCAGGCCAAGAGCCAGACGGTGGCCGGGCCCGACGTGCCTGACGCGGACTTCGGCCCCCTCAACAACGCCAATCAGCTGGACCGGGTGTCCGGGTTCATCGAGCGGCTGCCCGATCATGCCCGGGTACTGACCGGCGGCAGGCAGACCGGGGAGCGCGGCTTCTTCTTCGAGGCCAGCGTGGTGGACGGGCTGCGCCAGAACGACGAGATCATCCAGGGCGAGGTCTTCGGGCCGGTCATCACCGTGCAGCAGTTCAGCGCCGAAGACGAGGCTGTGGCCTGGGCCAACGGCACCGAATACGGGCTCGCCTCCTCGGTGTGGACCTCCGATCACGGCCGGGCGATGCGGATGGCCAGGCGGCTTGACTTCGGCTGCGTCTGGATCAACACCCACATCCCGCTGGTCGCCGAGATGCCGCACGGCGGCTTCAAGAGCTCCGGCTACGGCAAGGACCTGTCGATGTACGGGTTCGAGGACTACACCAGGATCAAGCACGTGATGTCCGCGCTGGACTGAGCTGGCTGGACTGAGCTGGCTGGACTGAGCTGGCTGGACTGAGCTGGCTGGACTGAGCTGGCTGGACTGAGCTGGCTGGACTGAGCTGATTGTGCTGGACTGAGCTGATTGTGGCTGACGGGGGCGGGTGCGGTCCTAGAACGGGTACGCGGGCAGGTCGCCGCGCACCGTCACCCACTGCGTCTCGGTGAAGGCGTCCAGGTTGGCCCTGGCCCCGCCGAGCCTGCCGCCGTTGCCCGACGAGCCCACCCCGCCGAACGGGATCGTCGCCTCGTCGTTGACCGTCTGGTCATTGATGTGGACAAGCCCGGAGGGGATCCGCTCGGCGATCGCAAGTCCCTGGTAGACATCCCTGGTGAGGATGCCCAGCGAGAGACCGTAGTCGGTGCCTCCGGCCATCTCGACGGCCTCGTCGATGGAATCGAACGGCGTCACAGGGGCCACCGGGCCGAAGATCTCCTCGGCGTAGGCAGGAGCTGAGGCCGGCACGTCGGCGAGCACCGTCGGCCGGTAGAACAAGCCCTGGTAGGTGCCGCCGGTCAGCAGTATGGCGCCGGCGTCGACGCTGGCCCTGACGATCCGGTCCACTTTGTCACGCTGCTGCTCATCGATCAGCGGCCCGAGCGCCACCTGCTCCCTATGCGGGTCACCGACCGGAAGGTGCTCGGCCCGGGCCGCGAGCGCCATCGCGTAGTCCTTCGCGATGGAGCTGTGCACCAGGTGCCGGCTTGCCGACATGCAGATCTGCCCCTGGTGGATGAAGGAGCCGAAGGCGCCCACGGAGGTGGCCCGCTCGATGTCCACATCGGGCAGCACGATGAGCGCCGAGTTACCGCCGAGCTCCAGGTGGACCCGCTTGAGGTGCTCGCCGGCCAGCCGGGCGACGGCCCGGCCTGCCCTGGTGGATCCGGTGAAGGCGATGATCCTGATGCCGGGCTCGGTGACCACCGCCTCGCCGGTGCCCGGGCCGCCGGGCAGCACGTGCAGGAGGCCGTCGGGAAGCCCGGCCCTGGCGAAGATCTCGGCGAGCACCACGCCGCCGCTGACCGAGGTACGCGGGTCAGGCTTCAGGACGACCGCGTTGCCGAGGGCCAGTGCCGGGGCGACGGCCCGGATCGCCAGGATCGTCGGGACGTTGAACGGGGCGATCACACCGACCACTCCGGCCGGCACGTGCCTGGCCAGGCTGAGCCTGGGCTGCTCGCTGCGCAGCAGCTCGCCGTAGGGCTGCGAGGCCAGGGCGGCGGCCTCATAGCACTCATCGGCGGAGACGTGCACCTGCAGGTCGCCCATCGGGGCGATGGCCCCGGTCTCCCTGGTCAGCCACATCTTGATCTCGTCCGCGTGAGCGTTCCACAGATCCCCGGCCCGCCGCAGCACGGCGGCGCGCTCGCCGTAGGGGGCAGCCGCCCAGGATCGCTGTGCCTGGCGGGCCAGCTGCGTGGCCCTGCGCACGTCCGCCGGGGTGGCGTAGCCGATCCGGCCGAGTTCCTGGCCCGTGGCAGGCTCGGTCACGGCGTGCTCGCCGCCGGAGCCCGCCCGCCAGCCAGCCGAGAAGATCTTGCCCTGCCAGGCACCCGAATCCACTAGACCCATTGCCACGCCTCTCCGCTCCGCGAGCCCGTGAGATTGCACTCCGGGTGAAATTGCGGGTGAAATTGCACGCCAGGCGACCACTCGTCCGCTGTCCGGTCACCACACGTGTCTCATCCGATCATTGCGGCTCCGGCCGTGCGCCTGTCAACCACTTCACCGCGGTTTGTCAGACGGGAGATCCGGCCGGCAGCACGGCCGGGCTGTCGGACGGTGCCCGTAGGATCGGCACCGTGCTGGAAGACTCAGAGGTCAGCCGGATCCTGGTGATCACCGCGCATCCCGACGACGTCGACTTCGGCGCGGCCGGCACCGTCGCGCGCTGGACCGACGCAGGGGCCGAGGTCAGCTACTGCATCGTCACCGACGGCGACGCAGGCGGCAGCGACCACTCCATCTCCCGGCCGGATATGGCCATCCTCCGCCGCGCCGAGCAGACCGCTGCGGCCAAGCATGTCGGCGTTCAGGACATCAGGTTCCTCGGTTACCCCGACGGCCGCCTTGAGGCCACCCTCAGCCTGCGCGCGGACCTGACCAGGGTGATCAGGCAGATCCGGCCGGACCGGGTGATGTGCCCCTCACCCGAGCGCAACTACGCCAGGATCCCCGCCAGCCATCCGGATCACCGGGCCGCAGGCTCGGCGGCTCTTGACGCGGTCTATCCGGACGCACGGAATCCTTTCGCCTTTCCCGCCCTGCTCGCGGCCGAGGGACTCGACGCCTGGACGGTCCGGGAGGTGTGGATCAGCGGCAGCCCGTCACCGAACCACTACGTGGACGTCACCGAGGTGTTCAGCCGCAAGGTCGCGGCGCTGCGGGCGCACGTGAGCCAGACCGGCCACATGGACAACCTCGAGGACTTCCTGCGGGGCTGGCACGCCAGGAACGGCGCCCAGGCGGGTCTGCCGGACGGGCGGCTCGCGGAGGCCTTCCAGGTGCTGAGTACCGGGTGAGTCCGGCCGCCTCAGCCAGCCACTTCGGCTGAGCAAGATCCTCTAGTAGGTACCGGCGCGGCTGGGGCCTGCGGTTCTAGGTTGCGCATCAGGCGCAACTGCCGTATCCCGGAGGGGTCAACGCCGCTGAGCGCGTCGCGATTGGCCGACGCGGGGCGCACGACGCAAATCACCGTCACATCGGGGAGTTTTTCGTCGACTACCTGACCACCGCCCTCGACCCGGTCGAGATCCTGACCGGGATCTCCATCCCGAAGCTCGGGCCGGGCTGGGGCTACCGTTATGAGAAGTTTCACCGGACCGCGCAGGCCTGGGCCACCGTCGGGGTGGCGGCTCTCGCCAGGCGATCGGACGGAGTCCTCGCCGAGGCTAGGATCAGCCTGACTAACATGGGCACGGTGACCGGTGAGGGCGACGGCGGCCGAGGCCGCTGCAGCGGGAGCAGCAGCGAGCGATGCTGCGCTGAACGGCGCGGAGCCCCCCGGCGACCTGCACGGTGCGCCCGATTACCGGCGCCACCTGGCGCGGGTACTCACCGGCCGGGCCCTAGCAGCAGCGGCAGGAGTCTGACAGATGGAACTGGAGCACTCATTCACGGTCCCGGTCCCCGAGGAACGGGCGTGGGAAGTGCTACTGGACGTGGAGCGGGTGGCGCCCTGCATGCCGGGCGCCGCCCTCGACTCGGTGGACGGCGATGCCATCCACGGCCGGATCAAGGTCAAGGTCGGCCCGATCGCCATGACCTATGCGGGCACGGCGCGCTTCACCGAGCGTGACCCGCACGCTCACGTCGTCACCCTCGAGGCGTCAGGCAAGGAGACCCGCGGCGCCGGCACCGCTTCGGCGACCGTGCGCTCGGTGCTGGATGGCCAGGGTGACCATACGCATGTGATCGTTCGGACGACGCTGAACGTGACCGGCAGGCCGGCTCAGTTCGGCCGCGGGGTGATGGCCGAGGTCGGCGGGAAGCTGATCGGTATCTTCGCGGCCAACCTGGCCCAGATGCTGACCGCGGACCAGTCACCGGCCGCAGCCGAGGGAGCAGCCGCAAACTCAGGCGTGAGCGCCAGCTTTGGTACGAGGGCCACCGCCAGCGAGGGCTCCGGCTCAGGCGTGAGCGCCAGCTTTGGTACGAGGGCCACCGCCAGCGAGGGCTCCGGTCAGGGGGCCGACGCCAGCGCGGACGCCGCCGCTGGCTCCGGTCAGGTGGCCGACGCCAGCGCGGACGCCGCCGCTGGCTCCGGTCAGGTGGCCGACGCCAGCGCGGACGCCGCCGCTGGCTCCGGTCAGGTGGCCGACGCCAGCGCGGACGCGGCCGCTGCCACCGGCGAGGGCTTCGGCCAGGGCACGGGCTTCGGCGAGGGCGCCGACGGCGGGCTGGGCGACCGGTCAGCAGGCGACCTTGCCCAGCCGGTCGAGGAACTTCAGCTGTCGCTGCGGTCCTACAACAGCCTCCGCAGGGAGGGCATTCACACCATTGGCGATCTTGCTACCCGCACCAGGGAGGACTTGCTAGCGATCGACAACATCGGCCCAGCGTCGGTCGACGAGATCAAGCAGAAGCTCGCCGCGCGGGGGCTTTCGCTCAGCGAATCCCCCGCGAGCGCCGACGGCCTGCCGCCCGGTGGCCCTGCGGTGGCGGGCCAGGACGCGGCGGGCCAGCCCACAGTGGCCGGCCAGACGGCAGCACGCCAGGACACAGCGCGCCAGCCCACAGCGGCCGCCCAGACGGCAGCGCGCCAGGACACAGCGGCCGGCCAGACGGCAGCACGCCAGGACACAGCGCGCCAGCCCACAGCGGCCGGCCAGACGGCAGCACGCCAGGACACAGCGCGCCAGGACACGGCGGCCGGCCAGACGGCAGCACGCCAGGACACAGCGGGCCAGGACACGGCGGCCGGCCAGACGGCAGCACGCCAGGACACAGCGGGCCAGGACACGGCGGCCGGCCAGACGGCAGCGAACCAACTTGCCCCGGAGGCCGCGTCACCGTCACCGGCCCCGCAGCTAAAGGCCACACCACCTGTTCCGCCCCGGCTTGCTGCCAGGCCACCGGACGATGACGCGATCGATCTACTTAGCGTGGCCGGGATCCCCGTACTGAAACGGGCTCTACCAGTGGCCGCCGCGTCCCTGGTGTCGGTGCTTGTCGTGGTGGGATTGCGCCGCCGAAGGCGCCAGGACAGCAGCTAGCTGCCCCGACGTGCCCGGCCCTCGGGGCAGCCGAAGCCCGGCAGCTAGCCCACTCCCCCGCGACCATCGTGTACTGCGCCGATAGTCACTGCGCGCTGTCCCTGGGTGGGGATGCTGCGGATCGGCCTGACGTGCGGCCGCAAGGCAATCCGCAGGTTCATCCGGGGGCACGTATCATGGCCGTCGGCCGACGCCGCTGGGCAACCTGGCCGCAGCGTTCATGCGGGGCCGTGCTGGCTATCCTGTCGCTGCTCCTGGACCCCGATCCGATCCCGGGAAAGTCCCGGCAGCCGATGTCGAGACCGGCCCGTCGGCTCCGACCTCAATATGTCAGGCCAGATCCGGGCGACGGTCATCGCCGTTGCCAGCTGAACATTGCGCAGCCAGCTGGACACGATGGCGCCCGCCCACAGGCATGCTGCGGCCACTTGTACCGGATTTAGTGGCCTGAGACGATGGTAATGTCCGAAATGTGGTCACCAAATCCGGTACAAGCGCGTATTGCCTGGCTCATCTGGAGCACCTGACTCGGTTTCTTGCCCGGTCGAGGGCAAATCTGGTGCGGTAAGTCAAGTTATCTGCGCTCTGAGTAGTTGCACCCAGGAGCTGTGGCCTAGCTGGTCCAGGGTAGCGGCCAGCCAGAACCGAGCGCCGGGATCAAGGCGGGTTGCCTCGAGGTCTGCCCGGTCCTTCGGGCGGTCAGGGTGGGCCTTGCGCAAGATCGCGAGCTCGGGCCTCAGGTAGGGCACGCCGATGACGTAATGCACGGCTCTCGCCCACGGCACCCGAACCCGCCCGTCGCTCTTGAACACCCACTCATCCCCGCTGGGATCTAATAGTAGGTCCAGCTGCCAAGGATGCTGGGCATCGCGACGGGCCCATAGCTGCTCGCGTCCCGCCGTGAACTGGAACGCGTCCTCGTCCAGGTCGTTTATCGCTTTCAGCCAGCCGTCAGACATCGGTCCACTTTGCCGCACGGCGCAGGCGCAGTGCCGTTCAGGCGCAGTGCCGTTCAGGCGCACAACCGCATCGGCGCAGCCGCCTAGGGTGGAGAGGTGACGAGTTTCTCCACCGACAGGTCTTATGCCGAGGAACTGGACGCTGCGGACCCGCTCGCTGGATTCCGTGACCGCTTCTGCTGGCCTGGCGAGCCGCTGATCTACCTGGATGGCAACTCGCTCGGGCCACTGCCGGCGGCCACCAGGGAGCGGATAACCGAGGTCGTCGTGCAGGAGTGGGGAGCTGGCCTGGTCCGGTCCTGGGACCGGTGGATCGAGCTGCCCGGCCGGGCTGGAGACGCGGTCGGGGAGCTGGTCGGGGCGGCGCCCGGCCAGGTCATCGTGTGCGACTCGACCACGATCAACCTATACAAGCTGGCCTGCGCTGCGCTGGATGCCCAGCCGGGCCGGACGGTTATCGTGACTGACAACGATAACTTTCCCGCCGACCGTTACGTGCTGGAAGGAATCGCCGCGCAGCGCGGCTGCGAGCTGCGGCTGATCGCCGCCGACATCGATCAGGGCGTCAGCGAGAGCGCGGTGCGCAGCGCGGTCGATACGGACACGGCGTTCGTCAGCCTCTCGCATGTCGCCTACCGCAGCGGCGCGCTCGCCGAGCTGGCGAAGATCACCGAGATCGCGCACGAGGCGGGCGCGCTGGCACTGTGGGATCTGTGCCACTCGGTCGGCTCGGTGCCGGTCGAACTGGACGCCGCGGGCGCCGACCTGGCCGTCGGCTGCACCTACAAGTACCTCAATGCCGGGCCGGGCGCACCCGCGTTCCTGTACGTCCGGGCCGGCCTGCAGGACCGGCTGCGCCAGCCGATCTGGGGCTGGTTCGGCCAGCAGGACCAGTTCGCGATGGGCCCGCGGTATCAGCCAGCGCCGGGCATCGACGCGTTCCTGACCGGAACGCCGCAGATCATCGGGACGGTCGCGGTCCTGGAAGGGGCCCGGCTGCTCGGCGAGGCGGGCATCGGCCGGCTCCGCGCCAAGGGCATCGCGCTGACCGGTTACCTGATCAGCCTGGCGGACGAATGGCTGGCGCCGGATGGTTTCACGCTGGCGTCGCCCCGGGAGGACCGGCGCCGCGGCTCGCACGTCTGCCTGCGCCATCCGGACGCCTGGCGGATCAGCCAGGCGCTGATCCGCGCCGGGGTGGTCGGCGACTACCGCTCGCCGGACCGGCTCAGGCTCGGGCCGGCCCCGATCACGACGGCCTTCACCGACGTCTGGGACGCACTCGACACGCTCCGCAGCATTGCAGCAGATCCCGCGTCCTACGCGGGGCTGCCCGCCGAGGCCGCCCGGGTGACCTGACCGCTGGCCGATTGAGCGGCTGGCTGGCCTGACCGAGGATTCAACCGGTTCAGTGGCCGGTGATGACGTCGTGCCGCCCCCGGGTACTGATAGAACGGTACTGATAGAACGGTACCGGTAGAACAGAGAACGACGGTAACCGAAAGACGGTTGATGCAACGTTCCAAGCTGCCGATCCGGTTCAAGAACTCCGACGTCGACTACACCTTCCAGTGGATGCTCAGCTACGGCGCCTATGGCGGGCTGAGTTTTGGCGAGGCATTCTCGATCGCTGCCCAAATTGATGAGCACAGCCCGGCCAGCTGGGTCCACGCCTTTCACGACTTCGCCGAACTGCTGCGCGAACGGGCCGCGGACCTGCTCAGGCAGGGCAAGCTCCGCAGCGCCGGCGAAACCTGCCTGAAAGCCTTCAACGCCGAGCGCTCCGCGGTTCAGCTCATGAGTCCCCGCGACCCGGCGTTTATCGAGCGGGTGCGCGCGTTCAAGGCGGACTTCGCAGCGGCTATGAGCTATCTCGGGCTGCCCGTTGCGGCCGTCGAGATCGCCTATGCGGACCAGCGGCTGCCCGGCTGGTTCCTCAAAGCTTCTCGCGGCGCCCGCCGGGGCCCGACCCTTATTCAGATCGGTGGCGGCGACAGCTACTGCGAAGACTTGTATTTCTTCGGCGGCGCGGCTGGCTACCTGCGTGGCTACAACCTCCTGCTGGCCGACCTGCCCGGTCAAGGCGATACGCCCGCGCTCGGGCTGCACTTTACCGAAGCCTACGACGCGCCGGTCCGCGCGGTAGTGGATCATGTGCTGGCCCGACGCGATGTAGACCCGCGCCGGCTGGCCATCTTCGGCATGGGCGGCGGCGGTTACTTCGTCACCCGCGGCGCGGCCCGCGACCAGCGCCTCAAGGCCTGCGCGGCGAGTACGCCCATCCTCGACGTGAGCAAGGTCGTCAACGCCGAGATGCCGGCCGCGATTGCGCGTACGCCGATGTTCATGGGCGGATTGCTGCAGAAAATGGCCGCCAACATGAGCCCGGCGGCCCGGGTGAGCATCGACAAGTATTTATGGCAATTCGGGGTGACCGACATCGCCGCCGGACTGGCCATTACCCGCTCCTGGCAGGTCGATCCGGAGCAGATCACCTGCCCCGTGCTCTGCCTGGCCGGGGAAAGCGATACGCCGGAGTGCGTCCGCCAGGCCAGGGAACTCTACGAGAAAGCCCGCGGCCCCGGCAAGAGCCTGCGGATTTTTACCGAGCACGAGGGGGCCGACGCCCATTGCCAGGTCAACAACCTGCCGCTACAGCATCAGGTGTTGTTTGACTGGCTGGATGACGTTTTCGCCAGATAGCCGGCCGGCCTGGCCGGCCGGAGCCCGACCCGGAAGCCGTTAACAGCACACCCCCGAGCGAACACCGCCCGTCCAACGCTAGTGCTCAAGCTGGGTCGGGAGAATATCCCGTGGCACCCGGTGCCGGTGCACTCGCGCATTCGGGTGACGTACTTGTCCCCGCGGCGGGTGTGACGCCTTCCTTCGGTCAGGATCGCGTCGTTCGCGGTGTTCCACGGCACCCCGAGCCCGTCGGCCACACGAGCAACGGTGAGGTGCTGAAGTCCGAGCTCGTCCAGGCGCGTGAACGTGGTCAGGTCAGGGCAGGCGAAGGTAGCGTCAGGCACGTCGCGCCCATCGGCCATCCGAGGCGTGAGCAGGTGTCGTCACGCCTGCCGAGTCGACTGGTCTCGCATGCGTTAGCGCCAGAATTCGGTGAGCTGCTCGGCAAGGGCTCTGCCTTGGTTGTAACCGGCTCGAGCGGCGGGCGGACGCGTCGACGGATCCATCAGATTGACGCCGAATGCGTCGCGGGAGTTGCTATCCGGGAAGATGGTTTCGACTCTGCTGCCGCGTGCGCGTAGTTCGTCGGCCTGTGCGGCAAGATGGATGCCCCAGTCCAGCGGCGCCCGTGATCTGCCGCCGAGTGGTGACAGCACCAGCACCCGCCCGTATCCGGCTGCCAGATCGGCATTCTCGTTGGATCGGTAGCCGCCGTCGATGTATCGGCTGCCGCCGATACTGTGCGGAGGAACGCCGGGCCCGGCACAGCTGGCGGTGACGGCGTCCACCAGGTCGACTCCGCTGTGGCGGTCGAACACGACCGGTTCACCGGTATGGGCATCGACAGCCACAATGAGCATCGGCCGTTGCGGCCAGCGCTGGCTGGGCAGCCGCGCGGCGACGGCAGCGCGCCGCTGCGTTTGCCCGGAGCCGCCCGACGCCGCATCCATTTCGAGCGCCGCCGCACCCATTCTGCGGCGCATGTCGGCCGCATCCTCGGCGACACCGATGATTCCGCTCGTCTTCTCCAGAAGGTCCGCCACCGGCACATTCGGAACACGTCCACCGTCGGATCCGACCGGACCAGTCCGTGGCTGGGGCGCAGCGGCAAGGATGCTGGCAAGCAGTTCGGCCGGTTGGGTCGCGCTAGTTATCTGGGCCGCGGCCGTCGATCCGGCCGACGTCCCGATGATCAGATCGGCCTCGGTTACATCCAAACCGGCATCAAACAGGCCGGCGATGACGCCGATCTCCCACGCATTGCCTGCCGCTCCGCCACCGCCAAGGACCAACGCTCGCCCGCTCACGACCGGGCACTCTACGCAACCTCAACACCGACAGCAACGGAATTTCGCAGGGTCGGGAATCGAGTTTCATGAGCAACTGCTATCACCGATCACGGATGTAGCCGTGCCTCAAACGTCGGCAGCCGGTCGCTGTCGGACGCGCCGCCGACCGCTACACCCGCACTGTGATGTGCCGGTTTATGGTCACCGTGAGCGCGTGCTCGTGGCGAGCGAGTGCCTGTTCAAGCAATTCCGGGACATTTGACTCGCTGACCTCCAGCGGCAGGTAACCGCGCGTCGGGCCCCGTGTCTTGTTTGGGTCCAGGCGCCACCCCTGTTTCTTATTGGCGGCTGGACCAGGAAACCCGCATGCGGGGGTGAGGCCGCGGGTCCGCCGCGGCAGGTTGAGCTGGCGGCGCGGAGTGTCGGTCAAGGCGCGGAGCAGCAGCGCTCCAGCGAATCTCTGCGCGCCAGCCACCAGCGACCTCATCTCATCCGGCTACCCAGTATGAGAGCGCCGGAGCCACGGCCGGAAACCGGTAGATGGCGGTTTCTTACTCCCACTCGATGGTGGCGGGCGGCTTGCTCGTCACATCGAGCACGACCCGGTTGACCTCGGGCACCTCGTTGGTGATCCGGGTTGAGATCCTGGCCAGCACCGTGTCAGGGAGCCGTGCCCAGTCGGCCGTCATCGCGTCCTCGCTGGTCACCGGGCGTAGCACGACCGGGTAACCGTAGCTGCGCCCGTCGCCTTGCACGCCGACCGAGCGCACATCGGCGAGAAGCACCACCGGGCACTGCCAGATCTCGCGGTCCAGGCCGGCCGCCGAGAGTTCCTCGCGGGCGATCGCGTCGGCCGCGGCCGCGATCCGCAGCCGTTGCGGCGAGACCTCGCCGATGATCCGGACCGCGAGGCCAGGTCCGGGGAACGGCTGCCGCCAGACGATCTCCGCCGGCAGGCCGAGCTCGACGCCGACCTGGCGCACTTCGTCCTTGAACAGTGCGCGCAGCGGCTCCACCAGCTCGAACCCGAGGTCCTCGGGCAGGCCGCCGACATTGTGGTGGGACTTGATGCTGGCCGCGTGCGCCCCGCCGCCGGACTCCACCACGTCCGGGTAGAGGGTGCCCTGGACGAGGAAACGCACCGCGTCCCCGTGGCTGCCCGCCTCGGCCGCGATCTCCCGCTCGGCCTGCTCGAACGCGCGGATGAACTCGCGTCCGATGATCTTGCGTTTCTGCTCCGGGTCGGTCACGCCGGCCAGGGCAGCGACGAACTCCGCTGCCGCGTCCACGACCTTCAGATCAACCCCGGTGGCAGCCACGAAGTCCTGTTCGACTTGCTTGGCCTCGCCAGCGCGAAGCAGGCCGTGGTCGACGAAGACACAGGTCAGCCTGGATCCGATCGCCCGCTGTACAAGGGCGGCAGCGACCGCGGAGTCGACCCCGCCGGACAGGCCGCAGATCGCCCGGCCGGAGCCGACCTGCTCGCGGATGCGTTCCACCTGCTCCTCGATGACACCGCTTGTCGTCCAGGTGGGACGGCAGCCGGCGGCGGCAAGGAACGCGCGCAGCACGGCCATCCCGTGCTCGGTATGGGCTACCTCCGGGTGGAACTGAACGCCGTAGAGGCGGCGGCCGGGATCTTCGGCCGCCGCGACCGGCGTCGCCGCCGTTCGGGCCGTCACGGCAAAGCCGGGCGGCGCCACCGCGCAGCTGTCGCCGTGCGACATCCAGACCTGCTGGCGGCCGGGCAGGCCGCCGAGCAGGGCGCCACCGAGCAGGGCGCCACCGGCACGAGCCGTACCCGCGGCGTCCGCGGCGTCCGCGGCGGTCCTGTCCGCGGCAGTCCCGTCTGCGGCAGTCCCGTCCGCGGCAGTCCCGTCCGCGGCAGGGCCGTCCGCCACGGTGCCGTCCCGTGCGGCGTCCGGCGGACCGGGCGGAAGCAGCTCGAGCTCGGTGGCCCCGTACTCACCGCCACCGGTACGCTCCACCCGGCCGCCCAGCCCAGACACCATCAGCTGGAAGCCGTAGCAGATACCGAGAACCGGGATCCCGGCGTCCAGCAGGCCAGCCGGCGGGGCCGGCGCCCCGGCCGCGTAGACGGACGCCGGGCCGCCGGACAGGATGATCGCCGCTGGCCGCAGCTCGAGCATCCGCTCGACTGTCATCGTGGGCGGCACGATCTGCGAGTACACCCGGCACTCGCGCACCCGGCGCGCGATCAGCTGGGCGTACTGGGCGCCGAAATCAACGACGAGAACGGTGTCGGGCGCGCCGGGGCGCGTCCCGGAGTCACCAGATGAGCGCACGTGGCCGCCTTCCCCGGGCGCAGCCTCGTGGGGCGCCCCGGCGCGGGATGCCGGCCAGGACACCGGCCGAGCCAGGCCGCCCAGTCTAGTGGGCCGCCGTGTCGGCCTCGGCCTGCCCGTCAGCAGCGGCGGGCAGCGGGTGGCCTACCCTGACTCTGGCTATCCGCCTGCCATCCAGCTGGGTGACGGCGAGCTTGCGCCCGGATACCTCCACCGACTCGCCCTCACCGGGCAGGTGGCCGAGCACGGCCAGGACATAGCCTGCCACCGTCTCGTAAGGGCCCTCGGGAAGCTCGACCCCGGTCTCCTCCGCGAACTCATCCAGATTCAGCAGACCGTCGACCTCCACCTCGCCGCCGCGCAGCTGCTTGGCGTGACCCACGTCAATGTCATATTCGTCCTGGATATCCCCGATGAGCTCCTCGACGAGGTCTTCCAGGGTGATGATGCCGGCCGTACCGCCGTACTCGTCCAGCACGATGGCCAGGTGCGCATGGTCCCGCCGCATCTCCGACAACGCCGACAGGACCGTCTTGCTGATCGGCAGCAGCTTCACCGGGCGGATGACCTCCCCCACCCGCGCGGCCGGCGCCGCATCTCGGTCGAACAGATCGCGGGCGTGCACGAAGCCGATCACGTCGTCGTAGGACTCCTGGTAGACGGGGAAGCGCGTATAAGGGGAACCCGCCGCTATCGATGCCGCCTCCGTCAGCAGCAAGGTGGCTGGCAGGAACTCCACCTCGGTCCTTGGTACAAGCACCTCCCGGATCTGGCGTTTGCCCGCGTCGAATACCTCGCCGACGATGTGCCGCTCGTCTGCCGACAGCGCCTGGTGCCCGGCCACCAGGTCGCGCAGTTCCTGCTCGGTCATGACGCCGCGGGCAACAGCCGGATCGCCGCCCAGAACCGTCACCACTAGGTTGGTGCACTTGGACAGCAGCCAGACCAGCGGCCTGGCCACCGTGGCGAGGCGGTCAAGCAGCGGAGCGGCCGCCGTGGCGACGCGCTCGGAGCGCTGCAGGGCGATCCGCTTCGGAGCCAGCTCGCCGAAGATCAGCGTGAAGAACGAGATCACCAGCGTTACCACGACGATCGAGAGCGCGGACGCCAGTCCGGGCGGCACGCGGTGGACGAGGCTCTTTCGCAGATCGCCAGCGAGGGTGGCCGCCCCGACGGCGCCGGAGAGCAGGGTCGCCAGGGTCACGCCGATCTGGACCGCGGAGAGGAACCTGTTGGGGTCGTGGGCGAGTTTCGCAGCCCGCTGGCCGCGCTTGCCGCGCCTGGCCAGCGATCGTAGCTGGCCCTCGCGAAGTGAGACAAGGGCCATTTCGGCGGCGGCGAAGAAGCCGCCGATGAGGATGATGGCCAGCACAAGGATGATGTCCCAGCCGACGCCATTCACGTCCGGATCCCTGACCTCGCGAATTCTGCCGATAGTGGCGGCCGCGGGCCGGCGGTTCCATCGACGACTGGGCCGACACCGCAATTGCGGTGTCGGCCCAGTCTAAGCAGTCCGGCGTGATCATGCGATTCTTGGTGGAACATAACCGGACGCATCAGGTGATGCAGGTGAGCGGCGCGAAGGAGACGAAAGACTGTGGCGAGCACACGTGATACCGCGGCTGCGATCTCGGCCGATCTTGCCTCGTTGCGCCAGGCCATCCACCGTGAGCCAGAGGTCGGCCTTGACCTGCCCGGGACCCAGGCGAAGGTGCTCCGCGCGCTGGACGGGCTACCGATTGAGGTGACCCGCGGGCAGGCGCTTAGCTCGGTCACGGCCGTCCTGCGCGGGAGCCGGCCGGGCGCGACCGTCCTGCTGCGCGCCGACATGGACGCGCTGCCCGTCACCGAGCACACCCGCCTGCCCTACTCCTCGCAGGTCGCCGGGGTCATGCACGCGTGCGGCCATGACCTGCACACCGCCATGCTGGCCGGCGCCGCGCGGCTGCTGTCATCGCGGCAGGCGGAGCTGGCCGGGAAGGTCATATTCATGTTCCAGCCGGGCGAGGAAGGCTGTGGCGGCGCAGAGAAAATGATCGCCGAGGGCGTCCTCGATGCGGCCGGGACGCGACCGGTTGCCGCGTTCGGGCTGCATGTCATGTCGAGCCAGCTTCCCGCCGGGGTGTGCACCAGCCGACCGGGGACGATGATGGCCGCGGCTGACACGCTCGAGGTCACCGTGCGCGGCCGTGGCGGCCACGCCGCGCAGCCGCACCATGCGGCCGACCCGATACCGGTCGCGTGCGAGGTGGTGACCGCCCTGCAGACGATGGTCACCAGGCAGTTTGACGTCTTCGACCCGGTCGTGATCACGGTGGGCCGGTTCCAGGCGGGCACCGCCGACAACGTGATTCCCGATGAGGCGCAATTCGGCGCTACTGTCCGAACGTTCTCGCCCGCATCGCGGGCCCGCGTCCGGGACACTGCGCTACGGCTGGTGCAGGACATCACCTCGGCGCACGGGCTGTCGGTGCGCGCTGAGTTCGTCGACGGTTACCCGGTGACGGTGA
Organism: Streptosporangiaceae bacterium; assembly: GCA_050011895.1. GTDB lineage: Bacteria > Actinomycetota > Actinomycetes > Streptosporangiales > Streptosporangiaceae > DATBGO01. The sequence goes on along the minus strand of JBEKIF010000010.1, from coordinate 89,423 downwards.
ATGACGCCGGCGAGACCGCGTTCGCCGAGCGCACCGTGACCGACCTGTTCGGGACTGGCAAGTTCGTGGCCGCACCGAACCCGCTGACCGGGGCGGAGGACTTCTCCTACGTCCTTGCCCAGGTGCCGGGCGCCTTCGTCATGCTGGGTGCCTGCCCGCCAGGCTCGGATCCGGCGACCGCCCCGTTCAATCACTCAGCCGACGCGGTCTTCGATGACGGGGTGCTCGCCGACGGTGCCGCGCTCTATGCCGAGCTTGCGCTGCGCCGGCTGGCGGCGAGCTAGCCGGACGGCCGGCGCCGGGCCAGGGCTACCGGCCAGGACCGGCGAGGTAAGGCCGGTCGCGGCAGCGGGGGCCAAAAACCTCCGCCTGGCGGGTCACCCGCCGACCCGGCTCCGAGCGCTAGGGGCAGCCCTCAGCCGCCGTCGGCCGAGGACGCACCACGGTGATATCCGTTGCGGCGAAGTCGTTGCCAGTGCATAGCACAGGATGCCCGGTCCTCTCGGCAAGCGCGTAAGTGAAGCAGTCACCGAAATTGAGCCCCGCCGGATGGCGCCCCTTGCCATATCGCCGCCAGCCGCTCATCGCACGGGCGGCCAAGTCCGCATCGACGGGGATGATGTCGATCCTTGCGTCACGAAGGAACCGGTCGACAACGTCCTGCCCGGCAGGCCACAGCCGAGCCTCGATGACGATTCCCAGCTCGACGCGAATGGTGGCCGGCATCAGCCGGGCTAGGGCATTCTCCAGGTGTACCGCAAGCTCCTCGCGTCCTGGCTCGCCGAGGATGATCGCCACAGCCGCTGACGTGTCGACGACCAGGCTCCGCCGCGTCGGCTCCGTCAACGCGGCAGGCCAGCGCCGTCGTAACCGATGATTTCCTCCGGCGTCCTGTCGTCAGCGACCCGCAGGCCCGCTACGTCGGCCGCCAGGCGATTCAGCCGCGTACTCATGCTGGCCGCGTGCCTGGCATGCTCCCGGTCGAGGCGCTCCCTGAGCGCAGTCTCGACAGCCTCGGTCAGCGTCTCACCCGTCTCGGCCACCAGCTCCCTGGCAAGCCGGTCTGCCTCGCCGCTCTTGATACTCAATGCCATGGAAGAAGTATAGACCTCTTAGCTGACTTCTACCAGCGGACATTGCAGCAGTACTCAGGTCCACGACGATGGCGCCTCGATCAGCCCGAGCCAGGCATTTTCCGCTGGTCGCTCCCCAGCGGCCGCCAGTACACCGCCGTCCCCGGCCGGTACCCGGCATGACGCCGCCCGCGATCCCTCGTCCGCCTTTGTCGATGCCCAGCTTCTGTCGATGCCCGGCTTCGCGGACTGTGTTCGGCGTGCTTGCGTTCCCTGGCTCAGAGGCTGGCGACGTCGGCCTGCTTGGAGCGGACCGCCTCGGCCGCCGCCAGCAGCGCGGCACGCTCATCGTCGGTGAGGTCGCGTTCGACGACCCGCCGGATGCCTGTGGCTCCGATCTCGGCCTCCACGCCCAGGTAGACGCCGGAGATGCCGTACTCGCCATTCACCCAGGCGCAAACCGGCAGGACGGCTCCCGAGTCCTCAGCGACGGCACGGGCCATCCGGGCCGCGGCCGCAGACGGAGCGTAGTAGGCGGACCCGGTTTTGAGCAGACCGACGATCTCGCCACCACCGCCCCTGGTCCGCTCGACGAGCGCGTCGATATCGGCAGCAGGAAGCAACTCGGCTAGCGGCCTGCCGTCCACCGTGCAGGCGGACCTGACGGGAACCATGGTGTCGCCGTGCGAGCCGAGCGTGAGCGTCCGGACGCCGCTTACCGGCACGCCGAGGCGCTCGGCGACGAAGTAGCTGAACCTCGCCGTGTCCAGCATGCCCGCCTGGCCCATTACCCGGTGGGACGGAAAGCCGGAGACCTTCGCGGCCAGCGCGGTCATCTCGTCGAGCGGGTTGGACACCACGATCAGCACGGCTTCGGGCGCATGCTTTACCACCTGCTCAACGACGTTTCTGACAATCTTCGCGTTAACCCCGATCAGGTCCATCCGGCTCATCCCGGGCTTGCGCGGCAGCCCGGCGGTGATCACCACGATCCCGGAACCAGCGGTCGCCTCATAGCCTTCGCCGGACGGGCCAGTTGTCTGCCCCGTGACCTTGGTCTCGAAGCCCTCGACCGGGCGGGACTGGTTCATGTCGAGTGCTAGCCCCTCGGGCTTGCCCTCGACGATGTCGGTCAGCACGACCTCATCGAAGATGTCGTATTCTGCGAGCCGCTGTGCCGTGGTCGAGCCGTAGAACCCGGCCCCGACGACGGTCACCTTGCCTGTGCGGGCCATCTCCCATGATCTCCTTTACTCGTCGTCGCCGATCAGGACCCGGCCACCGCGGCCTGCAGGCCGTCGGCGAGCGCCGCGAGGAACTCCTGCGTGGTAAGGAACGGGGTTTTGCCGCCCACGAGCAGCGCCAGGTCTTTCGTCATCTTGCCGCCCAGCACGGTCTCGACGCACACCCGCTCCAGCGTATCGGCGAACGCGCTGACCTCAGGCGTGCCATCAAGCTTGCCGCGGTGCGCGAGGCCTCGCGTCCACGCGAAGATCGATGCGACCGGGTTGGTCGATGTCGGCTTGCCCTGCTGATGCTGCCTGTAGTGCCGGGTCACTGTTCCGTGCGCGGCTTCCGCCTCGACGCATCTGCCATCGGGCGTCATCAGCACGCTGGTCATCAGGCCGAGCGAGCCGAAACCCTGCGCGACAATGTCGGACACGACGTCACCATCATAGTTCTTGCAGGCCCAGACAATGCCGCCGTCGCCCTTGATCACCTGGGCGACCATGTCGTCGATCAGGCGGTGCTCATAGGTGATCCCGGCCGCCTCGAACTCGCCTTTGAACTCGGCTTCAAATATCTCGGCGAAGATGTCCTTGAACCGCCCGTCATAGGCCTTCAGGATCGTGTTCTTGGTGGACAGGTACAGCGGGTACCCGCGGTCGAATGCAAACCGCATGGTGGCGCGGGCGAAATCGTAGATCGAGTCGTCGAAGTTGTACATGCCCATCGCGATCCCGCCGCCGGAGAACCTGGCGACCTCCCGCTCGATCGGCTGGCCAGGACCGCCATCCGGCTGGTAGGAGATCGCCACCGTACCAGGCCCTGGCACCACGAAGTCAGTCGCCCGGTACTGGTCGGCGTGGGCGTGGCGGCCGATGATGATCGGCTTGGTCCAGCCCGGGACGAAGCGCGGGATGCTGGGAATCACGATCGGCTCACGGAAGACCACGCCGCCGAGGATATTACGGATCGTACCGTTCGGTGACCGCCACATCCGCTTCAGGCCGAACTCCCTGACCCGGTCCTCGTCCGGGGTGATAGTGGCGCACTTGACCCCGACGCCATGACGTTTGATCGCGTTCGCGGCGTCCACCGTGACCTGGTCGTCGGTGGCGTCTCTGCGCTGGATGGACAGGTCGTAGTAGTCCAGCTCGATATCCAGGTAGGGCAGGATCAGCTGCTCCCTAATGGACTCCCAGATGATCCGCGTCATCTCATCGCCGTCGAGTTCGACGACGGGATTGGCTACCTTTATCTTGGACATGCCGTTGGTTTCCCTTCACGACGTCTTCGTCAGTGCTGATGGCCGGGGCTCGCGCTCGCGGCTGTTATCAGGTCTGCGGCGGGAGCACCAGGCCGGCGACCAGCAGGCCGGTGCCGAGCGCGGTGAGAACCGCCACGTCCACCAGCCGCCCTCTGGACACCAGCATCCCGGCCCGGCGTTCCGGAAGCGTCAGCCTGGCCAGGGCAGCAGCGAGCACGATCCCGGCCACTGCCAACGTACCCCCTCTTATGCTGAGCGCGCGCTGCCACATCAGGGCGACTGCTACCACCACGCCCGTGACGGTGATCCAGTACGGCAACTGCCGGGCGCGCGTGCGTCCGGCCGGGGCCCGGCGGCGCGGGCGAGGAGCAGGGCCGACGCTGTCACCAGCTCCGCCGGGCTGGCCCGACGATGCCCGCTCGCCCGGAGCGGCCGGCTGGCCCGGAGCGGCCGGCTGGCCCGGAGCGGCCGGCTGGCCCGGAGCGGCCGGCTGGCCCGGAGCGGCCGGCTGGCCCGGAGCGGCCGGCTGGCCCGGAGCGGCCGGCTGGCCCGACGATGCTCGCTGGCCCGGAGCGGCCGGCTGGCCCGGAGCGGTACGCCTGGCGGGCGAGCCAGCGGAGTGTGTCACCGGTCCTCCAGCGGTGTCCAGCTGAGTCCCGCCTCGCCGATGTACTCGCTGTCCGGCCTGATCAGCCTGTTGTCGGCGTGCTGCTCGATGATGTGAGCGGTCCAGCCCGCCATCCTGCTCACTGAGAAGACCGGCGTGAACTCCTCCGTCGGGATGCGCAGGTAGTGGTAGATGGTCGCGGCGTAGAAGTCCACATTCGGATAGAGGCCCTTTTCGGCGAACACGGCCTCCTCCATCCGCCGGGACATCTGATAGTAGGTGGCGTCGCCGGAGGCCGCAGCGAGTTCAGCTGACATCTCCCGCAGATGGGTAGCACGGGGATCCTCGGCCCGGTACACCCGGTGCCCGAATCCCATGATCTTCTCCCCGGCGCGCAGTCGCGCGGCTGCCTGGGCGCCTGCGGCCGCGACCGGATCGGCTGGCGCGGCATTCCTGATCGCCTCGAGTCCTCGCATCACCTGCTCGTTAGCTCCACCATGCAGCGGACCCTTTAGTGTGCCAAGCGCCGCGACCACCGCAGAGTGCATGTCTGACAGGGTCGCCGCGCAAACCCGCGCCGCGAACGTCGAGGCGTTCATCGTATGGTCCGCGTGCAGCACGAGGCAGGTGTCGAAGATCTCGGCTTCGCGCGCGGACGGCGGCCGCCCGGTTATCTGGAGCAGGAAGTTGGCGGCCAGGCCGAGTCCGGGATCGCCCGCCGTGAGGTCCCGGCCGGTCCGGATCGCATGATAGGAGGCCACGAGCACCGGCTGCTGAGCGGTGAGCCTGGCCGCCTTGCGGAGGTTGGCGGCCGGGTGGTTGGAGCCGGAATCCGGGTCATCCGCGCTGGCGAGGGAGACCAGGCTGCGCAGCGCCTCCATCGGGCCCTGACGGCTGGCCACCTCGGCCAGGCAGGTGGTCACCAGCGCGCCTGGCGCGCGCCCGGCCGTGATCTCGTCGCGGTAGCCGTCCAGTTCGGCGCGGCTCGGCGCGTGCCCGCGCTGCAGCAGATAGGCGATCTCCTCGAACGTCGCTGAACCCGCGAGCTGGCTGATGTCATAGCCGCGGTAGAACAGGCGGCCCGCCTGGCCGTCTATGTCGCTCACCGCGGTAGACGCGGCGATCACATCGGCCAGTCCCCTCGACGGCTGATCCGCCATATGCATTCCTCCTGGACGGCTCGCTGGGCAGTGTACTTCCGTGCGGCCGCCGGACCCGCCGCGGGACTTCGTAACCAGCCCGGGCTGATGCGATACGAATGCCGTCGGGAGGGTAACTGGATAGTGACTTGTCAGTGGCTGCTCCGACAGGCAGGAGGAACGGTCATGGAAGCCCCCTACATCCGGATCGAGGACAGCGGGATCGCGATATCGCTGCGGGAGGATGTAACGACCATCGGCCGGGGAAGCTGGGTCGATGTCCAGCTCAGTGACCCGAGCGTGTCCAGGCTGCACGCCGAGATCATCCGCCGCGGACCCTATGCATACGTGACCGACCTCGGTTTATCGCGTAACGGGACCCGGGTCAACGGCCGCCTGGTGGCCAGGCGGGTGCTCCAGGACGGCGACGTGCTGACCTTCGGGTCAGCCAGGTGCCGGATCGGCGGGCTCGGCGCCGAAGACTGCGCTGCCGACGTGGATCTGCGCAGGCCCCCGTCGCCTGAGCTGACCCGCCGCGAGTCCGACGTGGTGACGTCATTGTGCAGGCCCGCATTGTCCGACGAGGCGTTCGTCGCGCCGGCCACCGCACGGGAGATCGCCGCCGACCTGGTGGTAACGGAGGCCGCGGTCAAACAGCACCTGCTCCGGCTCTACCAGAAGTTCCGCATCCCCGAGGGCCCGAACCGGCGGGTCCGGCTGGCCAACGAGGTCGTCGCGCTCGGCCTGGTCCAGCCGATGCCGCCGACGGAGCGGCCGGATCAGCTCGCCGCCACCGGCGGCATGTCGGCCGTGGCAGCCGTTTCAGGCGCCCAGGCGCCGGCGGTGCCGTCGCCTGCTGCGCCCGCGCTGCCGACACCGCCAGCTCAGGCCTCGCCCGGCGCCGTTGCGGCGATGCATAGGAGCCGGACCGGCTGAACGCCCACGGCCTACCTGCCGACCACCCTGTGGATCACCGCCCGCGCGGCGCGGACGAGGCCATGCGGCGTAGGCAGCTGCCTGAGCTGCACGGGCAGGTTGCCGAACGGCCAGTAAAACGGAGGATGACTGGCGGCGGCGGCGATCGCGCCGATCGCCACCGCGGTCATTCCGACAAACACGATGACCACGCTCACCGGGGTGCGCCCTAGCCCGTTGAAGAACCGCACCAGGGGCTTGCGGCAGCCGGACGATCCCGGACCGAGCCCGTAGAAGGCAACGATGGCCCCGGCCGCGTACGCGCCCGCCTGCGGCAGCGGATCCGTGCGGACCGCCACGATGGTGATGGCCGCGACGATGCCGCCGGCCACCGCGGCAAACGGCGCGAGCAACACCATCCGGAGTGCCGATCTCAGCAACGCGCCTGGGAAGACAACCGCCGCGATCACCGGATCGGTTGCCCTGTTCCCCCGCGCTGAACGCCGTTTTGCCAGGCTGCCCCCGGTGCGGCTGGCGGCGCGTAGCGCCAGCAGCCCGGCCAGTGCAGCCAGCGTCCCCGCGATCGGGAGCAGGACGCTCACGCTAATCGCCACCGCCACCGCCACAACGGCTAGCAGGCGGCCGCCGCGGCCAGCTTTCCTGGCCGGCCTCGCGCCAGCCTGGCTTGCCTTGCTTGACGGAGCCGGGCGGCCCGCTGGCCAGACCGCTCCTGACGGCACTGCTCCTGACGGCCCTGCTCCTGACGGCCCTGCTCCTGGCCGCACCGCTCCGGCCGACGCTGCACCTGCGGGGGCCGCGGAGCGTGGCGGCCCGTACTGTACCGGCGGGAGCACGTCAGCGAAGTCAGCCGGGGCCTTGCGTCCTGCGCGGCCCACCCGCAGCGGCCGGGTCACCTGCGGCCAGCCCGGTGGGGCAGCAGTGGCCGCGCCCGGCTGGGCCAGGCCGTTCGGGCCCGCCGCGGCCGGCCGGGCCAGGCCGTTCGGTGCCGCTCCGCCCGCCGGAGGAAGCCCCGCCGGTGAGGGCCAGGCCGCTGGGAACGGCGCAGGCTGGCCGTTCGGCTGCTGTCCGTTCGGCTGCTGTCCGTTCGGCTGCTGTCCATTCGGTGCGGGTGCGGCCTGGTGCGCGGCGTGAGCCCGGGCAGCCGCGCCGGGCGGCGAGTCCATCATCGTTCCCGGCGTTCCTTGCCATGCTGCGCCTGGCCGTATCGGGGGCGCCGCGGCCGGCGTTAGGGAAGCGGGATCGAGAGCCGCGAGCCTGGCGCCAAGTTCCGCGGCGGACGGCCGTCTCGACGGGTCACGAGCCAGGGCGTGAGCGACAACGGGGACTAGCACCGGAGGGAACCTGTCGAGGTCGGGCTGGCCGTGCACGATCCGGTAGAAGATCGTCTCGAAGGTGCCGATCCCGAACGGCGGCCGGCCGGTGGCTGCGAACGCCACGGTGGCACCCCAGGAGTGCACGTCAGCAGCGGGACCGCTCTGCTTTCCCTCGATTACCTCCGGCGCCAGGTAACCAGGCGTGCCCATGAACATGCCCGTCATCGTGAGCCTGGTCAGGTCGGGCGCCTGCGCGATGCCGAAATCAATGACGACCGGTGTGCCTTCGGCCAGCATGACATTGCCTGGCTTGAGATCACGGTGCACCACTCCGGCGGCGTGCACGGCAGTCAGGGCGGATGCGAGACCATAGGCCAGCCGCGCGAGCGCGGGGCCAGCAAGCGGGCCGCTCTCGGCGACCATGTCCTCAAGCGTGCGGCCTTCCACGTACCTGGTCACGATGTAGGGCGGTTCTGAGCTCAGGTCCGCGTCCAGGACCTCGGCCACGAACGGGCTGTGCACCCGGCGCATCGTCTCGACCTCGCGGGCCAGCCGATGCCGCGCGTTCGGATCGAAAGAGACGCCCTGCCGGAGCGCCTTGACCGCCACCGTGCGCTGCTCCGGATCCACGGCCAGGTAGACAACGCCCATGCCGCCCTCGCCGAGCCGCCTGAGCACGCGGTAGTTCCCGAGCCTGTCCGGTGCCGGTTCCTGACCAGTCATGACCTCACCAGCGTACGGAATGCGCCGGCCGGTATCGTCGGGACGCCCGCCGGTGCCAGTTCTCGGCGGCAACTACCATCGTGGCACGCGGGCAGCCCGCGGCAATCGCCGTCAGCCTCCGGCCACCAGCTTGCGCAGCGCCTGCGCCGCTGCCGCGTTCTGCTCCGCGTGCGCGACCAGCGCCCTGGCCAGCTCGTCGGCCCACTGGCCCAGCTGCACCTGCTGGCGGGACAGCACCACCCCGCGCACCTCGCTGCAGATCTCGGCGACTGGCAGGCCGCGCTGGACGCCTAGCGTCATGACGCGCTCGCCAAGCCGCACCGTTACCTTGGTGACCTGGCCCGGGCGGCCGTGCATCCGGTCAGACATGCTCCGGTCCCGGTCGACGCTGACGCAGCCGGGCGGCAGCGAGGCGCCGAGCGATTCGGTCAGCACGCGAGCGTAGATCTCCACATCGGCGCTATCCGCGCGAAGCGCGGCGGTGACCATTTCCAGCGACGGGCTGTCGCCAGGCTCGGTCATCGCGGTGCCGGCCAGGTCCGTGGCCCGCGGCCGCGGTGCGGATTGTTCACTCGGCGCATGACTCGGATTCTCCTTGAGACGAGACAAGTACCTGGATAACGCGGCGCGGCCGGGGAATCTGCCGCCAGCCGCACTGGCCGCCCTCACCGCCCGACGAAGGCAGCCTTACCCGGGCCATTTTCGATGAAGCTGCGCATGCCCGTCCGCTGGTCCTCGGTGGCGAACAGCCCGGCGAAATTCAGCCGCTCGATCTCCAGCCCGGTATCGAGGTCGACGTCGAGGCCCTCGTCGATGGCCTGCTTGGCCGCGCGCAGCGCAATGGCAGGGCCGCCCGCGTACCTGGCTACCAGCTCGAGCGCCGCCTGGTAGACATCAGCGTCCGGGACCACCTTGTCCACCAGGCCGATGGCCAGGGCCTCCGCCGCGCTGACGAACCTGCCGGTAAAGACGATGTCCTTGGCCCTGGACGGCCCGACCAGCCGCGGCAGCCGCTGCGTGCCGCCAGCCCCCGGGATAACACCGAGCAGGATCTCGGGCTGGCCCACCCGCGCGCTCTGGCCTGCGACGCGAAAATCCGCGCACAACGCAAGCTCGAGCCCGCCGCCAAGCGCATAGCCGGTGATCGCCGCCACTACCGGCTTGGGAATCTTGGCCACTACCGTAAAGGCATCCTGCAGCCGCCTTGTGTCGGTAGCCATCCGGCTATAACTGGCGTCTGCCATCTCCTTGATGTCGGCCCCGGCGGCGAACACCTTCGGGCCGCCGTACAACACCACAGCGCGAACTGCCTGATCATCAGCGACCTGCGCGGCGGCCGCCGCTATCTCGCCCTGGACCTGGGCGTTCAGCGCATTCATCGGGGGCCGGTCAAGGCGGATGGTGGCCACCGCCTGATCGGTCTGGACCTGTACGAACTCAGCCATGCCGCACCTCCATGCCGAGCCACGATCCTACTTGGCTCCGGCTCAGGCTGCTGGCGCACCGGCCGCGCGCGGCGCGGGCACCCAGTCATGACAGTCGTGCGTGCAGGTCGCTGATGCGCAGGCCGGGGCGCCGGGGGCATCCTGGCACTGGCCGAGCAGGCAGGCTCCGGACAGATCGCTGCCGGTCCGCGCCGCGCGGCTGGCCGGCGGCTCGCCCGCGGGCTCGCACTCCCACCGATCCGCTGCGCGCTGGTCCGCTGCGAGCTGGCCCGCTCCGAGCTGGTCCCCTGCGAGCTGGCCCGCTCCGAGCTGGTCCGCTGCGAGCTGGTCCCCTGCGAGCTGGCCCGCTCCGAACTGGTCCCCTGCGAGCTGGCCCGGTGCAAGCTGGCCCGGTGCGCGCTGGTTCACTCCGAACTGGTCCCCTGCGAGCTGGCCCGGTGCAAGCTGGCCCGGTGCGCGCTGGTTCACTCCGAACTGGTTCACTCCGAACCGGTCCCCTGCGAGCGTGCCGTCTACCGGCCGACTGGCCCCGGCCTGAACTGGGAGCCATCCGGCGAGGACCGTTTTCGCCAGCCGCGCCAGGCAGCCGCCGGCGGCGGGAGTCTCGTCGCGGAGGACGGCGGCGAGCGCGTCGGCCCAGGCCTGCTCGTCCGGCCTGCGTGCGTGGCGGGCCTGCCTGCGGCTCCTGGCCAGCCTGGGCCGGTCCAGGGACAGCATCACTCCCATCTGTTTCCCCCTCGGTCACGAGCCCGCGGAACCCGGCCCGTTTCCCCTCCTCGCCATCCGGTGATCGCCCGGCCCCGGGCGCGTCAGTGCCGCATGGCCAGCGCCTGCCCCGTCGCGGCTGGGGCAGGCGCTCAACTGACTACTGCTCGGGCACCCTGGGCAACGAGACGTGCTGCTGCCAGCCGTTCAGGAAGCCGCGGACTTCGTTCTCGCTGTAGCGGCGGTGGCCGCCAGGAGTGCGGATCGATGACAGCTTCCCGCCCCTCGCCCATCGGGTGACTGTCTTCGGGTCTACCCGAAGCATCGCGGCAACCTCTGCCGGGGTCAGGAGCCGGTTCTCTGGCTTGATCTGCGTTCTCACGACGGCTGATCCTCTCAAGCTCGGGGTATTGGGTTCGTAACAAACAGTGACGATACAACTGCGCTACTAACCGCCACCGTTCTATCACAGGATGTCACGCCCCCCGGGACTTTACTGTCGTTCCGCCGGGCACGAGCAGAAATTCCGGTGCGTGCCTAGGTTGTCCCTGCTAAAAAAGGGACGCCGGGTGCGGTGCAAGGGTTTACTCGCGGCAGCTAACTCGCGTCAGGTAGGACGCCAGACGCGCTAGGCCGCGGTACTGGCGCGGGGCAGAAACCAGCAGGTCAGCGCAGGTCCCCGTTGCTCATCCCAGCTGCGGCAGGGGGGAACGTCACGAGGCCGAGCTCGGCCGGCCCGGACAGCAGCGGATGGCTGGGAAGCACCCGGACCGTGTACCCGAACGGCCCCGGGCGCCCGAGCGCCACCTGGCCAGAGAACCGCGCCGCCGAACCGGGCACAGGTGACTCGTCGAGCTCTAGGTCACCAAACACCGGGTCGATGATCTCGTCCTGGTCCCCAGCGCGGCCGTACGCCACCTGTACCGCGACGTCCTGCGGGGACAGCCCGCCGAGCGCGACGCTCGCCCGCACGGTCAGTGCCTCGCCCGGGCGCTGGTCGGTGTCGTCGGCCTCCACGTGCTCGATCCTGACCTGCGGCCAGGCCTCCCTGACCCGCGCCTTCCACGCGGCGAGCAGGCGCGCGCCGCTGAACTCGCCGGCCGGGACCCTGGCAGGGACGCCGCCGGGCACGCCGGGGCTGCTGGCAGGGACACCAGCGGGGGCGCCGGCGGCAACGGCAGCGGCAGCGGGGGCGCCAGCGGCAGCGGCAGCGGCCGCGGGGGCGGCCGCGGGGGCGGCCAGCTTCTGCGAGGACCTGGCCGCCGGCAGATACAGCTTGGTCACGTAGTCGCGTACCATCCTGGTCGCCTGGACCTTGGGCCCGAGCGTCCGCAAGGTGTGCGCCACCATCTCGAGCCAGCGCTGCGGCAGCCCGTCGGCGCCCGAGTCGTAGAAGAGCGGCGCCACCGACCCGCTGAGCAGGTCATAGAGGGCCGTGGCCTCGAGGTGGTCCCGGCGCGCCTGATCGCTCACCTCGTCAGCGGACGGGATCGCCCAGCCGTTGCCGCCGTCGTACCACTCGTCCCACCAGCCATCGAGCACGGAGAGGTTGAGCCCGCCGTTCAGCGCCGCCTTCATGCCCGAGGTGCCGCACGCCTCAAGCGGGCGCAGCGGGTTGTTCAGCCAGACGTCGCAGCCCTGCACCATTCTGCGCGCGAGCGCAATGTCGTAGTCAGGCAGGAATGCGATCCGGTGCCGGACCTGCTGATGGTCGGCGAACCGCACCAGCTGCTGGATGAGCAGCTTCCCGCCGTCATCGGCCGGATGCGCCTTGCCCGCTATCACCAGCTGCAGCGGCCGCTGCGGGTCCAGCAGCAGCGCGGTCAGCCGGTCCGCATCGTGCAGCATCAGCGTCAGCCGCTTGTAGGAGGGCACGCGGCGGGCGAACCCGATAGTCAGCACATTCTCGCTGAACACGTCCTCAATCCAGGCCAGCTCCGCATCGGGCGCCCCGCGCTGCCGCCACGAGGCCCGCAGCCGCCGCCGGGCCTCCGCCACCAGCCGCGCGCGCAGCACACGGCGGATCTCCCAGATCGCCGCCGGGTCCGCGGCGGCCCGTTCCCAGGCAGGCTCGTCGTCAGCGGCGCCGCCGGCCTGCCCGCCGCCGGTCATGACCAGCATCCGGTCAGCAGTCCAGCTGGGCCCGTGCACCCCGTTGGTGACCGAGCCGATCGGCACCTCAGCGGTGTCGAATCCCGGCCACAATCCGGTGAACATCTCCCGGCTCACCTCGCCGTGCAGGCGGCTCACCCCGTTGACCCGCTGAGCCAGCCGCATCCCCATGACGGCCATGTTGAACACGTCAGGATCGCCACCGGGATAGGTCTCCGCGCCGAGCGCGAGGACCCGGTCGCACGGCAGCGCGGGATCCGCTGCGCTGCCGCCGAACTGGCGCTCCATGAGCTCCAGGCTGAACCTGTCGATCCCGGCAGGCACCGGGGTGTGCGTGGTGAACACGGTGCCTGCCCGGCACATTTCCAGCGCCTCATCGAAGCTGAGGCCCTGGCTGACGTACTCGCGGATGCGCTCAAGGCCGAGAAAGCCCGCGTGGCCCTCGTTGGTGTGGAACACCTCCGGCTCCGGATGAGACGTGATCGCGCAGAACGCCCGCACCGCCCGGACGCCGCCGATGCCCAGCAGCAGTTCCTGCCTGAGCCGGTGGTCGCTGGCGCCGCCGTAGAGCCGGTCGGTCACCTCGCTCAGCTCTGGGTCGTTCTCCTCGACATAGGAATCGAGCAGCAGCAGCGGCACCCGGCCGATGCGGGCTACCCAGACCTGCGCGATGAGGACGTCCTCGCCGGCCAGCGTCACGCCGACCTTGACCTGCTCGCCCGCGTCGTCCCGGAGCAGGGCCAGCGGGAGGCCGTTCGGATCGCCGGCCGGATACCGCTCCGCCTGCCAGCCTTCCGCCGACAGGGACTGCGTGAAATAGCCGTGCCGGTAGAGCAGGCCCACGCCGATCAGCGGCACGCCGAGATCGCTGGCCGCCTTCAGATGATCTCCGGCGAGGATGCCCAGGCCCCCCGAGTACTGCGGCAGCGCAGCGGTGATCCCGTATTCCGGCGAGAAGTACGCCACGGCCGCCGGCGCACCCGGCTCATCCTGGTCTTGATACCAGCGCGGGCCCGAGATGTACTCGCGCAGGTCCTCGACCGCGTCGCCGAGCCTGCGCAGGAACCGCCGGTCGGCGGCGAGGGCAGCGAGGCGGTCCGGGGGGACGTCGGCAAGCAGCGCGGCCGGGTCCCTGCCGACCTGCTCCCAGCGGACGGGATCGATCGTGGCGAACAGGTTGATCGTCTCTGGCTGCCATGTCCAGCGCAGGTTGAGCATCAGTGAGCGCAGCGGCGCAAGCGGCTCAGGCAGTACCGGGCGGATCGTGAATCGGCGGATGGCTCTCACGTGTTGCGACATTAACGGGTCTGGCGGACCAACGGTAACCACAACCGGTGCCCCGCTCGCTTGGGCCGCGCTCTGATGGGTAGCTTTCAGTGGTGATCGGCAGGATTCCCATTCTCGACGTGCAGCCAGTCGTGGACTGCGGCCGACGTCCCGTCCGCGCAGTCACTGGCGAGACGTTCCAGGTCAGCGCCACGGTGTTCCGTGAGGGGCACGAGATGCTCGGAGCCGGTGCGGTGCTGCGCGCCCCGGACGGCAGCCGCCAGGATCTCGCCGTGATGCGAGAACTCGCTGAGGGCACGGATCGCTACGGCGGCGACGTCACGGTCACGTCGACCGGGATGTGGCAGTTCCACGTCGAGGCGTGGGGCGACCCGATCGCGCGCTGGCAGCACGACGCGGCCATCAAGATCCCGCTGGGCCAGGATCTAGAGCTCATGCTCGCTGACGGCGCTGCGCTGTTCGAGCGCGCCGCAAGCCGCATCAAGGCGCCCCGTGCCGCCCGGCCAGGTCGGGCAGGTCAGCGTCCAGGTCAGGTCGTCCCCGGCTCGGGCCGGGCCGCCCGGGCCGCGCTCGAGGCACTGGCCGCCAGGCTGCGGGACGACAGGATCCCGCCGCTCGACCGCCTGGCCGCTGCGACCAGCGAAGAACTCGCCGCGATCCTGGCCGCATTCCCGCTGCGCGAGATGCTCACCTCCTCGGGCCGGTTCCCGGTCATCGTGCACAGGAAACGCGCGCTCTACGGCTCGTGGTACGAGTACTTCCCCAGGTCCGAAGGCGCCCGGGTGGACGGGTCGGCGGACCGGACGGTGACGTCAGGCACGCTGCGCACCGCGGCGCGGCGGCTCGACGCGGTCGCCAGGATGGGTTTCGACGTCGTCTATCTCCCGCCGGTCCATCCGATCGGCTATACCGCGCGGAAGGGCGCCAACAATTCATTGAACGCGGCCCCCGGCGACCCGGGCTCTCCGTGGGCGATCGGATCGGCCGAGGGCGGCCACGACGCCATCCATCCCGATCTCGGGACCATCGACGATTTCGACTCCTTCGTGCGCCGGGCCGGCGAGCTCGGCATGGAGGTGGCGCTCGATCTGGCGCTGCAATGCTCACCCGACCATCCGTGGGTGGCCAAGCACCCTGAGTGGTTCACCACCCGGTCGGACGGAAGCATCGCCTACGCCGAGAACCCGCCCAAGAAGTACCAGGACATCGTGCCGCTCAACTTCGACAACGACCCGGAGGGCATCTACACCGAGGTGCTGCGGATCATCAGGTACTGGATGAGCCACGGGGTCAGGATCTTCCGGGTGGACAACCCGCACACCAAGCCGCTGCCGTTCTGGGAGCGGCTGCTCGCCGAGGTGGCCGGCACCGACCCTGACGTGATCTTCCTGGCTGAGGCGTTCACCAGGCCCGCGATGATGGCTGGCCTGGCGATCATCGGGTTCCATCAGTCGTACACGTACTTCACGTGGCGGAACTCGGCCGATGAGCTGGCCGAATACCTGCGCGAACTGTCCGGCCCGGCGGCGGCGTACATGCGGCCGAACTTCTTCGTCAACACGCCGGATATTCTCAGCGAGTACCTGCAGTACGGCGGGCCTGCCGCGTTCCGGGTGCGCGCCGTGCTCGCGGCGATGCTCGCCCCGTCCTGGGGGGTCTACTCGGGCTACGAGCTCTGCGAGAACGTTGCCATCGTTCCGGGCAGCGAGGAGTACATGGATTCCGAGAAGTACCAGTACCGGCCGCGTGACTGGGAGCACGCCGAGACCGTCGCCGCGGATATCTCGCCCTTCATTACCCACCTGAACATGATCAGGAAGAACCATCCCGCCCTGCACTGGCTCCGTAACGTGCGTTTTCATTACAGCGACCAGCCGGAGATACTGTGCTTCTCCAAGAGCGTGAGCGGCTTCTCCCAGAGCGTGAGCGCGACCGGCGACGGCGCGCCGGAGCGCGATACGGTCCTGGTCGTGGTGAACCTCGATCCGTATCGTCCGCACGAGGCCACCATCTGGCTCGACGCCGCCGCGCTCGGAGTGAGGGCGGGAGCGGAGTTGGTGGTGACGGACGAGCTGTCCGGCGAGTCGTACCGCTGGGGCCAGGCAAATTACGTGCGGCTTGACCCGGCCGGCACGCCCGCGCATATCTTCACCGTGGCGGCCCGCCAGCCAGGCGGCTGAGCCACCGGAGCAGCACCAGCCAGCACCCGGGACCACACCAGCCATCACCCCGACCACCCAGCACCACCCAGCAGGCACGCGAGAGACGACCCGAATGGTTTTTCAGATCTCCCCGGGAGACAGCCATGGTGACACCACCTGAGCCGGCCAGGTTCGGCCAGGGCCCGCTGCCGCCATCGGCCTTCCTGCCCAGCTCCGCCCCAGCCCCGAGCGAGCCGGTTCCCGACTCGTTCAGCTTTGCCGGACCGCGCGACCCGCAGTGGTACAAGCACGCGGTCTTCTACGAGGTGCTCGTCCGCGGCTTCCACGATTCGAACGGCGACGGCACCGGCGATATCCGCGGGCTCACCGCCAGGCTCGACTACCTGCAGTGGCTCGGCATCGACTGCATCTGGCTGCTGCCCATCTGGTTGTCGCCCCTCAAGGACGGCGGTTACGACATCTCCGACTACATGTCGATACTCCCTGAGTTCGGGAACATCGGAGATTTCGTCGAGCTGGTCGAGTCAGCGCACGAGCGCGGCATCCGGGTCATCGCCGACCTGGTGATGAACCACACCAGCGATCAGCATCCCTGGTTCCAGGCGTCCCGCACCGATCCGGACGGGCCGTACGGCGATTTCTACGTGTGGTCAGACACCGACGACGGTTATCCGGGCGCCCGGATCATCTTCGTCGACACCGAGCAGTCGAACTGGACCTTCGACCAGGTCCGCGGCCAGTACTACTGGCACAGGTTCTTCTCCCACCAGCCCGACCTGAACTACGAGAACCCGCGGGTGCAGGATGCCATGCTCGAGGTGCTGCGGTTCTGGCTCGACCTGGGCATCGACGGGTTCCGGCTGGACGCGGTGCCCTACCTGTACGAGCGGGAAGGCACCAACTGCGAGAACCTGAAGGAAACCCACGAGTACATGAAACGGATCCGGGCCGAGGTCGACCGGCTCTACCCGGACCGGGTGCTGCTCGCGGAGGCCAACCAGTGGCCCGCTGATGTGGTCGAATACTTCGGCGACCCCGCAGTCGGCGGCGACGAGTGCCACATGGCATTCCATTTCCCGCTGATGCCGCGGATCTTCATGGCGGTGCGGCGGGAACAGCGCTACCCGATCTCCGAGATCCTCGCCCAGACCCCGTCGATTCCCTCCGGCTGCCAGTGGGGCATCTTCCTGCGCAACCACGACGAGCTGACCCTGGAGATGGTCGCCGACGACGAGCGGGACTACATGTACGCAGAGTACGCGAAGGACCCGCGGATGAAGGCCAACATCGGGATCAGACGCAGGCTGGCCCCGCTGCTCGAGAACGACAGGAACCAGCTGGAGCTTTTCACGGCGCTGCTGCTCTCGCTGCCGGGCTCGCCGGTGCTCTACTACGGCGACGAGATCGGCATGGGCGACAACATCTGGCTCGGTGACCGCGATGGCGTGCGTACCCCGATGCAGTGGACCCCGGACCGGAACGCGGGCTTCTCCATGTGCGACCCGGCCCGGCTCTACCTGCCGCTGCTCATGGACCCGCTCTACGGATACCAGGCGCTGAACGTGGAGGCACAGGAGCGAAGCCCCGGGTCACTGCTGCACTGGACCAAGCGCATGATCGAGATCCGTAAGCGGCACCCGGTCTTCGGCCGGGGCAGCTACGACGAGCTCAACTCGTCCAACCCGAGCGTGCTGGCGTTCGTCCGCGAGTACCGAGAGCCCGACCAGGATGCGTCGGCGGCCGACCAGATCCTCTGCGTTAATAATCTCTCCAGGTTTCCCCAGCCCGTCGAGCTCGATCTGCGCAGATTCAAGGGAATAACGCCGGTGGAGTGCATGGGCGGAGTCACCTTCCCGCCGATCGGCGACTTCAGCTATCTGCTCACCCTGCCCGGGCACGGGTTCTACTGGTTCCAGCTGCCCCCGGTGCCGCAGCGCTAACCGCCTGGCGCGCCCTCATCCCGTCGCCGGGGCGTCGAGCATCTAGGCTGATGCCTAGCTGATCTGGACCGCAAAGTACGGTTTCGCCTATTGCGGGGATGAGAAGCGAGCGACAGGGTAGAGCGGGAGTCATGACATTTGAGGACACGCTAGCGAGCTGGTTGCCCGCCCAGCGGTGGTTCTCCGGTAAGGACGCGACGGTCAGTGATCTCACCATCACGGCGGACGCTGTCCTGGTGGCCGGCGATCCGGAGCTGCGGCACCTGATCGTCAGCCTGACGGGCGCCGGCGGTGCCGCCAGGTACCAGGTGCTCGTCGGCGTTCGCGCACAGCTGCCGGACTCCTTCCGGCACGTCGCGATCGGGCCGACAGACGACGGCCGGATCGCCTATGACGCGCTGCATGACCACGACCTGAGCCGCGTTCTGCTGCGCAACCTGGCAGAGCAGCGGACCGTCGGCGCGCTCACGTTCAGCAAGGACCCGGCCGCGGTGATCGATACCGGCCTGAACAGCATCGTGCTCACCGCCGAGCAGAGCAACACCAGCCTGATCTTCGGCGAGGCCGCCATCCTCAAGGTGCTGCGCAAGCTCTTCGTCGGGTGCAATCCCGACCTCGAGGTCACGAGCGCGCTGGCCAGGCGCAAGTCGCCGCATGTGGCTGAGCCGCTCGGCTGGATCGAGACCCGGCTGGACGGCGGCCCGCTGCTGCTGGCCATGCTGTCCAGGTTCCTGCCGACCGCGAGCAACGGCTGGTCGCTGGCGGCCACCAGCGTCCGCGACCTCTACGCGGCCGGCCTGACGCGCGACGGCCGGCGTATCTCGCCGCAGCAGGCGGGCGGCGATTTCGCCGGCGAGGCCTACCGGCTCGGCAAGGCCACCGCCGAGGTGCACGCCGATCTGGCCGCCGAGTTCGGCACCGGGGAGCTCAGCGTTCAGGCTGTTCGCGATCTCGCCGGGCAGATGACCCGCAGGCTGGAGCGGGCCAGCGCCGAGGTCCAGGACCTGCGCAAGCACGAGGAGAAGCTGCGCGGCTACTTCGCCGCCCTGGCCGGTACCGGCCGGCCGGTACCGGTGCAGCGGGTGCACGGCGACTTTCACCTCGGACAGGTGCTCCGCACCCCGACCGGATGGGTGCTGCTGGATTTCGAGGGCGAGCCCGCGGTACCGCTTGAGCAGCGCCGCGCGCCCGCGCCCGCGCTGCGGGACGTGGCGGGTATGCTCCGGTCCTTCGACTACGTGGCTCGCCACCAGCTGCTCGGCAGGCCGGACGCCGAGGACCTCGGCGCGACGGCCGATGAGTGGGTGCAGCACAACCAGACGGCGTTCACCGAAGGTTACGCCAGCGCCGGCGGGATGGATCCGCAGGCCAATGTGGCTTTGATGCGCGCGCTGATGCTCGACAAGGCGGTGTATGAGGCCGTCTACGAAGCCAGGCACCGGCCTGCCTGGCTGCCCATCCCGCTCGACTCGATCGCTGATGCGTTATGACGGAGCTAACTGGCATGACCAAACCAACTCTGGGGCTGGCCGATCCTGTCGATCATGGGGAGATCGACCGGATTGTCGGCGGCACTCACCATGACCCGCACGCGATCCTCGGCGCGCACCCGGGGCCTGCGGGCGTCGTCGTGCGCGCGCTGCGGCCGCTGGCCGCGGCCGTCACCGTCGTGCTCCCTGACGGTCGCAGGTTTCCGATGACCCACGTCCACGAGGGCGTTTTCTCGGCGACGCTGCCGGACAGCCAGGTGCCTGACTACCGGATCGCCGTCGCCTACCCGGGCGGCGACGGGCCGGCCCCGGCTGGCGGGCGAAGCAGGACAGCCGGGGCCCGCCGCGGCGTGGCCGCAGCGACCGTGACGCTGCCCGAGACGATCACCGACGACCCCTACCGGCACCTGCCCAGCCTCGGTGAGATGGACCTGTACCTGATCGCCGAGGGCAGGCACGAGGAACTCTGGCGGGTTCTCGGTGCCAGGTTCCACCCGGACGCGGGCGGCACCGCCTTTGCGGTGTGGGCGCCGAACGCCCGCGGGGTCCGGATCATCGGCGACTTCAACCACTGGGACGGGCGCCCGTATCCGATGCGCTCGCTGGGCTCCTCGGGCGTCTGGGAACTGTTCGTGCCAGGAGCCGAGCCGTGGATGCGGTACAAGTACGACATCTGCGGGCCGGACGGGCACTGGCGCCGTAAGGCGGACCCGATGGCCGCCCTCGCCGAGCGGCCGCCCGCCACCGCCTCCGTTATCTTCGAATCCGGCTACCAGTGGGGCGACCGGGACTGGCTGGCGGCCCGGGCGAAATGGGATCCGCTGCGCGCGCCGGTCAGCGCCTACGAGGTGCATATCGGCTCCTGGCGGCCCGGCCTGTCCTACGCCGAACTGGCCGACCAGCTGGCCGCCTATGTCGCCGAGCTGGGCTTCACTCACGTAGAATTCCTGCCGGTGGCCGAGCATCCGTACGGCGGCTCCTGGGGCTACCAGGTCACGTCCTACTATGCGCCGTCGGCGCGCTTCGGCGACCCGGACGACTTCCGCTACCTGGTGGACCGGCTGCACCAGGCGGGCATCGGCGTGATCGTCGACTGGGTTCCCGCGCATTTCCCCAGGGACGAATGGGCGCTGGCCCGGTTCGACGGCACGCCGCTGTACGAGCATCCCGATCCGCGCCGCGGCGAGCACCCGGACTGGGGCACGTACATCTTCAACTACGGCAGGACGGAAGTCCGCAACTTCCTGGTCGCCAACGCGATCTACTGGCTGGAGGAATTTCACATCGACGGCCTGCGCGTGGACGCCGTCGCGTCGATGCTCTACCTGGACTACTCCCGCAAGGACGGTGAGTGGACGCCGAACGCGCTCGGCGGCAGGGAGAACCTGGACGCCGTCGCGTTCCTGCAGGAAGTGAACGCGACCTGCTACAAGGTGGCGCCAGGGATCATGATGGTGGCGGAAGAGTCCACCGCCTGGCCGGGCGTGACCAGGCCGGTGCACCTGGGCGGGCTCGGGTTCGGCCTGAAATGGAACCTCGGCTGGATGCACGACACGCTCAGCTACATGTCCCGGGACCCGGTATTCCGGCACTATCACCAGAACGAGATGACGTTCTCGATGATGTACGCGTACTCGGAGAACTTCGTGCTGCCGCTCTCGCACGACGAGGTGGTGCACGGCAAGGGGTCCCTGCTGGGCAAGATGCCGGGTGACGACTGGCGACGGTTCGCCGGGCTGCGGGCCCTGTTCGCGTACATGTGGGCACATCCAGGTAAGCAGCTGCTGTTCATGGGCTCGGAATTCGGCCAGGAAGCGGAATGGTCGGAGCAGGCCGGCCTCGACTGGCCAGCCCTCGGCGGCCAGCCGCACGCCGGCGTTCAGCGGCTGGTTGCTGACCTGAACCGGCTGTACGCCGCGAGCCCGGCGCTGTGGCGGCAGGACACCTCCCCGGACGGTTTCAGCTGGATAGACGCCAACGACGCGGCGGGCAACGTGCTGTCGTTCCTCCGCTTTGCCGGAGCTGCCGGTGACGGCGGCGCCGGCGGGGCGGGCAGCCTGGCCGGCCGCGGCGGGCCTGGCCAGATCGCCTGCATTGCCAACTTCTCCGGCGAGCCGCACTTCAGCTACCGGGTCGGCCTGCCCCGCGCGGGCCGGTGGAGCGAGGTGATCAACACCGACGCGGAGGTCTACGGCGGCAGCGGCGTCGGCAACCTGGGGATGATCGAGGCCATCGGGGAGCCCCGTCATGGCAGGCCGGCCTCGGCAGTGATCACGCTGCCGCCGCTCGCGGTCCTGATGCTGGCGCCAGCCGGGTGACGCCGGGATCGGCGCGATCGTGCTTCCGGCCGGCAGCGCTCAGCTGACCGGGATGATCCTCGCCTCGACGAGGCGGCCGGCTTCGATCCGCAGCACCCCGACGGTGCCATGCGGCTGCCTGCGCCGGTCGGTAGGCGAGCCTGGATTGAAGATGCGGATTCCCTCGGCCGCCTGATCGAGCGGAATGTGGGAGTGCCCGAACACCACCAGGCCAGCTCCGGGGAACCGGCGGTGCATCCGGTCAAGCCTGCCGGTCGCGGCCCCGCTATCGTGGATCATCGCCACCGGCAGTCCGTCCAGATCGAATTCCAGCGTCGGCGGCGCGCCCCAGGCGGCCACGTCCGGGCCGTCGTTGTTGCCGAGCACGGCACAGACCGGCGCGTAACTTAACAGCTCGTCGAGGACACCGGCGGTGCACACGTCGCCCGCGTGCAGGATCAGGTCAGCCCAGCGCAGCTGCGCGGCGACCGGCGGCGGGCAGGCCTTCCACCGCCGCGGCGCATGCGTGTCCGCCAGCACCACCACTCGCATCCAGTCATCCTGCCCTGCCTTCCTGCCGCCGGACCAGCTGGGTTACCGTCCAGACGACGCAGCGGAATCTTCCCGGAGCCGGTCAGGAGCAGCCATGGACGAGGAGCTTGAGGCGCAGGCGCCTGAGCACGAGGCGGTGCCCGCCAACGCCGCTGAGCTGGTCGCCGAGCGCGCCGCCACGGCAATCGCGCCGGACCGGATGCCGGCCATCTACCTCGGCCACGGCGCGCCGCCGCTGGTCGACGATCCGCTGTGGGTGATCCAGCTGGAGGCCTGGGCCCGTGCCCTGCCGCGGCCCCGCGCCGTCTTGATGGTGTCGGCGCACTGGGAGTCGGCTCCGCTGACCATCGGGGCTACCCGGGACGGCGCGCCGCTCGTCTATGACTTCGGCGGGTTCCCTGAGCGTTACTACCACGCCAGGTACCCGTCACCCGGCGCCCCGCAGCTGGCGGCCCGGGTGCGGGCCGCGCTATCGGGCATCGAGCCGGTGGCCGACCGGCCCGACCGCGGCCTGGATCATGGCGCGTACGTACCGCTGACCGTGATGTACCCGGATGCGGACATCCCGGTCCTGCAGATCTCGATGCCCAGCCTGGATCCGCAGCACTTGCTGCGGATCGGCGCGGCGCTCGCGCCGCTGCGGGACGAGGGCGTACTGATCATGGGTAGCGGCTTCCTCACCCACGGGCTGCCGTTCCTGCGGGATTTCAGGTTCGACGCGCCGCCGCCCGGCTGGTCGGCAGAGTTCGACGACTGGGCAGCAGCGGCGCTCGACTCAGGCGACGTGGACGCGCTGGCCGACTTCCGCAGGGCGCCCGGAGCGCGGTACGCGCACCCGTCCACCGAGCATTTCGCCCCGATCTTCGTCACGCTGGGCACGGCGGCCGGCGATCCGGCCCCGGTGACCACGATCACCGGTTACTGGCTGGGGCTGGCCAAGCGCTCCGTCCAGCTGGCGTAGCAGGCAGCCTCCCGGGCTCCCAGGCCACGTGCAGCTCGGGCGGCTTGCGGAAGACCAGCCCCCGCGGCGCTGGCAGCCGCTCAGGATCGAGCCGCAGGCCAGGGAGCCGGTTCAGCAGCACGAGAACGGCCGTCCGCGCCTCCAGGCTGGCCAGCTGCGCGCCGATGCAGAAATGCGGGCCGCGGGCGAACGAGAGGTGCTGCCCGGCGTTGGCCCGGCGGACGTCGAAGGCGTCCGGCTCGTCGAAGAACGCGGGATCCCGGTTGGCGCCGGCCAGCGAGACGGTGACCAGGTCACCGCGGCGGATCGGCGCCGCGCCGATGGTCACGTCGGCGGTGGCGTACCGGTCGACGACAGCGGCAGCCGGCTCCAGGCGCAGCGACTCCTCGATCGCGCTGGCGGCGAGGGCTGGCTCAGCGATCACCTGACGCGCCTGGCCGGGGTGGCTCAGCAGCTGCCAGACCGCGTTGCAGATCATTCCCTCGGTCGTCTCGATACCGCCGAACATCAGCACGGCCGCGTTGGAGACGACCTCGCCGGTGCTCAGGCCGCCATCCGCAGCGACGGCGGCCAGCATGGACCGGCCATCGCTCCCGGCCATCGCTGCCCCGAGGCTGGCCTGCAGCATGCCGAACGCCTCGGCACCCTCGCGCCCGCGCCCCTGCTGCCTGTCTGGCCGCTCCTGGCCCGCCAGGTCAGACACCGCGCCGACGATGGCGTCGTACCAGGACAGGATGAGTTGCGGCTCGGTCTCGCCCAGCCCGAGTAGCTCCGCGACGACAGCGACGGCCAGCGGCCCGGCCAGGCCGCGGCGCAGCTCAGCGCGCCCGGCCGGAGCGAGCTCCGCGACCAGCCGTGCCGCCGCCGCCTCGGTGAAGGCCGCCAGCTGGCCGCTCGCATCGGCGGCCCGGAGCGCTGCGGCGAACGGATCACGGTGCCGCTTATGCTCCGCGCCGTCAAGCGACAGCATGCTCGGCCCGACCACGCGCGCCGTGCTGAACCTCGGATCGTCAACGGTGAACGTCCGTGCATCACGCAGCACCCGCAGGGCGATGTCGCGCCGCGTCACGAGCCAGCCGCCCAGGACGGGAACCCAGGAAACCGGCTCGCGCTCGCGCAGCAGCCGGAGCAGCTGGTGCGGATCGCCGGCCAGCCCGGCCATGGTGACCGACGCGCCGACTCCGAAGCCGTCACCCCGGGCCGCACCGGCCGGCGCGGCCGTCACAGCAGCCCCAGCAGCCAGCTGGGGCCGGTGACCGACGCGCCCGCCGACCTGCACCTGCCGCGCAGTTCCCGGTCGGCCGTGACCACCAGCCGCCACCCGGGCAGCTCCCCGGCCAGCGCCGCGATCGCGTCGTCGCCAGACCCAGCAGCGGCCACCACCCGCACCCGCCCGCCAGGCGGCGCTTCGGCAGCCATCCGCCGCGCCGCGCCCTCCACAACCAGGGCGTACTCGGGGTACCACAGCTCCAGCGCCGGCACCGCCAGCAACTCAGGCAAACCAGCAAGGCCCAGCCCGGCCAGCCCGGCCAGCTCCCCGCGCAACCGCGCTGCGGCCCCAGCCCGGTCCCGCCACCATCCGTCCGGACGGGAGCCCATCACGTTGGCCGCGTCGACGATGATCGTCAACGGCCGCAGGGTCTCGCGCAGGACCGGCCATTGCGCGGCGAAACCAGGATGCAAGGCAAGCCGGTCCACCTTCCCCGCCGCTACCCAGGCGACCTCGATGGTCTCCGCGCTCGCCGCATGCACGGCGAACGGCGCGGGAGCCGAGCCGATCACGGTCCGGTAGCTCCAGGACCCGTGATCATCGCGCGCTATCCCGGTGACAGTGACCGCGTCTGCCGGGATGCCGCATTCCTCGGCGGCCTCGCGCAGCGCCGCATCGATCACCGACTCGTGGCTGTCCATCGCGCCGCCAGGCAGTCCCCAGGTGCCGCCGTGGTGGCTCCACTCACTCCTGCGCTGCAGCAGCACACTGGCCCCGGCCGGGCCGTCGCGGCTGTAGGCAAGCAGGCCAGCGGCACCATGCGGGCCCCAGTGCCGGTGACCCTGGCCGCACGTTGTCCAGCCATTACCGTCGCGAGTTGCCATCCAGGCCGAAGATAGCCCACGGTGGCACCGGGCCGGCCACATAAGCTGAGCCCATGGCGGAGTCGATGATTACCGACCAGGTCGCCAAATGGCGCCAGCGCAGGACCGCACCGCTGATCCTGGAGCTGGACCTATCCGACGGGCTGGGCGAGGAGCGGCCCCCCGATCCGGTCTCGGCGGTGCTGGCCAGGCGCAGGCTGATCCTGGCCGACGTCCTGGACGGGCTGCGCAGGGCCCGCAGTGACCAGCGGGTCAAGGCCCTCATCGCGCAGGTGGGCGGACGGCCGATCGGGCTGGCTATGGTCCAGGAACTCAGGCACGCCATCGAGGGGTTCCGCGACGCGGGCAAGCTGACGGTCGCCTGGGCGGAGAGCTTCGGCGAGTTTTCCGCCGGGAACGTGCCCTACTACCTGGCCACCGCCTTCGAGACGATCTGCCTGCAGCCATCGGGGGATCTCGGGCTCACCGGGATAGCGATGGAACGAAGGTTCTACCGGGGCGCGATGGACCGGCTCGGGGTCGAGTTCCAGGTAGCCAAGCGACATGAGTACAAGAGCGCCGCAGAGCAGCTGACCGAGAGCGGCTTCACCGGCCCGGCCAGAGAAGCGGCCGAGCGGATCGCGGGCTCCGTCACCGGGCAGCTCGCCAGCGCGATCGCCGAACGCAGGCGGATCGCCCCGGAGCGGGTCCGTGAGCTGATCGACAGCGGCCCTTTCCTCGGCACTCAGGCGCACGAAGCGGGGCTCGTCGACGACCTCGCCTACCGGGATGAGGTGTACGCCAGCGTCAGGAAGCAGGTCGGCCAGGACGCCATCCTGCAGTACGTAGGCCGTTACCAGCGCGCCCACGTGCTGGCCGAGCGGGCCCGCAAGCTGCCGGCGAAGGTTCCGGCCGCCCGCGAGCGGTCGGTCGCGCTCATCTACGCCACCGGGCCGATCCGCCGCGGCAGGAGCGGCCGCGGACCGCTGTCCGGCGGCGCGATGGGCTCGGACACGATAGCCGCGGCGCTCCGGTCAGCCGTCGCCGACGACCAGGTCCGCGCGATCGTCCTGCGCGTCAACAGCCCGGGTGGCTCCTACGTCGCCTCCGACACGATCTGGCGGGAAGTGGTCAGGGCCCGCACGGCGGGCAAGCCGGTCGTGGTGTCGATGGGCGACGTGGCTGCTTCCGGCGGCTATTTCATCTCGATGGCCGCTGATGTGATCGTGGCCCAGCCAGGCACGGTCACCGGCTCGATCGGCGTGCTGTCCGGCAAGCCCGTGGTCAGCCACCTGCTCGACCGGATCGGAGTGACGACGGACTCCGTCGTCGAAGGCGCCCATTCGGCCATGTTCAGCACCAATCACCCGTTCAGCGAGGACGAATGGGCGCTGGTCAACAACTGGCTCGACCATATCTACGCCGACTTCACCGGCAAGGTCGCGGCCGGCCGCGGGCTGTCCGCCGACCGGGTGCACGAGCTGGCCAGGGGCCGGGTGTGGACGGGCGCCGACGCGCGGGAGCACGGGCTCATCGACGAGATCGGCGGCCTCGACCGGGCCGCGGCGATCGCCCGCAGCCGGGCGGGCCTGCCCAGGTCGGCGCCGCTGCGCGGGTTCCCGAGGACCAAGCCGCTTGACCGGCTGCGGCCGCCGTCTTCCAGCGCCAGCCAGTCCGGCGCCGGCCAGTCCGGCGCGCTGCTCGCGGAAAGCTGGGGGCCGCTCTGGCGGCTGGCGGCCCAGGCCGGCTTGCCGCCCTATGGGCCGCTGGTCCTGCCCGGCAGCTGGATATTTGAGTGACGAAACGGTTTCCTGGCGCTGGCCACGAGCCGCGATTCGCTGATGTGCTGACGGCGCTCGCCGCCAGCGTGACGCTGGTGACCCTGGCGGACGGGCGGGATGACATCGGGACGACGGTGAGCGCGTTCTGCCCGATGTCCAGCCAGCCGCCGCTGGTCGGGGTCTGCTTGCTGGGCGGCTCGTATCCGGCCGAGGTCCTGGCCCGGCTGGACTGGTTCGCGGTAACCCTGCTCGCGGCCGGCCAGCGGGCGCTGGCCGGCCGGTTCGCCGTGTCAGGCCGCCCGGGCGCCCGGCTGCTGCTCGACGGCGTCCCGCATCGCCGCGGACCGCATTCGGGCGCGCTGATTCCCGACGGCGGGCTGGCCGCCCTGGAATGCGAGGTCACCGAGCGGATCCCGACAGGTGATCATCTGCTGGTGATCGCCCGGGTCCTCGACGTGCCCTACGTCGCTGAGTCCGGCGATCCGCTGATCAGGTTCCGCAGCCGTTACCGGCCGCTTGTCACGAGTTGAGGTAGGCCGGGACGGCGGGCAGCCGCCGGTTGTCGTGGCCGGAGACCGCCAGGTCGGGCCCGCTGCAAGGTCGCTACCGGGCGCTATCCGCCGCTCACCAGCCGGCCGGCCTGCCAGACTGCGGCCACCAGGGGGACGCCGGGCCGGTAGGCCAGGTAGGCGTGCGAGGGCGCGGCCAGCATCACCAGGTCGGCGCGGGCGCCGACACCGAGATGGCCGACGTCGGTGCGGCGCAGCGCGCGAGCGCCGCCCGCGGTGGCCGCCCAGACCGCCTGCTCGGTGGTCATCCGCATCTCCCGGACCGCCAGCGCCACGCAGAACGCCATGCTGGAGGTGAAACAGGAGCCCGGGTTGCAGTCGGTGGCGATCGCGACCGTGGCGCCCGCGTCCAGCAGGCGGCGCGCATCCGGGTAGCGCTGCCTGGTGGAGAACTCGACGCCGGGCAGCAGGGTCGCGACCGTATCGGACGAGGCGAGGACGTCGATATCGGCGTCGCTGAGATAGGTACAGTGATCCGCCGACGCGGCGCCCGCCGCCACGGCCAGCTGCACGCCGGGCCCCTCGCCAAGCTGGTTGGCATGGACCCGGGGCCGCAGGCCGGCCGCGGTGCCGGCGGCCAGCACGGCAGCCGCCTCGGCCGGCCCGAAGGCGCCCCGCTCGCAGAACACGTCCACCCACCTGGCGTGCGGCGCGCAGGCGGCCAGCATCTCGCCGCAGACCAGCTCGAGGTAGCCGGCCGGGTCGTCAGCGAACTCCGGCGGGACCACGTGCGCGCCGAGATAGGTGACCTCGGGGGTGACCTCGGCGGCGAGCGCGACGCTGCGCTGCTCATCGGCCGTGGTCAGCCCGTATCCGGATTTGCACTCGAACGTGGTCGTCCCCTGGGCTAGCATCTCGGCGGCCAGTCTCCGCAGGTTGGCGAGGAGCTCCTGGTCGGTCGCGGTCCTGGTGGCGGCGACCGTGCTGCGGATGCCGCCAGCCAGGTACGGCCGCCCGGCCATCCGCGCGGCGAACTCAGCGCCGCGCTCACCGGCGAAGACCAGGTGCGCGTGCGAGTCCACGAAGCCGGGCAGGACCGCGCGGCCGCCCGCGTCCGCGACCTCGTCAGCCGCGGGCGCGTCACCGGCAGGCCCGGTCCATGCGACCCGACCGTCCTCGATGACCAGCGCGGCGTCCAGCAACGCCACAAACGGCCCGGGTCCCGTCAGATCGGTTCCCGCCGGCCCGGTTCCCGCCGGCCCGGTTCCCGCCGGCCCGGTTCCCGCCGGCCCGGTTCCAGCCGGGCCGGTTCCCGCCGGGCCGGTTCCCGCCGACACCGCCCACCGCGACTCCGCTCCCGGCGCGTTGGTGACCAGCTCCCCGATGTTCGTTATCAGCGTGCTCACGCCAGCCTCACATCCGCATGATCCCACGCGGGCTGAGGCTTCCGAGCATGAAGGTCCCGCGTTGCGGCCCGGTGTTGCGGCACGGTGTGGACGAGCCCGCGGTCGCGCAAGACCTGGACGGCCTTTCGCACCGACACCCGCTGAGCCGGAACTCTTGCTCCCGTCAGGCTGGCCGACCTTCGCTTGTACCGGATTTCGTTACCACATTAGGTATATTCCGGACAGGAATGGCTACTAAATCCGGTATAGGTGGTATGCCGCCCGCGATTCTTCGGCGGGAAGGAGCGGGGCGGGCGCGAAAGGGCCGGGCCGGGGGGGCCTGCGGCGGTCAGCGTGTCGCTCAGCCCCGTCTCTGGTTAACTGGTCAGGCTGCCTTTCCATAGTTGCGCAAGTCTGATGCTGAGCAGAGCAGGGAGTGAAGCGTGGCCAGGGCCGTTGCCGACGGGGAGGAAGACCTGAGCCCGGAGCTACTCCAGCACGCGGCGGCCAGGTTCGGGCTGCTGGCATCGACGATGCGGCTGCACATCGTCTGGGTCCTTGCGCACGGGGAAAGGGACGTAGGAAGTCTCGCCGAGTCGGTGGACGGGTCTGTGCAGGCGGTGAGCCAGCACCTGGCCAAGCTGAAGCTGAGCGGGCTGGTCCGGTCGCGCCGCGAAGGCAGGCGCCACGTCTATCTGGTCGACGATCCGCATCTGGTGACCATTGTGCGGCTTGCGGTAGAGCAGCTTCGGCGGGTACCGCCTGGCGCGGGGCGGCGCGGTGACCTCGGCGCCTGACCGGCTTTCCGTAACGGTACCTCGGCAGCAGGAGCCGCCAGCCCGGCAAGCGGCCAGCTCGCAAGCGCCCGGCAGGATGGCCGAGTACGCCGCAGCAGCGCCCTTGCAGGTGCTGCGCGGGCTTGACTCCGCCTGGCGCGGGCTTGATGAGACTGAGGCGCAGGACCGGCTGATCCGGCTTGGCGACAACACGCTGGCCGTCGGCCGTCTGCCGCACTGGGGCCGCCGGGTGCTCACGGCTGCGCGCAACCCGTTCGTCGTGATACTGATCTGCCTGACCGTGGTATCCGCCGCCACCGGTGACCTGGACGGCGCGGTGGTGATCACCGCGATGGTCGTGATCAGCTGCGTGCTGCGAGTCCGCCAGGAATACCGGTCTGACCTTGCCGCTGCGGCGCTGCGGGCGATGGTGGCCACGACCGCGACCGTTGTCCGCCGCGCATCCGCCACCTCCCGGCCATGTGTCCGCGAGGTGCCCGTCGACCAGCTGGTGCCCGGCGACATCGTGCAGCTGGCGCCCGGCGACATGGTGCCAGCCGACGTTCGGCTGCTCAAATCCGATGACCTGGCCGTGAACCAGGCGGTGCTGACTGGCGAGTCACTTCCCGCCGCTAAGCGGGCCGCCGCTGTGATCACCCAGGCGGCCAGGGACGGGGAAACCTCGCAGGCCGGCTCGCCCGCCGACCGGACCTCGGTCTTCGACTCCCCGCGGCTGTGCTTTATGGGCACCACCGTCGTGAGCGGATCAGGGACGTCGATCGTGGTCTGCACCGGGACATCGACCTATCTCGGTGCCAGCCACCAGGAGCAGCCGCACCGCACGGCCGGGACATCCTTTGACCGCGGGGTGCGGAGCGTGACCCGGCTGCTCTTGGGCTTCATGCTCGTCTGCGTCCCGGTGGTCCTGGCGGTCAACGCGACGATCCGGGGCCATCCGGTCGAGGCCTTCCTGTTCGCCGTCGCCGTTGCCGTCGGGCTGACCCCTGAGATGCTCCCGGTGGTGGTCACCGCCGCGCTGGCCCAGGGTGCGCGAGTCATGGCGGGGCGCGCTGCCATCGTCAAACGGCTCCCGGCGCTCCACAACCTGGGCGCGATGGATGTGCTGTGCACCGACAAGACCGGAACCCTGACAGAGGACAGGATCTCGGTGGACTGCTTTCTTGATGCCGCGGGAGGCACCGACCTGGAGGTAATGCGGCTTGCCTGGCTGAACAGCTACTGGTCGACCGCATATGCCGAGGCGGCCACTGCCGACCTGCTCGACCAGGCTCTCCTCGACCGCGGGGAGAGCCTCGGCATGATGGCGGAGGACTCCCCGGACGTGATCGGCATCATCCCGTTCGACTTCAGCCGCCGCCGCGTCACGGTGGTGACCCGCACCGGCTTCGGCAGCCACGAGCTGATTACGAAGGGAGCTGCCGAGGAGGTACTTGCCTGCTGCACGCGGGTCCGCGCCGACGGCCGGGACGTCCCGCTCGAAGAAGACCGCCTCGCGAGAGCGCTCATGCTGATCGACAGCTATGCGCGTGACGGCGTGCGCCTCGTCGCCGTGGCAGTGGCCGCGCGGCAGGCCAAGTCAGGCCGGTATCAGCCTGGTGACGAGGCAGGTCTCGCACTGGCCGGTTTCGTCGGCTTCCGGGACCCGCCCAGAGCCTCCGCGCCGCAGGCGGTCACCGACCTGGCCAGGCACGGGATCGCGGTCAAGGTGCTTACCGGCGACCACCCGCTGGTGGCGGCCCGGGTCTGTCGCGATGTCGGCGTCGATCCCGGTCGTGTCCTCACTGGTCAGGATGCAGCGCAGCTGGATGACGCTGAGCTGGTGGCGGTCGCCGAGGCAACGACCGTATTCGCCAGAGTCGACCCGGCGCAGAAAGCAAGGATCGTCCGCGCACTTCAGGCGGGCGGCCGCACGGTCGGATTCCTCGGCGACGGCGTCAATGACGCCGCAGCGCTGCGCGATGCGGATGTGGGCATCTCCGTCGCCGGAGCCGCGGCCCTGGCCAGGGAGTGCGCGGACATCATCCTGCTCCGCAAGGAGCTCCCGATGCTCGGCCAGGCCGTCATCGAGGGACGGCGCAGCGTCAGCAACATTGCCAAGTACCTCAAGATCACTGTTTCGTCGAACGTCGGCAACGTGCTCTCGATGCTGGCTGCCAGCGCCGCGCTCCCCTTCTTGCCGATGCTGCCGCTGCAGGTGCTGGCGCAGAATCTGTGCTTCGACGTCTGCCAGCTCTCGCTGGCCTTCGATACTGTCGACGAGTCGTCGCTGGACCGGCCACGCGCCTTCGACAGCCGGGACCTGGCGCGGTTCGTGCTGCGCTTCGGCCCCGTGAACACGCTGGCGGACCTGGCCATTTTCGTCTTCCTCTGGCGGCTCATGGGCACCCACGCCAGCCCCGCCGGTCAGGCACTTTTCCGTACGGGCTGGTTCGCGGAGAACCTGGTGACGCAATCCATCGCGGTTCATCTGCTGCGCAGCCCCTCGCTGCCCTCGCCACGCCGTCACGCTGCCCGGCCGGTGCTGCTGGCCACGCTTGTGCTGGCGCTCACCGGCCTTTGCCTGCCGCTGACCCCGCTGGGCACGGCGTTGCGGCTGGAGGCGCTGCCCGTCGCCTACTTCCCGGTACTTGCGGTCGTGATCGTCGGCTACTGCGCTGCGACCATTGCGGCCAAGGCCCGTTACCTCAGGCGCACCGCCCCCTGGCTGTGAGCCGACGACTCGTGCCCGGCCATGGCGGTCACGGCGGCCGTCCAACGCTATGCTTGCAGCCTTGCGCAATGATGGAACTTATTTCCTGACTGCCATGTAGCCTGGCCGACCGGCCGGGCTCGTGAGTGGCTTCCTGGGACCAGCCGGGAAAGCCAGGGACGGGAACATGAACGAACACTGGCAGGGACCCGCGGGCAACTGGCGGCGACCGGAAACCGGACGGCCCGCTGCGGGCGGACGGCCCGCTGCGGGCGGACGGCCAGCCGCGGGCGGACGGCCCGCCGCGCGCGGACGGCCAGCCGCGGGGGGACAGCCGGCCCGAGGCGCACGATCGTGGCGGGCCCGCTGGCGGAGGCTGAGCACCGGCCGGAAGATCGGCTATTGCACCGCCGCGGCGATTACCTCGCTGGCGGTACTGCTGAGCCTGGGCGCCTACGGGCTGTACGCGAGACTGGACGGCAACCTCACGGTGATCAATCCGTTCGCTGGGCTGAACCACCGGCCGGCCGCATCCGCATCGGGTGTGCTGAACATTCTCGTCCTCGGTTCACAGACCCGCGACGGTCAGGGACCGGGCTTCGGCTACGACCCGGGCACTAACCTCTCGGACAACCTGATCCTTGTTCACCTGGACGCGGCGCACACGCACGCGACGATCGTTTCCATCCCGCGGGACACGATGGTCTATGAACCCGCCTGCAAATCCAGATCCAGCAACGCCGTCGTGCCCGCCCAGCAGCAGGCGATCATTGATGGCGCGATGAATCTGGGCGGGCCGACCTGTGCCGTCGCCACCGTCGAGCACCTGACCAACATCCGGATGGATCATTTCGTCGAATTCGACTTCAACTCGTTCCGTTCGATGGTCGACACACTTGGCGGCGTCGAAGTCTGCATTCCGCAGGCGTATAACGATCCCTGGAGCCATCTGCGTCTGAGCGCGGGCAAGCATCTGATAACCGGTGACCAGGCGCTCGCCTTCGTGCGCACCAGGCACGGGGTAGGCAACGGGGGTGATCTCGGCCGGATCGAGCTGCAGCAGGAGTTCATCTCGTCGCTGATCCAGAAGCTCAAGAGCGAGGGCACGCTGGGCAACCCGGTCAGGCTCTTCGACATCGCCGACACGGCCACCAAGGCAGTCATCGTCGATCCCGGCCTCGGGTCGATTGCCAAGCTGCTTTCGCTGGCCAGCACCTTGCGCAACCTGCACACGAATGACGTGACGTTCATTACGATGCCCACGATCACGGATCCGGCGAACATCAACAGGCTGCTTCCTGACGAGCCGGAGGATGATGTGCTCTGGCACATGATGCAGACCGGGCAGCTCTGGCGGGGGCACCTGGCGGCGCCTAAGGCCAGCCAGGTCTCAGTGCGGGTACTCAACGGCACTGGCATTCCCGGGCTCGCCCGCCAGACGGCCGACAGGCTGCGGAAGCTCGGCTTCAAGATCGTTCATGTCGGCAACGCCCCGGCCGCGGCGGCCACCACGCTGAGCTACCCGGCCAGCGGGCAGGCGGGCGGCGCCTACGCCCTGACGCAGGCGCTCAACCAGGCCCCATCGGTTGAATCCGGCATCGGCGGCGGCCTGACGCTGACGATCGGTGCAGACTTCGCAGGCGTGCGGGTACCGCCGCGCTTGACGGCCAGGCGCTCACGCGATCAGGCGGCCGGCAGCACGCGGCAAGCCGGCTCACCACCCGACGGCTCACCATCCGACGGCTCATCACCTGCGGTCCAGGCCCGCAATGCCGCGGCGAACATCTGCTCCGGCATGCCCGCCGCCAACCCCCAGGTAGGCACGCCACCGTGACGGTCCGCCAGACTCGTCACGCCCGACCGCCCGACCGCCCGACCGCCCGACCGCGTGACGGGGTGACGGCGTGACGGCGTGACGGCGTGACGGCCGCCAGATCCATCACGCGGGGGAAGGCGCGCAGCGCAGCGGACCGCATGGGCAGGCCCGTCATACCGCGGACCGCGGTCACTGCCTCAGGGCGCGGATCGCCGAGGCGAGCATGGCGGGCACATTGCCGGCCAGGTGCGTCCCGTCGCTCACCACGTCGCGGCCGCCGACCACCACGGTGGCGACGTCGGCGGCCGATGCCGCGAAGATGACGGACTCCAGTGCGCTCGCCGCGGCCGTCCCGGCCAGCCTGGGCGAATCGAGCGACACCGTCACCAGGTCGGCCAGGGCGCCGACGGTGATCTCCCCGGCGTCCGGCCAGCCGAGGCTGGCATGCCCGTCCAGGGTGGCTGCCCTGGCCAGCGCGTCGGCCGTGAAGTGGCCGCGCTGGCCGGTAGCCAGGCGCTCGTACTGCTCCACCCTCCTGGCCTCCTCGAACATGTCGATCACCGCCTGGCTGTCGCTGCCCACGGTCAGCACGCTGCCCGCCGACGCCAGCGCGCCAGCCGGCCCGATGCCGTCGGCCAGGTCGGCCTCGGTGGTCGGGCACAGGCAGGTGAAGGCCCGGCTGCCGCCGAGCAGGTCGATGTCACGGGCGGCCAGGTGGGTGGCGTGCACCATGGTGGACCGCGGGCCGAGCGCCCCAGCCTCGTAGAGCACCTCGGCGGGCGTCCGGCGGTAGGCAGCCAGGCACACCTCGTTCTCGGCCACCTGCTCGGACAGGTGCGCGTGCAGCGGCGCGCCGAGCCGGTGCGACCAGGCCGCCACCGGGTGCATCTGCTGCACAGGCACCGCGCGCACCGAGTGGATCGCGGCGCCGACCCGAGCCACCGGGCTCAGCGTGCCCCTGGAGTCGGCACCAAGCGCGTCGGCCCTGGCCGCCCACGCCTCGCCGTCGCCGTCGCCGAAGCGCAGCTGCGGGCCTGCCAGCGGCTGCGGGCGGCCATCGTCGGTCAGCCCGCCCGCCAGGTAGCAGGTGTCGAGCAGGGTGATCCGGATGCCCGCCCTGGCGGCCGCGGCCAGCAGCGCCAGGCCCATCTCGTTGGGGTCGGCGTACCTGGTGCCGCCCGGGCCGTGATGCAGGTAGTGGAACTCGCCGACGCAGGTAATGCCTGCCAGCGCCATCTCGGCGTAGACGGCCGTGGCCAGGGCCAGGTAGCTGTCCGGATCGAGCCGTGCCGCCACCGCGTACATCCGGTCCCGCCAGGTCCAGAACGTCCCCCGGTCGGCCTGCGTGATCCCGCGCAGCGCGCGGTGAAAGGCGTGCGAATGCCCGTTGGCCAGGCCGGGCAGCGTCAGGCCCGGCAGCCTGAGCACGCCGGCGGGCAGCTGGGCGGTCCGCACCGCCGGAGTTACCGCGCTGAACCGGTCCCCGTCGGCCTCGATCAGCACGTCGTGGCGGACGCCATCGCCCGGCAGCCAGGCCAGCTCGGCGTGCCAGCGCCTGATCGTCGCGCCGCTCGGCCGCCGCCGCCCGGCCTGCACCGCGGTCGCCTGGTCGCCCCGGCCGGCCGGGGGCGCCGGGCGCGCCATCGGCGGCTGCGGGCGGCCCGGCCCGGTCATCGGAAGGCCAGTTCCTCGAGCACCGCGGCGAGCGCCGTCACACCCGCCGCGCAGTCGGCTGGGTCGGCATGCTCGCCGGGCGAGTGCGAGACGCCTGACGGGTTGCGCACGAAGAGCATGGCGGTGGGCAGCCGGGCCGCCAGCACGCCCGCGTCATGGCCGGCACCGGTCGGCAGCACCGGCGCGGTGACCCCGCGCCTGGCCAGCGCGCCCGCCAGCTGGTCCCGCAGGACGGCGTCGAACCGGACCGGCGGCGTGACCGACTCCTGGCTGACGCTGAGCGACACCTGCTGCTCGGCCGCGGCGGCCCGCGCGGCCGTCGTGACCTGCGCGGTGACGCGCTGCAGCGTCGCCTGGTCCGGTGCCCTGGCGTCCAGCCAGCAGCGGACCGCCGAGCAGATCGCGTTGGCGCCGCCGGGCTCGGCGGTGACCTTCCCGATCGTGGCCAGCGCCGCATGCTCGGCCGCCGCCTGCCGGGCCGCCAGCACGGTCGCCGCGAACGGCAGCATCGGATCCCGGCGGTCCGGGATCCGGGTGGTGCCTGCGTGATCGGCCCGGCCGGTGAACTCAAGCCGCCAGCGGCCGTGCGGCCAGATACCCTCGGCGAGCCCGACCGCCGCGTCCAGGCCGGCCAGCGCGCTGCCCTGCTCGATGTGCAGCTCGACATAGCTGGCGATGCCGCCGAGCAGATCGTCGTCGGGGCCGATGGCAGCCGGATCGAGCCCGGCGCGCGTCATCGCCTCGGCCAGGCTGACTCCGGCGCCATCGGTGAGTCCCCGCGCGGCCCGCGGGTCCAGCGCCCCGGTCAGCAGGCGGCTGCCCAGGCAGGCGACGCCGAACCTGGCCCCCTCCTCCTCGCAGAACGCCGCGACGCCGACCGGCCTGCCCGGGGCCAGGCCGCGCGCACGGAGCTGATCGAGCGCGGCGAACGCGGACACCACGCCCAGCGGGCCGTCGAAGGCGCCGCCGTCCGGTACCGAGTCGAGATGGCTGCCGGTGACGATCGCGCCCCGGGCCGGGTTCTGGCAGTCCCACCATGCCCACAGATTGCCGTTCCGGTCCTGATCGACGCGGAGCCCTCGTTGCGCAGCGGTTTTCATAAACCACTGGCGGCAGGCCGAGTCCGCCTCGGTGAACGAGTAACGCCGGTATCCGCCGGTGCCGCCGTGGCGGCCGACCGGCAGCAGCGACTCCCACAGCTCAGCGAACCCCACCGGAGCGCCTCCTCATGATCGCACCCGGTGCACCCGGAATGATCCCGGGTTGCTCAGTGGTGCGCGGGCACCCCCGATCCACCGTGATCATGAAAGGCCGCCGGGCCTCGGCCGCGGGGCGGCGGAGGCTGCATGATCGCGGTTGTCTGGTGGCGCCGGGCCCCCGCTGATCGACCGTGATCATGAAGGGGGGCCGGAGCCGGCGGCGGGGCGGGACATCGGGAGCCGGACGCCGCGCTCCGCGGCGACCTCGGTGGCCCGCTCGTAGCCGGCGTCGGCGTGCCTGATCACGCCGGTGCCCGGGTCGTTGGTGAGGACCCGCTCAAGCTTCCGGGCGGCCAGCGCGGTGCCGTCGGCGACGCACACCTGGCCAGCGTGGATCGACCGGCCGATGCCCACGCCGCCGCCATGGTGAATGCTCACCCAGGACGCGCCGGAGGCGGTGTTGAGCATCGCGTTCAGCAGCGGCCAGTCGGCGATGGCGTCCGAGCCGTCGGCCATCGCCTCGGTCTCGCGGTACGGCGAGGCGACCGAGCCGCAGTCCAGGTGGTCGCGGCCGAGCACGATCGGAGCCTGGACGTCGCCACGTTCGACAAGCTCGTTGAAGCGCAGCCCGGCCAGCTGCCGCTCGCCGTAGCCGAGCCAGCAGATCCGCGCGGGCAGGCCCTGGAAGTGCACCTTCTCGCGGGCCATCCGGATCCAGCGGGCCAGCGGCTCGTTCGCAGGGAACAAGTCGAGGATGGCGTCGTCGGTCGCGGCGATGTCGGCCGGGTCGCCGGACAGCGCCGCCCACCGGAACGGGCCGCGGCCCTCGCAGAACAGCGGCCTGATGTAGGCGGGCACGAATCCGGGGAAGTCGAACGCCCGCCGGTAGCCGGCCAGCTCGGCCTCGCCGCGGATCGAGTTGCCGTAGTCGAACACCTCGGCGCCGCGGTCCAGGAATCCGACCATCGCCTCGACGTGCACGGCCATCGACTCGCGGGCCCGGCGGGTGAAGCCGGCCTGGTCCTCGGCCCGCAGCGCGCCCATCTCCTCGAACGGCACGCCGCGCGGCAGGTAGGTCAGCGGGTCGTGGGCCGAGGTCTGGTCGGTGACGATGTCCGCGGGCGCGCCCATCGCCAGCATGGCGGGCAGCACGTCGGCGGCGTTGCCGAGCAGCCCGATCGACAGCGGCTGCCCGGCGTCGCGGGCGGCGGCCGCGCGCCTGATCGCGTCGTCGATGCTGTCAGCCTCGACGTCCAGGTACCCGTACTCGATCCGGCGGGCGATCCGGGACGGATCACAGTCCACGCAGATCGCGACGCCGCCGTTCATCGTCACCGCGAGCGGCTGCGCGCCGCCCATGCCGCCTAGTCCCGCGGTGAGCGTGATCGTCCCGGCCAGCGAGCCGCCGAACCGCTTCGCCGCGATCGCGGCGAACGTCTCGTAGGTGCCCTGCAGGATGCCCTGGGTGCCGATGTAGATCCAGGATCCCGCGGTCATCTGGCCATACATGGTCAGCCCGAGCGCCTCAAGGCGCCGGAACTCCTCCCAGGTGGCCCACTGCGGCACCAGGTTGGAGTTGGCGATCAGCACCCGGGGCGCCCACTCGTGCGTGCGGAACACGCCGACCGGCTTGCCCGACTGGACCAGCAGCGTCTCATCACCGGTCAGCTCCCGCAGGCAGCCGACGATCGCGTCAAAGGCATCCCAGCTGCGCGCCGCCCGGCCCGATCCGCCGTACACGATCAGCTGGTCGGGATGCTCGGCCACCTCGGGGTCGAGGTTGTTCATCAGCATCCGCATGGCCGCCTCCTGCGGCCAGCCCTTACAGGTCAGCGCGGTTCCGCGCGGGGCCTGAACCGGACGCGGGCCGGCCGGCCCCGGTCCCGCAGTGTGCATGGCAGCCATAACCACTCCTCGTCGAGTCGCCCACCGCAGGTAACCCTACAGAAATGACCAAGGGCGGGCGGCGGGCGCACCGGAGTGCGGCCCGTCGCCCGCCCCCGCTGCCGGGTCCCGGCGACTGCGGCGAGACTGGCTACCTCAGGACGGCAGGCCCACCGCCTTCAGCCAGCCGGTCGCGACCGTCGAGTAGTCCGCGTGGTCCAGGATGACGGCCTTGTCCATGGCCAGCAGGCCAGCCGTGGTCAGCCTGGCCGAGATGGCGTTGAGCGTGCTGACGACCGTGGAGTTGACGCCCTTCTTGTACACCAGCGGCACGACGTTCTGCGCGGCGAAGTTGGACTTGGGGTCGGCCAGCGCCACCAGGTGATCGGTGATGATCTGCGGCGTCGTCGTGAACACGTCCGCCGCCTGCACCTTGCCGTCGGTCAGCGCGGCGAGGGTGATCGGGCCCGACTCATCCAGCGGGTCGAAGCTCTTGAACGTCAGGCCGTAGTTCTTCTTCAGGCCGACCAGCCCGTCGGTCCGCGTCCTGAACTCGGGCGGCCCGCCAATGACCATGGTCTTGGCATACGGGGTCAGGTTGGAGATCGACGTCAGGTGATACTTGCTGGCGAACGCCTGGGTGACCGTTACCGAGTCCTTGTCCTGCGCCGCGGACGGGATGAGGATCTCCATCGACGACGGCAGCTTGGCCTGCAGGGCCGCGTCCACCTGGGCGGTGGTCGCCGCGGTGCTTGAGGTGTCCACGGAGGTGGACAGCAGCGCGCCGTTGTACTCCGGGATGATCGTGATCGCGCCGCTCTTGACTTCCGGGTAGTAGACCTCGCGAGCCCCGATATTGAACTTGTCGGTGACCTTGACTCCCTTGGCCGCCAGCGCGGTCGCGTAGATCTGGGCGAGCAGTTCGTTCTCCGGGAAGTTCGCCGAGCCGATGACCACGCTGCCCTTGGACGCCGTCGGGGTGAGCGGATTGCTTGAACTGCTGCCGCTGCTGCCGCAGGCGGCCAGCGCGAGGCCCGCCGCTATGGCGATACCCCCCGCCGCAGTGCGCTTAAGTGCCGGACTAGTTGGAATCATCATTAACTTTCTTTTCCGTTTTCTTAGTAGGAAAAAGATGCTATCAGGTCTGAGCTGCCCCCTGACGCAAACCAGCGGGTACGACAAGACGGCGTATCCCGACAAAGCTGACCTGCACCGCGAGCGCCAGGGCGACCACGAGCACCGCGCCGCCGGCGACCTCCCCGTAGTTGTTGGTCGCGAGCCCGTCGATGATATACCGGCCCAGGCCCCCGAGGCCGATCTCAGCCGCGATCGTGGCGGTGGCGACCACGAAGATCGCGGCAGTCCGCAGCCCGAGCAGGATCAGCGGCAGCGCGACCGGGATCTCCACCTTGAGCAGCACCTGGCGTGGGGTCATGCCCATCCCGCGGGCGGCGTCCTTGAGGTCGCGGTCGACCCCGATGACGCCCTCATAGGCGTTGACCAGGATCGGCGGGATGGCCAGGACCACCAGCGGGACCAGCCAGGTGGCGATCGAGAACGCCAGGATGATGACCATCAGCACGAGCAGGCCGAGGGTGGGGATCGACCGCCAGACGTTGGCCAGGCTCACCACGGCGGACCCGCCGCGGCCGGCGTGCCCGATGATCACCCCGAGCGGAAGCGCGATCAGTGTCGCGATCAGCAGCGAGAGGCCCGTGTACACCAGGTGCTGCACAAGACGGGTCGGGATCCCGTTCGCGCCGTGCCACTGCTGGGACTGGCTCAGCCAGTCCCACGCGTAGCTGAAGAAGCTCACCGCGCACCGCCGGGAGTCAGCCGGGTCAGCACCCGCCTGGTAGCGACGTCCGCATCGCCCCGCTGCCATCTGGTCAGCAGCGCGCGCACGCCTTGCAGGAGCAGATCGGCCGCGAGGGCGAGGATTATCACGCAGGCCATCCCGACCACGATCTCGGTGGGGAAGTCGCGCTGCAGGCCGTCAATGAACAGGTATCCCAGGCTGCTGATCCCGATGAGCTGCCCGACGCTGGCCAGGCTGATGCTCGACACGACCGCCACCCGCATCCCGGCGATCACGATCGGCGCCGCGATCGGCAGTTCAACCTGAACGAGCCGGCGCAGCGTGCCGAAGCCCATCGCGGTGGCGGCCTGCCGGACCGGCTCGGGGACCGAGCGCAGCCCGTCGACCACGGCGGGGACGAGCACGCACAGCGAGAACAGCGTGAGCGGGATGATCACCGTGGTGTCGGACAGGCCGGTATACGGGATCAGCGCCACGAACAGGGCGAGCGACGGGATCGCGTAGACAATGCTGGTGCCCGACAGCACCGGCGGGTACAGCCAGCCCCAGCGGACGCAGACGATCCCGAGCGGCACCGAGATGATCAGGCCAACCAGCGGCGGCACCAGGCCGAGATAGGCGTTCTCGACGGTGAGCTGCCAGATCAGCCCCAGGTGGTCAGGGATCCAGGACCAGATCATGACGCCGCCCTGTCGTGCGCGCTCCCGCGGGCCTGGTCCGCGGCCTCCTGGGCGGTCTGGATCCCGGCCCGCAGCCGGTCGTAGGAGGTCACGCCGACCACCTGGCCGGCCTCGTCCACGCCGACCGCGCGGCCGGTCGGCGAGAG
Source organism: Streptosporangiaceae bacterium (assembly GCA_050011895.1). Classification (GTDB taxonomy): domain Bacteria; phylum Actinomycetota; class Actinomycetes; order Streptosporangiales; family Streptosporangiaceae; genus DATBGO01. Next base: position 47,738 of record JBEKIF010000010.1, on the reverse strand, counting down.
CACGGTGGCGTCGAGCGCGGCCCGCAGCGAATGGGAGTCCGGCCTGAAGGTGTGTCCGTAGCTGACCAGCGGGACACTGGCGAGCCTGGCTGACCCGGGCACCGACTCAAGGTTCGCGGTGGACGCCCAGCCCTTCGGCTTCCGCTCTGCGTCGATCACGAGCACCCAGGGCTCGCCGGCCTGCTTGGCCACCTGCACAGCCTCAGCGGCTGACGTGTCCTCCGGGAGCACGGCGTCGAACTGCAGGTCCAGGCTCGCGGCATCGAAGAAGGACAGCCGCCGGATGCCCCGGTCGAAACCCACGAAACCCTCGACGTAGTCATCGGCGGGCTTGCCCAGCAGGCGCTCCGGCGTGTCCAGCTGCGCCAACAGCCCGCCCGGACGGAACACCGCCACCAGGTCACCGACCTTGATCGCCTCCTCGACGTCGTGGGTAACCAGCACGACGGTTTTATGCAGCTCGCCCTGCAGCCTGATGAGCTCATCCTGCAGGCTGGCTCTGACAATCGGGTCGACGGCGCTGAACGGCTCGTCCATCAGCAGCACCGGCGGGTCAGCGGCCAGGGCCCGCGCGACCCCGACCCGCTGCTGCTGCCCGCCGGACAGCTGATGCGGGTAACGGCGCGCCATCGTCGCTTCCAGGCCGACCAGCTGCATCAGCTCCCTGGACCTGGCCCGCGCCTTCGCCCTGCTCCAGCCGTTCAGGAGCGGGACGGTGGCGATGTTGTCCTCGATGGTCCGGTGCGGGAACAGCCCCGTCTGCTGGATCACGTAGCCGATGCCGCGGCGCAGCGTGGACGGGTTGCCCTGGTGGATGTCCTTTCCGTCCAGGAAAATCCGGCCCTCGGTGGGCTCGATGAGCCGGTTGATCATCCGCAGCGAGGTGGTCTTGCCGCAGCCGCTCGGGCCGACGAGGACCACGGTCTTCCCGGCCGGGACCTCCAGGTCGAGCGAATCGACGGCCAGCGTTCCGCCAGCGTAGCGCTTGGTCACGTGGTCAAATGTGATCAAGGTGCGGCCTCTTCCGTGGCTCGGGCTTCCTGGTTTTGGCTCTGGGCGTCAGCTACCTTCGCCGCGAAACTGCCCTCCCACCGCAGAAAAGCCAGGTTAGCCTCTTCGGCGCGATTCATCGGCGGCTAGCCCGCCCCGCCGCGGTGCCCGCGGCTCCGCGCCTACCCGGGCCCGGCCTGCGGCTCAGCGCACAGGCTACCCGGGCCCGGCCCGCGGCTCCGCGCACCGGCTACCCGGGCCCGGCTCGCCGCACCGGGCACCGGCTACCCGGACCCGGTCGGGAGTAGGATCTGGCCGCAGGAGCATGGCCCGGCGCGGCGGGCCGGGGCGCCGGAGCCGAGGAGGTTTCGTGTCGGTCGCCACTGTCACTCCTGACGGCGCAAGTGCTGATGAGCCCGGCCCGGCCGGTACTGGACTGAAGCAGGGCTGGGGCGTCAGCCCGGAGCGCCAGCAGGCCATTCTCGACACCCTCCATGGCCTGGTGCCGCGCGCAGGCCGCCTGTCACCGGCCCAGCTCAGGTCCGTCACGGTCGCGCTGGCCGCGCGCCAGGAACTGTGGGCCGACCTCGTCGTCCGCGACGCGGATGTCCGCTGGTACCTGCCGCTGCACCGGTCAAACGCCTGCGACGTCTGGCTACTGGCCTGGGAGCGCGGCCAGGACACGGACTGGCATGACCATGGCGGCTCGTCGGGATCGTTGACGGTGGCCGAGGGCAGCCTGGTCGAGCGGTACCGGGTGCCGAGCGGCCGCAGGCTCGGCTCCAGGCGGCTTGGCACCGGCCAGGCGATCGCCTTCGGCCCCGGCCACGTCCACGATGTGGCACAAGGCGGCGACCGGTCGGCGACCAGCATCCATGCTTACTCGCCGCCGCTGGTGGCGATGACCTATTACAAGCCGACCAGCTACGGCCTGATCGCCAGGGAAACCGTGACGATCGACGGCCCGGAAGGGGCCAGGGGCCGCGGCGGCGCGGACACCGCGCTGGCCATCGCCACCGCATCGGCGGCCGAGCTCACCTCCGAGGTGCTGCCGGTCGGTGCGCCTGGCATCGACGAACTGCTGGCCGAGGCCCGCAGCGGCCTGCGACGGCTACGGCCGGAGGCCGCGCTGGCCGCGATCACCGACGGCGCCGCGCTGGTCGACATCAGGCCGCTGGAGCAGCGGATCGTCGAAGGCGAGGTCCCAGGGGCGATCATTATCGGCCGGAACGTGCTCGAGTGGCGGCTCGATCCCCGCAGCGAAGCCAGGATTCCGGCGCTGGCCCGGGCTGATGCCCGGGTTATCGTTATGTGCTCGGAGGGTTACGCGTCGACGCTCGCGGCCGCTAGCCTGCGCAGGATCGGCCTGCACGAGGCCACTGACCTCGACGGCGGCTTCCGGGCCTGGCAGGCGGCGAACCTGCCGACCCGTCCCGCGCAGTCTCTCGGCTGACCAGCCGGAACAACGGCGGGGCTTTTTTCCTTAGCGGTAAACGATGACCACTGCGAACGAGCCGCGCGCCGAGTCGCACGGCCACCAGCACCGGGACGTGTCGGGCGGGTGGCTGCGCCCGGCCGTCTTCGGCGCGATGGACGGGCTCGTCACCAACGTCTCGCTGATCGCGGGGGTCGGCGGCGGCGGCGGAACGCCGCACACCCTGGTGCTGACCGGGCTGGCCGGGCTGGCGGCCGGCGCGTTCTCGATGGCGGCGGGCGAGTTCGTGTCGGTGTCGTCGCAGAATGAGCTGGTAGCGGCCGAGGTCCGCAAGGAGAGATTCGAGCTCGAGGCCCACCCGGATGCGGAGCGACGCGAGCTCGCCGAGGTCTTCATCCAGCGGGGCGTGGACGCCGACCTGGCCGACCGGGTGGCGCGGCAGGTGTCGGAGCATCCGCAACAGGCGCTCAACCTGCATGTCAGGGAGGAACTCGGCGTTGATCACAACGATCTCCCGTCACCGGTGGTGGCGGCGGGCGCCTCGCTGCTGACCTTCGCCATCGGCGCGCTGATCCCGCTGCTCCCCTACCTCGTCGGCCTCGGCTCGCTCGCCGCGACGCTGGTGCTCTCGGCGGTCGCCGCCTTCATCGGCGGCGGCCTGGTGGCCCGGATCACCGACCGGCCGTTCCTGAGCGGCGCCATCCGCCAGTTCCTGCTGGCGGGCGTCGCCGCGGGCCTCACCTACGGGATCGGCAGCCTGGTCGGCGCGGTCGTGGGCGCGGGCTGACCGTCCGCCACCCGGCTTACCAGGAGCGATGACGGGAGCGGGGCCCGGAGGCGGGTTACCAGGAGTCCGAGCCGAATGAGTCTTCGGCGTGCCGGCCGGATGCCGACAGCAGCTCCAGGTCGGCCTCGACCATCATGGCGACGAGCTCCTCGAAGCCGATCTTCGGCTCCCAGCCGAGCTCGTCCCTCGCCCGGGCCGGGCTGGCGCAGAGCCGGTCCACCTCGGCCGGCCTGATGAACGCGGCGTCGGTCACCACGTGGTCGCGCCAGTCAAGGCCCGCCGCCCCGAACGCCTGCTCCACCAGCTCGCCCACGCCATGGGTGACCCCGGTCCCCACGACGTAGTCGGCAGGCTCATCGCGATCGAGCATCAGGTGCATGGCCCGCACGTAGTCGCCTGCGTACCCCCAGTCCCTGCTGGCGCCCAGGTTCCCGAGCCGAAGCTGCCGCTCATAGCCGAGCTTGATCTTAGCGACGCCGAGCGACACCTTGCGGGTGACGAACTCGGCGCCGCGGCGCGGCGACTCGTGGTTGAACAGGATCCCCGAGACCGCGAACATCCCGTAGGACTCACGGTAGTTCTGGGTGAGAAAGTGCCCGTATGCCTTGGCCACCCCGTAGGGGCTGCGGGGGTGAAACGGGGTCTGCTCGGTCTGCGGGGATTCCCGCACCATGCCGAACATCTCCGACGACGACGCCTGGTAGAACCTGATCTGGCCGTGGGCCGGGCTGCGCGACGCGCTGATCCCGCTGCACACCCTGATCGCCTCGAGCACCCGGAGCACCCCGAGGCCGGTTACCTCGCCGGTGAGCTCGGCCTGCTGCCAGGACATCGGCACGTAGGAGATCGCCGCCAGGTTGTAGACCTCGTCGGGCTGCACGCGCTCGACCGCCGAGATCAGGCTGCCCTGGTCGAGCAGGTCACCCCGGACAAGGCGGACATCCCGGAGCAGCTGGCGGACCCGCCGGACCCGCGGATTCGCCTGCCCGCGCACCAGCCCCCAGACCTCGTAACCCAGGCCGAGCAGATGCTCGGCCAGGTAGGACCCGTCCTGCCCGGTGATCCCGGTGATCAGCGCGCGCCGTGTCAGCGGAGCCTCCGCCCGTCGAAGATGACTTTCCACTCGTTTCCATCGCGTGGATGGCGCTGACCACCCTATTGCTCCCGCCGGGCCAGGCGGCAACGTCGCCGCGAGGCAGCCCGGGAGGCAGCAGCCCACGGGGTCCGAGGGTGCCCGAGGTGCCGGTGATAAGTTCGCTCCCTAGGGAGGTCAGCGGGTGGGCCTCAGAACTGCGCCGGGGCACCGGGTCACCGGGGCGCCAGGGCCCGGAGGCGCACCGCGGAGGAGGCGGACCTGCGTGAGCACTAGCGCCCGCCCGCTGCGGGTCGCGCTGCTCTCCTACCGGAGCAAGCCGCATTGCGGCGGGCAAGGCATCTACCTGCGCCATCTGTCCCGTGAGCTGGCCGCACTCGGCCATCAGGTCGAGGTGTTCTCCGGGCAGCCCTATCCCGACCTCGAGCCAGGGCCGTTGCTGCGCACCGTACCGAGCCTGGATCTCTACCGTGAGGATCACCCGTTCCGCACCCCGTGGCCGCGCGAGTACCGGGACTGGATCGACGTCCTCGAGGTACTGATGATGTGGACCGCGGCGTTCCCCGAGCCGCTTACCTTCAGCCTGCGTGCGCTGCGCGTGCTGCGGGCCCGCCGGGCCGACTTCGACGTGGTGCATGACAACCAGGTCCTGGCCTACGGCATGCTCGGCATCGCCAAGCTCGGGCTGCCGCTGGTGACCAGCATCCATCACCCGATCTCGGTGGACCGGCGGATCGAGCTGGCCGCGGCGCGGCGCCTGTCCAGGCTGGCCAAGCGCCGCTGGTACTCGTTCGTGCGGATGCAGGGCCGGGTGGCCCGCCGGATAGGCCCGGTGCTGACCGGCTCGCAGTCATCGGCCGACGACATCTGCCGGGACTTCCGGGTGCCGCCAGGCAACGTGCACGTGATCCCGCTCGGAGTGGACACCCGGCTGTTCCACCCCAGGCCAGCGCCGCGGGTGCCGGGCCGGATCGTCGCCGTCGCCAGCGCGGACTCGCCCGTCAAGGGCATTTTGACGCTGCTGCGGGCGTTCGGGAAATTCACTACAGAACGAGATGCGGTGCTGACTGTCGTCGGCAAGGCGGCTCCCGGCGGCCCGACGGAGCGCCTCGTCGGCGAGCTTGCCCTCGCCGACCGGGTGCACTTCATCAGCGGGATGAGCGATGCGGCGCTCGCCGAGTTCATCGCCAGCGCGGAGATAGCTGTCGTGCCGTCGCTATACGAGGGCTTCTCGCTGCCGGCCGTCGAGCACCTGGCGTCGGGCACGCCGCTGATAGCCAGCAGGACCGGCGCGCTGCCCGAGGTGACGGGCGACGCCGCGCTGCTGGTCACGCCGGGTGACGCGGAGGAGCTCGCGGTCGCGCTGGCCCGGCTCCATGACAGTGAGCGGGAGCGGGCCAGGCTGTCGGCGGCTGCCTTGCGCCGGGTGCAGGAAAGGTTCGCCTGGCCGGCGGTGGCCCGCGCGACCGTCGCCGAGTACGAGCGGGCGATAGCCGCCGCGCAGCCGCCCGGCGGGCAAGAGTCCGCCAGCCAGCAGCGGGCCGACGAGCCACCAGCGAGCGGCACGGCATGCTGACCGTGGATTTCGGCAGGTTTCCCGTCGGCCGGGGCGACCAAGTGCTCGATCTTGGCTGCGGCGCCGGGCGGCACGCGTTCGAGGTGCTGCGGCGCGGTGCCCGGGTTGTCGCGCTCGACACCGACGAGCGCGAGCTTGTCCAGGTGTCGGAGATGTTCACCGGAATGCACGAGGCGGGCGAGGCAGGCCAGGGCGGAGCCGGGTTCGCAGTGGCCGGCGACGCGACCGCGATCCCGTTTCCCGACGGGTCATTCGACCGGGTGATTGCCGCCGAGGTACTCGAGCACATCCCGGCCGATCAGGCCGCCATCAACGAGCTGGCCAGGGTACTCCGGCCCGGCGGGCTGGCAGCGATCACCGTGCCGAGCTGGCTGCCTGAGCGGATCTGCTGGCGGCTCTCCGACGACTACCACAATGTCCCCGGCGGGCACGTGCGCATCTTCACCCGCGGCGAGCTCGAGGCCAAGCTGGCGCGCGCCGGCCTGGCCGTGAGCGGCCATCACCACGCGCACGCCCTGCATTCGCCGTACTGGTGGCTGAAGTGCGCCGTCGGGGTGCACGACGACGATCATCCGCTGGCCCGCGCCTATCACCGGATCCTGGTCTGGGAGATCATGAAACAGCCGCGCACCATGCGGCTGGCCGACCGGGCCCTGAACCCGCTCATCGGCAAGAGCACCGTCGTCTACGCGGTCCGGCAGGCCGAGGGCGTGCCTGGGATCGGCCGCGATACCAGCGTGAGCGATGCAGCCGCCGGCGCCAGGGGCCGGGCACATGCTGCGGCCTGAGGACCTGGACACTGCGACAACCAACGGGGGGGACGTGCACGGGAGAACGACAGCGCGGCACCGGCCGCCTGCCGTGCCGGGCATCCTGACTGCTGACGAGATCCTGGCTACCGGCCGGAGCATCGCCTCGCAGCAGCAACGGGATGGCGCGGTCGGCTGGCCTGATGGCCATGTCGACGCCTGGAACCATGTCGAGTGCGCGATGGCGCTGAGCGCGTGCGGCCTCAGGGACGCTGCCAGGCGGGCTTACGAGTGGCTACGGACGGCGCAGTGCGCCGACGGGTCCTGGCCGAGGCAGACGGCCCGCGGCGGCGTGGTCACCGACCACGCCGCCGAGAGCAACCATGCCGCCTATCCGGCAGTTGGCGTGTGGCATGAGTTCCTCGTCACCGGGGATTCGGGTTTCACCGAGCGGATGTGGCCGGTGGTCCGTGCGGGCATCGAGTTCACGCTCGGCCTGCAGCTGCCCCGCGGCGAGGTGAGCTGGCAACGGAAGGCCGACGGCACGGCAGCTGATTACGCGCTGCTGACCGGCTGCTCCAGCATCCACCACAGCCTGCGCTGCGCCGTAGCACTCGCCGAGCACATCGGCGAGCCGCAGCCGGACTGGGAACTCGCGGCCGACCTGCTCGGCCACGCGGTCGCCTGCCATCCCGAGGCCTTCGCCGACAAGAGCTGGTTCTCGATGGACTGGTACTACCCGGTTCTCGGCGGTGCACTGCGCGGCAGCGCGGCGCTGCGGCGGCTGGCGGCCGGCCGGGAGAGGTTCGTCGTGCCTGGTCTCGGAGTCCGGTGCGTCAGCGACGAGCCATGGGTGACCGGCGCTGAGACCTGCGAGCTGCTGCTCGCGCTTGAGGCGATCGGCGACCGGCAGGGCGCGGCGCAGCTGTTCGGGCAGATCCAGCATCTGCGCGATGCCGACGGCGCGTACTGGACTGGCTGGCAGTTTGCCAACCGGGCGCACTTCCCGGACGAGCGGAGCAGCTGGACCTCGGCAGCGGTGGTGCTGGCCGCCGACGCGCTGTGCGCGGCCACCGGCGGATCAGGGATCTTCCGCAAGGCAGCCGCGCGGTGCGACAGCTCCGCGCCAGTCGACCCGGCGGCGTGCGGCTGCGGTCCGGCGGAGTCCTCAGCCGATTCCGGCGCCGGTCCGCTCCAGCACCCGGAGCGATCCCGCGACGGTCACCTCGACAAACGCGCCGGACTTTAGGGCCCGCTGGTAGATCAGGTACGGCGGGCGGCCGCCATCGGCCGGATCGGGGAAGACGTCGTGAATGGCCAGTGCCCCGCCGGGCGCGACCCACGGCGCCCAGCCCTCGTAGTCGGTGGTGGCCGCAGCGTCGGTGTGGCCGCCGTCGATGAACAGCATGCCGAGCGGCATCCGCCACAGCCTGGCCACCTCGGCGGAGGCGCCCACGATGGCGATCACGGAGTCCTCCAGGCCGGCCGCCGCGAGCGTGGACCTGAAATGCGGCAGCGTGTCGAGCCGGCCGGTAGCCGGATCGACGAGCCGGGTGTCGTGGTACTCCCAGCCAGGCTGGTTCTCCTCAGAGCCGTGATGGTGATCGACGGTGACCACCAGCTGGCGGGCCGCGCGGCCCGCCGCGGCGAGGTAGATCGTCGACTTTCCGCAGTAGGTGCCGATCTCGGCGATGGGGCCCGCCGGCGCATAGGCAGCAGCGGTACGGAACAGCGCCAGGCCCTCGGCGGGCGGCATGAAGCCCGTTGCTGCCTCGGCTGCCCGCATGAGCCCGGGATGCATGCTGTCGTTCATGGAGATCAGTCTGCCGCTGGTGGCCTTGCCCGCGCGCGGCAGGACGTGCTCTACTCCGATGACCCGGACTGCCGGGCCAGCCTTGGCCAGTGCCAGCCCTGACCAGCCTTGACTAGTGAGGAGACGACGCCGTTGCGAGCCGCGCTGTTGCATGCGACCGGCCCACAAGCGGGGGTGGACTTGCGGGACGACATCACGGCGATCGGGCCGGGTCCCGGCGAGGTGCGGGTCCGGGTCCGGGCCACCGGCGTCTGCCACTCTGACCTGTCCGTGCTCACCGGCGTTATCCCGTGCGGGCTGCCCGCCGTGCTCGGGCATGAGGGCGCGGGCGAGGTCGTCGCGGTGGGCGAGCGGGTAACCGGGCTCTCCCCCGGCCAGCACGTCGTGATCTCATGGACGCCGGCCTGCGGGGACTGCCCGGAGTGCCGCCGGGGAGAGCCATTTCTCTGCCTCACCTACGTGGTCAAGGGATTCAAGACCCCGCAGTTCCGGCTCGGCGATGGCACCGAGGCGTTCGGCATGGCGGGCTGCGGCACCTGGGCGGAGGAGCTGGTGGTGCCCTGGCAGGCGGTCATCCCGATCGAGCACGACATCCCGTTCGAATACGCGGCGCTGCTCGGCTGCGGCATCCCGACCGGCGTTGGAGCGGTGGTGAACACGGCCAGGGTGATACCTGGTTCCTCGGTGGCGGTGGTCGGCTGCGGCGGAGTCGGCCTGGCAGCCATCCAGGGCGCCAGGATCGCCGGGGCAGCCACGATCCTGGCCGTCGATCCGTTGCCGGCCAAGCACGACCTGGCGAGGGCACTCGGCGCGACCCACGCGGTAACGCCGGACGAAGCGGAGCAGGCGCGGAAGGAGCTTACCGGCGGCAGCGGGTTCGACTACGCGTTCGAGGTGGTCGGCGTCTCCGCGACGATCCGCAGCGCCTGGCGGCTGGCCAGGCGCGGCGGGGAGGTGATCGTGGTGGGCGCAGGCGATCGCGCGGACAGCGTCCCGTTCAGCGCGTTCGAGCTGCTGTTTGACGGGAAGAAGCTGCTCAGCTCGTTGTATGGCGGATGTGACCTGCACCGTGATGTGCCCCGCTTCGTCAGCCTGTGGCGGGCCGGCCTGCTGGACATCGAGAGCCTGATCACCAGGCGCATTGCGTTCGACGACCTGAACGACGCCATCGCCGCGCTGCGCAGGGGCGACGTGATCAGGCAGGTCGTGACCTTCGGCTGACGCCACGCCCGGGCTAACTGAGAGTTCCTGCCGCGATGGCCACCCCGACCGAGATCAGCAGGAGCCCGCCGAGTTGCTCGCTGCGTCGGCCTGACCACCTGCCCATCCTCGCGCCAAGCTCCAGCCCCGCCAGCGACAGGGCGACGCTGACGAGGCCGATCACCAGAGTGCCGGTCAGGACATTCACCTGGTAGGTGCCGAGCGCGAATCCGATCACCAGGTTGTCGATGCTCAGCGCGAAACCGCTCACCAGCAGCCGGGACCGGCTCGCGGACCCTGCCTGCGGCGCATCGCCGTCGCCAGCCGAGCGGATCGACTTGATCAGCCCGTACAAGCCCAGGGCGATCAGGAGGGCGCCCCCCACCCAGTGAGTTGTCCTGCCGAGCGTGCTGGCAAACCGCTGGCCCAGGACGAGCCCGGCGATCGGCATGCCCGCCTCGTAGAGGCCGAACACGAGCCCGACCCTCAGCCGCGTCCTGTTGTCGACGCCGCCGGCGCCGATCCCGATCGCCGCGGCAAAGTTGGATAGGCCGACGGAGACCGCGACGAGCAGGAGCGCGACCATGCCGACACGTTAGCTGCATTCCGGGTCAGGCGCTCTGCGGTGTCTGGTCAGTAGCGGCGATAGGCCCTTTGGCGCGGAATCAGCAGGAGCAACGGGCGCATCGCTGCTATTCGATTGGCCAGGCTAGCCCGGCAGGCAACGGCCGCTAACCGGGCGGGCGGCCGGCGGGCCGCGCCGAGTCGCGCCCAGGTGACATGCTCTACGCTGCCGCTATGCGGGTCGCGCTCTGCCAGATACCGGTCAGTTCCGATCCATCCGCCAACCTGGCCAGGGCACAGGCTGCAATCGCCAGCGCCGCCCGCCAGGGCGCCAGGCTCGCGGTGTTTCCCGAAGGGACCCAAGCCCGGTTCGGGACTGACCTGGCAGCAGCTGCTGCGCCGCTCGACGGCGCGTTCTGTACTGGTTTGCTCGAGGCCGCGCGTCTGCACGGAGTCGCCGTAGTGGCGGGAGTTTTCGAGCCGGCGCCCGCGGGCCGCGTATACAACACCGCGGTTGCCTTCGACGAGACCGGGCGGCTGGTGGCCAGCTACCGGAAGATCCACCTGTTCGACGCGCTCGGCCAGCGCGAGTCCGACCTGGTCGCGGCGGGCGCTGAGCCGGTCATCGCCGAGCTCGCCGGACTCCGCGTTGGCTTCCTCACCTGCTACGACGTCAGGTTTCCCGAGCAGGCGCGGGCACTGGCGGCCGGCGGGGCGCAGGTGCTCGTGATTCCGGCCGCGTGGGCAGCAGGGCTGTTCAAGGAGGAGCACTGGGTGACCCTGGTGCGGGCCAGGGCCATCGAGAACACCATCTGGGTTGCGGCGGCCGGCCAGGTGCCTGACCCCGCCGAGCCGGTCACCGGCGCGCCTACCGGAATCGGCCGCAGCATGCTCGTCGATCCGATGGGCACGGCGCGGATCGATCTCGGCTCGGCCGAGTGCATCGGGGTGGGCGAGGTGGACATCGGGATGACCGCGCGAGTCCGTGCTGTCCTGCCGTGCCTGGATAACCGGAGGATGGACGTGTTCGGGGCCAGCGCCCCCGGCCCGCTGAACAGGGCGCGCTAAACCGGCCGAGGGCACGACCGCCGACACGCCCGCGGGTCACGACGATTGGTGCACGCTAGGTGTCAGAGCGTGATCTAGTAGTACATGATGCGTTATCCGCAGCGGCGTCCGGCAGGGGACGGTGATGCAAGCCATGCTTCAGCCGTCCTCAGCGCTGTCGATCTCAGGCGGGTTCGCGCGCCCGCAAGGCAGCTACCGGGGACAGATCACGAGGGACGGCTCCGCCGGGTTGCCTGCACGGCCATCGCGCTACCAGTTGTACGCCTCGCTGGCATGCCCGTGGTCTCAGCGCGCGCTGATTGTCCGCAGGCTGCTGGGGCTTGAACAGGTCATCGGGCTGTCGCTGACCGACCCGATCTCCGACGAGCGGGGCTGGCACTTCCCCGACAACACCGGCGGCCGCGACCCGGTCACCGGCGCGCGGTTCCTTGCCGAGCTATATCTGGCCACCGATCCCGGCCATGCTGGCCGCTGCTCCGTCCCTTGCCTGTGGGATACCAGGACCAAGCGCGTCGTGACCAACGATGTGCTGCAGATACCCCTCATGTTCGAGACCGAGTTCATTGACTATCACCGGCCCGGCGCACCCGACCTTTACCCAGTTGGTCTCCGCCGCGAGATCGACGCGCTAGCCACGCTGGTCTACCACGCGGTCAATAACGGCGTGTACAAGGCGGGCATGGCCACGACGCAGGCGGACTACGAGGAGGCATTCGACTCGCTTTTCGCGACGCTTGACGCGCTCGAAGAGCGGCTTGGCCGGCGCAGGTTCCTGCTCGGCAGCCAGCTCTGCGAGGCGGATGTCCGGCTGTTCCCGACGCTGGCCAGGTTCGACGCCGTCTATTACGTTCTGTTCAAGTGCAACCTGCGCAGGCTGATCGACTACCGGCACCTCTGGGCCTATGCGCGCGACCTGTATCAGCGGCCCGGCTTCGCTGATACCACCGATTTCAGCCAGATCAAACGGCATTACTACCAGGCCCAGGATTGGATCAACCCGTCCAGGATCGTTCCTAAGGGCCCGTTCGTGAACTGGCTCGAGCCGCACGGCAGGGACCACCTGCCGGTCTGAGCTGTACACTCCTGCCGCGCCCAGGTGTCACAATTCCGGTAGCTCCCGAACCGGGTCCCCGGCCCGGGCCGGCTGCCTTCCTTGGGTGCCTGCGCCCGGTGCAGGGCGGGCGCTCCTGCGCAGCCAGGTAGCCTGGTGCGCGGGAAATGACAGGTAAACCAGCTGCGGAAGAGGGCGATATCCGCCGTGTCTGCTGAGTCCCCGCGGTCGTCCGCGGATCTCGCCGAGCAAGCAACCGGCCGTTCCGGTGCCCCTCCGGCCCCGCCGGCCGACCACGACGGTACCGACTTCGGGCCGAACGAAAGGCTGGTCGACGAGCTATACCAGCGATACCAGGCGGACCCGAGCTCGGTCGACCGGGCGTGGTGGAACTTCTTCGCCGACTACCATCCGCTGCCGCCTGATCCGCCTCGCGCGACGCCCCGCCAGGCCGCTGGCGGCCAGGGCGACGGCGGCGCTGCCGGGCACGCAGCTGCCCGGCCAGCCCGCCCGGCAAGCGATCAGACGGGCGGCGCTGCCCAGCCGGCCGCGCCGCAGGCACCTGGCCACGCCTCCGGATCGCCCGCCGCGGCCGGCGGGGCCGCCGGGGGCGCGTCAGGGACGGGTGGCCAGGCGCCCGGCGCTGCGCCCCAAGCCGGCCCGGCAGGAGGCAGCACGAGTCCAGGCAGAACCGCTCCGGGCGGGACGGGCCAACGCGGGACGGGCTCAGGCGGAACCGCCCCGGACAGGACCGGCTCAGCCGCGATGGGCCCGGGCGGCACGGCGTCTGGCGGGACCGCCCCGGGCAGGACCGGCTCAGCCGCGATGGGCCCGGCCGGCCCGGCCTCTGGCGGCCCGGCCTCTGGCGGCACGGCCACTGGCGGGACCGCCCCGGGCAGCGGACCGGCTGCGGGCGGACCGGCTGCGGGCCGGGCAACCGCGGCTGGGGCCGACGGAGCGGATCAGGCCGCCGCCAGCGAGATCCGGCTCCGCGGAGCCGCTGCCAGGACAGCGGCGAACATGGCGGCCAGCATCGCGGTGCCGACCGCCACCAGCGTGCGCGGGATACCCGCCAAGCTCCTGATCGATAACCGGATCGTGATCAACAATCACCTGGCGCGCGGCCGTGGCGGCAAGGTCTCCTTTACCCACCTCATCGGCTACGCGATTGTCAAGGCGCTCGGCATGGCGGGCGAGATGAACGAGTCCTTCGCCGAGCTGGACGGCAGGCCGGCGCTCGTTCAGCCGGGGCACGTCAACCTCGGCCTGGCGATCGACGTGCGCAAGGACGACGGGTCGCGGCAGCTGCTGGTACCCAACATCAAGTCGGCCGAGCAGCTGGACTTCCGCCAGTTCTGGATGGCGTATGAGGATGTCGTGCGGAAGGCCCGCACCGGCAAGCTGGCGATCGAGGACTTCGCGGGCACCACCATCACCCTGACCAACCCGGGCACCATCGGCACCGAGCACTCGGTCCCCCGGCTGATGCCGGGCCAGGGATGCATCGTGGGCGTGGGTGCGATGGAGTACCCGGCGGCCTACCAGGGCGCGTCCGGTGAGACCATCGCGCGCCTGGCGATCAGCAAGACCGTCACCCTGACGTCCACCTATGACCACCGGATCATCCAGGGCGCGCAGTCAGGTGAGTTCCTGCGGATCATCCACGGGCTGCTCCTCGGCGAGCAGGGCTTCTACGACGAGGTCTTCCAGGCCCTGCGGATTCCCTACGAGCCGGTGCGCTGGGTCAGGGACATCCCGGCGGCTCACGAGGACGACATCAACAAGGCCGCGCGGGTCCACGAGCTGATCCATGCCTACCGGGTCCGCGGTCATCTGATGGCCGACACCGATCCGCTGGAGTACCGCCAGCGTAAGCACCCTGACCTCGACATCAACCAGCATGGCCTGACCCTCTGGGACCTGGAGCGGGAGTTCGCCACCGGCGGGTTCGGCGGCAAGCCGCGCATGCAGCTGCGGGAGATCCTCGGCGTCTTGCGGGACTCCTACTGCCGCACGGTGGGCGTCGAGTACATGCACATGCAGAACCCGGACGAGCGCGCCTGGCTGCAGGCCCGGGTGGAGTTGCCGCATGGCCGGGCCGATCATGACGAGCAGATCCGGATCCTGTCCAGGCTCAACGTCGCCGAGGCGTTCGAGATGTTCCTGCAGACGAAGTTCGTCGGCCAGCGCAGGTTCTCCCTCGAAGGCGCCGAAGCACTGATCCCGCTGCTCGACGCGGTGCTGACCGAGGCAGCCAGCCAGCACCTGGATGAGGCTGTCATCGGCATGGCGCACCGGGGCAGGCTGAACGTGCTCGCCAACATCGTGGGCAAGTCCTATGCGCAGATCTTCCAGGAGTTCGAGGGGAATCTGGACCCGGCTACCACGCACGGGTCCGGTGACGTCAAATACCACCTCGGCGCTGAGGGCAAATACCGGACCGGCGACGGATCCGTCATCGCGACCTCGCTGGTGGCCAACCCCAGTCATCTGGAGGCCGTCGACCCGGTGCTGGAAGGCGTGGTCCGGGCCAAGCAGGACATCATCGACATGGGCGAGCCAGGATTCACGGTGCTGCCGGTGCTCATCCATGGCGACGCGGCCTTCGCCGGTCAGGGCGTGGTGGCTGAGACGCTTGAGCTGTCGCAGCTGCGCGGCTACCGGACCGGCGGCACGGTGCACATCGTGGTCAACAACCAGGTGGGCTTCACCACCGCGCCTGAGTACTCACGGTCAAGCGTGTACTCCACCGACGTGGCCAGGACGATCCAGGCGCCGATCTTCCATGTCAACGGGGACGATCCGGAGGCCGTCGCGCGGATCGGGAGGCTCGCCTTCGCTTACCGCCAGGAGTTCAGGAAAGACGTCGTCATCGACATGATCTGCTACCGCAGGCGGGGTCACAACGAGGCAGACAACCCATCGTTCACCCAGCCGCACATGTACGACCTGATCGATTCGAAGCGGTCGACGCGGAAGCTCTACACCGAGTCCCTGATCGGCCGGGGCGACATCACGCTGGAGGAGGCAGAGCAGGCGCTCCGCGACTACCAGCAGGAGCTGGAGCGCGCCTTCACCGAGACCAAGGACGCGGCCGGACGGCCGGCTGAGCCGGGCGCGGTGGTGCGGCCGGCACCGGCCGCGCCGCATCCTGCGGACCAGGAGGCGACCCCTACCGCGATCACCGAGGAAACCATTAAGCGGATCATAGATACGCAGCTCAACCTCCCCGACGGCTTCACCCCGCACCCCAGGCTGCAGCCGCAGCTGCAGCGGCGGGCCGTCATGGTCGAGCGGGACGAGATCGACTGGGCAACCGGCGAGCTGCTCGCCTTCGGGTCCGTGCTCATCGACGGCCACACGGTGCGCCTGGTCGGGCAGGACACCCGCCGGGGCACGTTCGGCCAGCGGCACGCCGTCCTCGTCGACCGGCATACCGGCGGGGAATACACGCCGCTCCGGCGGTTCAACACCGCAACCGCGAGATTCCACGCTTACGACTCGCTGCTGTCCGAGTTCGCTGCGGTGGGATTCGAGTACGGCTACTCCGTCGCCAGGCCTGACGCCCTGGTCTGCTGGGAAGCGCAGTTCGGCGACTTCGTCAACGGCGCCCAGACGATCGTGGACGAGTTCATCAGCTCCGGCGAGCAGAAGTGGGGGCAGTCGTCCGGCGTCGTGCTGCTGCTGCCGCACGGGTACGAGGGCCAGGGCCCCGATCACTCATCGGCGCGGATCGAGCGCTTCCTCACCCTCTGCGCGCAGGACAACATGACCGTGGCAGTGCCATCCACCCCGGCCAGCTACTTCCACCTGCTGCGCTGGCAGGCGGTATCACCGCGGGTGAAGCCGCTCATCGTCGTCACCCCCAAATCGATGCTGCGGCTGAAGACGGCGTCCTCGTCCGTCGCCGAGTTCACCAACGGCACGTTCCGCCCGGTGCTCGGGGATCCTGAGGTGATCGACAGCGGCGCTGTGCGGCGGGTACTCGTTTGCGCCGGCAAGGTCTACTACGACCTGGCGAGCAAGCGGGAAGCGGCGGGCAGCACCGGATGCGCGATCGTTCGGGCCGAGCGCCTCTACCCGTTGCCTGGCAGTCAGATCGCGGCCGAAGTGGCCAGGTTCCCTAACGCGGAGGAAGTCGTCTGGGTGCAGGAAGAGCCCGCCAACATGGGTTCCTGGCCATACATCGCCTTGCACCTGCCGACGGCCATCGGCCGGCCTGTTGGCGTGGTGTCGCTGCCGCCAAGCTCGGCACCGGCCGGAGGCTCCGCCAAGGCGCACACCGCTGAGCATGGCGCGCTCCTGGAGACCGCACTCGGGCTGGACGGCTAAGCCGTGTACTTCACCGATCGCGGCATCGAGGAACTCGCGGAGCGGCGCGGCGCGGATCAGGTCACGCTGGCCTGGCTGGCCGAGCGGATGGGCGAGTTCATCGACCTGAATCCGGACGCGGAGTCGCTGGTCGATCGCCTGGCCAGCTGGCTCGCACGGCTGGACGATGAGGACTAGGGTCAGCAGCCCGCCATCAGACGCATCCTGCGAGCAGGCCCGGCGATGCTCGGCCTTACCGGGCTGTCCGGCTGCCGCGGCACGCGATACATCTGGACCAGGCCTGGACACGATATATCGTATGTAGCGACAGGCCATGGCACCGCACCCACGTATCGCCTGCGCGCCGCGGCCGGGAGGGCACGGACAGGATGCCACGCTGGACCATCGATGGCCCCGCCGCTATCGACCTTGGCGACTTCGCCGCCTTGCGCGTGCGGCTAGTCTCCGGATCACTCGCCATCCTGGCCACTGACGATGCGCCTGCCCTGGATGTGGCGAGCCTGACCGGCCCGCCGGTGCTGGTGACGCACGAGGCAGGGATCCTCACCATCAGCTACGAGGACCTGCAATTGGATGGCCTGCTCGGCTGGCTCCGCCCGCAACGGCACGCGGCGGATATCACGCTCACCGTGCCCGCGGGCTGCCCGATGCGGATCGGCGTGGTGAATGCCAGCGCCACGGTAGCGGGGGTCTCCGCGAACATTTCCGCCAAGAGCATCGCAGGCGACCTGACACTGGATGGGGTGACCGGCGCTGTGGACGCGAAGACCGTGTCGGGAAACCTGGAGGCTCGCGGCCTCGACGGCGAGATCGCCTTCAGCTCGGTCACCGGCGGCCTTACCCTGGCCAGCAGCTCAGTCCGGCAGCTTGCCGCGAAGACCGTTAGCGGCCAGGTGACCGCTGATATTGACGTGCCCGACGGCAGTGACCTCCGGATATCCACCGTCTCCGGGGAGGTCGCGGTGCGCCTGCCCGGATGCGCCAGCGTCCAGGTCGACCTCAAGTCCGCCTCCGGCCGGGTGCAATGTACCTTCGACGGGATGCGATCCAGCGATGGCCGGCCCGCCAGCGTGACGGGAACCCTGGGGTCGGGCTCGGCGAGCCTGTCGGTGGCAAGCATGAGCGGCGATGTGACGCTGCTGGCCCGACCTGAGCCCGCTCCCCCCGGGCGGTCAGCCGCGCCAGCTGCGGACCGACAGGGTGGTGCATCATGAGCCCGGTATTCCGGCACGGCAGGCTGCGTCTCTACCTGCTCAAGCTTCTCGATGAGGCGCCGCGGCACGGCTACGAGGTGATCCGCCTGCTGCAGGACCGCTTCCTTGGTGTTTACGCACCCTCGCCAGGCACCATCTATCCGCGGCTGGCGAGGCTGGAGGAAGAGGGCCTGGTCACCCATGACGAGGCCGACGGCAAGAAGGTGTACCGGATTACCGACAAGGGACGCGAGGAGATCCGGGCCAGGATTGACGATCTGGCGGAGCTCGAGGAAGAGATCACTGACTCGGTGCGGGATATTGCCCGCGAGGTAACCCAGGACGTCAGGGACACCGTGCGCAACCTGCGCGAAGAGCTGACCTGGGCCGCGCGCGACGTCCGCAGGGAGGGCCGCGAGCAAACCCGGGACGCGGCACGGGACCAGGCCAGGCGGGCCCGCGATGAGGTCAAGGAGAGCACCAGGCAGGCCCGGGAGGAGACGAGGAGCCCCCAGCACAAGTCCGGCGACGAGGGGGCGGCAGCTCACGGAGCCGGCCAGGCCGGGGGTGGCGCGGCGGACTCTCCGCAGCAGGGAGCGCCGGCGGGCGCAGCCGGGCAGGCACGGGATGCAGCCGGGAGGACGCGGGATACAGCCGGGCAGGCCCGCGATACCGGCCGGAGTGGCCGTGGGCGGCCCGGCGGGCAGCAGCGTGGCGGCAGCCATCAGGAACGGCCGGACTGGGCCGCGTTCCAGGACTGGCAGAGCTGGGCAGGCTGGCGTGAGCGGCCAGGCACGCATGGCAGGCCCGGTTTCGGCGGCTTCCCCGGCTCAGCGGCACCCGGCTCAGACGCGCCCGGGCCCAAGGACCCCGGACCCTGGCCGAGAGCCAACCGCGGCGGTGCGGCGAAGCCCGACGCCGGCCTGTTCCGCGACCTCGAACGGCTAGCCGTCGAATTCGCCAGAGAGCTGCGTTCTGCAGCCTTTCATACCGACTCAGTGGGCGAGAACGCGCTCCGCGACCTGCGGGCCATCCTTGAGGAAACGCTGTGCAAGGTCAGGGATGAGGTCTTCGGCGGCGCCGCGGCCGGTTCAGCGGGCAGCACGGCGGAGAGTAGGCCTGAGGACAGCGCCGAGACACCCGGCCCCTGACCACGCCAGCGCGGATGATGCCGGGCCGGCCGGCGGCGAGGGCGAGGGCGAGGGCCCGGGCGCCTAGAGCGTGAACACGATCTTCCCGAACACTTCGCCGGAGATCATGGCGGCGAAGCCGTCGCGGGCCTGAGCCAGCGGCATGGTGCGGTCGATCAGCGGCCGCACGCCGGTCTGCTCAAGGAACCTGAGCAGGCGGCCGAGCTGGTCACGGCTGCCCATTGTCGATCCGACCACCGACAGCTGCAGGAAGAAAACCCGGCTCAGGTCAGCGGCGGGCGCGGATCCGCTGGTCGCACCGGAGATCACGATCGTGCCGCCGGGCCTGAGCGCCCGGAGCGAATGCGCCCAGGTGGCCTCGCCGACGGTCTCCATGACGGCGTCGACTCGCTCAGGCAGCCGGGCCCCAGCCGGGAAGGCCTGATCCGCGCCGAGCTGGAGGGCCCGCTCGCGCTTGGCCTCGCTCCTGCTTGTCACCCAGATCCGGTGGCCTGCCGCGTGCCCGAGCAGGATCAGTGCCGTGGCGACCCCGCCGCCCGCGCCCTGGACGAGCACTGTAGCGCCAGGCTCAAGCCCTGCCTTGCTGAACAGCATCCGGTAGGCCGTGAGGTAGGCGGTCGGCAGGCAGGCGGCCTCGGCGAAGGAGAGCGCGGCAGGCTTGGGCAGCAGGTTCCGCCTGGGGACCGCCACCCGGTCCGCGAACGTACCGTCGTAGCGCTCCGACAGCAGCGACCTGGCCGGGTCGAGCGTTTCGTCGGAACCGCCGTATCCGGGGTCACTGACGACCGCGTGCACCACGACCTGGTTGCCATCCGCATCGATCCCGGCGGCGTCGCAGCCGAGCACGATGGGCAGCCGGTCGGCGGAGATCCCCACCCCGTGCAGCGTCCAGACATCGTGGTGGTTGAGAGCGGCGGCCCGGACCGACACCGTGGTCCACCCGTCCGGAGGCGCGGGCTCCGGCCGCTCGCCAAGTTCGAGGCCAGCCAGCGGATCGTCGGTGCGCAAGCGCGCCGCGGTGACAGCAAACATGCTCAGGACACTAGCGCCCCGGCCGGGCCCCATCTCTCCCAGGGCAGCGGGGCCCCATCTCTCCCAGGGCAGCGGGCCCCATCGCTCCCGGGGCAGCGGCCCCATCTCTCCCAGGGAAGCGGGCTGGGAGCAGCGCGGGCATGACTCCATCCGCCCGCCCGACTGGCGGCGCAAATCGCCTAAACTGGGCCAGCGCACCGGAGTCATCTGATCCCAATATGTGATGAACACCGTGTGAAGCACTCCCGGGTCACGGCCGTTTGTGCCATACTGCCGTCCGGGAAGTTACCCTCGGCACTCTCGCAGTTAAAAGGACCGGTGTGGACTTTACGTCCTACGCCGAGCTCGCAGTGCGTCTCGTCAACACGGCTGCCCGTGCTGACGGCGACCCGGACCAGCTTGGCAGCCCGCAGGCGTTTCATGCGTTCGTAGCGGACCGCCCGCATCTGGCTGGCCCGGTCACCTTCCACGACCTGGATGCGCTCCGGCTGCTCCGGGCGGATCTCGCCGCGATCTTTACCTTCGCGGCCGAAGGGAACGACGCGGCCGCGGCGGACCGGCTGAATGCCCTGCTTGCACAGCACCCGGTCCATTCTGTCGTGGCCCGTCATGACGGGCTGCCCTGGCATCTGCACTTGACCGACAGCGGCTCGGTGGCCGAGCGGTACGCAGCAGGTGCGACGTCCGGCCTGGCGACAGTGGTCGTCCAATTCGGTGCCAATCGGCTGGGCATCTGCGCAATTGCGTCGTGCCAGGGCGCGTTTATCGACGCGAGCACCAACCGGTCCAGGCGCTATTGCTCGGATCACTGCAGCACCAGGGCGACGGTGACTGCCTTCCGCACCCGCGAGAGCACCATGGCCACCAGCCCGCCCACCACGGCCGCCGGCTAGCAGAACGCTAGGAACGGTCCGGGCCGCCGCCGGCCGGCCAGTCAAGTAACCTCTCGCGCACCGCGAGTCGTCTCTGAGCGATCCGCGCCTAGCTGCCAAGATGTCCTTAGCCAGCGGTCGCGTTGGTCCCGTTTGCATTGCGAGACGATGACCTACGTTACCAAAAAGACACCAGGCCGCTCCTTCTCACGTCCCAAGTCGATCATTAGCATGAGGCCTACTCACGGCCGTATGGCCCACGTAAGCGGACCCGAAAGAAGGTTCGAACATGGCAACTGAGTCCGTAGCCACGGTTACCAGGCCAGCGGACGTCGGCCTCAGACGAGAGATGGGGCTGATCGGCGCCACCTGGGCGTCCGAGACCTCGATCATCGGCTCCGGCTGGCTGTTCGGCGCCCTGTACGCCGCGCAGGCCGCCGGGACAGCGGCCCTGCTGGGCTGGGTCATCGCCGGAGTCGCCGTCATCATCCTGGCCCTGGTCCATGCCGAACTTGGCGGGATGTACCCGGTGTCCGGCGGCACCGCGAGGTTCCCGCACTTCGCTTTCGGCAGCATCGCTGGCATCTCGTTCGGCTTCTTCTCCTGGCTGCAGGCGGTCACGGTGGCGCCGATCGAGTGCTTCGCGGTGATGCAGTACGGGTCCTACTACTGGCATGGCCTGTTCAACCCGCTGGCCAACGGCGGGACGGGAGTCGGCAACGTCACGACGACCGGCTTCATCATGACGATCGTCCTCATGGCCGTCTTCACCGCGATCAACTTCCTGGCCATTGGATTGTTCTCCAAGGTCAACGCCGGCATCACGTGGTGGAAGGTCGCGATCCCGGTGCTGGCCATCATCGTGCTCGCGTTCAAGTTCCACGCCAACAACTTCGGCGCGGGCGGCGGTTTCATGCCCTTCGGGTTCAAGGCCCTGCTCGGGGCGATTCCCTCGGCCGGCATCGTGTTCGCCTACCTGGGCTTCGAGCAGGCCGACCAGCTGGCCGGAGAGATCAAGGACCCGCAGCGCAACCTGCCGCGGGCGATCATCCTGGCCGTCCTGATCGGCGTCACGATCTACGTCCTGCTGCAGGTCGTGTTCATCGGCGCGATACCGCACAGCCTTATCACCGGCCCCAAGGGCTGGGCCGGCATACCGGCCACCAACCCCATCGCGATCGGGCCGTTCGCCGGCCTGGCCGGCCTGGTCGGGCTCGGCTGGCTGGCGGTCATCCTGCGGATCGACGCGTTCGTCTCGCCGTTCGGCACTGGCCTGATCTATCAGACCTCCACCTCGCGGGTCGGCTACGGCCTGGCCCGTAACCGCTACTACCCGCAGGTCTTCCAGAAGGTGGATGCAAATGGCGTGCCCTGGGTCAGCCTGCTCTTCGCGTTCCTGTTCGGGCTGGTGTTCCTGCTGCCGTTCCCGAGCTGGCACTCGCTGGTCAACCTGGTCACCGGCGCGAGCGTGCTGATGTACGCCGGCGCGCCGCTGTCCCTGGGCGCGTTCCGGGACCAGGTGCCCGAGGCCAGCCGGCCCTACCGGCTGCCCTGGGGCCGCGTGGTCGCGCCGCTCGCGTTCATGATCTCCAGCATCATCATCTACTGGACGGGCATCGAGACGATCTGGAAGCTCGGGGTCTGCATCGTGATCGGGTATGTCCTGATCGGCGTGTGCATGGCGTTCGACCCCCAGCGGCCGCCGCTGGACTGGAAGTCGGCGCAGTGGCTGCCGGTCTACCTGATCGGCATGGGCATCATTTCCTGGCAGGGCCAGTTCAGCGGTGGTGCGGTGGCCGCGCCGGTCAACACCAACAACATCCCGTTCGGGCTGGACATGCTGGTGGTCGCCGGGTTCAGCCTGGCCATCTACTACTGGGCACAGGCCACCAAGCTGCCCAGGCATGAGATGCTCGACCTCGTCGAGCGGCAGGCGGTCGAGCCCGAGCCGCCGGGGCCGGCGCTGTCGCACTGACGCCCGGGCCGACGGGCCAGCCTGGCTTACGTGCCCGCGAGGGCCCCGTTCCGCCGCCGGCGGGACGGGGCCCTCGGGCCTGTCAAGGGGCCTTTCAGTAAACGGCGGCGGCCGGCCAGCCGCGCGTCACGGGCAGCGCCGGCGCGGCGGCCAGTAGCGCAGCAGCACCCGGCCCTCGATCAGCCGGTCAGGCACGGCGCCGAAGGCCCGGCTGTCGACCGCTCCGGCACCGGGGTTGTCGGATTCCAGCCACCAGCCCGCCGGCTCGCGCCGTCCGGCGCGCTTGACCAGCAGCAGGCCCGGGCGTCCCGGATGCCGGGCAATGACCAGCTGGCCGGGCCGGATCCGGGCCGGCTGGCCCGGCCGCAGCCGGCGCCGCACCAGCAGCCAGTCTCCCGGCCGCAGCGCCGGTTCCATCGAGCGCTCCGCCACCGCGACGCGCCACAGCGGCCAGCGCATGGAGCCCTCCCTGAACGCGATCGAGCCAACGGGGTACTGTCAGAATTCCGTTACCCATGATCTGACACGAGAGAAGGACATCGATGAGGTTGCTCGCACGTATCCTCGAGCCGAGGGCCACGGCGCACGCTCACTGTGACCTCCCCTGCGGCGTCTACGATCCGGCGCAAGCCAGGATCGAGGCTGAATCGGTCCGCGCGATCTGCGAGAAGTATCAGCAGAATGCGGACCCGGAGTTCCGTACCCGCGCGCTGCAGATCAAGGAGGAGCGCTCGGAACTCGTCAAGCATCATCTGTGGGTGCTATGGACCGATTACTTCAAGCCGCCGCACTTCGAGAAGTACCCGCAGCTGAACCAGTTGTTCAACGAGGCCACCAAGCTCGCGGGAGCGGGCGGCACGAAGGGCAGCACGGATGTGGCGAAGGCCGACGAACTACTGGGCAAGATCGAGGAGATCGGAAAGATCTTCTGGGCGACAAAGCAGGCCTGACCTGGCAGAGGTCCGGAAGTCTGACAGTTGGGGCCGCGCGGCGACGGTACGCGCGGCCCCTCACCGTACTCGGCGCACGCTGGCCGCGCGGCGTGTCAGCGCAGCGGCGCGCGCACGGTAGGTTGCAGACAGGAACCGGTCGGCCGCCCTGCGGGGACGGTGCCGGACGCTCCAGGAGGGCAGACGTGACCGAGAAGACCACCGCACCGGCGATCGGGCCAGCCGCGAGCACGGTGGCGCGCGAGGATGACGCCGCGCCCCTGGCCGGCCGTCCGGGGCCTGCCGTTGCCGTCCGTGGCTACCCTGGCGACCTTTCCGACGCGCAGGACCGGGTGTCGGTCCGGCTGCCGGCCGAGGGTGCCTATCTGTCGGTGCTCCGCACGGCGACGGCTGGCCTGGCGGCACGCCTGGATTTCACCCTCGACGAGATCGAGGACCTGCGTATTGCCGTCGATGAGGCCTGCGCCATGCTGCTGAGCCAGGCGCGGCCGGGAGGCAGCCTCGAGTGCGTCTTCTCGCTCGACCACGACATGATGACTATCTCGGTTTCGGCTGACTGCCTGGCGCCGCAGCCGCCGGCGAGCGACACCTTCGCCTGGACTGTGCTGTCCGCACTGGCGGGAAGCGTCGAGGCGCACGTGGGGCCAGGCGATCTGCTGACCATCGTAATGCGCAAGACCCGCGAGATATCGGGATCAGTATGACGGGGGAGATCGAGGTCACCTTGACCGAGGAGTTCGAGAGCACGGTGATCGCGCGTGCCGGGGGCGGGGCGGCGAGCGGGGAGACTGACCTCCCCGGCGCCACGGTGATCGATTTCCGGGACGCCGACGAGGAGCCGGCCGATGACGCGGCGGCCGATGACGCGGCGGCCGAGGGCACGCCGGCCGAGGGCACGGCCGCTGACGACGCCCTGGCGGCTCCGAAGATCCAGCACGCGCCGCGCGAGCGGGGACGGGCACGAGACCTGTTCGAGCGGCTCGCGGTGCTGCCCGCCGGAGATGAGGAGCGGCTGCGCATTCGCGGCGAGCTGGTCGAACTGCACCTGCCGCTGGTCGAGTACCTCGCGCGCAGGTTCCGCAACAGGGGCGAATGGCTCGACGATCTCACCCAGGTGGCCACCATCGGCCTCATCAAGTCCATCGACCGGTTTGATCTCAGCCGCGGCGTGGAGTTCTCCACCTATGCGACACCCACCATTGTCGGCGAGATCAAGCGGCACTTCCGTGACAAAGGATGGGCCGTCCGGGTGCCCCGGCGGCTGCAGGAACTCAAGCTGGCGCTGACCAAGGCCATCAGCGACCTGGCCCAGCGACTTGGCCGGGCGCCCACGGTGGCGGAGCTCGCGGCTCATCTGCAGATGAGCGAGGAGGAGGTGCTCGAGGGCCTGGAGTCGGCCAATGCCTACTCCACCGTGTCGCTGGATGCGCCCGACTCGGGCGACGACGACGCGCCGGCGGTGGCCGAGTCGCTGGGGATGCTTGACGACGCCCTGGAGGGAGTCGAGTACCGGGAATCGCTCAAGCCATTGCTGGAACGGCTCCCGCCACGGGAGAAGCGGATCCTGCTGCTGCGGTTCTTCGGGAACATGACCCAGTCTCAGATCGCGATCGAGCTCGGCATCTCGCAAATGCACGTATCACGGCTGCTGGCCCGGACCCTTGCCCAGCTCCGTGAGGGGCTCACCACCGACGACTAGCCGCCGTCCGAGCGGGGGCCGTCCGGGTCGCGCGAGATCGGCGCGGCCGGACCGCCGGCCAGCGCGCGCAGGCTGGGCCTGGCGAGCAGGGCCGCGAATCCGGCGGCCGCCAGCGCTATGCCGGGCACGCCCCAGTCATAGCGATGGCCCTGGACCAGGTAGATGCCGACGATGCCGACGAACAGCTGGGTGAGCATGGCCGGAGTACGGCTCCAGCGACGTGTCCTGGCCAGCCCGGCCGCGACACACCCCAGCGCCAGTGCCGTTGCCGCCCCGATCAGCGTCAGCGCTATACCGCTGTCAGCGTGATAGGACCGCCCGGCTCCGGTATCGATCCCGGCCAGGATCGAAGCGGTGAGCACCCCGGCCGCTTCGGCCGCCTGCACCACCGCCGCGACGAGCACAGTCGCCGGGCGCCGCGGCATTTCGGAATTTCCGGACTCGCTAACCTGAGCGCGTGCGCGCGCTCCTGATCGTGAATCCACAGGCCACCTCCACGACGCGGCTACGCCGCGACGTCATCGTGCGCGCACTCGCGTCCGCCGTCGACCTTGACGTCGTCCAGACACGTTACCGGGGCGACGCTACCGGCCTGGCCGCTGAGGCCCGATGCGCGGGTTTCGGCCTGGTGCTCACGCTCGGCGGGGACGGGACCGTGAATGAGGCGGTCAACGGAATCCTCGGTACATCGGACCGTGGCACCGCCGGGGCCGGCCTGCCTGCCCTGGCGCCATTGCCGGGCGGCAGTGCCAACGTATTCACCCGCGCGCTCGGGCTGCCGCCTGATCCGGTCGACGCCGCCGGGTGGATCCTGCAGGCGCTGGCCGACGGCAGGCACCGCGACATTGGCGTTGGCCTGGCCGAGACCAGGTACTTTGCCTTCAATGCCGGGCTCG
Organism: Streptosporangiaceae bacterium; assembly: GCA_050011895.1. GTDB lineage: Bacteria > Actinomycetota > Actinomycetes > Streptosporangiales > Streptosporangiaceae > DATBGO01. The sequence goes on along the minus strand of JBEKIF010000010.1, from coordinate 21,312 downwards.
GTTTCGACGCGGAGGTGGTGCGGGCCGTCGACGGGCAGCGGGCACCCGGGCGGCTGGTCACGCCGGCCCTGTATGCGAGGACGGCGGTCCGCCAGTTCTTCCTGCGGACCGACAGGGGCCATCCCGCGCTCACGCTGGAACGCGACGGGCATCCGCCGGCCGGGCCGTTCCATCTCGGGATCATTTCCAATACCGCGCCATGGACGTACCTCGGCCGGCGTCCCGTCAACACTAACCCGCGAGCCGCGTTCGACCGCGGGCTCGATGTGTTCGCGCTTCGCAGCCTGCATACCGCCGCGGCGCTGCGGACCCTGCGCCAGATGCTGTCCCCGGCAGGACCCCCCGCCCGCGGGCGGAGCGTGCTGACCGCGCACGATGAGGCACGGCTAGCCTTTACCGCGAGCAGGCCGGTGGCCTTCCAGGTTGACGGCGAGTACATGGGCGAACGTGAGCACGTCAGGTTCGCGTCAATCCCGAACGCGCTGCGTGTCATAGTATGAAGCATTGAGCGATTAGAATAAAGCGGCTGATACCCTTATAAAAGGTTGCATTTCGCTGCTCAAGCAGGCCGTGTCAGCATCTGACGTGCGGGCCTGACGATGTGCCATGCCCGCAATGTGACTCATCTGACACCGAAATCCACCCGAACCTTTGCCAAAGCCTCTTGCGGTTGATCGCCGCGCTTGAGAGGGTTGTAACGCTCCCGGCGAGCGGCGCGCTAGCCACGCGTCCCCGGGTTGGGTGCGGGCAAGGTCGTCGTGACCGCGTCCGACGGCATGTCCGGGAGCCGATCGGGGCGCGAGTCCGGTGACTCAAGGACCTTCTCGGCTCGGGAACTACACAGGTCCCGGCATATGTTATAGCTCGTGAAATCGTTCACAAGCACGACTGACGCAACGGGGCGAGGCCACGGCACCGTCCTTAGAAGGAGTGGACCTCATGGACTGGCGTCACCACGCCGGCTGCCGTGACGTAGATCCGGAGCTGTTCTTTCCGATCGGCAACACAGGGCCCGCGCTGCTCCAGATCGACGAGGCCAAGCAGGTGTGTCAACGCTGCCCAGTGCAGGAGGCATGCCTGCAGTGGGCGCTTGAGAGCGGCCAGGATTCTGGGGTCTGGGGCGGCCTCAGCGAAGACGAGCGGCGCGCGCTCAAGCGCCGCGCTGCCAGGGTCCGGGCTGGCGCCAACGCCTGAAGGCCAACGCCTGAGCGCCGCCCTCGCCAGCGGCTGACTGTCAGCCCCGGCGGCGTCGGCGGCTTGCTGTTAGCCCGGGGAGCCGGCGGCCGTCGTCAGCCCGCGAGCGGCGCGGCGGATCCTGGGCCGCCGTCGGTCGCGGCCAGTTGCGGCTCTACCGGAAGGTCCACGAGCACCTTTGTGCCGCCGGTGGCCTGCGGTGCTATCTCCAGTCGGCCGCCAAGCTCCGCGACCACCAGGGTGCGGACGATCTGCAGCCCGAGGCTGGCACTGGAGTCGAGATCGAAATCCGTCGGCAGGCCGACCCCGTTATCGGCCACAGTGACCGTCAGCCGGTGCTGATTTCTGGCGGCTCTCACCTCGAGGGTCCCGCCGAGCGCAGCACCGGTCGGACGGGTCAGGCCATGCTGCAGCGCGTTCTGCAGCAACTCAGTCAGGACCAGGGCCAGCGGGGTCGCCAGCGACGCCGGGAGCAGTCCGAATTTTCCCAGCAGTTCGGGCGTGACCCGCGCCTCGGGCGCGGACACCTCCCTCGCCATCATCGCGACCCGCCGCGCGATGTCGTCGAAATCCACGATCTCTTCGGGGGTGTGGGAGAGAGTCTCGTGAACGATGGCGATAGAGCCGACCCTGCGCACGGCTTCCTCGAGCGCGGCACGGGCCTCGGGCGCCTTGAGCCTGCGCGCCTGGAGCCGTAGCAGCGCGGCCACGGTCTGCAGGTTGTTCTTGACCCTATGGTGGATTTCCTTGATCGTCGCGTCCTTGGTCATCAGCTCACGCTCCCGGTGCCGAAGCTCGGTGACGTCACGAACCAGGACGAGCGCGCCCGATCTCGCCCCCGTCACGACCAGCGGGATGGTGCGGAGCTGCACGACAGAGCCGTTGCCTTCGACCTCCGTCTCCATGTGCGCACGGCCGCTCGCCGTCAGTATCAGCGAGTCGTCGCGGGGCGCTGACGTCATGCACAGCTGCGCCGTGAGCGGTCCGAGCTCGGCCCCGACCAGGTCGGCGGTGAGCCCGAGCCTGCGGTAGGCCGACAGCGCATTCGGGCTCGCGTACGTCACCCTTCCCGACCGGCTGAGCCGCAGCAGACCGTCGCCCACCCGCGGTGACCTGACCAAGGCGGGCTCGTTGCCGGTACTGGGAAACATGCCCGCCGCCACCATCTGGGCAAGATCATCCGCGGCCCGCAGGTAGGCGATATCCATCCGGCTGGGGGTGCGCGCCGCACTGAGGTTGGTGGATCGCTCGATAACGGCGATGACCTTCCCCTCATGGGCCACCGGGATCGTCTCGTGCCTGACCGGCACCCCGCTGGTCCATTCCGGATCCCCCTCCCGGCAAATCCGCCAGTCACGCCGCGCCGCCTCGAGGAACGGCCGGTCGGCGGCCGACCTGACCGAGCCGACGACATCGTCGGGAAAGGCGGTCGGCCCCGTTGTCGGCCGCATCTGCGCGAGCGCTACCCACCCCGATCCGTCCTGGAGCGGTGCCCAGAGGACCAGATCGGCAAAGGACAGGTCGGCCAGCAGCTGCCAGTCGGACACCAGCGTGTGCAGCCATTCCACGTCAGATTCGGCCAGCCCCGCCTGCCGGAGGGCAAGGTTGGTCATCGTAGGCACCCCGCCATCATCGCATCTGCCTGATCAGGCGGACCGACCTGAGAGACCATGTCCGGGTGACTGCGAAGCAGAGGGAGATGTCGCTGACGTCACCGGATGTCAGGACAGCTGGTGATCTTCCTGCTGAAGCCGCGGATGCCCGGCTTCCCAAGTACTACGGCGTGAAACGCGGGCTGCTGGCGTTCACCAGCTCGATGGCGGCCGGTTCACCCGTTCCAGGTGAACGCGACCTGGCGCAGCGTTATGGCACGTCGCGCACCACTATCCGGCAGGCGCTCGCCGAGCTTGTCATCGAGGGCAGGCTGGTGCGGAGGCAGGGCAAGGGCACGTTCGTGGCCCCGCCGAAGGTCGCCCAGTTGCTGGAACTTGCGGGCTACACCGAGGAGATGCGGGCCCGCGGGCTGAACCCGCAGACCCAGATCCTGGACACCGGATACCGGCCGGCCGACGAAGAACTCGCCCTGCTGCTGGGCATCAGGCCAGGCGGTCGCGTGCTGCGCATCCACCGGCTCAGGCTCGCTGACGGCGAGCCGATGGCCATCGCCGCCTCCTACCTGCCCGCGCGCCGGTTCCCCGGGCTGCGCAGGAAGGTGGACGCGGCATCATCGCTCTATGAGACGCTCGCGTCCGGCTACGGAGTGGAACTGGCGCAGGCGGAGGAGACGATCGAGACCGTGCTGGCGGGCCCCGCAGATGCCCGCCTGCTCGGCGTGGATGCCGGGCTGCCGCTGCTGCTGCTCAGCAGGCGCGCGTTCGACGCCTCGGGCACCCCGGTGGAGTGGTCGCAGTCGTGGTACCGGGGCGATAGGTACAAGTTTGTCACCCGGACCCGGCGCCCGGCGCACCCGGCCCAGGGATCTGCTACCAGCTGGTAACGTCACCCCATGGGCGGCAGCGAACGGGACGACGTCCGGGCCAGCGGAGCGCCGCCGGAGCCGGGGCAGGTGCCTGATCACGGCGGCGCGCACGCCGTCGCCTCGGCGCAGCGGCATGGTGTCCAGACCATGTTCACGCTGTCCGGCGGCCACGTTTTCCCGCTGTATGACGGCGCCGTCAAGGGCGATCCGCCGCTGCGCATCGTGGACGTCAGGCACGAGCAGACCGCGGTGTTCGCCGCCGAGGCCACCGGCCGGCTTACCCGCAGCCCCGGGCTCGCGGTCCTGACCGCCGGCCCCGGGGTGACCAACGGCGTCAGCGCGATAACTACTGCGCACTTCAACGGCGCGCCCCTGGTCGTCATCGGCGGCCGGGCTCCCGACTACCGCTGGGGCGCGGGCAGTCTCCAGGAGATCGACCATCCGGTGCTGCTGGGGGCAATCACGAAGCGGGCCTTCACCGAGCATCAAAGCAGCGGGGTCGGCGCGGCGGTCGATGCAGCGTTCGCGCTGGCCGGCACGCGCCACCGCGGCCCGGTCTTCCTTGACGTCAGCCTGGAAGCCCTGTTCGGCAGCACCGGCTCACGTCCGGCGGCACCCGCCCGCGCGGCGGCCGGGCAGACGGCAACCGGGCAGACTGCACCCGGCCAGACTGCACCCGGCCAGACTGCACCCGGCCAGACTGCGGCGGGACGGGCAGCGGGCGGCCAGGCGGCGGGCGGCCAGGCGGCGGCCGGCGCGGACGCCCCCGGCGGCGGCGTAACCGGCCCTGAGGCGGTCGCGCAGATCGCCCGGCTGCTCGCCCAGGCCAGCCGTCCGGTGCTTGTCCTCGGCTCGGATGTGTGGCTGGACGGCGCGGCGGATGCGGCACGTGCCGCCGCCGAGCAGCTTGCCCTGCCGGTGATCGCGAACGGCCAGGGGCGCGGGATCCTGCCAGCCGGGCATGAGCTGCTCGTTTCCAGGGCACGGTCGGTCGCCCTCGGCGAGGCCGACCTGGTGATCGTGGTGGGCACGCCGCTGGATTTCCGGCTCGGCTACGGTGACTACGGCGGCAAGAACGGGACGCCGCCCGCCCTGGTCGTGCATGTCGCTGACGCGGCGGAGCGGGTAGCGCGCCACCGCGAGCTGGCCGGCCGCGCAGCAGGCGACCTGGCAGCGTTCTTCGCCGGGCTGGCGGCCGTCACGCCGGAGGCGGCGGGTGCCGCGCCTCCCCGCTGGACGGAATCCTGGCTGCCCAGGCTCCAGGCCGCGGCCAGGGCCGCGATCGCCGCCGACACGCCGCTGCTGAGCAGCGACGCCGAGCCGATTCATCCGATGCGGATCTACGGTGAACTCGCCAGGCTGCTTGACAGCGACGCGGTAGTGATCGGGGACGGCGGTGACTTCGTCTCCTATGCGGGAAAGTACCTCGAAGCGCAGCGTCCTGGCTGCTGGCTGGACCCAGGCCCGTACGGATGCCTCGGCACCGGCCTCGGATACGCCATCGCCGCCCGGATCGCCCGGCCGTCGGCACAGGTGGTGCTGCTGCTCGGGGACGGCGCCGCCGGGTTCTCGCTGATGGATGTCGACACCGCTGTCAGGCACCGGCTGCCTATGGTGATGATTTGCGGCAATAACGGCATCTGGGGGCTGGAGAAGCACCCGATGCAGCAGCTCTACGGCTACGATGTCGCGGCCGACCTGCAGCCGAGTTGCCGCTATGACCGCGTGGCGAGCGCGCTAGGCGGGGCCGGGGAAATCGTCACAGTGCCGGGCCAGATCGGGCCGGCGCTGCGCCGGGCCTTCGACTCGGGCGCTCCCTACCTGGTCAATATCATCACGGATCCGGAGATCGCCTACCCGCGCTCCACGACGGGGGTCTGAGCCCGCGCTGACCGCTGCCAGCTGGGCCCGGCCCGCGGCAATCCAGGTGCGTGCCGCCCGGCACCGGCAGCGATCCGCCCGCCTGGCACGGGCCCGCCCGGCACGCGCCCGGCACCGCTGATCACGAGGCGACTGACGCCGGCCGGGCGTGCGCCACGAAGCGCTCCCTGTCGACCACGACCCTTTCCATGCTGCCCGCGCCGACCACCAGATCCTCCGCGGGATTCCAGACCCGGGCGATGAAGCTGAACACCAGCCGTGCCCCGTCGACCTCGGTGAGCTCGGCCTCGACGACGAGTTCCTCGGTCAGCGGGCTGGCCCGCTTGTGCTCCAGGCTGGCCGCGGTGCCTACCGAGGTGGACGCCTCGTCCAGGTACGGTGCGATCGCCGCGATCGCGGCCGCCTCGGCGAGCGCGAGCAGCCGCGGCGTCGCGAGCACGGGCACGGCTCCGCTGCCCATCGCCATGGCCGTGTCGTCCTCGGTGACGACCGCGCGTACGGTAGCCCGCAGCCCGACGGCAAGGGCCGCGCCCGTGTCCGGCCTCATTCGATGACCGCGATCATGTCGCCCTCCTGGACCACGTCGCCCTCGGCCACCGCGAGCTTCGTGATCGTGCCCGATCCCTCGGCCAGGACCGGGATTTCCATCTTCATCGATTCGAGGATGACGAGCGTGTCACCGTCGGCCACCGCAGCGCCCTCGGCGGCAACCACCTTCCACACGTTCGCGACCATCTCGGCGCGGACTTCGATCACGCGCACCTCCTCGCGTCATGGCCCGGCGATCGATGCCGGGACCGCGCACCATCATTGTCTGCGATCAGCGTCATCATCGCAGCCGGGCAATGCCTGACGTATCGTAGCGGCCGCTGGCGAACTCCGCGCTGTCCGGCAATCGCGATGTCCGGCAATTCAGCATGGGTGCACCGCGTTGCCGGCGTCGCGTGACCGGCTCGGACCCGTCCGGCAGCCTACAGGCGGCTGGCCAGCCGCCGTCCCGCGACCTCGCTGAGCGCCTCGACGACCCCGGCGTCGTACTCGGCGGCGGTATCGAGGCGCAGCCGCTCCAGCGCCGCCGCGCTGCGGTCCCGGTCGGTCGACCCGCCGACCAGGTCATCGAATGCGTTGGCGGCCCGGATGATCCTGCTGCCCACGGGCGGCTCCGGGTCATGCCCGCGCGCTGGCCAGTTCTGGCAGCGGACCAGTTCCGCCACCTTGTCGAGCACCCCCGCCTGCCGGATCACGTCCGAGCCGAGCTCGGCGATGCGCCGCTGATCAGCCGCGGAGACGAGCACGGTTGCCCCCCCGGGGATCGGGTCGGGAAGCGCGAGCTGGCCGATGTCGTGCATCAGCGCCGCGTACTCGAGATCGAGCAGGTCGTGCTCCGGCATGCCAAGTTCCTGCCCGACGGCGACCGCGAGCCTGCTGACCCGCCGGGAATGCCCGCTTTCTACATATCCGCCGACCTCGGTGACCCTGGCCAGGGCACGGACGGTCTGCAGGTAGGTCGCGCGGATCCCGGCATACCTGCGGAACGCGACCTGCGTGACCAGCAGCGGCCCGATGAAGACGGCGAGCTCGGACAGTCCCATGACCTCGGCGGCGAAGACCGTGATCACCGCGGAGGCCCCGACCGCCGCGCCGAGCGGCAGTAGTACCCGCATCTCGTCCCATAGCGCGACCGAGAACCTGGCGCCCAGGTCATCCGCCCTGATCAGGGCCCCGATTACCGCCTCGACCAGCCAGCCGAGCGCGGCCGTGACGGCCATCGCGGACAGGGCGATCCACCAGTTCCGGTGGGCGTTAAGAACCTCGCTGGTCGCGAACGGCCGGAAGATGAACGCGACGAAGCCCACCGCGACGAGCCTGGACGCCATCCCGGTCAGGCCCGCCGACCGGCCGGCCGCGATGTGCGGCAGCGCGCCAAGGGTCATGCCGACCGCCGTGACCGCGATCACCTGCAGTGCGGGGACATGCGGCGGCACGTTCCCGTCCTGCTTGGCGACATGCAGCAGCAGCGCGTAGGCCAGCGCACCGGTCGTCGCGATGGGCGCGGCTTCCCTGTTACCAGGCAGGCTCAGCCTGAGCAGCTCGCCGAAAGCGATCAGGCAGCCGAAGGCCACCGCGGTAACCGGCTGCTGCACCTTGACCGCCGCGGTTTGCGCGAGCCCGGCCACGACCAGCATGCCCGCGGCGGCGAGCAGCAGGAGCCTGCCCGAGTCCAGGGCCTGCCAGGACGCCCACCGCTCGGCCGGCTGGCGTGTCGTCATCGCGGCTCCCGGCCGTCAGAAGGTCTCGACGACCCGCAGCGGGGCGGTCGGGTCATCGTGGTCCTGCGCCGTCACCATCTCGCGGTCGAGCGGCTCAGGCGGCGACACGGGCAGCTGCCAGCCGTCCCGCCGCAGTGCGGCGACGAAGGCGTCCACGAGTGCCGGATCGAACTGGGTGCCTGAGCCCTTGCGGAGTTCATCGACCGCGTCGTCGATCCGGCGCGCCTGCCGGTAGGACCGGGTCGACGTCATCGAGTCGAAGGCGTCGGCAACTGCGATGATGCGCGCGAACTCGGGGATCTCGTCACCGGCGAAGCCCATCGGGTAGCCGCGGCCGTCGATCCGCTCGTGGTGATGCATGATTCCGGTAAGCGCCTCGTTCAGGAAGCCGATCTCCCTGACGATCTCCAGGCCGCGCATCGGGTGCAGCTGGATGGCCGCGTACTCCTCTTCGGTCAGCACGCCGGTCTTCTGCAGCACCTTGGTGGGCACGCCCAGCTTGCCAACGTCGTGCAGCATGCCGGCGAACCTGATCGCCTCCGCCCGGTCGGCCCGCATGCCGATCTGGCGGGCGATCATCCCGGATCCCCTGGAGACCCGGTCGCTGTGGCCGCGGGTGTAGAAGTCCTTGGTCTCCACGGCCTGGCAGAGCGCGGCCATGGTGGCCGCGTAGGCGCGCTGCTGCTCAGCGAACTGCCCCATCGCCCAGCGCGCCACGAACAGCGGGACCAGCACCAGGGCGGCCGCTGACGGGCCCATTAACGACCACAGCGCCGCGATGACCAGGCCGAGCGCCGCGTAGCCCAGATCGGACACCAGCAGCAGCGGCAGGCTGGACTCAAGCCCGATCCGGCGCCGCGGCCTGCCGTCGCCGCCGATCAGCTGCAGCATGCCCCACAGCAGTCCCTGATTGGCCAGCACATGCACGACGGCGGCCACCGTGAACGGCCAGAGGATAGCCGGAAATTCAGCGATCCTCGGCAGCCCGACCGCGCCGTGCAGCGCCACGAACGCCCATCCGGCCAGATAGCCAGAGAGCGCGTACATCGCGCCGTTGAACACCCGTTCGGCCAGCAGCAGCTTGCGCCGGGGCCGCAGCACCGAGACTGCCCCCACCATGGCCGCGCCGACGGGGCCGAGCAGCACCACGGCAGCCAAGGTGGCGGACGAGCTCGGCGACCAGGCGGACTGCCGCGCCCCCAGCTGCGTCGGGGTCGAGTCGCAGACCAGGAAGAGGGCCATGAGCACGCCGAGCGTAACCCACCAGCTGATCGCCGGGGCCGGATGCGCGGTCCCGGCCATCGCCGCGTGCATGGCACCGGGCAGCCTGGGCGAGACGACCGCCGCCACCGCGACGGCGACCGCCGCTATGTACAGCCACGCCGCCCGGGAGACGCTGCTCATGACCCCTCGCATGTCGGCTTGGTGCGAATGGCGCGCGCCGGGTCATTGCCCCGCGCCCGGGCGCCGTTAGGTTGCCGCCACTTAGAGTAACGCGATCAAAGCAGGTTCGCGCTGCCGTCCGCTGCATCGCCCGGTGGGCGCAAGCCCCCCGCTAATGGGACATTTTATGAAACGGAAGACGTAAGCCAGTGTCGCTACTCAACGCGCAGCTCGACCTCGAGCTCAGCACGGACCGCCTGGATCCGGATCAGGACTTTGGCCCGCAGCTCGCTCGGCACATCTTCGTAGCCGCAGTGCTTGTGCACCAGCCGCTTAACGGCCTCTTCCAGGCCGTACTCCCGCAGGCACGGACCGCACTCATCGAGGTGCTGGCGGATCTGGGCGCATCCGGTGTCCTCGATCTCGCCGTCCAGATAGGAGTACACGCGCGCGAGCACCTCGCTACAGGGCACGTCGTGCGGTTTTCCGCAGCTCATTGCGCGTCCTTCCCAGACGCATCGCCGGCTGACGACGCCTCGGCGGGGGTGGTCGACGCAGCCCTGACCAGGCCCTGATCGGCCGCGTAGTCCTGGAGCATCTCGCGGAGCTGCCTGCGTCCGCGGTGCAGCCGGCTCATCACGGTGCCGATCGGGGTTCCCATGATGTCCGCGATTTCCTTGTAAGCGAAGCCTTCGACGTCGGCCAGGTAGACGGCGATGCGGAATTCCTCCGGCAGCGCCTGCAGCGCCGCCTTGACGTCAGAGTCGGGTAGCCGCTCGAGCGCCTCGGCCTCAGCGGACTTCAGTCCCCCTGACGTGTGCGACGCGGCCCTGGCCAGCTGCCAGTCCTCGATCTCCTCGGTACCGGACCGCTGCGGCTCGCGCTGCCGCTTCCGGTAGGAGTTGATGAACGTGTTGGTGAGGATCCGGAACAGCCAGGCCTTCAGGTTGGTGCCCACCTGGAACTGATGGAAGGACGCATACGCCTTGGCGAAGGTCTCCTGCACCAGGTCCTCGGCATCGGCCGGATTGCGGGTCATCCGCATCGCCGCCGCATACAGCTGATCGAGGTACGGCAAGACGTCGCGGGAGAAGCGCTCGCTGCGCTCCTGCAGTGTCTCAGGGACCGGACCCACCTCCTCCGCGAACGCCCGCTGCGGCTGGCCGAAAAGCCAACTGCCTCGGCCGGAGGATACAACGCCAGAGCCAGCCTTCTCTCGCGTCATGACCACGGAGACATCATCTACCTGGCAGCTGGCTACGGACACGGGTGGTGTAACACCCGCCGGCATGCCTTCATTCCTTGATCCGTGCCTACCGGTGGAACCGGTCGCGCTTGGCCTGGCAGGCAACACAGCGGGCCGCCTCAGGCCTGGCCTCCAGCCGCCCCTCGGGGACGGCTGAGCCGCAGTCCGTGCAGGTACCGTAGGTTCCCTTGTCGAGACGGAGCAACGCGTCGCTCACCTCCGAGCGTTGCCGCCTGGCGAGCGCGAGTACCGCCTCGGTGCGTTCCGTCTCGGCGAGGCTGGCACCCGCGTCGGCCGGGTCCTGCGGATACTCAGGTACCCGCTCGTGCTCGTGCTCGCCGGTCAGCACCAGGATCGACCTGTCGAGCCCATCGCGGATCTGCTCCAGGCGCTTGCGAGCAGTGGCCACATTCATCAGGTTCCTACCTCCTGTCCGCAAGCTCGATCGGCTCGATCAGCTCCGGGCCGTTGTGCCGTACCGAGTTGACCTCGGTCGAGACCGGACGCCAGTCGAGGCCGCCAGCCGTCGCGGGCGCCAGCAGCGCGCGCAGGTCGGCCGGATCGTCGCTGGCCGGATCGAGCCAGTCCGGCCAGCTGTTCTCGTCGATGATCATCGGCATCCGGTCATGGATCCGGCCGAGCTCGTCAGGTGCGTTTGTCGTGATGATCGCGGCTGTCCAGAGCCATGCCCGCTCGTGATCATCGGGGAGGGCCCGGTCCCGCCACAGCTCATAGATCCCGGCCATGGCCAGCGGGCCGCCATCCCGGCGGCAGATGAAGTACGGCTGCTTTACGGTGCGCCCGCCAGCCTCAACGGGCTGCCATTCGTAGTAGCCGTCAGCGGGAAGCAGGCAGCGCCGCCTGGCAAACGCCTTACGGAAGGCCGGCTTGGAATCGACGGTCTCGGCCCGGGCGTTGATCAGGCGGCCGCCGATCGACGGGTCCTTCGCCCATGAGGGCACCAGGCCCCAGCGAACGACCCGCAGCTCACGCGCCCCCCCGCCGGCTTTCTCTGCATTCGCCGCGGCCCCGGGCGCGCGGCTGAGCACGGCATAGACGGGCTTGGTCGGCGCCACGTTGTAGTCGGGATCGAGCGGCTCGGTGACGCGGTCGCGCTCAATACGGAACTCCTCAAGGAGCTCTATGCGCTTACGCGCGGAGGCATACCGGCCACACATGTCCTCACCTTTGACAAGAGCGCATCACAGGGCTGGGGGAAGCACAGATTGTGCGAGTTCATAGCCAAGTTCCGGGTTTGCCAAACCTCGCCGGCCCGGGCTTTGCCGAACCAGGCCGGGCCCGCCCGGCCAGTACGCTCGCAACCGATAGCCTCAACCAGGCGGCAAGACAAACAAGACAACGGCGGGACAAACAAGACAAAGGAGCGGCGCATGTCCGGGGCAGCGGAGCCAGGCAGCGGGCCACCCGGCGGCTCAGCCGGCCCGGGCAGCGGGCCACCCGGCGGCTCAGCCGGCCCGGGCAGCGGGCCACCCGGCGGCTCAGCCGGCCCAGCCAACGGCCCGGCCAGCAGCCCAGCTCACCCGCCAGCCGGCCCACAAGGCGGCCCAGCCAGCGCACCCGGCGGCCGTTCAGCTGGTCCGCCACCCGGCTCAGGCAGCGGCCGCGGTCCCTGGCGGGCGCCCGCCGCGACGCGGCCCGTGCGAGCGCTGATCGCCGTGCCAGGTTCCAAGTCGATGACCAACCGCGCGCTGGTCCTGGCCGCGCTCGCGGACAGCCCCACGCTGATCACCGGCCCGCTGGTCGCGAGGGACACCCAGCTGATGGCGGACGGGCTGCGCGCGCTCGGCTGCCTGGTCGAGGCGGCGGACGGGCCGCCGGCTGGCTGGCGGGTAACACCCGGGCGGCGCGCAGGCAGCGTGACCATCGACGTCGGCAACGCCGGGACCGTGCTGCGCTTCCTCCCCCCGGTGGCCTCGCTGACCAGCGCGACTGTGGAGTTCATCGGGGACGGCCGGGCCGCGGAGCGGCCGGTCGGCCAGCTGATCAGCGCGCTGCGCGAGCTCGGCGCGCTGATCAGTGACGGGGACCGCGGCGCGATCCCGTTCACGGTCCGCGGCCGGGGCGCCATCCCCGGCGGCACCGTCACCCTGGACGCCTCCGGTTCGTCCCAGCTGGTCTCCGGCCTGCTGCTGGCCGCGCCGCGGTACGACAAGGGGGCGGAGATCAGGCACGAGGGTCCCCGGGTTCCTTCGGCACCGCACATCGCGATGACCGTGCAGATGCTGCGCGATGCGGGCGCTGAGGTGGAGACCGGGAGCCCGGGCCGGGACGGCGGCCGGCCCGCGTCATCCGTTATAAAAAAAATCTGGCGGGTGCACCCTGGCCCGCTTCGGCCGTCGGCGATAGCGGTGGAGCCCGATTTGTCCAACGCTGTGCCGTTCCTCGCCGCGGCTCTCGTGACCGGCGGATCGGTGACGGTGCGCGGCTGGCCCGAGCGGACCACCCAGCCTGCCAGGCAGATCCTGGAGGTGCTCGAAGCAATGGGCGCGACGGGCGCGCAGACTCGCGAGGGGCTGCGGGTAACGGGCACCGGCCGGATCCGCGGCGTCACCGCGGACCTCCGGGACATTCCCGAGCCGGTGCCGGTACTCGCGGCGCTCGCCGCGCTGGCCGACTCGCCATCAACGCTCACCGGCATCGGTCACATGCGCAGGCACGAGAGCGACCGGCTCGCGGCGCTGGCGGCCGAGATCGGCGCCTTCGGCGGCGAGGTCATCGAGCACCCCGATGGCCTGGAAATCCGGCCGCGGCCGCTGCGCGCAGCGGGCGCCCCCTTCGACAGCCACGACGATCACCGGCTGGTCATGGCCGCGGCCGTGCTGGGACTCGCGGTACCCGGGCTGACCGTGCATAACGCGGCAACGGTTGGCAAGACGTTCCCCGCCTTCACCGCGGCCTGGTCGGCGATGCTGGAGCAGTCCCCCTGAGCCGGCCGACCCGCGGCCGCGAGCTGGACGAAGATGACGTGCGGGTACGGCCCGGCCGGGGCTCGCGGCCCCGCACCAGGCGCAGGCCGGCCCATTCCAGCGCGGCCGAGGCCTTCGTCGCGGCCGTCGACCGCGGCCGGTATCACTGCGTGATCGGCGACCGCGAGGTCACTGCCATGACGGCTCGCGAACTCGGGCACCGGCGGGTGGTGGTCGGGGACATGGTCAGCCTGGCCGGCGACACCTCGGGCGCGGCTGGCACGCTCGCGCGGATCGTCCGGGTCGAGCCGCGGACCTCGGTGCTGCGCCGCTCCGCCGACGACTCAGACCCGGTGGAACGGGTCATCGTCGCCAACGCCGACCAGCTGGTGATCGTCTGCGCGCTCGCCGATCCGCCGCCGCGCCCGCGGCTGATCGACCGGTTCCTGGTCGCGGCCTACGATGCCGGGCTTGATCCGCTGCTCTGCCTGACCAAGGCCGACCTGGCCAGTCCCGACGACCTGCTCGCCGCCTACGCGCCGCTCGGCACCGAGCACGTGGTACTCGGGCGGCCGCTGACCGGGGCGATGCTGGACGCGGTTCGGGTGAAACTGGCCGACCGGCTCAGCGTGCTCGTCGGGCATTCGGGCGTCGGCAAGTCCACGCTGGTCAACGCGCTGATCCCGGATGCCGGACGGGCCGTCGGCCTGGTCAGCGCGGTGACCGGGCGCGGCCGGCATACCTCGTCATCGGCGGTGGCGCTGCGGCTGCCGGGCGGCGGCTGGCTGATCGACACCCCGGGACTGCGCAGCTTCGGCCTGGGCCACATCGCGCCGGACCGAGGCGTTTAGCGACCTCGCGGAGGGCACGGCGGGATGCCCGCCGGGCTGCACGCACCTGGAACCCGACTGCGCGCTCGACGCCTGGGTGCGCACCCGGGAGCCCTCCGGTGACGGGCCGCTCACGGCCAGGCTGGACTCACTGCGCCGCCTGCTGCGCAGCCTGGAAGGCGTCGACGCCGACGCTTCTGGCCACCGCGCTCCCGCAGCCGACACCGACACCGACACAGACCGCCGCCGGGCGCCAGGCGACCGCGAAGAAGAAGAACCATAAGCAACCCGCCGCGCCGACCGCACCAGCACAGTTGTTGCGCCAGATGATGTACCAGCGTCCGGGTGGAACGTCCACGCCACCAACCTCCAGTTCAGGTGGTCCTGGCGGCGATCTCACTGGGTGTCTGCCAGGTGCCGAACGTCCCGCCGCGCCTGTCTGGACCCTGATTCGCCTGAATCGACGGCGCTGGTCCCGGTATCGTTGCCGCCCAAGGACAAGCCGAGCTGGAACGGCGGGCCGGAAATGACCAGGTCATCACGGATCATCCTGGCGGCTGTCGCAGCCGCAGCTGCCCTCGCCGCCGGCGCGGCCGTGCCCGCCCTGCTGGCCAGGCCCGCAGCGACCGCCCAGGATTTCATGCCCGCGGCCGATGCCAGCACGACGATCTACGCCTGCCTGACCTCCGGGCACACCCTCGCCAGAGTGAGGGTCAACAGGCCGCCCGCGTGCCCGGCGGGGACGGTCCCGGTGCAATGGCAAGGGCAGGCCGGCCAGCGGGTCCCGTCGCCGAGCCCGAGGGCCACCTCACCGAGTCCCAGCCCGACCAGCACGTCGGCCACGCCGCATCCGAGCCCGACCGCCACGAGCCCGTCTCCTGGCCGGTCGGCGACCGGGGTGGCGTGCGTAACCTCGGCGCACAACGGCAACTGCGGCCCATACGACTACCCGCCGATCAGCAACAGCAACGGGTACACGACCTACGACGGGAACAACATGTGGGGGTGCGGCCCGAACACCAACACGACCAGCTGCGGCCCGCAGACCCTCACCGCCTACGACCCCGGCAACTGGTCCGCCACGTCCACCCAGGCCAATGGCAACACTGCCGTCCTCACTTACCCTAACGTGCAGCAGGTGTTCACCAAGACCACCGACACCGACCCGGATATCTCCGCGTTCGCGTCGATCACCTCGGACTTCACCGAGACGATGAACCCGCAGCCGGGCACCGATGCCGAGGCCGCCTACGACCTGTGGCTCAGCAACACATCCGGTCCGAACGAGATCATGATCTGGGTTGACAACGTGGGCCGGGGCAGCGGCGGAGCCCAGCAGATCGGCACCGCGACGATCGACGGGCAGGCGTTCACCGTCTATCAGTACGGCGGCGGGGAGGTCATCTTCAGCCTCGATCAGAACGAGCAGTCCGGGACGGTTGACATTCTCGCGACGCTGAAATGGCTCCAGGGTCACCGGCTGGTCAGCGCCGGGGCGAATCTTGGGCAGGTGGACTTCGGGTTCGAGATCTGCTCCACGGGCGGTAAGCCGGAGAAGTTCGCCGTGTCCCGGTACACGCTGACCAGCGCTTGCGGGTCGGCGGGCGGCTGCTCCGGCTGACCCGGATCGAGCACCTGTACGCGATCGGCGACCGCGATGTGGTCCCGGACGTCGGCGGCCGTGCGCTCGTGTTTTGCGTGAGGATGAGCTCGGCCCGCTGAACCTGCAACCCGCCCGGTCGGCGCTTGGCAGCCTCGCGAGACCAGGCACGCGACCGTGTCGCTGCTGCACGACGCCGGGCTGCCGATCGAAGACATCTCGGCGCTAGCCAGGCACAAGAACAGCCAGGTAACGAGGATTGTCTACTGGCATCAGATCAGTAACGCTCCAGCTGCCCGCGCGGCTGCCACTATGGACGCGATCGGACTCGCAGCCAGCGGGCGGATCTCATGACCAGTCCCGCAGGCTCCCAGGTTAGGATCCCGGACCTATGCCACAGCGCTCTGACCAGGGAAGAGACTGGTCTGACGACCTGCGTTTCGCCCACGTCCTCGCCGACGCGGCCGACGACATCACCATGCGCCGGTTTCGTGCTCTCGACCTGCGCGTAGAGTCCAAGCCCGACCTCACGCCGGTCACCGACGCGGACCTGGCGACGGAGGAATCACTGGCCAACGTGCTCAGCCGGGCCAGGCCGCGAGATGCAATGCTTGGCGAGGAGCACGGCAGGTCAGGTGTCGGCCAGCGCTGCTGGGTGATCGACCCGATCGACGGCACCCAGAACTACGTCCGCGGAGTTCCAGTCTGGGCGACCCTGATCGGGCTGATGGCGGGTGGCGAAGTCGTGGTCGGGGTAGCCACGGCACCCGCCCTGGGGCGCAGGTGGTGGGCGGCGCGTAGCGGCGGAGCATGGACCGGGCGCAGCCTCACGAAGGCGTCACCGTGCCGTGTCTCGGCCGTCGATAGCCTCCGGGATGCCTCGCTGTCCTATGCGGACCTGCCGAGCTGGGAACAGCACGGCCGGATGACCGGCTTCCTCGAGCTGGCCAGGTCGGTCTGGCGGACCCGTGCCTACGGGGATTTCTGGTCGCATGTCCTGGTCGCTGAGGGCGCCGTCGACATCTCCGCCGAGCCTGAGGTGTCGCTGTGGGATCTGGCCGCGCTGCAGGTCATCGTGGAGGAGGCGGGCGGCGTCTTCACTGACCTAGCGGGCAAGGCTACGCCCGATGGCGGCAGCGCTGTGTGCACCAACGGGCGGCTGCATGACGAAGTGCTCAGCCTACTGGCTCCTCGCTGACTGGCGGCTTGGCGCAGGCTATAGCTCGCCGCGGCACCGCTGAGCTGCCTGCGACCCCTGCTATTGGGAGCGGCGCCCGCAGTTTTGCGCTCCAGGTATTGCCCCCGGCGGCGCGATCACGGATGCTGGACTCCATTAGGCGTCACAAGTTCACAAGCAACCCGGGAGATCCATCATGAAGGTTCGAGACGGGATGACCCGTGTGGTTCTGACCGTCGGCCCTGCGCACACCCTGCGCGAGGCATCCCGCCTGATGTCCGCGCGCCGGGTCGGCGCCGCGGTGGTAACCGACCACGATCATTCCGGCATCGGCATCCTGACCGAGCGTGACATCCTCGACTCGGTCGGTGCTGGGCAGGATCCTGACACCGAGCGTGTCGCCGATCACCGCACCGGGGACGTCGTCTTCGCCTCCCCCGAGTGGACCCTGGAGCAGGCGGCCTCCGCTATGGTGCACGGCAATTTCAGGCACCTGATCGTCATTGACGACGGCGAGGTAACCGGCCTGCTCTCAATGCGCGACATCGTCCGCGGCTGGGCGGCGGCGGGTGCCAACGCATCCTGGACCCGCGCGACCGCACGTGCCTGACGCACGGCCCTGCTAGGTGCAGCCCACCGGGGTTGCGGGCGGCCTGGGCCGGTCTGGCGGCCGAGCAGCAGCAGCGGATCGTAGCCAGTCCGCCCCGCTGCCGAGTCCCGGGGCGTCAACCCGTACAGCGAGTTCCGTCACATCCAGCGCATCCGCCGCATAGATCACGAAGCATGCCCGGTGACCCTCCGGCGGGCTATTCCGCATGTCCTGCGGTCACAGAAGGACTGATTCACGTCAATATGGCGGAAACCCGGCGTGCTGGCTGAGCGCGCTCGTGACGCGCGCATAGCGGCTGCTCTTCGCCGCCGAACCCCTTCCTGAGTCCCAAATCTTCTCAAAACAGCACGTCAGCGCGTGGCCCGCCGACCGTCGTGCAGGCGGCTAGTTTCGCAAAAGCCCCAGAACCCGCATCGGGACGCGTCAACCAACGAACCAACCCGCACGTCTACTTTCTGCATGCAGGAGCTAAGCCGCGCTGCGCGTCGAAACACCGCAAGCAGTGCGAATAGCCGATGCGGCACCTTGGGGAACCTTTGTAAGGGGGTCGAACGTGTCTGGTCGGGTCGGTGCTGTCCGCTGCCGTGCTGGCAGCCTTCTGGTGCAGCGAGCTCCCAGGCGCCTGGGCGCCCGGGCTGCCGGCTGGCTGCGGCTAGGGGCGGTGGCTGACGTTGGCTAGCCTTTCCGTCGCGGCGATGCCGGAGCAAGGCATCGGGGCGGCAGATGTCGCGTGGCTGGTACAGCGCGCCGCCGACGGGGACTGGTCGGCGTGGGAGCGCCTGGTTGACCAGTACGCCAAGCTTATCTGGGCTATGACCCGCGACTTCAAGCTGGCGGAGAGCGACGCCGCTGACGTTGCCCAGGCGACGTGGCTGCGTCTGCTCGAGCACATCGATCGCCTTGAGTACCCGGCCCGGGTGGGCTCCTGGCTTGCGACCACCGCCCGGCACGAGTGCCTGCGCAGCCTGGCAGCCCGCAAGAAGATCGTGCTGGCCGATGATGACGCCGCGCTTCACGGTGTCGCCGCGCACGAGCCGGAGATCGCGCCCAGACGGTTCGCGAGGCCCTCGCCCGCTTGCCCTGGCGCTGGCAGCGGCTGCTTCAGCTGCTGATGGCTGATCCGCCAGCTTCCTATGCCGAGATATCCGACGAGCTGGGACTCCCGATGGGCAGCATCGGCCCCACCCGCGGGCGCTGCCTGGCCAGGCTACGCGTCCTGCTGCAGGCCTCCTGAACGACCTGGCCATGACCGGGATCAGCCGGGCCGCACCGACCAGCGCGCCGGGGGGACCATCCTGGAAGGACGCACAGCGCGAACTTGAGGGCGCTCATTGACGATAGCTCGATCCATCTGGCAGGCGCGGCCCGCTGCACGCCGCCGTCGGCGACGGCACACCCTGGTTGCGCTGTCGATCATGCTCGCCGTGGTCGCCTCGGCCACGGCCCGCTTGTTCGTCTGGCCGCCACAGGGAATGCCCGCACGGGTCGACGCGATCGTTATGCTGGACGGGCCAGGCAACCGCCTAGACACCGCCCTGAAACTGGCATGGGCGCATCGGGCGCCCATGCTTGTGCTCTCCCAGGGCACGCCGGACTCGGGCCATGGCAACAGTGGCTGCGCATCGAAGATACCTGGAGTCAGAGTAGTCTGCTTCAATCCCGACCCGGCGACAACGCGCGGCGAGGCGGAGTTCGCTGGCCGGCTCGCAAAGCGGTACCACTGGCACTCGATCGCCCTGGTAACTACGACCCCGCAAGACACCCAGGCCCGGCTCCGACTCGGCCGCTGTTTCAGCGGAAAGATCTACGTGATCAGCGCGCCCCTGCCTGCATCTGAGTGGCCGTATGCGATCGGTTACGAGTGGGGAGCGACCATCAAGGCGCTGTTCTTGCAGCGAAGCTGCTAGCCGGGAGCGCGCGCTCGCGCTGCATATACCGGGCCGCCCGCCATGACATATCGGGCCGCCCGGCATGCATGCTGAAACGGGTCGGAAATGCTGAGACTCTTTACTTGGACAATCTACTGCAAGCCATCCCTTCCGGATAGATGATCGTTTGTCCCTATACCGATGAGGGAGGTGCTGGAAAAGACTCATATTTCCGGTAACGACGACTATGCCGGAGAGGCCACCAACAGCCGGTGAACCTCCCGGTATGGCTGCGCGTCTTCCCTACGCCGGGTTAGTCCACGCAACACGGCCTCGGGGCGCCGCACGCTTCCTGAGTTATCGGCTGTGCCCGCTGGGGGGTCGGTGCGAGTGATCAGCGATGGTGCAGATCGAGGCGTAGCGGCTGGTCAGGCCCCTGTTGTCGAGTTGCAGCGCGGGTCCGTTGCGGCCGGGCGACTAGCGGCATGCAGCTCTGCTTTGTGGACAAGCGCATACCTGCGCAAGGCCATGCTTGTGGACATATGCTGTGCGCTTGTCGCCGGGCTGGTGGCGTTCGAAGCCCGTTTCGGTGTTGTCGCCTACGGTGCGTCGTCTTATCTCCTGTTCAGTCTTGCGCTGCCGCTGATCTGGGTTGCCGCAGTAGGAATCGCCGGCGGTTATGACTCGCGGTTCATCGGCGTGGGCTCCGACGAGTTCCGCCGTGTACTCAACGCGGGGGTGGGCTTGACAGCGGCCGTCGCGATCGCCGCCTACGCCAGCAATGTCGGCGTGGCTCGCGGCTACGTGGTCCTGGCGCTGCCGACCGTTACGGTGTTCGACCTGGCGGCCAGACTCGCCTTGCGCAAGCGGCTCCATACGTTCCGCAGCCTGGGCAGTTGCATGCGCAAGGTCGTCATCGTCGGGCATCGCGACGTCGCGGCGGACCTTACTGCTGCGCTGCACCGTAACACTTATCACGGCCTGTCGGTCGTCGCGGCCTGCCTGACGGGACCGGGCCAGCACCGGGACATCGAGGGCATACCGGTCGTCGCCGGGCTCGGCACGGTCATCGATGTGGTGCAAAAATATGATGCCGACACCGTTGCGGTGCTGGCGTGCCCGGAGATGAGCGGCGTAGGCCTTCGGGAGCTCGCCTGGGATCTCGAGAGGGCCGGGACCGACCTGTGCGTCGCGCCCGCGCTACTGGACGTCGCCGGGCCGCGCACCACGATCAGGCCGGTGGCCGGGCTGCCGCTGCTGCACATGGATCACCCGGAGTTCAGCGGATGGCGGCGGGTCATTAAGGCGGCGTTCGATCGCATCGCCGCGGCTGCGGCATTGCTGCTGCTGAGTCCGCTGCTCGTGACCGTCGGCGCGATCATCCGCATACATGACGGCGGGCCCGCGCTGTTCCGGCAGGTCCGGGTCGGCCAGGACGGCCGCACGTTCACGCTCTACAAGTTCCGCACGATGGTGGTCGATGCAGAGGCGCAGCGGCCACGTCTCGAGGCGTCCAACGAATCCAGCGGCTTGCTCTTCAAGATGCGCAGGGACCCGCGGGTGACGCCCGTCGGCGCCTGGCTGCGGCGCTGGTCGCTGGATGAACTGCCGCAGCTGATCAACGTGATGCTGGCCGACATGTCGCTGGTCGGGCCTCGTCCCGCGCTCCCCAGCGAGACGGACAAGTACGGTGATCACGTGCGCCGCCGCCTGGCCGTGAAACCTGGCCTAACCGGCTTGTGGCAGGTCAGCGGCCGTTCGGACCTGTCATGGGACGAGTCTGTCCGCCTCGACCTGCGCTACGTGGAGAACTGGTCGTTCATGCTGGACATGCAGATCCTCTGGAA
>JBEKIF010000009.1:0-96782 GCA_050011895.1 Streptosporangiaceae bacterium | reverse complement strand
CTGCGCCGCGATCCCCGACGCCTGGCCGCGGTAGGGGTTGAGCGCCTGGCAGTCGTAGGTCCGCCTGTTGATCTTGATGCCGTAGGCGTTGATCACCCGCCAGGTCAGCGGCAGCAGTTCGAGGTAGTCCTCGGCGGCCAGTGGTGCGGGCACGTAGCCGGCGACCTCGAGCAGCGCGGCGTACTGCTCGTTCGGTGTCAGCGCCGCACCAGGAGTCAGCGGGTGCCGCAGCCCGTCATGCGGGCGGTTCTGCCAGTGCGCGACGATCCATTCATCGAGCAGGTCCTGTAGTTCGACCAGTGACCAGACCGCGTCCTGCCCGGCGTTCTTGCCGCGCCGGTCCACGCTGCGCCCGACATACCCGGCGACGTACTGGGCGAACAGGGAGGCGATGGAGGCAAAGGTCCGCTCCACCGTGCCCTTCTCCCAGGGCGAGCCTTCGTGGGTGGGCTGGAAGTTCACGCCCATCGCGCGGCACGCGGCCTGGAAGGCCTGCGACAGGTAGACCATGCCGTGGTCGCACACCACCGTCTCCGGGACGATCACCGGCCGCGCCGCCGCGTGGGCCAATCGCTCATCGATCGCCACCAGCCGCTCATGCGGCAGCACCGAGCGGGACATGCGCAGCGCGTCCGGCCAGCCCGGCCGCATCGGCTCCGGGGTGAGCGCCTTCGCCAGCAACAGCGAGGCGTCCACCGCCTTCGTTGTCGGCCGCAGCACCGCCGCGGCGATGGTGCGCGTCGCGATATCGACCATCATCGTCAGTTCGGCCCGGTCCGCCGTGCCGTCGTCCAGCACCACCCGCACGTCCAGCGGCGTCGAGTCGACCGGGCACCACTCCCCGGGGCGGAGCACCGTCACCGTGCCGAAGGGGCCGTCCGGGCGCTGCGCCAGCGATCGCCGCGTCGGCGCGGAGCCGAATGTGTGCCGCCCGGCCGAGATCTGCGCGACCAGCCGGTAGAACGTGGTCCGTGGCGGCATGATCTGCGCCGGGTCGATGCCGTGCTCGGCGGCCAGGCTCTGCACCACCCGCCACCGCAGCCGGGTCACCGTGCCGGTGGACCGGTCAGTCTCGCCGGCGACCGCCTTCTCGATCGCGGTGATCACCCGCTCATCCACCGCCCGGCCGGCACCGCGAGTCAGCCGCCCGTCCACCAGACCGAGCAGCCCGTCGCTCCGGTAACGGCGCCGCATCCTGCCCAGCGTGGCCAGCGACACTGGCTCACCGGCCGCGCCCAGTTCCGCGACCTTGCTCAGCTCCCGCTGTCGCAGGCTCACCCGCAACGGGTCGTACTCCGCGCACGCGACCGTGCCCGGCGGGCTTCCTGCCGGCACACCGGCCAGCACCTCGGTCACGTGCCGTTCCCACCACTGCGCCCGCCCGGCCACCTCCGCCGGCAACCCGTCCAGCACGCCGCGGGCCGGCAACGGCGCTTGTTTGCGCGGGGTCAGGACAGCGAAGCTGGCGTCGGTGAGCAGTTCGGCCACCGGCATGGCAAGGACGTCACCGGTCACGCCGGCCAGCGCGACGGTGCCGCCGGCGAGCGCCGTGATCGTGTAACCCGACCCGCGCAGCCCGACCTCGTCACCGACAGCCAGGCGCGCGGGCCGGGATACCGTCACGCCGCCCGCCCCGCCCGGACCACAGTGCGCCCGGACAGCGGCGCCGCCGTCAGGTCCGCGCCGAGCACGCCGCGCCACAGCAGGTGATACAGCGTCGGCAGCACCGCCACCCGGTCACCGGCCAACGCAACCAGGCCGGTCACCGTCATCGGCCCGGCAGCGACGCGCCGCACCAGATCGCTGCCGTCCAGCGCATTCACGCAGCGGCGATGCCGGAAGCCCGACAGCCAGCGCACGTTCGCCGCCAGCACCGCATCGACGACCCCGACACGGCGGTAGCCCCACCCCACCGCCGTGCATGCCCGCTGCGTCGCGGCGAACACCTCGGCATCGTCTGCGCCGATCAGCTCGTCCGGGCGGACGTCGATCACCAGCGCCGAGCCGTCCGCCAGCCGCGCGAAGAAGTCCGGCACATGCCGGCGCGCCCCCGGCTGGTTCGCCCACCTCAGGCAGAACGGCTGCGACGACACAGCAATGACGTCCGGATCGAAGTCCAGCAGCATCACCGTGTCGCGTTCGACCCAGGACTCGAAGCCGACATGCTCACCCGTAGTCGCGAACCACCACGAACCCTGAAAACTCCGCTGGCCCCGGAACGACCCGAAGGACCGCACCGGCGAGACGCGCTCGAAGCCGACGCTCCACAACACCTCCAGCGCGCCGCTCTGCTTCGCGCCGCCCCCGCCGGCGAAAACGACCTGCACACCCGTGGCCCGCAACGGTGCACCGGAGCCGCACGCAGCACTCACGCCGACCACCACCGATCCGCATCAACCGATGCGGCAACCGTAATGATCTCGACTCACAATGCCGGGACGCCACGCCGAATGACTCAGAACTCCGGGACACATCGCGCCCGATGACTCAGCTCAACGGGACCAACGAGCTAATGACTCAGATCCACGACGCCTGACTCAGATCAGATGGGACAGGACACCCGCTCACTAGCCAGTACGGGGGTCAGCCTTCGTAAGCTGGCCCTGTCCCCCCGTACCGGAACCCTTAGTCCCCCCTGTTGTCCCCCACGCCCCGTTCGAATCTTTCGAATCTTGCCTCTGACCTGGAGCCCCCTTACGGAATCGAACCGTAGACCTTCTCCTTACCATGGAGACGCTCTGCCGACTGAGCTAAGGGGGCGGCTGGCACGTATCGCGCCGTGACCATCGCGGCCGCAG
Organism: Streptosporangiaceae bacterium; assembly: GCA_050011895.1. Taxonomy (GTDB): domain Bacteria; phylum Actinomycetota; class Actinomycetes; order Streptosporangiales; family Streptosporangiaceae; genus DATBGO01. The sequence goes on along the minus strand of JBEKIF010000009.1, from coordinate 93,984 downwards.
TCTCAGGGGGCCTGAGTCCGCCGATCGGTGCAGCCGCGCTGGCGAGCATACACGACCTGAAATCAGCGCGGTGGCCTGGGCGCAGCGCCCGGTCGTCCGGCCGGTGAGGACAGCGCGCGAAACGCCGCCGTGACGTGCTCCCACGCATCCGATAGCGGGTCTATCACGTCGAAATGCCCCGCTCCTCGCAGCTCCGTGCAGATCACATCATCGCCTGCGGCATGCGCGCGCGCAGCATAGCCAATGCTCATCTCGAAGGGCACTACGTCATCGTCGCTGCCGTGCAGCATCCGGACCGGAACCCCGGCGGGTATCAGGACGGCGGGGTCGGTCATCGCATACCGGCCCGGGCGACCGTCCGGCCCGGCACCGAGCAACTCGGCCACCGCGCCATTCCCCAGTCCCTGCTGGTAGCAGGCGACAAGATCGCTTACGGCTGCCAGGGCCACCACGCCAGCGCATCTTGATGCGGCCGAATGCCAGCGGGCCTCCGGTGGCAACCGGTGTCTGGCCGCCGCCCAGAGCGCAAGATGACCTCCTGCGGAGTGCCCGGCCAACAGCACGCGGCCGGGGTCGATGAGCCCGTCCGCCGCCGCCACCGCCAGGCCGGGCAGCGCGTCGACCGCGACCGCCACGTCGTCGAACGTCCCCGGCCAGCCGCCATCAGGCTGGCCAGTCCGGCGGTACTCGGGGGCGCAGACGGCAAATCCCTCGGCCGCGAGCGCGGCGGTTAGCGGACCGGTATGCCGGCGGTCGTAGGCGGCACGCCAGAAGCCGCCATGAAAGAAGAGCACAAGCGGAACGCCCCTCCGGCTGGCCTGCCTACCAACCTGGCGTGATGCGGGCAGCCGCAGGTCAGCGACCTGACACTCGGCCGGGGCCATAACCGAGGATCACGTCAGGCGGTGGCGCGGGCCTGGTGAGAACGTCACGTGCTTCCGTGGCACCTCCCCGGTCCGGCAGCGCGCTGCGTAGCCAGCAGTATCCAGCATCTACCGGCCTTGGCATCTGCGGTGCTCAAGGTGTCGAATAGCCGCTGAGGGGAATGCCCCATCCTGCGATGCATAATGTTAGTAATGATGGAGACCAGCGTGGCCGGCAAGGAGACAACAGCGGCAAGGGCAGGCCGGTGAGGCAGCGACCAGCCCGGATAGCCACTGTGGGCGCCCTGGCCGGCGTTTTGATGATCTTCAGCGGAACGTTCGGTGAGGCCTTCGCCGCCACCCAAGTGGTTAGTCCCCCGATCCAGAAATCCGCGTGCTCCGCGCGGCCAGCTGTGACGGTCGCCGCCTACCCGCGCTCAGCGGGTGGGCTGAAGCCATCGGCGGAGTCAGTGACGGCCGTCCGGGTCGCAGGCGCGCGCACCACATCTTCGGCGACGCCCAGCAAGACCGCGACGCCCAGCAAGACCGCGACGCCCAGCAAGACCGCGACGCCCAGCAAGACCGCGACACCAAGCAAGTCTCCGACCTCGACCAATACGGCGACGCCGAGCAAGACCCCGACGCCGAGCAAGACCCCGACCGGAACTCCGACACCTACAAAAACTCCTACGTCGAGCGGCCCATCGCCAAGCAAGAGCCCATCGCCAAGCAAGAGCCCGTCACCAAGCAAAAGCCCGTCACCAAGCAAGAGCCCGTCGCCATCGCCATCCGGCACGCCGAAGACCGCCAAGCTCTGCGTGTCGGTCCGGCCTTTCTCGAACAGCGATGTCCGGCAGGGAAAGGCCGCGTCATATGCGATCTGGATCTGGAGTACCGGAGCGGATGCTAGCGGCGTGACCGTCTCAGCGGATGTGCGGCACGTTGCGAATGTGTCCGCTGCGCGATTCACGGTCTGCCCACAGGCCAGCGGCTCGGTCTGCACGGTAGGTGACCTGCCCACTGGCCAGTCCGACGAGCTTCTGGCAAGCGTGAACGTAGCCCGCTCAGCGGCTCCGGGTGCCAAGGTCACGCTGACCGCCACGGTTCGCGGAACCCGCGCGGCCTCCTTCAACGCGACGGCAACAGTGCTGATCACCTCGGCCCCGCCCGGCTCATCCAGCCGGCCAAGCCCTACCCAGCCACCGTCGACGGTGCCGCCTCTGCCTGGCAGCACCGTCGACGTGCCGCCTCTGCCTGGCGGCGTGACCAGCCTGCCTGGCCTGGGAACTTCTCCGCAGAACCCGGGCACCCTCTTCCCTACCGTTTCACCGGGGAAAAGCTCGAAGCCGAGTTCGCCTGCCGCTGGCGCTGCCACCGGGCGTCCGCGCCACATTACTGCCGTAACGGCTTCAGCCACCCTCCCGCTCGACCCGCGTCTCATTGGCGGCCAGCTGGCTGGGCTGGCAGTGCTCGCCAGCGCGATCGCCATCGCGATCGCGCGGCTGTCTTTGCGCGCGCCTCGACCACAGAACAGTAAGACCACCGGGCAGTAAGACCACGGGGCAGCAAGATCAGCGAGGACGTACCTCGCCGGTGGACAGGTCCTAGCTACCCGAGTTAGCCCGCTCGCTTCTCGACCAGCGGCCGCACCGTACGCAACTCACTGGCCAGGGCAGACGCGCTCAGCGTGGGCGACGCGATGACCCCGAATGTGTCATTGTCAGCCCAGGCGCACTCCGCGAGCCGCCCCCCGACGCTCGGGACACATGCGGCCGCGCCACCCATGGATCCTGCGCTGGTGGTCGCGGCGCCTGCAAGCTTGCCCGCGAAGCTGGTCATGAAGGAGCTGGCGGATGTGCCCGACCGGTTCCCCCCGATGAACAGGATGATCTGCGGCCCATGCTGAGCAGCTGGGCCAGTAGCCTCCTCGTAGACGGCATACACCACGTGCTTGGCTTCGCCGCTGCTGCTGGCGACTATCTGCTTCTGCAGCGCTGCTGCGCCCATATCCCGCGCGAGTGACGGCGCCTGAGCGTAGTTGCCGAGCTTGGACGGGGTCACCATCACGTGCGCTACACCGCCGCTGGTTCGAGCCGAGAGAACCACGGCCGCTGACGCAACCAGCACGATCGCGCCGCCCGCCAGGCCGGCGAACCGCCAGCGGGAATGCTTGCCTGAGCGGCCTCCGCGGCGGGCCCGCGCAGCCGATCGGGCTGCCTGGCGCCCGGGTCGGTCTAGTGCTTCCTTGCCTGCTGACCGCTCGCTGGGCACCGGTTTGGACGTCACCTGAGTGCTCGGCACCGACTGGGCGGGTGCCCGCTGGGCGGGGACCGGAGCGGCGGGGACCGGAGCCGCGGGCGCCTGACTCCGAGCCAACCGCTCAACTGGAACATGCGAGGCAGCCCTGGCGTCAGGATCCGGGTCCCCGGCTGACGACTTGCGGCGGCCCGGCCGACGGTCACCGCGGCGTGCTGCCTTGCCTGATCCGGGCTGCGCTGACCGAGCAGGGCCCTTGCCTGTCGCCGACGGTCGCTCGGCGGGTGCTGCGCTGGGTTTCGCGTTCGTCGAGAGTCCCTGGCCGAGATACCGGTACCAGTCGTAGTCGGCGTCCTCTGCGGAATCACCGCCGGCCTGGTCCCAGTCCTCCTGATAGGCGTACTCGGCCTGCGCAGCCTGCCTCTGGTGATCCGGCCCGGCCCACGGCTGGGAAGGCAGCGCGTGCCCGGCGGACCACGGTTCCGTGTGCGCCCAGCCACCTCCAGGTTCGGCAGTCGGCAGCTCGTCGCCGTAATAGCCCGGGGCCAACGGATCCGGATGGCCGCCGCTGCCAGCCGTCCAAGACTCATGGTCCCGTCCCGGCGCCCACCGCCCGGCCGGCTGCGGCCCGGCGTAATCTCCTCCCGGCGCCCAGGACTCCGGCTCGCCCGGTCCCGGCGCCAATGGCCCGGCGTAATCCCGTCCCGGCGCCCACCGCCCGGCCGGCTGCGGCCCGGCGTAATCTCCTCCCGGCGCCCAGGACTCCGGCTCCCCCGGTCCCGGCGCCCAAGGCCCGGCGTAATCCCCTCCCGGCGCCCAGGGCCCGCCCTCGTCTTGTCCCGGTGCCCAGTGCCTGCCGTAGTCCTGGCATGCGGCCCAAGGCTCGGCGTAGTCGCGGGGCGCCGCCAACGGCACGTCCTGCGGCCCGGCAGACTGCGGCCCGGCGTAGTCCCGGCCCGGTGCCCACGGCCCGGCCGGCTCCGGCCCGGCGTAATCCCGGCCCGGTGCCCAAGGCCCGGCGTGCGGCCCGGCGTGCGGCTCGGCTGGCTGCGGCTCCGCGTCATCCTGACCGGCCACCCAGGGCGCGGCGTCGCCCTGCCCTTCAGGGTCCGCTGCCCGTTCCTGCCATGACATGGCGTTCTCGCCTCGCCCGGGCCAGGTTTCGTCATAAGGGGCATAGGCAGATTCCTGGTACCGGCTCTGCGTCCATCCAGTGCTCATTAAGCGAGTTACCCCTGACACTGAGGCGGCGTCTCTGCCTTGCCGAGATCACTACATCATGCGGCAAGATCCGCGTGGCCCGCTACCAGGTCGGCACCTCTCGCGGTCACCGCCCGCGAGCCGGGCCAGCGGATCGGCTCTTCTCCGGCAGCCGAGCCGGCCGACCTTTATGACTTGCAGCGCAAACTGACGCTTGCCGGGCAGCCAGGAACCGCCGAAGATCTCAGTAACGGGCAATACGGGAGGTGCCCCGTGGAGAACAAGTATTCCGGCTTGGTGACCGGCCCAGCGGCAATGTTCCCACGGGGCTACCTGCTGCTGATCCCGGTCTGGTATGCCGTCGTCGCCGGCCTGCTGGTCGTCAAGGGCAGGCTGCCATTCTGGTACACGGCCATCGCGCTGGGCGCGCTGCTACTCGCGATGCTCATCCTGGCAGGAGTCCTCGCCACGATGCGGCAGAAGGCGTTCTTCGTCGACGTCAACGGGGTCTGGCTGGGAAAAGTGGTCAGGTGGAAACGATCAAGGCGTCGGCGCGTACTGGTGCCGTGGTCGCAGATCGGCCAGCTCAGGATCGCCAGCCGTCATTACGGTGCCCAGCTGGAGGTAGTGCTCGGCCCGGCCGCGTCGATCATCCACCGCCACCGGCTCGTTTCAGGCATCTTCTTCGCCGGGGTAACGGTGATCATCCCGCCACGCTGGATCGGCCGACCGCCTGCGCTGCTCTCGGCCCGCGCAAAACCGCTCAGGTACGTGGTCCCGCTCTACGCCACCGCCGAGGGGCTCGGCTCCGCCCTGGCGGCGATCGCGCCGCCGACGGTCCAGGTGACCGTCGCAGCCGACTAACGACAGTAGCCAGGTGACGACAGCAGCCATGTACCGGCAGCAGCCAAGTGACGGCAGCAGCCAGGTACCGGCAACAGCCAGGTACCGGCAGCCGCCGGCCGCGGACAGGTACCGGCGGCACTGTCTCGGTCTGGGGCCGCTGCCGCTGACCCGTCCGGCCTCCGGCCGCTGACCGCGCCGTATCATCGCCCCCACCGGCAACCCTGCCGAGCACAGGGCACAGCGGACCGGCGCGCGGCCCCGTTTCGCAAGCCATGAGATAGCCATGAGATTCGCAAGCCATGAGAAAGGACCGGCGCGATGGCATATGAGGTAACCGGCGTCATTGCCCGCGGCAAGGGCGCTGCGGTGGAACTCACGACGGTCCTGGTGCCTGACCCGGGACCCGGAGAGGCGCTGGTCCGGATCCAGGCGTGCGGTGTCTGCCATACCGATCTGCATTACCGCGAGGGAGGCATCGGGGAAGACTTCCCTTACCTGCTCGGCCACGAGGCGGCGGGCGTGGTGGAGGCCGTCGGCGCGGACGTAACCGGGCTGGCCCCTGGCACGTTCGTGATCCTCAACTGGCGCGCGGTCTGCGGCCGATGCCGGGCCTGCCGCCGCGGCAGGCCCTGGTACTGCTTCGCCACCCACAACGCCACGCAGAAGATGACCCTGGCCGACGGCACGCCGCTGTCCCCCGCGCTCGGCATCGGCGCGTTCGCCGAGCTGACTCTGGTCGCGGCCGGCCAGTGCACCAAGGTGGACCCGAGCGTCCGGCCTGAGGTCGCCGGACTGCTCGGCTGCGGCGTGATGGCCGGTCTCGGCGCCGCGCTGAACACCGCTCCAGTAACTCGCGGCGACTCGGTAGCCGTGATCGGCTGCGGCGGGGTGGGCAGCGCCGCCCTACTCGGGGCCGCCTTGGCCGGGGCCCGCCGGGTGATCGCGGTCGACGTCGATCAGCGGAAGCTGGACTGGGCCCGCGAGTTCGGCGCCACCGACGTGATCAACTCGCTGGAGGCCGACCCGGTCGAGGGCGTCCGCGAGCTGACCGAGGGAAACGGCGCCGACGTGGTAATCGAGGCCGTCGGCCGGCCCGAGACCTACACCCAGGCGTTCTATGCGCGCGACCTGGCAGGCACCGTCGTCCTGGTCGGCGTTCCCACCCCGGATATGCGGCTCGAACTGCCGCTGCTCGACGTCTTCGGCCGCGGCGGCGCGCTCAAGTCGTCCTGGTACGGTGACTGCCTGCCCGACCGCGACTTCCCGATGCTCATCGACCTGCACCTGCAGGGCAGGCTGCCGCTAGAGCGGTTCGTCTCAGAGACGATCGCGCTGAACCAGATCGAGGTGGCATTCGGGAAGATGCAGCGCGGCGAGGTACTCCGCTCGGTGGTCGTGCTGTGAGCCAGGCCCGGATCGCTGTGTGGTCCGGGCCGCGGCAGCTGACCCAGCGGCTGACCGACCCGCTTGCCGCGCTGACGGCATCCACCGGCACGCCGGCCGCATGAAGGCGGACAATGGGCACATGAGCGATGCCCATGATGTTCCCGCCGTGCCGCTGCGCGGCGGCGCGGAGATGCCGATGCTGGGGTTTGGCACCTGGCGGCTCCGCGGCCGCGAGGGGTGCGAGTCCGTCCGCTGTGCGCTGCAGACCGGCTACCGGCACATCGACACCGCGTCGATGTACGCCAACGAGGACGAAGTGGGCCGTGCGCTACGCGACAGCGGCGTGGAACGCAAGGACGTCTTCATCACCACCAAGCTCCGCCCGTCCGACGCGGGGCGCGAGCGGGCCATCCTGAAGGCGTCACTGCGGGCGCTCGGTACCGACTACGTCGACCTGTGGCTGGTGCACTGGCCGCCGCGCGGAAGGGCCGACCGGCGGCACGTCTGGCACGAGTTCCTCACGCTCGCGGACGAGGGCCTGGCCCGCGCCGTGGGCGTGAGCAACTACTCGATCGACCAGATCGACGACCTGATCGCCACGACGGCCCGCGCCCCGGCCGTCAACCAGGTGCACTGGGACCCGTCCCGCTACGACGCCGGCTTCCTGACCGCAAGCCTCGACCGCGGCGTCGCGGTGGAGGGCTACAGCCCGCTGAAGGAGACCGACCTCGCCGATCCGGTACTCACCGAGATCGCCGCCGCGCATGAGGTGAGCGCCGCGCAGGTGGTCCTGAGGTGGCACATCGAGCACCAGATCACGGTCATCCCGAGATCATCGAATCCCGGCCGGATCGCGGCCAATTTTGACATCTTCGGTTTCTCGCTTGGTCCGGATGAGGTGGCAAGGATCGACGGCCTGGCCGCCCGCTGACCGGCTGGCCGGTTCTGGTGGGGATTTCAGGCGGGGATTTCTAGCCGCGGAGGCTGGATCGTAGGGCGATGATCCGCTGGACGGCGGCCGTGAACGCGGCCTTGTTCAGCTTGCCGTCGAGATAGGCGGTCTGCAGCGCGGTGCGGGCCGCCGAGCCCTGGGAGACCTGCCCGCCCGAGCACAGGATGAGGTCCATCCCGGCGCCGGCCGCCAGCACGCTCCGGTTCGCTGTCGTGCCGAACGCCCGCAGCGCGCCGGCCTCGAGAGCGTCGGTGATGGTCACGCCGCGGAAGCCGAGCCGCTGCCGTAGCTCGCCGCCGACAATGGTCCGCGACAGGCCGGCTGGCCGGTGCGGGTCGAGCGCCGGGTACACCGCCCACGAGACCATGATCAGCCGGACTCCGGCAGCGATCGCGGCCGGGTACGGCGCCTCGTCGATCGTGCGCAGCGAATGCAGCGACACGTTCAGTGTCACCGGGCGGACGTCGGTGTTCTGCGATCTCGTCGCCGCGCCCAGGCCGGGGAAATGCTTGCTGGTCGCGGCGACCCGGGTGGCTTGCTGCGCCTTGATGAAATCCTTGCCCAGGTAGGACACGACGCGGGCGTGGCTGCTGTAGGAGCGCCCGAATTGATCGATGAAATTGCCCGGCGTCCGGTACACGTCAAGCACCGGCGCGAGGTTGACGTTCATGCCGACCCCGCGCAGGTTACGCCCGGCCCCGGTGCCCGCCGCGGCGGCAGCCGCCGCGGGGTGCGCGGACTGGCCGACCTGCTTTTCCGACAGCAACGGGGCGCCGGGCAGCCTGCGGACCGCCCCGCCCTCCTGGTCGGTCATCAGCAGCAACGGCTCCCGCACCGGATTCAGCGGGCTCGCGTTGGCCTGGTCGAGCCGGCTGATGACGGACCTGATCTGCGCCCGGCTGGAAATGTTCCGGCCGAAGAAGATGACCCCGGCCGCGTCCCCGTGGCGGATCAGCCTGAACAGGGCGGCCGGCGGCGTCAGGCCGCTGTAGCTGTAGATCACCCGCTGGCCGGCCAGCTGGACGGACGAGAGGCTGGGCAGCGCCGCGGCTGCAGGTACGGCGGAAACCGGCCTGGCCGAAGGCGGCCCCGCGGCTGCCGGAGTGCGCGCGCCACCGCGGGCTGCCCCGCTTCCGGCAGTTGACGCGCTAGCCATTCCGGCCGCGCCTCGCCGGGCAGTTGCCCGGCCCGCCGCCCCGGCGGCTGCCCGCCCGGCGGGCCCGGCAGCGCCCGCCCGGTGCCCGAACAAGGCGCGCCCGGCGGCCGCGCTCGAGGCGAGGGCGACCACGATCGCCACCGCGATGGTTATGCCGCCGATCCGGGTCCAGACCTTCGAGCTACGCAACGGGGGTGCCTTCCGCGGCCAGCAGGTTCGGGGCCGGCCTGGTCTTTGCGGGCGCCAATCCGGAAAGCGCGCCGCGCAGTCAATACGCTACGGCAGCATGACACCTAACCTGCCGAATTCCGGCAGGCGGGCGGCATTCCGATGGCGCGGCGGCGCGGGGGACGCCGCCAGTAGTTGAACGCGATTCGCACCGCGGATGCTTCCTTGCTGCCAAACATCCAAGACCCGAAACGGGCCGCGGTGGTTGCCCGGACTCCCGGCGGGAGTCCGGGCCGGGGCACGACGGTCAATGCAGGCGGACCGGTACCTGCGCCGTCGCGGGCATCAGCACGCTAGCGGTCCGCTCCGCGGTGCCCCGCGCCCACCGGCCGCTGCTTATCGCGCCCACCGCGAACACGGCTACCCCGCAGCCTGCGATGATGAGCCACCCCGCATGACTGGCCTCCGCGAAACCGAATCTGAACGCCCCGGCCAGCGTCGACAGCACCACCGATCCGACCACCGCGACGCCTAGCGACGAGCCGACCTGCCGGCTTGTCGACGCGACGGCAGCCGCGACCCCGGCCTGCGTCCTTGGCATGCCGGACACCGCCGTGTTGGTGATCGGAGCATTCACCAGCCCGAACCCGATGCCGAAAATAATGTAGGCCACGATCAGCCAGCTCATGGGCGTGGTGTTGGTGAGCGAAACCAGCATGATCCCGCTGATCGTGATCGCGGCACCCGCCGCCAGAAGCGGCAGCCGCGGCCCGCGGGCAGCCACGATCCGCCCGGACAACGGCGCGAACACGGCGGTCATCGCCGCCATCGGCAGCGTGTACAGCCCGGCATGCAAAGCCGAGAAGCCGCGGACATCCTGCAGGTAAAGGGTGTTGACGAAGAGGAAACCGCCGAGTGCGGCGAACGCGCAGACCGCGATGACGGTCGCACCCGAGAACGGCGCGCTGCGGAAGAATCGCAGATCGATGAGCGGTTCGTCGCGCCGGGGCTCATAGGCCACCAGCCCCGCGACAGCCAGCGCCGCTAGCCCGAAGAAAGAGATGATCGCAGCTGAGCTCCAGCCCAGGCGCGGGCCTTCGATGATCGCGTAGGTCAGCGAGGCGAGCGCCACGATCACGAGCAGCTGGCCGACCGGATCCACCCGGCGAGCGTGCGGTGCCCTGGACTCCGGCACGAACAAGGCGGTGAGGATCAGCGCCGCCACGCCGACCGGAATGTTGACCCAGAAGATCCCGCGCCAGCCGACCGATGTGACAAGAACGCCGCCCACGACCGGTCCGAGTGCCATGCTGATCCCGATGACGCCACCCCAGATGCCGATCGCACGGGCTCGCTCGGCCGGCTCGGTGAACGTGTTCGTGATGATCGACATCGCCACCGGGTTGAGCATCGAGCCGCCTACTGCCTGCAGCATGCGGAACGCGATCAGCCAGCCAAGACCGGGTGCCAGGCTGCAGAGCAGCGAGCCGAGGGTGAACAGGATCAGCCCGGTCTGGAACGTCCGGCGCCGCCCGATCCGGTCCGCGGTGGACCCGGACAGCATCAGCAAGCTAGCCAGCACGAGCGTGTAGGCATCGATCGTCCATTGCAGGCCGGACACCGGAGCGTGCAGTTCCCGCTGGATCGATGGCAGCGCGATGTTGACGATCGTCACGTCCAGGCCGACGATCAGCAGGCTCATGCAGCAGATCGCCAGGATGACCATCCGGCGGCCGTAGCTGAGTTCGTCCGAGCCCATCTCTGCAGTATGCTCCCGACCACTTGCTGCACTACAACTAACAACCGGGTCCTGACGGGCCCACGTGATTGACTAACCGCATGCCGCGTGACGAACTTCCCGTGCTGGGATTCGCCAACCGGGCCGCCTGGGAGTCCTGGCTCGATGAGCATCACGGGCGGTCGGCCGGCCTCTGGCTCAAGATCGCGAAGAAGGGCTCGGGTACCGACTCGGTCTCTTACGCCGAGGCGCTTGAGGTGGCGATCTGCTTCGGCTGGATCGACGGCCAGAAGGGCAGCCTCGACGGCAGCTTTTGGCTGCAGCGCTTTACGCCGCGCAGGCCCGGCAGCAAGTGGTCCAGGATCAACACCGAGAAGGCGGCCGAGCTCACCGCCGCTGGCCGGATGCGGCCCGCCGGGCAGCGCGAGGTGGAGCTGGCCCAGGCGGACGGCCGCTGGGCGGCGGCCTACGACGGCCAGCGCGCGATGACCGTACCCGAGGACCTGCAGCGTGAGCTGGCGCGTAACGATGCCGCCCGGGAGTTCTTCGCCACCCTCGGCGGCGTCAACAGGTACGCGATCCTCTACCGGATCGGCAGCGTCAAGCGGCCGGAGACCCGGGCCAGGAAGATCGCCCAGTACGTCGCGATGCTTGCCGAGCACAAGACGATCTATCCCTGAGCACGATCTATCCCCGCGCGGGCCGGCTGTCCCCGCGCGCGGGCCGGCTATCCCCGCGCGCGGGCCGGCTCCGGCCGGCGGACCGCGTGGTCAGCCGATGTCCCGGCGGCGCAAGCCGACGAGCCCGGCGGCGCCCAAGGCCCCGGCGATGACGCACAGCCAGATCAGCGGTGCGGCACTGACCGGGCCGCCAGGCAGTTTCGGTGTGTGGGTGAACGGCGAGATGTCCAGCACCCAGTGCGAGAGCTGCAGCGAGGCGCCCAGGAACAGCATCAGGACGACTATGCCCAGAGCGGTCCAGGCGCCGGCCGCGCAGAAGCGCGGGGCCAGCCCGAACAGCGCGACGGCCAGTCCGGCTATCACCAGCGCGGCCGGCGCCTGGGCGAGCCCGGCGCCGACCAGCGCGGCCAGCTCGCGCCCGCCGCCCGGGGACCGCAGTGCGTACCCGAGGCCGGTGCCCAGCCCGGTGGCGGCCAGGATCAGGATCGTTCCCCCGGCCGCGATCAGAAGGTGGCTGAGCCCCCAGCTGATCCGCGTGACCCCGGTGGCGAGCAACGGGTCGGCCCGCTGATCCGTCTCTTCCGAGCGCAGCCGCAGAACGGCTGAGACCGCGTACCCGGCGGCGAACAGCCCGGTGAAGCTCATGATGGCGGCGAGGTAGGCATTGGTCAGCGCGGCCGAGCCGCCCAGCTTGACCAGAATGCGGCGGATCTCGGCGCTGCCGAGCAGCCCGGTGATGCCCTTGGCCGCCGAACCGATGATCACGCCGTAGATCAGCGCGCCGATCACCCAGCTGATCAGCGTGGCCCGGTGCAGCCGCCAGGCCAGCGCGAGCGGACTGCGCAGCGACCCTGCGGCCTGGGCCGGCCCGGGCCGGCCCGGCAGCAGGCCGGCGTCGTAGTCACGGCGAGCGGCCAGCACCCCGGCGCCGATCCCCAGGGCCAGGGTGGTCACCAGCGGCAGCACCAGAATCCACCAGCGGATCACGCCGAACGACCGGATCAGCTCCGCCCAGCCGATGGGCGACAGCCAGGTGAGCCACCCGGGACCTTTCGCGCCGGCCGAGTCCCCGACCGCCCGCAGCAGGTAGGCCACTCCGAGGGCGCCGATCGCGAGCCCCCGGGCTGACCTGGCCGCCTGCGCCAGCTGCGCCGCCACGGCGGCCACCGCGGTGAACACCAGGCCGCAGCCAGCGATGGCCAGCGCCAGCGAGATGGAACCGGCCGCGGGCAGCCCGAGCGCGATCAGGGCGGCCGACATCACCAGCGCCAGCACGACGTTCGCGGTCAGCGCGATCAGCAGGCCGGCGGTCAGCGCCGCATGACGTCCCACCGCCGCCGAGCCGACCAGCTCGAGCCGGCCGGTCTCCTCGTCGGCCCTGGTGTGCCTGATCACGATGAAGATGCTCATCAGCCCGGCGCCCAACGCCGCGAATCCGCCGTACCGCCAGGCGGTGAGTGACCCGAGCGAGTTGCCGTACAGCGTCCCGTAGAGGGACACCAGCGATGGGTTGCGGCCCGCCGCCGCGGCGAATTCCGCCCGTCCCGCAGCCGTCGGATACAGCTTCTTGAAGCTGTACGCGGTGCCTGCCACCAGGGCGGTCAGGACGTAGATCCAGGCGGGCAGCATGATGCGATCGCGACGCCCGGCCAGCTTCGCGAGCGCGCCGGTGCCCGCCAGCGTGCTCACGCCGGAACTCCGTCCTGCGCTACGGCTGGCGGCGCCGCGGGCCCGTCGCCCGCGTAATGCCGCAGGAAGAGCTCTTCGAGCGTGGGCGGCTGGCTGGTCAGGCTGCGCACCCCGGCGGCGCTGAGCCGCCGCAGCAGGCCGTCCAGCTTGTCGGTGTCCACCTCGCAGCGCACCCGGTTGCCTTCGATGTCCAGGCCGTGCAAGCCGGGCAGCCGGTCGAGCCCGTCCGGCGGGCTCGCGAGCTCGGCGGCGATCGAGGTCCTGGTGAGATGGCGCAGCTGGGCCAGGCTCCCGGACTCGACGGCGCGGCCCAGCCTGATGATGGTGACCCGGTCGCAGAGCGCCTCCACCTCGGACAGGATGTGGCTGGAGAGCAGGACGGTGCGCCCGCGCTGCCGCTCTTCCTCAATGCAGGCCCGGAACGCGGCCTCCATCAGCGGATCGAGGCCGGCCGTCGGCTCGTCGAGGAGCAGTAGCTCGACATCGGAGGCGAGCGCCGCGACCAGCGCCACCTTCTGCCTGTTGCCCTTGGAGTAGGCGCGTGCCTTGACGGTCGGATCCAGGTTGAAGCGCTGCAGCAGGCTGGCCCGGCGGCCGGGGTCAAGCCCGCCGCGCAGCCGGCCGAGCAGGTCAATGACCTCGCCGCCGGACAGGGTCGGCCAGAGCGCGACGTCGCCGGGCACGTAGGCGAGCCTGCGGTGCAGCGTCGTGGCGTCGGTCCAGGGATCGCCGCCGAGCAGCCGCGCGGTCCCGCCGCTGGCCCGCAGCAGGCCGAGCAGGATCCTGATCGTGGTCGTCTTGCCTGAGCCGTTGGGCCCGAGGAAGCCGTGCACCTCGCCCTGGGCCACCGCCAGGTCGAGCCCGTCGAGCGCGGGCGTTTTGCCGTAGGACTTGCGCAGGCCGGACACGGTGATTGCGTCGGTCATGGTTCAGAGCCTACAGTTTATTCATAAATTCCTGAAAGTTAGAACAAGAGACGCGGAAGCCGGGGGCCGAGACAGCAATGGGCGAACGGGACGACCCAGCCCGCGGGCCGGATCAGGCCCGCGATGACAAGGCGGTGTACCGGTTCATCGAACGCTTCTCTTCGGTGCTCGGCGAAGCCGGGTTCCCGCGGATGCCGGCCCGGGTCTTCGTCGCGCTGCTCAGCTCGGACTCAGGCCTGCTGACCGCGGCTGAGATCGCCCAGCTGCTACACGCCAGCCCTGCGGCCGTGTCGGGCGGCGTCCGCTACCTCATCCAGGTCGGGCTGGTCAGCAGCGAGCGTGAGCCAGGCTCTCGCCGGCACCGTTACCGGATGCCCGCCGACGTGTGGCAGGAGCTGATCGGGAGCAGGGACCGGATGTTCAGCCGGTGGAACCTTGTTCTGCGGGAAGGTATTGAGGCACTGGGCCCGGACTCGGCCGCCGGCAGCAGGCTGGCCGATACCGCGCGGTATTTCGAGTTCCTCAGGACCGAGGCGCCGACCCTGCTGGCCAGGTGGCGTGAGCGTGAGGCCGCGGCGGGAAACGCCGCAGGTGATGCCTCAGCTCGCTAGGCTCCAGGGGGCCGGCTGCACGCCGTCAAGCCCCAGCGTTCGCCGCGCCCATTCCCGGTCCGCACTGCTGGGCTGACCGCGACCGGCATGCGCCTTGGCGAGCGTGCTAGCGAGTTCCTCGTCCGCGTCCCAGCGATCCATCGCTTGCGAAATATACGCCGACACCGAGGCCGCCCGGCCCTCGGCGACCGCCCGGCGGGCGGCAGCGATGTGCTGCGTCGGCAGCGTAACAGCGATTTCCCTGGTCATGTCTTCCCCGCACCTCCAGTCCCCGGCGCCCCTCGCCGGGCCGACGCTGCTGCAGGCCAGGAAATCACCCAACCACCTGGTTGGCCCCCAAACCCGCGCAACCCGAGCAGACCATCATCGCGGGATGAAACCAGGACGCAAGAGGTGTGGAAATCCTGTGGATGTCCCCCTTATCACCGCAACACGGGAGCCCGGGCGGCAGCAGCAGCAGGACGGGCCAGACACCAGCAGAGCCAACCCGGTTTCGGCCGATGAGTTCTCCGGGTGCTGGGCTAGGTACTCTGGTCCCGGGAGCCCAACCTGGGCGCCTATTGGCCTGCATTCCCCTGGAGTCTCCTGGGTCCCCTGGAGCCTAATCGCAGGTCAGTCTGGTAAATCCGCAGGTCAGGGGCTTCCGAGGTGCGCGTGCCGCATGACCCGACAGACCTCTTCACGGTCGATCCCGACGTGCCCGAGCTTGATGACGTTGTGCTGCTCTACTACTTCGACGGCTTCATCGACGCGGGCGCTGCGGGACGACTCCTTGCCACGCACCTGCTCGCCACCCTCGAGCACCGCGAGATCGCCAGGTTCGATGTCGACTCGCTGATCGACTACCGGTCGCGCCGTCCTGCGATGATCTTCGCCAAGGATCACTGGGAGCAGTACGAGGCCCCGTCGCTCACCATATCCCTGCTGCATGACTCGCAGGGG
Source organism: Streptosporangiaceae bacterium (assembly GCA_050011895.1). Taxonomy (GTDB): domain Bacteria; phylum Actinomycetota; class Actinomycetes; order Streptosporangiales; family Streptosporangiaceae; genus DATBGO01. Next base: position 78,571 of record JBEKIF010000009.1, on the reverse strand, counting down.
ACTCCGTTCCTGCTCCTGAACGGCCCCGAGCCGGACCATCAGTGGGACGCCTTTACCAGCGCCGTGCGCACCGTCTACGCGGAGCTTGGCGTCCGGCTCGCAGTCGGCTTCCACGGCATTCCGATGGGCATTCCGCATACCAGGCCGCCCGGCGTGACGGCGCACGCGACCAGCGCCGAACTGGTCGAGGGCTACCGGCCCTTCATCGACAGGCTGCACGTCCCCGGCAGCGCTGCGGGACTGCTCGAGCTTCGGCTTGGCGAGGAGGGGCGCGCGGCGATCGGGTTTGCCGTGCACGTGCCGCACTATCTCGCCCAGGCGGCCTACCCGGCGGCCGCGGTGACCTTGCTGGAGCACGTGCAGCAGGCGACCGGGCTGGCCCTGCCCGCTGACGCGTTGCGCGAGGCGGCCCGCCGGACCGACCTGGAGATCAGCAGGCAGGTCGAAGGCTCGGAAGAGGTCTCCGAGGTCGTCAAGGCCCTGGAGCAGCAGTACGACGCCTTCGCCGAGGGCCAGGCCAACTCGCTCGGCGGCGACCCGGAGGACATGCCGACCGCGGAGGAACTCGGCGCCCAGTTCGAGCGCTTCCTCGCCGAGCAGCAGGGCCACGGCGACACACCGGAACTCTGACCAGGGTGAGTTCTGGCCCGGGCGCTGGCTCACTTCGCGGAGCCTGCGAGCCGGGCATCCATACCCGGCAAATGACGGCAACACCGCGTGCGGGCAGCAACGGCAGGTTATGCTGGAATCACTCCGCGTAGCGCTGGTTGCTCTTGAGCAGCTCATCGGTGCCGGACGTACGTGCCTCCTGGCCGTCCTGACGGTGCTGACGCATCCGGCGTGACGTTTCGGGCTCAGCGGTGGAATCCTGGCTATATCCACGCTGATTCCGTTCAGCGCGACCCGGGTCACACGCAATCTTGGAAGTCCCTAGGGCAAATCGGGAAGCGGGCCAGGGAATAGTCCGGCCACCGGCTTCGCGGTGCTCCGGTCGCAGGGGACGGCACCGCGGCCGGGCCACGTATGGGGCCTTGTGCCCACGGAAATGGGCGGCAATGAACCGATCAGCGGTGCGCGAGTTCCCCGCGTCCGGCGCCGGCGTTGCACCGGGCGAGATTCTGGTGGCGACCCAGATCGGGAATCAAGGGCCAGGCGGCCTTCCCAGCCCGGCCGCGCCGCTGGTCGGTGCGCTCCTGCAGCGCAAGGGCGGCCAGGTCAGGTACGCGCCGATGCCGCACTACGACGATCCGGTGCATCACGACGGCGGCGCTGTCCTGTTCGTCGCGACCTGCCAGCAGCGGGACGGCACGATGGCCGCCGTCGGGGCGGCATCGGCCACCGCCGACCGGGTGGCGGCGGCTGCGGCCAGGTCCGCGGTGCAGGAATGGTCGGCTGTCTTTGCCACCAGGCGGCTGGTCGCGGCACCGAGCCCATGGTGCGACGGCGCGCGGCAGGCCCTGGAGAAGGCCCGCCGCGCGGTGGCCGGCCGGCGCACCGTGCACGTCTACGGCCAGCTGGCCGCCAGCCCCGAGTCGATCGCCGAGCTAGCCTCGGACGGGGCCGTCTTGGTCGGCTCGCTGGACGAGGTGCCCGATGGCGGCACCGTGTTCTTCCCCGCGCACGGCGTCACCCCCGAGGCGAGGGCCGCGGCGCAGGCACGCGGGCTGGAGGTGATCGACGCGACCTGCCCGCTGGTCGTTCGGACCCACGCCGAGGCGGCCAGGCTGGCCGGGCGCGGCGACGACGTGGTGCTGATCGGCCAGCTCAGCCACCCGGTCGTCGCCGGGATCGCCGGAACCGCCCCGGGCCGGATCTCGGTGGTCGGCACCCCGGCTGCCACCTCCGGCCTGCGGGTCGCTGACTCCAGGCGGGTCTCCTACCTGCTGCAGCCGGGTATCCCTGTGGAGGACTCGGCGCCGGTGACTACCGCCCTGGGCTCGCGCTTCCCCGCGCTGCGCAGCCCGCATCCGGACGGGTTCTGCTACGCCGCATCCGACCGGGCTGAGACGATCCGCGCCATGGCGGCAGATTGCGACGTCATCTTCGTGCTCGGCGGTGCGGACTCGCCCGATACCAGGCAGCTCTGCGCACTGGCGCGAAGCAGGGGGGCCAGGGCACACATGGTCAGCGCGCTCGGCGACGTGGTTCCTGGCACGGTCGCCGGGGTTGCCGCCATCGGGCTGGCGGAATCGACGTCGGCCAGCCCCGCGCTGGCCGGACTCCTGGCCGGGGCACTGGCAGGCCTCGGTCCGCTGAGCGTGCTGAGCAGGCGCGTCAGCACCGAGATCGTCGGCGCGCCGGACCGGGGTGCTTGATCAGGCCGTCTGGGTTTCCGCGGGCAATTGCATGGCGGGCCAGGTAACCGTTGCGTACTCCCCTGGGCGCATATTGCCAGCTCCCCGGTTGCCAGCTCTCCGACGGCCAGCAGCCGCGGGTCGCCATCGCCGCGGCGCTCGCAGGCAGCCCCGGGCTGCTGATCGCCGATGAGCCGGCCAGCCAGCCGGACTCCGAGACCGGGCTCCAGATCATGCTCGTACCGCGGGCCGCCTACAATCCGACAGTAATGTACCGGAAAACGCAGCAACGACCGGCCGAGCGGCTCACCCGCCGCGACAAGCGGGGACTGGCCGTAGTCGGCATTCTTGTCCTGGCCGGATTCGGCGGCGCGGGAATCTGGGCGGTGGCTCATCCAGGCGACTACGGCCGCTCGCACGACGGCTGCGTCACCGTCGCCGCCGCTAGTTCCACCGGCGGCGCGCTCATCCACGAATGCGGTTCAGGCGCGGTGACGATGTGCCGGGCCGCATTCGCCCACAGCGACCAGCTCTCCATGCTCACCCGACCGCAATGCCGGCTCGCCGGACTGTCCCCGGCGCCCGCAACGGGCGCGTCACCGCGCGGCTGACCACAGATCAGGAGGCCGGAGATGCTCTTCCCCACCTCGCTCGTCGGCAGCTACCCGCAGCCGGACTGGCTGATCGACAGGGAGCTGCTTGCCGCGCGGTTCCCGCCGCGGGTGCGGGCCCGCGAGCTGTGGCGGGTGGACCCCGCCTACCTGGAGCAGGCCCAGCGGGACGCCACGCTGCTCGCCATCAGGGCCCAGGAAGACGCTGGCCTGGACATCATCACCGATGGTGAGATCGGCCGCGAGAGCTACTCCAACGCCTTCGCCACGGCGCTGGACGGGGTCGACATCGATAACCCGGGGACCGCGCTTGACCGCAGCGGGGAGCCGAACCCGGTGCCGCGCATCGTCGGGCCGATCCGGCGGCGCCATCCGGTCGGGGTGTCCAGCGTGCAATTTCTGCGTGCCCACACCGCCAGGGCCGTGAAGGCTACCGTGCCCGGGCCGTTCACCATGGCCCAGCAGGCGCAGAACGATCACTACCCGACCGTGCAGGCTGCCGCTCTGGCTTACGCCGAGGCGGTCAACGAGGAGGTCAGGGACCTGTTCGCGGCCGGGGCTGACATCGTGCAGCTCGATGAGCCTTACCTGCAGGCCAGGCCCGAGCAGGCCCGTGAGTTTGGCGTGCAGGCCGTTGACCGGGCGCTGGAAGGCGTCGATGGAACCACCGCGGTCCATCTCTGCTTCGGGTATGCCGCGATCATCCACGGCCGGCCTGAAGGCTATTCATTCCTGCCCGAGCTGGCCGCGAGCCGGGCGGACCAGATCTCGATCGAGACCGCCCAGTCCGGCCTGGACTGCTCGGTGCTCGCCGCGCTCGAAGGCAAGACCATCATCCTGGGAGTGCTCGACCTGAACGATCACGCAGTGGAGCCGCCCGGTCAGGTGGCTGCCCGCGTGCAGCGGGCGCTGGAGTACGTCCCGGCCGAGCGGCTCGTGCTCGCACCGGACTGCGGGATGAAGTATCTGCCGCGCGATGCTGCCTTCGGCAAGCTTGCTGCCATGACAGAGGCAGCGGCCCAGCTGCGCGGGGCGGTATCCGTCTGACCCGCGGGCGATGCTGGCCGGCTAGAGCGTGTCTCGTAAAGCGCGTCTCGTAAAGCATGTCTCGTAGAGCGTGTCCGGTGTTTCGGCTTGGCTGGCGGCGTGGATAATGAGCGGCTGCCGCGCCTCAATCAGGCTCTGGCTCCGGGCTGTGCCCACGGCGGAGCCTGGCGGCCCCGGCTGTATTGAGCGCGCCGGGCGGTCAGCCCCGCGGTCCCTTCCCGGCTGGCCAGCAGGGCAGCGATCCGGATCTGCTTGACATGCCAGCTAGGTATAAAGCTACAGTGCTACGTACCTAGTTGAAGTGAGGTCATCGTGATCGAGTTCCACCTGGACGCCCGCTCCGGGGTCGCGCCGTACCGGCAGCTGATCCACCAGGTGCGGCACGCGCTGCGGCTGGGCATGCTGCGCGAGGGCGACCAGTTGCCGAAGGTCAAGGACGTGGTCGCCGGGCTGGCGATCAACCCGAACACGGTGCTCAAGGCCTACCGGGAGCTGGAGTACGAGGGACTGGCGGCCGCCCGCCCGGGGATCGGCACGTTCGTGACCGGGACGCTGGACGGCGGGTCGCTAGCCGCGCACGGGCCGCTGCGCCGCGACCTGGCGCGCTGGCTGGCCAGGGCACGACGGGCCGGGCTGGACGACGAGTCGATCGAGGCTCTGTTCGCTAGCACCTTTCGGTCTGCCAGCGAGGAGGACATAGCGTGAGTGCCGTCGTAGAAACCAGCGGTCTCGGCAAGCGGTACCGGCGGCAGTGGGCACTGACCGACTGCACGCTGTCGGTCCCCGCCGGGCACGTCGTGGGCCTGGTCGGCCCCAACGGCGCGGGGAAGACCACTCTGCTGAGCCTGGCCGTCGGCCTGCTCGCGCCGACCGCGGGCACCATCGAGGTGCTCGGCGGCCGGCCGGCGGCCAGCCAGGCGCAGCTGTCCCGGGTCGGGTTTCTCGCCCAGGACGCACCGGTTTACCCGGGGCTGTCGGTCGCCGATCACCTGAAGCTGGGCGCACGCCTCAACCCGGGCTGGGACGCGGGGCTGGCGCGCGGCCGGGTGGACCAGCTGGACCTGGATCCCGGGCAGAAGGCCGGGACGCTGTCCGGCGGGCAGCGGGCCCAGCTCGCGCTGACCCTGGCCGTCGCCAAACGGCCGGAGCTGCTGGTCCTGGACGAGCCGGTGGCCAGCCTGGACCCGCTGGCCCGGCGGGAGTTCCTGCAGGACCTGATGGAGGCCGTCGCCGAGCAGGAGCTGTCCGTGGTGCTGTCCTCGCACCTGGTCGCGGACCTGGAACGGGTGTGCGACTACCTGATCGTGCTCGTCGGCTCGCGGGTGCGCGTCGCCGGGCCGGTCGAGGAGCTGCTGGCCGCCCACCACCTGCTGTCCGGCCCGCGCCGGGACCCGGCCACGCTGCCGGACTGGCTGGAAGTCATCTCCGCCAGCCACACCGATGTGCAGACCACGCTGCTTGTGCGCACCCGCGGCCCGGTGCTGGACCCGGCCTGGACGGTCTCCCAGGTCGGCCTGGAGGACCTGGTGCTGGCCTACATGAGCCAGGCCGCCGGACGCCGCCGCCGCGACAACCACCACCTGGAGGTGCAGAGATGATCTGGCTGACCTGGCGGCAGTTCCGTGTCCAGGCTCTCACCGCGGCCGCGGCGCTGGCCGCGTTCGCGATCCTGCTAGCGGCCACCGGGCCGCACCTGGCCAGCCTGTACGCCACCAGCGCGATCACCGGCTGCCACGGCGGCACCTGCCTTACCGCGGCCATCACGTTCCTCAGCCAGCTGCAGGCCACCAGCCCCTACCCGATCGTGTACCTGCTTGGCATCGCGCTCATCCTCGCCGCGCCCGCGATCCTCGGCATCTTCTGGGGCGCCCCGCTGATCGCCCGCGAGCTCGAGACCCGAACGTTCACCCTGGCCTGGAACCAGAGCATCACCCGCACCCGGTGGCTCGTGGTCAAGCTCACCCTGACCGGCCTGGCCGCCATGGCCGTCACCGAGGCGCTCAGCCTCATCTATGCCTGGTGGGCGGATCCCATCGGCAAGGCTATCGATCTCGGCGGCAGCACCTCGCTGTTCAGCGGGGGCCGGTTCAGCTCGCTGATCTTCGCCACCCGCGGCATCACCCCGCTCGGCTACGCGGCGTTCGCCTTCGCCCTCGGAACCGCTACCGGCGCCCTCATCCGCCGTACCGTGCCCGCCATGGCGGTCACCCTGGCCATCTTTGCCGCCGCCCAGGTCGCCATGCCGGTGGGGGTCCGCCCGCACCTCATCCCGCCCGACCGGACGATCGCCACGATCGACTCTGCCCGGCTGGACTTCGGTAACCTGACCGCCACCGTCGTCCCCGGTCGGCCCGGCGCCTGGATCCTCTCCAGCGGAGCCATCAACGCGGCGGGCCAGCCGGTCAGCAATCTCCCCGCCGCCTGCCAGGCGGCGATGGCGGGCCTCAAGCCCGCCTCGCCATCGCAGTGCCTGGAAAGCCGCGGCTTCCGGGAGGCCATCACCTACGAGCCCGCCAGCCGCTACTGGCCCCTCCAGTGGATCGAGACCGGGATCTTCCTGGCCCTCGCGCTCGCCCTGGCCGGGTTCTGCTTCTGGCGGCTCGGCCGCCGGCGGACCTGACATGCCCGCCGGTCGCCACCCGCTATGACCAAGCGTGGGTCATCTCCCAGGCCACCATCGACGTCGCCTCGATCCAGATCTGGCTCAGCGACCCAGTCGAAGATCTACGAGACACGCCCCAGCGGGGCGGGTCAGTGACCAGGCCTCAGCCGCGGAGCATTCCGCCGATGATGCCGCCGACCGCGCCCGCGCCCGCTGACTCGGGTGCGTTCTCTTGCGGAAGGTAATGAGACAGCGCCTGCGCGAGGATGGCGAGCGGCATCGACTGCAGCCAGACCCGGCCCGGCCCGGTCAGCGCGACAAGATGCAAGCCATCTGCGCCGAAGAAGGCGTTGGCGATACCGCGCATCCGCGTGATCGTGAACTGCACGCTGCCCTGGAACATCCCGACGTGACCAGGGTGCGCCAGCAGCGTCTGGCCTGGCGGCAGGTCATAGGTGGTGAGTTCGCCGGATAGCTCGATCCAGGCCCGGCCCTGGCCTTCCAGCTTCTGCAGGATGAAGCCGTCGCCGCCCCACATCCCGCCGCGGAACGTCTGCTGCAGCCCGATGCTCGGGGTGATGCCCTGTGTGCCGCACAGCCACCCGTGCCGATGCACGTAGTAGGCGTCCCCGGGCACGATGTCCACCGGCATGATATGGCCTGGGACCTTGGCCGCGAAGGTGATCGCGCCCGGCCCTTCGTAACGGGTGACGAACAGCCCGCCGCCGCCAGCGATGCGCTTGAGGCCCTGCATGAGACCCCTGCCTCCGCCGCCGCTGCTAGCCGTCTGTGACATCTGGATGCTCGGCGTCATCCAGGCCAGCTCACCGTGGGTGGAAATAACTTGCTCGCCCTGGTCAAGCGCGACCTCAAGAACGGGCATGGTGGTGCCCTTGATCTCGGCCTGCATGGCCCGCCCCTCGCATAGACGCCGGTAGCGCCGCAAGGACGACGCTACCTGACAAACTACTTCCGCCCGGGCGCCGCAGGCAGGTCCCTTCGCAACTTGGCCGCCGTCGCTCCCGCAGTCGTTTCCCGCGCTCCGTGCCCCTGCACTCGCTGCCGCCGTGCGCGCGGCCCGTGCCCGCCGCCTGCGCTCAGTTTTCGTGTTCGCAAGCGTGCGCCTGCGGTGCCAGAGTTGCGCCATGGAGGACTACCGGACGGTCAACCGGGCCAGCTGGGATGAGCGCGCGCCGGCGCACGCGGCATCGCCCGACTACGCCGTCGAGAGGTTCGTCAGTGACCCGGAGTTCCTGAGCAACGTGGTCCGCTTCGACCTGCCACTGCTCGGTGACATCCGCGGCGCGCGCGGCGTGCATCTGCAATGCCATATCGGCACCGATACGATCTCGCTCGCCAGGCTGGGCGCATCGATGACCGGCCTTGACTTCTCGCCCGCGGCGCTGGCCGAGGCCCGCCAGCTGGCGCGGCGCACCGGCACGGACGCCTCCTTCGTCGAGGCCGATGTGCACGACGCGGCCGAGGTGCTCGGCCGGGCAGCATTCGACCTCGTGTTCACCGGCATTGGCGCGCTGTGCTGGCTGCCCGGCGTGCGGCGCTGGGCCGAGGTGGTCGCGGGCCTGCTGCGGCCCGGCGGGCGCTTGTTCATCAGGGAAGGCCACCCGGTGCTGTGGGCCCTGGACGCCACCAGAACGGACGACCTGCTGGTGGTCGATTTCCCGTACTTCGAGCAAGCGGAGCCGCTGATCTGGGATGAGGGCGGTACGTACGTCCAGACCGACGTGGTCTTCCGGCACAACGTCTCGCACGAGTGGAACCACGGCATCGGTGAGATCGTGACCGCGCTGCTGAGCGCCGGGATGGAGCTGACCGGCCTGGCCGAGCACGACAGCGTGCCCTGGGAGGCCCTGCCAGGGAAGATGGAGCGCCTGGAGGACGGCGAGTGGCGGCTCGCCGACCGGCCCTGGCGGCTGCCGCACAGCTACACGCTGCAAGCGGTGAAGCGCCACTGAGCGGCTCGATCCCTGGTGGCTATCAAAGCGGCCGCAAAGGCCCGGTCCCGCGCTCAGCTGGCGGCCGTCCTGGCTGGGTTCCCGACTGCGTCGCGGAGCGGGCGGCCGACTGAGGGCTGAGGATCGCCGCAGGCGCCCAGCAGCGCGGCGACCGCGTGCTCGGCTTCCGCTGGTGCCGGTAGCACGGTCGGCAGTACCGGGATCGCAGGCAGCTGTCCTTCCGATCCATAACGGATGATCAGCCGCGGATCTATGTATGACGCGCGGGCCACGGCGGGAGTATCGCCGAGCCAGCGGGCCACCTCACGGACGCTGGCGGCTATGATCCGCTGGCGGCTCCGCGGCGCTGTCGCCGGGCCGGCGTTCGCGAGCACCAGCGCCATCAGCACGGTGGCATTCCAGGTGCGAAATTCCTTGGCCGTGAAGTGGCCGCCCGCCCGCCCGGCGATGTAGTTGTTGACGTGCTGGGAGTGCAGGACGTGCCAGGTGCCGCCGTCCTGGTAGCAGAACAGGGTCTCGAGGCCATTGTCGGCGCGGGCCAGGGCCCGGACGGTGGGCAGCACCAGCCGGTCCCTGACGACGATCGTCCGGTGCTTGCCCGCCTTGGCGATGTAATCGAACATCATGCCGTCACGCGTCAGCCGCACGTGCTGCTTCATGAGCGTCGTCGCGCCGTAATGGTGATCCAGCTCGGCGTACTTCTCGCCGCCGATGCGAAACAGGCCAAGGTCGATCAGCCTGACCACCCCGGCCACGACATGCTCGCGGGTCAGGCCCCGGTGCTTCAGGTCATCCGCCGCGGCCGTCCGCAATCCGGGCAGCGCGCTCGCGAACCGGAGCATGTGAGCGAACTTCTGGGCATCGCGCTGCTCTCGCCACAGCCGGTGGTACAGGTACTGGCCCCGGCCACGGCTGTCCACGCCCGTGGCCTGGATGTGGCCGAGCGGGTCCGCCGAGATCCAGACGTTCTCCCAGGCCGGCGGGATCCGGAGCGCGCGAATTCGGTCCAGCGTCGGTAGTTGGGTGACCGGTGCGCCTGACGGGTCGTCATACCGGAAGCCTTCCGGGCCCCGGGCGCGGGTGATGCCCGGGCCGTGCGGATCGCTGCGCACCAGGTCTGCGACCGCTGCGGCCGATGACGATGCTTCGGAACTCATGACTACAGAGGCTATTTGACATCCTCCCGGCCCTGAAGGGACCGGGATTCCCCAGCGCGGCTCACGCTGCGCTCCGGGTGGTTCCCGCTGCCGCTTGACGCGGGCTGACGCAGGCGTAGGCCCCGTGCCCGGGGCGTGCGCAGGGACTACCTCGCGCCGTGCGGACGCCCAGGTCGACGCCGATCGCCTTGCCCGCAGGCTCCCGGCTGACCGCGGGCTGCGGCGCGGGGAACGACACATCCCACTTGCCTGCGCGGTCCAGGGTGACCCTGGCCATGCCCCTGACGGGCAGCGGCCTCGTCCACCGGAACCGCACCCGCCCGCATTTAGGTACCTGCACCTCGCCCCAGTGACGGCTGAGCCTGCGGGCCTTGGCGTCCCGGACCACGAACCCCTGCCTGCCGCGCTTAGAACGGAACTCCGGCTCCCCGGCCGGGTTGCCCTTGTCGAAGAACGCGGCCATCGCCCGGTCGAAGTCCCGGAGGTCCTGCTGCTGGACTGACGACGACCCGGCGGCGAGCCACGGCTCGGCCTGGCGGGCCTCGGCGAGCTGCCGCTGCCGGGCCGCTGAGGCCGGCGGGTTACCCCGGCCCGGCCGCCGCCACGCCTGCTGCGCTCAAGGGCGTATCCGCGCGCAGGCTCCGCCAGCGGTACCGGGTCCGCACCCACCGGGAGCACCTGTGGTCCCCGTCGTACTTCGCCGCGTCCTGCGGCGGCGCGCCGGTGTCGATCATCCGGGCCTACGTCGAGAATCAGCGCAGGCCAGTCTGACGGCAAGCGGCTATCCCCGGCCTGAACGCCGGGGCTCGCGCCGCCCAAAACTTCGGTCAGCAGATCCACACGTAGATCATCAAGTCTGGTAGTGAAATGCTGACCGTCAATCCCAGCTGGTTTCCTCGCGTATCCGCCGTTTGAGCAGCTTCCCTCCGGCGTTGCGGGGCAGCGGATCGGATCGTACGACGACGTACTGCGGCACCTTGAAGTCGGCGATCTGCCCCCGCAGGTAGGCCAGGACCGCGTCGGCGTCGATCGTGGCGCCCGGTGCGGGCACGAGCACGGCGCCGACCTTCTCGCCCATCATCTCGTCGGGCACGCCGACCACGGCCGCCTCGTACACCCCGGGCGCGCCGGCCAGGGCGTTCTCGACCTCGACGCAGTACACGTTCTCGCCGCCGCGGTTGATCATGTCCTTGACCCGGTCGACGACGTAGATGAGACCGTCGTCGTCGATCCTGGCCAGGTCGCCGGTATGCAGCCACCCGTCGGTGAATACCCGGGCGGTGCCGTCCGGATTGGCCCAGTAACCCGCCACCACATTGGGCCCGCGGACGAGCAGCTCGCCGACGTCCTGCGGGTCTGACGCATCCACCTGCACATCACACACCGGTGCGGCAAAGCCCACCGAGTCGGCGTGCCCGGCGGCATACTCGTGCGGCAGGTAGCTGGTCACGCTGGACGTCTCAGTGAGGCCGAAGCCGTTGCCGACGCGCGCGGTGGGGAACGCCTTCATGATCCGCCCGACCAGCTCGGGCGCGATCGGGGCGCCACCGTAGGACAGTACCCGCACGCTGGACACGTCGGTCTCGGCGAACTGCGGCCGGTTGATGGCCAGCCAGTAGATGGCCGGCACCGTGGTCAGCACGTCGATCCGCTCCGTCTCGATGGCCCGCAGGAAGGTGCCCACATCGAACTGCGGCATGATGACGCTGGTCCCGGCCAGGTACGTAACGAAGAGCAGCTGACTGTTGCAGCCGGTGACGTGGAAGAGCGGCACCGAGATCAGCGTGCGCGGTGGCTCAGCCCCGCCGGCCGTGCCGAGGCACCGCTGGCAGGTCTCGCAGTTGGACAAGAAGTTCGCATGGGTGGTGATCGCGCCCTTGGGGAAGCCGGTCGTGCCGCTGGTGTAGAAGATCGCGGCCGGGTCGTCTGGTCCCGCGTCGTCGATGGCCAGCGGAGCACCATCGGGCAGCGGCTCACCGGGCGCGAAGACGTACCTGGCGCCGCTGTCCGACACCACGAAGGCCACTTCGGGCTCGCTCAGCCGGGTGTTCACGGGCACGACGATGCTGCCCGCGAGTACCGCGCCGAAGAAGGCCAGGACCCAGTCGACGCCGTTGCCGAGCCGCAGCGCGACGCGGTCGCCGCGCTCTACGCCGGCTACCCGGAGGCCGCCCGCCACCCGCGTCGCACCGTCCCAGAGCTCCCGGTAGGACAGCCGCGGGCCGCCGCCGGTCTCGGCCAGCGCCTCACGGTCCGGATAACGCTCGACCACGCCGCGCAGCATATCGACCAGGCTGTCAGGCAGGCCGTCGTAGCGCTTGATGCCGTCCGCGCCCCTGGTCACCCCGGCGGTGTCGAACGGCGTGATCATGATGTTCCTCCGCTCAAGTACCTGCGCGGGTTGTCCACGAGCATCTGCTCGATCTGCGCGTCGGAGACCCCGGCCTCGCGCAGGGCGGGAAGCACATCGTCGAGGCCGTCACCGTAATTCTGCACGTGCTCGGTGGAAAGGATGAAAACGTGTCCGTGCATCAGGGTCGAGCCAAGGCCTGCGACGTCGACCGGCCCCCGTACCGTTTCGATTGTTGTCACGGAACCTCCTCTGCCCTTGGCAGCCTATGTCTTGCGGCACAGGATGGTTAGGTGCCAAACGTCCCTGGCGGGCCCATCGCTGGCCGGCAGGTCCATCGGCCCATGGGTCAGCGGTCCCGGATTCCTGGAGACCGACCATTTCGGGGTGCGGTTCAACGGCCGGGGCAGCCATTTCAGTAGCGGCCACGCCTTCGAGAACGCTGCCGCCTGCGGGGGTGGGGCTGGGGTTGGCCTGCGCTGATTCTCGACGTACGCCCGGATGATCGACACCGGCGCGCCGCCGCTGGACGCGGCGAAGTACGACGGGGACCACAGGTGCTCCCGGTGGGTGCGGACCCGGTAGCGCTGGCGGAGCCTGCGCGCGGATACGCCCTTCAGGGAGTTCACCAGCGCCGGGACGGTCACCCTCGGCGGGTATCCGGTCAGCAGGTGGACGTGGTCGTCTTCCCCGTTGCACTCGACGAGGTCGGCGCCGAAGTCGCCGCACACCTTCCCGAACACGTCCCCGAGGTAGCTGATCATGTGGCCGGTCAGGACCCGCGCCGGTATTTCGTCACGAAGACCAAGTGAACGTGCAGCCCGGAAACCACGTGCCTGCCACGCCGGTAATCGTCGTCAGTGCCCATAAGTACAGTCTTCGTGTGGCCATCCGGAACCGGCTGTATCCCGACGCTGAGCAGGGCGAGCTGTTCGCCGTGCATTGCGGACATGCGCGGTTCGTGTGGAACCTCGCGGTCGAGCAGCAGGCGTGGCGGCGGCCGGGCCGCGGTAACCCGCCGGCCTCAGCGGCGCGGCAGCGGCAGCTCGCCGAGGCCCGCCAGGCCGAGCCGTGGCTCGCCGCCGGATCATCCTCAGTCCAGCAGCAGGCGCTCCGGGATTTCGACCGGGCGATGGCCGCGTTCTTCGACAAGGGCAACCCCGCCGGCCAGCCGGAGTTCCGTTCCAAGCGCGGCAGGCAGGGGTTCGTGGTCCGGGACGCCAAGGCCCGCAGGCTCAGCCGTCACTGGGGCGAGGTGCAGGTACCTAAATGCGGGTGGGTGCGGTTCCGGTGGACGAAGCCGCTGCCCGCCAGCCCCGGCATGGCCAGGATCACCCTGGACCGCGCAGGCAAGTGGCATGTGTCGTTCCCCGCCCCGCAGCCCGCGGTCAGCCGCGAGCCTGCGGGCAAGGCGATCGGCGTCGATCTGGGCGTCCGCACGGCGCTGGTCACCTCAGACGGCCAGCACTACCGGGCGCCGCAGATCAGCGGCCGGCAGGCCGCCCGGTACCTTGCCGCGCAGCAGCGCATGGCCCGCCAGCACAAGAAGTCCCGCCAGCGCGAGCGCACCCGCCGCGCCATGGCAGGCATCGCCGCCGGGGTCACCCGGCGGCGGCAGGACTGGGCCGAGAAGATCAGCACCCGGCTTGTCGCCGCTAACGACGTGATCGTGCTGGAGAAGCTGAACACCAAGGGCATGGTCCGCAAGCCAGCGCCGAAGCCCGACCCGGGCCAGCCGGGCGCGTTCCTGCCCAACCGGGCCCGCGCCAAAGCAGGACTGAGCCGGGGCATCCTGGCCTCGTGCTGGGGCGCCCTCAGCACGAGGCTGGAACAGAAATCGTCAGCATCCGGGACCACGGCACTGTTCGTGGATCCCCGGTTCACGTCGCAGCAATGCCGCGCCTGCGGCCACACCGCCAGGGAAAACCGCGAAAGCCAAGCGGTCTTCGCCTGTGTCGCATGCGGCCATTCAGACCACGCAGACGCGAACGCCGCGAGAAACGTACTTGCCCGGGGACTCCTCGCCGCCAACGGCGAGGTAGTCCCTGCGCACGCCCCGGGGCACGGGGCCTATGCCTGCGGAAGTCCGCGTCAAGCGGCAGCGGGAACCACCCGGAGCGCAGCGTGAGCCGCGCTGGGGAATCCCGGTCCCTTCAGGGCCGGGAGGATGTCAAACTCCAGCGCACTCCCCCGGCGGCGGCGGCAAGGCTGACTGCCGGGCCTGGCTAGTCGCCTAGCTCGGCGCGGCGGCGGGTGACGTAGTCCTCAAGCTCGGCGCGGACCGCGTCGTCCAGCGGCGGCGGGGTGTACTCCTCGAGCCTCTTGGCGAAGATCTCGCTGGCCCGCGCCGTGGCGTCCTTGCCGCCCAGCTTCAGCCAGCGCTCGTAGTTCGCGGTGGACGACAGCAGCGGCCGGTAGAAGCACTCCCGGAACCGCTCCATGGTGTGCGCAGCACCGAGGAAGTGGCCGCCATGGCCGACCTCCTCGTGCGCGCCGAACGCCAGCGAATCCGGGTCGATCTCCAGCGGGGTGAATTCCACCCGCAGCATCCGCAGCAGCTCAACGTCCACGATGAACTTCTCGTAGCAGGACACCAGGCCGCCCTCCAGCCATCCGGCCGCGTGCATGACCCAGTTGGCGCCGGCCAGGAAGGTCGGCAGCAGGGTCATCAGCGACTCATAAGCCGCCTGCGCATCGCAGGTCTGGCTGGAGGTGAGCCCGCCCCCGGTCCGGAACGGCAGGCCGAAATGGCGCGCGAGCTGCCCGGTGCAGAGCAGCCCGATGCCGGATTCCGGGGTGCCGAAGCTCGGCGAGCCCGACTGCATGTCGATGTTGGAAAGGAACGAGCCGAAGATCACCGGGCAGCCCGGCCGGATCAGCTGGGCCAGCGCGATGCCGGATAGCGCCTCGGCCAGCTGTTGCACGAGAGCAGCCGGGATCGTCACCGGCGACATCGCGCCCATCAGCAGGAACGGTGTCAGCACGACCGGCTGGGCCGCCGCGCAGTACTCGAACTGCGCGTCCAGCATCCGGTCGTCCCAGCGCAGCGGCGAGTTGCAGTTGATCAGCGAGATCGTGGCCGGGGTGTCCTCGATGACCTGACGGCCGCCGAACAGGATCTCGGTCATCCGGATCGTGTCGGCGGCGTTGGGCCCGGAGACCACGTTGCCCATGTAGATCTTGTCGGTCACGGTCTGCAGCGCGTAGATCATGTCCAGGTGCCTGGAGTCCAGCGGGGCATCGTTCGGCTCGCAGATCACCCCCCCGGCCGAATCGAGCTCGGGGAAGGACTGGGCCAGCATGGCCAGCCGCCGGAAGTCATCCATCGCGGCGTCCCTGCGGACCTCGCCCTCACGGATGAACGGCGATCCGTAGACCGCGCCGAACGCCATGTGATCGCCGCCGATGTGCACATTGTTGGCCGGGTTGCGGGCCTGGACGTCGAACTCGCGGGGTGCCTTGGCGACCTGATCGAGCACGAACTCAGGGTCCAGCCGGACCGTCTCGCCATCGACGTCCTGGCCGGCCTTGCGGAGCAGCTCCACGGCCTCGGGCTTAGCGAACTGCACGCCGATCTCGGAGACGATCCGGCGCCAGCCGGAGTCAAGGACGCTGATCGCGTCGGGCGAGAGGATCTCGTAGCGCGGCATCCGGTTGAGGAACATCGCCACCTCAGTTGGCCAGCGGAACAGGGCTCATCGCGGAACAGGGCTTCGGCACCAGGCGTCGCTTGACCCTGTGCATACGGCAACTTAGGATTCACATAGTAGAACAAGGTTCCGTAGGATGGAACTCCCTGGATGAGGGGTCGGCGGTGAGCAGCCCTACCGGAACGCAGGCCGTGGACCGGGCAGCGCAGCTGCTCAAGGAGGTCGTGCACGGGCCCGATCCGGTCACCTTCACCGAGCTGACCGCAGCCACCGGCCTCGCCAAGAGCACTACCTCACGGCTGCTGATGGCGCTGGAGCGGGGCGGGCTGGTCCGGCGGGACGGCCATGGCAGGTTCCGGCCGGGTGAGATGTTCGTCAGGTACGCCTGGCGCGGCGGCGCGGAGGCCGGCCTGGTCGCCGTAGCCCAGCCGTTCCTTGACCGGCTCGGCACGCTGACCGGGGAGACGATCAATATCGGCGTCGCCAACCACGGCATGGTCGAGCAGATCGCCCAGGTCGACAGCAGGTACCTGATCGGCGGCACCAACTGGCTCGGGCTTTCGGTGCCACTGCATTGCGCCGCGCTCGGCAAGGTGCTGCTGGCCTACGGCGCCGCCGAGCTGCCGCCTGGCCGCCTCGATCAGCGCACCGCTCGGACGATCACCAGCCGCGCCGCTCTCGAGGCAGACCTGGCGCTGGTCAGACGGCACGGGTACGCGGTCACCGACGAGGAGCTCGAGCCTGGCCTGGCAGCCGTGGCAGCGCCCGTCTACCACGACGGGCCAGCAGTGCTGGCCGCGATGTCGGTATCCGGGCCGGCCAGCAGGCTCACGCCGGATCGCATCGCCGAAGTTGCCGCCCAGTGCGTTGCGCAGGCAGCCGGCCTGTCGGCAGCGCTCGGCCACCAGCCAGGCCGGCCGCTGGCCGGCCACCAGCTAGCCCGGCAGCCGGCCCCGGGCCAGCCGCCCGACCGGCGCACGGGTTCAGGACGTCAGCCCGGGCGAGGATCGCCGCAGAGAGAAGGTGCCCCGTGACCCAAGAGGAGCTCCTCCGGCAGCTCTACGATGACACCCTGGTCGGCAATGGCCCGGCTGTGCTCGAACTGACCCGTGCGGGCCTTGAGATGGGGCTCGGCCCGGAGATGCTGCTGTATGAGGCGCTCATCCCGTCACTTGAGGAGGTTGGCGCCCGGTTCGAGCGCGGCGATTTCTTCGTCCCCGAGATGCTGATCGCAGGCAAGGCGATGGCCGGGGCGCTGGAGATCCTCCGGCCGCTGCTGGCCGAGACCGGCGCGCAGACGATCGGCAAGATCGTCATGGGCACGGTCAAGGGCGATGTGCACGACATCGGCAAGAACCTGGTGAACATCATGTTCGAAGGGGCCGGTTTCCACGTCATCGACCTCGGCGTGCAGGTGTCGCCGGAGAAGTTCATCGACGCGATCAGGGAGCACCAGCCGGACATCGTCGGCTTCTCCGCGTTCCTCACCACGACGATGCCGATGTTCAAAGCAAACATCAACGCCCTCCAGAAGCAGGGCCTGCGCGATCAGGTGATTGTGATGGTCGGCGGCGCGCCGGTGACCCAGGAGTACGCCGATGTGGTCGGCGCCGACGGATACGCCGCCGATGCCTCCGCCGCCGTCGCCAGGGCCAAGGAACTGCTGGCGCGCCGCCGGGCAGTCGCGCCTGCCCGGGCATAGGCGAGCTGCGGACGGCGAAATGGACACCATCCTCCGGTCACACTCTCGTGAGCTGACCATCGGCCCCGGGCATCCGTTCTGCATTATCGGCGAGCGGATCAATCCGACTGGCCGCAAGATCTTCCAGGAGCAGCTACGGCGGGGCGACCTGTCCCGGGTCGAGATCGACGTGGCCGACCAGGTGGCCGGCGGCGCCATGGTCTTGGATATCAACATGGGCGCGCCGCTGGCCGACGAGCCCGAGCTGATGGTGCAGGCCGTGCAACTCGTGCAGAGCCTGACCGACCTGCCGCTGTGCCTGGACTCCTCCATCATCGAGGTGCTGGCAGCCGGCCTGGCCGTCTACCAGGGAAAGGCCCTGGTCAATTCGGTGACAGCGGAGGACGAGCGGCTGGATGCGATTCTCCCCCTGGTCAAGCGGCACGGCGCGGCGATCATTGCGTTGCCCAATGACGAGGAGGAGATCCCCGAGGATCCGCGCCGCCGCCTCGAGCTTGCCCGCAAGATCATCGACGTGGCCACCGGCGGATACGGGATCCCGATCGAGGATATCGTGATCGACCCGCTGGCTATGCCGATCGGCGCCGACACCTCGCTGGTCCTGCGCACGCTCGAGACGATCATGCTGTTGCGCGACGAGTTCGGCGTGAACATGACGCTGGGGGCGTCCAATGTGTCCTTCGGGATGCCCGATCGCGCGTCGATCTGCGCGGCGTTCCTGCCGATCGCCATCGCCAGCGGGCTGACCAGCGCGATCATGGACGCTCGCTCGCCGCAGCTGGTCCGCTCCGTCAAGGCCGCTGACCTGCTGCTCGACCGGGACGCATGGGGCGCGGCGTGGATCGCTGCGCACCGAGCCCAGGTTCAGCAGGCACAGCAGGCCGCGGCGACGACGTGACAAGCAGGCCGGGAACGGAGCAGGCGCCCGGTCTGCCGCCGGACGCCGGGCCCGCTGCGAACGGGGCGGCCATTATCCCGCCGCTGCGGGTTGACCTCCATTTTGAGCCAGCGGGAACCAGTGTCAGGGTCCCGCCCGGCGTCACGCTTTTCGACGCGGCCAGCTGGAATGGCATTGCCATCGACTCGACCTGCGGCGGCCACGGGACCTGCAAGAAGTGCCGGGTGAAGGTCCTTGACGGCAGTGCGCCTGCCTCGCCGCTCGATGCCAGGGCGTTCTCGCCGGACGAGCTGCGCGCGGGCTGGCGGCTGGCTTGCCGCGTGCAGACCCAAGCCGACCTGCGGGTCGAGGTGCCGCCGCTGGTCACCAGGCCTAAGGCCGCAACTGTCGGGGTCGGCAGGCAGGTGATCCTCCGCCCGGCGGCCCAGAAACGCTACCTGGAGCTCGACGAGCCTTCGCTAGCCGATCAGCAGACCGACATCGAGCGCGTCCTGGCCGGCCTGGACGACCTTGAGCTCCGGGTCGACCTGGCAGTGCTGAGGTCCGTCGGCCGGGTTCTGCGCGCGGCGGACTATAAGGTCACCGCGGTCGTTGTCGACGAGGTGCTGATCGCCGTCCAGGCCGGCGACACAACCAGCAGGCTGTATGGCATTGCCTTCGATCTGGGCACCACCACGGTGGTCGCCACGCTGCTCGATCTGAGCACCGGCACGCCGCTCGCGGTGGCCTCGATGCTGAGCAAACAGCAGCCGTTCGGCGCGGACGTGATAACCCGGATCAGCTCGATCATGATGGACCCGGCGGCGATGGACCGGCTGACCGGGCTAGCCCACGATACGCTGCGCGAGCTGACCTCGGACATCTGCGCGCAAGCCGTGGTGGATCCTGCCGACGTCCTTGAAGTCGCGGTCGCCGGCAACGCGACGATGACCCACATCGCGCTCGGCATCGACCCCGAGCCGCTGGGCGTGGCCCCGTTCATCATGTCGACCAGGCATTTCCCCGAGATACTCGCGGCAGACTTCGGGCTCGCCGTGCATCCGCGGGCCAGGGCAGTGGTGTTTCCCTCGTTCGGCGCCTACGTCGGCGGTGACATCACTGCCGGGCTGCTGGCCTCGGGAATGGACCGGGACTCCCGGACCAGGCTGTTCATCGACATCGGCACCAACTGCGAGATCGTGCTGGGCAACTCCGCCTGGCTGCTGGCCACGGCCGCCCCTGCCGGGCCCGCCTTCGAGGGCGCGGCGATCCGGTGCGGGATGCGGGCCGCCGACGGCGCGATCGAGGTGGTCACGATGACCGCCGATGGCCTCGGCCTCAAGGTGATCGGCGACGCGGCGCCGGCCGGGCTGTGCGGGTCAGGCCTCGTCGACGCGGTCGCTGGGCTGGTCGGCCTGGGCCTGCTCGACCCGTCGGGACGGCTGGTCAGCGAGGAGCAGGCGGCCACGATCGCCCCCGGCCTGGCCCCCAGGCTGACCCGGCTGGGCCAAGAACGCGTTTTCGTCCTGCACTGGCTCGGCGAGGCTGGCGACGTCGAGCATTCCATCTACCTGTCCCAGCGGGACGTCCGCGAGCTCCAATTCGCGAAGGCGGCGATCGCGACCGGCTGGAACATCCTGCTTGAGGAGGCCGGCCTGCGGCCGTCCGATATCCGGCAGGTGCTGCTGGCCGGATCGTTTGGTAGCTACCTGTCACCGGCCAACGCGATCAGGCTCGGGCTGGTGCCTGACCTCCCGGTGCTCCGGGTGGTCAGCGCGGGCAACGTCGCTGGCGAGGGGGCGAAGATGGCCCTTCTGTCGCTGCGGGAACGGGCCGGCGCGCTAGCCCTGCTCGAGGAGGTGAGGTATGTCGAGCTCTCCGACCGCCCTGACTTCAACGACCGGTTCGTCGAGCAACTGCCATTCCCGGCCTGACGCTCGGCGGGCGCCAGCTGCGGCCGGGCGGCAGCCAGACACGGCCCGGCGGCAGCCAGGCACGGCCGGGCCCGGCGCGGCGGTGATCGCCTGCGGGGCACTTGGCGGCCACATCCGTGAGATAGCCGCGCGCCGTGGCTGGCCGATTGAGCTGCACTGCCTGCCGTCGCTGCTGCACAACCATCCCGACAGGATCGCCCCGGCCGCCGAGCGGCTGGCTCTCGAGCTGCAGGCCCGCGGCCTGCGGGTGGCGCTCGGCTACGCGGACTGCGGGAGCTACGGGGCGCTTGATGAGCTGTGCCAGCGGATCGGCCTGCGCCGCCTGCCCGGGCTGCACTGCTATGACGTGCTGGCCGGCCCCGACCGGCTGCGGGCGATGCTGACGGCCGAGCCCGGGACCTACCTGCTGACCGACTTCCTGGTGCGCAGCTTCCGCCGCAGCGTGCTCGCCGAGCTGGGCCTGGACCGGCACCCAGGGCTGTGGCCCGACTATTTCGGCCACTACCGGCGGGTGGTCTGGCTGGCGCAGTCCCGTGACCCGGCGCTTGCGGCGGAGGCGGCCGCCATCGGCGCCATGTTCGGCCTGCCGCTGAAAGTGATCGATGTCGGCACCACCGGACTGGAGCGTGAGCTCGAGCTCCTCGTGGGCGAAGATGTTGGCGGCACGCAGTGATCCGCGGCCGGCTGGCGCGGGCCGTGCCGCTCCTGCGGCAGCCAAGGTATGAGGTGCTGCCCGCCGCGAGCATCGAGGACATTGTGCTCGAATGGGTGCCGCTTGGCATCACGGTGACGGTGACAGCCTCGCCGGCTAAGGGGCTGGACGCCACCCTGGATCTCACCGAGCGGCTGGCCGCGCACGGCTATCACGTGGTGCCTCACCTATCCGCCCGGCTGGTCAGGGACGATGCGCATCTCGCGGACATCAGCGCCAGGCTGACGGCATGCGGAGTTGATGACGTGTTCGTCCCGGCGGGTGATGCGGACACGCCCGTCGGGCGGTTCGACAGCGCGCTGTCCCTGCTCGACCAGCTCACCGCGATGGGCCGCCCGTTCTCTCGGGTCGGGGTGACCGGGTACCCGGAGAGCCATCCGAGGATCGAGGACGACATCACTATTCAAGCGATGTGGGACAAGCGACGCTACGCGACCTACCTCGTCAGCAACCTCTGCTTCGACCCGGCCGCGCTGCGCAAGTGGATCTCACGGGTGCGGGCCCGCGGTGTGAAACTGCCGTTGTTCGTCGGGCTCGCGGGCCCGGTGGACCGGGCCATGCTGCTAAGGATGGCGGCCAAAGCAGGGGTCAGCGAGTCAGCCAGGTTCCTCACCGGGCACAAGGATTGGTTCCTGCGGTTGGGCGGGCCCGGCGGCTACAGCCCGGAGCGGCTGCTGGAGCGCACCGCGGCCGCCCTGGTCTCTCCCGCGTCAGCCGTCGAAGGGCTGCACGTCTTCACCTTTAACCAG
The DNA here is from genome assembly GCA_050011895.1 of Streptosporangiaceae bacterium. GTDB lineage: Bacteria > Actinomycetota > Actinomycetes > Streptosporangiales > Streptosporangiaceae > DATBGO01. The sequence goes on along the minus strand of JBEKIF010000009.1, from coordinate 56,913 downwards.
GTCCGCCAGACCGAGCAGTGGCGGCGCTGGCTGCTGGACGGCCTGACCGGGCAGACCAACGGCGGGCCCACGGCCGGGCCGGCTGAGCCGTTCTCGCCCGCCCCGGGCCAGCGGCCAGCCTGATCACCGCGGCCCGTCAGCTACGGCGGCGCTTGCCGCCGGTCTGCCGCCGGTTAACTGGCTCAGCGGTACGGCTTGGTGGCGGCAGTGCGAGGCGCCAGCGCGCCTGCTCACTCCTGCTGCTTCCAGGTGGTTGGCAGCCCGTGCGGCGGCGCGGTGCCGATGATGCGCTGATCACCGCCCGGCCAGGTCGTCAGTGACACCAGGCACTCGCTCTCAGCGGTGGGACGGTGCGGTTCGAGGAAGAGATAGGCGAAACGCGCAGCGGGCGTGGCATCAGCGCCCAGCATGGCGATCCGGTCCGCGACAGCCGTCCGCTGTGCGTCGTCGAGGTACTGGCGCACGATCGAGTGCCACAGCACGGTCCAGCTGCCTTCGGCCAGGACGGTGCGGTGCACTGTGTCTGATGCCGCCTCCCGCCGCAGGTCGGCCGGGATCGCAGCGGCGACAGCGAACGCACCGCGGAGCCGGGCCATCCGGTCGGGCTGATCCGGCCAGACGTAGGCAGCCAACGTGAGCCTCCCGTGCGGCGTGGCCGGGTCGATCGGCGCGCGGTCCCCGCCCGTCCGCTCGATCACCTCGACGGGCGCGTCTGGCGGCGGCTGCCCGCGCCATCCGCTTGTCAGCACCACCGGCGACGATGGATCACCGTAGCTGCCAGCGTCCCCTGGCACGCAGAACCGGTCAGCTCGCAAGTTCAGCCCGGCGCTGGCGCCGATCTCCACCAGCCGGACCGGCAGCCGAGCCTCGGCGACGACCTGGCGGAGGCCGCCAAGCAGCGCGGCCGCGCGGCCCACCTCGTTGGTCTGCGGAGGCCGGCCGAGCCACGAGCGGATGGCGTCAGGCTGCTCGGCCAGTAGCCGCCGCAGCGCCGCCCAGGCATCGCCGCCGCCCGGTCCTGGCGCAGCCGTGCCGCCGGCCGACGGATAGAAGACCGCCAGGTCGGGCGCCCGCCCGGTCAGGACAAGCGCATGAACGCCGCCCAGCATCCGCAGGGCCAGCGCACTCCGCCACGGATCGGCAAGGTTACCGGCGAGCACCTCGGCGGTCGGGCCACCGGACAGCAGGTCGTCCGCCGCATGATCAAGCAGTTCTGCGTATAGCGGGCTGCCCAGGTGGGCGCAGGCCACCGCCTGCCTGCGCAGCCGCCGGGCGGTCTGCGAGGCCGGCGTCTCATCGTGGCCCTGGCTGTCCACGCCATAACTATCGCAGGGTTCACCCGCGCGTTTTCGATGATCATGGTTGATGGGGGGCGCGAGCACCCGCGGAAGACCGCGATCATGAAAGCAGCCACGGCCATCGGGGTACGGAGCCCTGCAGTGCGCGGTCAGCCGGTTCCTTCGTTTGGTGGCCTGGCCGCGCCCCGAACGCGGAGGGGCCCCGCCGACGGGGGGGTCGTCGGCGGGGCCGTCAGGCCGCACCGGTACGGGGCTATGCACTGAAGTTCCTACGCTCTGACTGGGAGGGCCCTCTGGCGGCCCAGCCGCCGGGACACCAAACCCGCCGAGCGGGTCACTCGCATCCGGGGGGCCGCGGTGTCAGACCCGGAACTCGCTATCATCCTCCATCAGGCGTATATTTACTTACCAGTAGGTCAGCGTGCTACCCGCCAGTAGGTCAGCCATCAACTTACCTATCAGTAGGTCAGTCGTCAAATGGCGGTGCCGGGAAGGCAAAAGGCTCATGGTGACCGCAGGCAAACGTGACGAAACGGGCGCCGCCCGTGCGGGCCCGTCCGACACGGGTCCGGCCTACTCGGGCACTGCATCGCGGATCCTTGATGTCGCCGAGGCGCTGGTACAGACCCGCGGGTTCAACGGCTTCAGCTATGCCGACGTAGCGGCCGAGATGAAGATCACCAAAGCGGCCCTGCACTATCACTTCGCCGGCAAGGCCGAGCTTGGCGAGGCACTCATCACCCGTTATGCGGCACGCTTCGCTGCTGCGCTGACGGCCGTGGACTGCGCCGGCGCGCAGCCGGCCGCCAAGCTCGATGCCTACGCCAGCCTCTATCTCGATGTGCTGCGCAACCAGCGGATGTGCCTGTGCGGCATGCTGGCGGCCGAATACCAGACCCTCCCGGAGGCTATGCGAGTGGCCGTGCTCCGCTTCTTCGACGCCAACGAGACCTGGCTGGAGGAGGTTCTTGAGCACGGCAGGGCGGCGGGCACCCTGCGGTTCGAGGGCACGGCACGAGATACGGCGCGGACGATCATCGGCAGCCTGGAAGGAGCCATGCTGGTTGCTAGGCCCTACGGCGACCTCGACCGGTTCAAGGCCGTAGCGCGCAATATCCTTGGCACCCTGGCGCCCGCACCCATGGTTGCGGCCGGCACAGACTCGGCGTAGCCGCGACAACGACCTCGAGCTGCGCTGCGGGTGGGGCGCTGCGGGTGGGGCGCTGCGGGTGGGGCGCTGCGGGTGGGGCGCTGCGGGTGGGGCGCTGCGGTGACGCGCCCAGGGGCGCCGCAGCGGAGCCCGCGAGCAGTCGGATCGGATCGGCCCGGCTAGGACGAGCCGGCCCGGCTAGGACGAGCCGGCCCGCGCCCGCAGCGCCGCGACGAGCGCCGGGATGACCTGATTCAGGTCGCCGATCACCGCGTAGTCGGCATGCGAGATGATCGGCGCGTCCGGGTCGGTGTTGACCGCGATGATGTGCTTGGCGCTCAGGCAGCCGGCCATGTGCTGGATCGCCCCGCTGATCCCGCACGCGAGGTAGAGCTCAGGCGAGATGCGGGTGCCAGTCTGGCCGACCTGCTGCCTGTGCGGCCGCCAGCCCTGGCTGGTCACGACGCGCGAGACGCCGACGACGCCGCCGAGCAGCCCGGCGAGTTCTTCAAGCGGCCCGAATCCCTCCGGGCCGCCGACCCCGCGTCCGCCGCCGACTACCACCCGGGCGCTGGCCAGCGAGACTCCGGCACTGCGCTCGGCCGATTCCCGCGCGACGACCAGCAGATCCGCCTCGTCAAGCTCTGCCTGGTAGTCATGCACCTGCGCGGGCACCGATCCCCCGGCCGGCACCGACCCCCCAGCCGGCAGCGATCCCGCGGCCGACATCGACCCGTCGGCCGACACCGATCCCCCGGCCGGCAGTGATTCCGCGGCCGACACCGACCCCCCAGCCGCCCGCACGGGCTCCGCCGTAACCGCGTCCACCGCCACGGTCAGCAGGGCCGGTGCGGTCTCCAGCACGGCGTCTTCCAGCAAGCTGCCCGCCCACCGGTGCCTGACGAGCCGGTAGGAACCGTCGGCACCGCGGCTAGCGGATGTGCAGTTCGCTGCCATCGGCAGGCCGGTGATCGCGCCCAAGTGGGCCAGCACCTCGCTGCCGCGGTCGGTGCCCGCGGCGACCACGGCGGTTGCCGATGTCTCGCCGATCAGAGCGGCGAGCGCACGTGCCCAGGCCTGCGGCGCATAACCGGCCAGCCGACCGGCCGTGACAGCGTAGATATCGGCCGCGCCGTACGCGGACACCTCGGCAGCGAGCGGGCCGCCAGCCGGACCGGGCGAGCCTGCCGGACCGGGCGAGCCTGCCGGGCCAGGCGAGCCGGGCGCACCCATGCCGAACGCCACCGCCGTGACGCCAGCCGGGCCAGCCAGCCTCCTGGCAAAGGTAAGAGCCCGCAACGACGGCTCGGCCGGCCCGTCGCCGTCCAACTCAACCAGACAGAGTACGGTCACGACGCCGCCCTCGCAGTCAGCCAAGGCAACCGGACTCTCACGACAGCACCCCCAGCTCATCGAGCAGCCGGACCAGCGCGGGCACCGCGTCCGGCCCGTTCCCCAGGACGTCGGCCCGGCGGTGCTCCCCGGCCGGAACCCGGAGCCCTGTCGTCCGCAGCCCGTCGTCCCGCCGCTGCACGGGGTAGCGCTCGATGGGCGCGCGCTTGGCCCGCAGGCGGCCCGGCAGGGACGGGTATCTGGGCAGGTTGATGCCCTCCTTGACGGAGATCACCGCGGGCAAGGGAAGGTCGAATAGCTCCTCGGTGCCCCGGTACTCGCGGCTGGCTGACGCCCGGTCATCCGTTATCTCGATATTCTTGATGCCGGTGACACATGGCAGGCCGAGCGCGTGCGCAACCCGGACGGCGACCTGGTAGCCACCGGTATCAGCAGCCTCGTTCCCGAATAGCAGCAGGTCATAAGGCCCCTCGGGCCCCGCGGCGCGGCGCAGGGCCTGCTCGGCGATCGCCTCGGCGGTGGCAATCGGGCCCCATTCCGCGCCGTCGGTCTCCAGCAGCACAGCCCGCGACGCGCCGAGCGCGAGTGCGTCCCGCAGCTGGTCGGCGGCCTCGGGCGGCCCGAGCGTCAGCACCGATACACTGCCGCCCAGCCGCTGCGTGAGCTGCACGGCCTCTTCAATCGCGCACTCTTCGTGCGGGCTGACCGTGAACCCCGACATCCGGGTATCGACGCCCTGCCCGTCGGCGGTCACGACGATCTTGCCGCCGACCATCGGGATCCGCTTGACGCAGACTGCGATCTCCACCGCGGTCAGCTCCTGATCCGCTCGTTCGCCGGGTCGAACAGCGGCGTGGCCCCGGCCACCGCGACGGTCACCGGATACTGTTCGCCGAGGTACTCGACGGCCAGCTGGTTGCCTGCCACCGCCCGGTCGGCCGGCAGGTAGGCCATCAGCAGGTGCTTGCCGACCGAGGGCCCCGAGCCTGCGCTGGTCACGTAGGAATGGCGTCCCTTGGCGTCGATCAGCGGCTCGCCGGAACGGGTGAGGATCGGCTCGCCGCCGAGCGGGTACCGCAGCTGGCCGCCGGCGCTCCGGTGGTCGTCCACCGTCAGGGTGCACAGCAGCGCGCATGGCCGACTATCCCGCTGCGCCAGGTAGGCGTCCTTGCCGGTGAAATCCGGTGCCTTCACCCTCGGTCTGGTCATCCCGGCTTCCACCAGGTTGTAGGAGGCCTCGAGCTCCGCGCCGTAGGCCCGGTACCCCTTCTCCAGCCTGCCGGTGGTCCCGTAGACGCCGATGCCGGCCGGGATCAGCCCGCCGGGCCGGCCAGCCTCCCAGAGGGTGTCCCAGACCCGGGCGCCCTGTTCGGCCGGAACGTGCAGTTCCCAGCCGAGCTCGCCCACATAGGAGATCCGCGACGCCAGCACGCTGGCCCCGCCGACCTCGATCTCCCGGCAGGTCGCGAAGCCGAAACCGGCCTGCGAGACGTCGTCGGGCGTGACCGCGGCCAGGATGTCCCTGGCGGCCGGGCCCCATAGGCCGATCGTGATCCAGGCCGAGGTCAGGTCGGCGACCGCGGCGTCGGCGGGCAGGTGGTCGGTGAACCACTTGAGGTCCATCATCCCGGTGGCACCACCGGTGACCACGCGAAACCGCTCCGGCCCCAGCCGCATGATCGTCAGGTCGGCCACGAAGCCGCCGCCGTCGTTCAGCAGTGCGGTGTACACGACCCGGCCTGGCCGGACATCCAGCTGCGCGACAGCCAGCGACTGAACAGTGTTAAGGGCGCCCGGGCCGATCACGTCGAAGATCGCGAAGGCGGACAGGTCGACGATCCCGCAGTGCTCGCGCATGGCCAGATGCTCCGCGTTGATGATCGGCGACCACCAGCGTGACTCCCACTCGGCCTCGCGCTCCATCAGCCGTCCGCCGTAGCGTTCCAGCAGGGCCCCGTTGGACGCGTACCAGAACGGCCGCTCCCAGCCGACGGTCTCGAAGAACACCGCGCCAAGCTCACGCTCGCGCTCGTACAGGGGGCTGAGCCGCAGCGGCCGGCCGGACTCCCACTGCTCGCCCGGGTGCACGATCCCGTACATCTTGTTGAAGCCCTCCCGCGCCCTGGCTGTCACGTGCGCGGTGGTCTTCTGGTGACCGTAGAACCTGGCGATGTCTGACTCGTGGATGTCGATTTCAGGCACCTCGCCGCTCATCCACTCAGCGACCGCGCGGCCGATGCCGGGGCCCTCCTTGATCCAGCTCGCCGCGACCGACCAGAGCCCGGGGACCTCCGGGATTTCACCGAGCACCGGATGCCCGTCCGGCGTCATCGCGATAAGACCATTGATTGCATAACGGATGCCGGCGAGTTCATCGCCCAGCAGATCAGGCATCAGCTCCAGGGCTTGCAGGAGCTGCGGGTCGAAGTCGTTCTGGGTGAACGGCATCTCGGTGGGCGACATGACGGCTTCCTCGATCGACGGGATCTCGTCGGGCGCCACGATGATCGGCCGGTGCGCGTACGAGCCCACCTCCATGTCGCCGCCGTGCTGGCGCTCGTACATGTTGGCGTCCACATCCCGGACGATCGGGTAGGAGATCTCGCCGGGCGTCTCGGCGAACAGCGCGATCGGCCCGACGCTGATCATCTGGTGCACGACCGGGGTCAGCGGGATACGCCCCCCGGCCAGCCGCGCGATCCGCGGGCTCCAGACGCCGCAGCAGATCGCCGCGACCGGCGTCTGGATGTCGCCCTTGCTGGTCCGCACCGCGCTGACCCGGCCATCCGGCGACTTGTCGATCCCCAGCACCTCGGTGCCTGCCAGCACGGTCAGCGCGCCGAGCTGCTGCGCCTGCTCGCGCATCAGCGTCCCGGCGCGCAGCGAGTCGACCACGCCGACGGTCGGGAAGCTGGCGCCGCCCAGAATGACGGACTCGTCAAGATACGGGACCAGCCCGGCCACCTCTGCTGGCGTCAGCGGCTGCGCCGGGATTCCCCACGCCTTGGCCGCCGTGCAGCGGCGGCGCAGCTCGGTCATCCGCCCGGCGGTCCGCGCGACCTCGATGCCGCCGCTTTCGGTGAAGACGCCCAGCTCCTTGTACTGCCTGGTGCTGTCGGCGGTCAGCTCCATCATCATCTTCGAGTATTCGATCGGGAAGATGAAGTTGGAGGCGTGCCCGGTCGAGCCGCCTGGGTTGGGCATCGGGCCCTTGTCGACCAGCACAAGCTCGTGCCAGCCCAGCCGGGCGAGGTGATAGGCCAGGCTGTTGCCGACGATGCCGGCGCCCACGATGACGGCGCTGGCCCGGGTGGGGATGTCGTTCATACCGCTGATTCCCGCCGATTCGATAGTTCCGATTTTCCACGTCCACGCCGGCCCGTCGTGCCGGTCGGCCCCGCCCCCACTCCAGTGGGCGACGGGGCCGACCGGAACTGCCCGCGGCGCAGAGCTGCCGCCTACTCGACTGGGATCTCCTTGTTGATGAGGCCGAGGTCGATGCCCTGCCGGTTCCGGATGATCCGGGCGCCGACGTAGACGATGATCGCCAGCACGTACATCGCGCCCATGTAGACCAGCGAGGTCTTGTTGTTGACGAAGTAGTTCCCGTTCGACAGCCACTCGTAGAGGTTGAAGCCGAGCAGCCCGATCGTGACGACGCCGGCCACCGGGACGATCTGCACGCCGAAGATCTTGATCTTGCTGGCCGGCGAGGCCCGCCACAGGTCCGGCTTCCGCCACGGCAGGATCACCACCGCGATCGCGCTAAAGAGATAGGTCACCGCGATCACCAGGGTCGCATCCAGGGTGTAGTTCCTGAAGGTCGTCGAGTACGCGTAGACCGCGCTGAGCCCGGCGGCGGGCAGCAGCATCAGGATCAGTGACCAGACCGGCACCTTGCGCTTCTCCGACACTTCGGCGGCCCGGTCCGGCAGCACCCGGTCGAACGCCGCGGCGAAGATGACCCGGGTCGAGGACAGGAACAGGGTGCCGACCCAGCCGAAGAACCACAGGCTCAGCACCAGGATCAGGATCACCTGGAATGCGGTGTTGTGTACCAGCCAGCCCGCGAACATGAACGGGTAAGGCCAGATGCCGAACTGCGGCTTGAGGTCGAAGTCCAGAGTGTTGAGATTCTGGTAGAAGCCCCAGCCGATGGTCTTCGCTACCAGCAGCAGGAAGATGACGGTCAGGATGACGGTGATCCACAGGCCAGCGAACATGCCGGTGAACACGCGCCTGAAGTCGCTCGCCCCGCGAATCTCGCCGTAGAGGGTGGCGCCCCAGTTCGGCCACAGGATGAAGAACATCATCGCGGGCACGAGCAGCATCGTCGGCCCGAGCGGGCCGAAGCCGAACGGCGACGTGACACCCCCGGCCTTGGCGGCCGCGACGTTCGTCGCGGTGTAGGCGCCGTTGACGCCGAAGATCTTGTGCGCCTCAAGGTTGAACGAGCTGACGAAGCTGGCGTGCGAGTTGACCAGCAGCAGGATCACGATGACGGCGAACCCGATCATGCCGCCCACGAAGGCCCACCGCTGGATCTTGGCGTACCCGGACATGCCGAGCGAGACCAGGATGCCGGCGATCGCGATCGTGATAAGCGTGACGATGAAGATCCCGGTCTTGGTGCCGAACCAGGCGGCGCCTGCGGTTGCGCCGGAACCGGGCCAGGTCCATTTGAGTGTCGCCCACAGCGGCTGGAACAACTGAACGGACAGGATGTTGCCGTAGATCGGGGCCCACAGCCACAGGATGAACCACCAGCCGGTGGCGGCCATCACGAAGCCGAGGCCGCTGCCAAGGATCCGGGTCTGCCAGACGTAGTCGCCGCCTGCCCGCGGGATCGTGACTATGAGGCCCGCGTAAGCGACCACGAGGAAGGAAACCCAGACGCCCGAGATCAGCACCGCTGTGATCAGCTGGCCTTTGGGGAAGGCCGGGCCCGCGAACGTGAACTCGTAGATCCCCAGCGTGACGAAGTTGGTCGCCAGGCACGCGTAGATCATCGAGTCCCGGACCGACCAGCCCCTGACGAGACCGGTCGCCTTCCGGAGGAACAGTGTCGGGGTCTCGCCGCCGACGGTACCCGCCGCCATGCTCGCCTCCAAGTAGGTCGGATTTATCGTGATCGTTTACTGGCCAGCACCTTAACAGGCGTTACGGCCAGTTTTCGATCCTTTGACCTCAACCATTGACCAGAAGGTATTTGGTTACTTTGCCCTTCTTCGGGTTCAGCTCGAGCACCGCGCCCTGGAGCACGCCATCGCCGTAGACGCTGCCGGGATTGATGGCAAAAGTCCTGCCCATCCGCTTGATACCGCGGCTCTCGTGAATGTGGCCGTGCACCGACAGCATCGGCTGGTGTTTCATGATCGCGTCCCGTACCGCGGTCGAGCCCACCGGCTTCATCACCGCGCCGCCGTGCGTCGGCCGCAGCGTCGCGTCGAGCGCGGGCGCCTCATCAAGACCGGTGCCGTACGGCGGGGCATGGAAGTTGAAGATCGCCCGTTCCATGTCGGGCACCCCGGCGACAATCGTCTCGATCTTGGCTGCCAGCTCCTCCTCCGGCGCCTCGCGGTAGGTGTCCCACGGGGTGGGGTTGGTCCAGCCCATCGAGACCAGGTGGAAGCCGTCGAGGTCGATGACCTTCCCCTCGGCGAAGCTGACGGACGGCGAAGACTCGATGACGTCATCGATTTCCCAGATGTCGTCGTTGCCGCCGTTGAGGATGCACGGGATGTCGCCGCCCTTGAGCTTGCCATCCGCCATGTCGAGCCACCGGTCTAGCGACTTGATCATCTCGACGGTGAACCTGCGGTCGACCGCGCCCTCTTCCTCGCTGAGGAACTTGAGCTCGTCCGCGGTGACGATCGCCGGGTAGGAACCGCGGTTGCGGATCAGGCGCTGCACCTCATCAAGCTCGGCCTGGGTCTCCAGGCGCTGAGCCTGGCCACCGAGAGTGACCTGCCAGTACCCCGGATACGAGACGATCGGCACCATCACCTTGCCGGTGACGTCGCCACCCAGCACCACCATGTCGGCCTTATAGAAGGCGGCCGAGTTCAGGAACTTCCGCCAGCAGACCTCTGAGCCGTGGATATCGGTGGCAAAAAAGATTTTCATGCAACCACCATGTCAACAGCGCTGCTTTGGGTGCAACCTGTAGCATCCGACGCAACCAGCCGTCAAGCGCCTGTTCAGGCCGAAAGGGTCAGCCACGGCTTCAATGGCCGACTTCTTCTGGCAGCTCATACCAGCGAACCCGGTCGCCCACGTTGGCGCGCAGCCGCCACTTCACGGTCTTGGGAGCGGACTCGGCGAGCTCCAGCAGGCGCTGGCAGGACTCCGCGGCATCGAAGGGCGGCTCGGGCGGGTGCAGATGGGGGCGCTCCGCCGCGAGCGCAGGCAGCTTCTTCAGGTTGGCGGTTACTGTCCGCCACCAGCCCCAGTCGGCGCCGAGCACCTTGCCGAACCTGTCGGTGTCGATGAACCGCGCACCGGAGTGCGGGATGTCGCCGTCCGCCTCCCTGGCATGGCGGCCGAGGTGCCGTTCGTCGCCGCGGTGCCGTTCCTCGCCGCCATTTTCGCTGCCGCTCGCCAGCGGCATCGCCGCGAGGAGCTGGAGCAGGTCCCTGGCGTCCTTCTCGTTGAGCTCCACGATCTGCAGCTTCGAGAGCAGCAGGTCGACCACGTCCAGGGTGAACGGCAGCCGGTCGAACGTCGGCCTGAAGTCGAGCGTGTGGCACATGGCCAGCCGGTCGACCATGACATCGATGGGCCGCCCGGACGGGGCGGTGAAGTACATCTGCCGGTCGCCGTTGAGGTTGTTGAACCTGCGGTCCGGCTCGCAGCCGCTGCGCTCCAGATAGGCGGCCACGTTCTTGCGGCCCTTCGACAGGCACGCGAAGTCCATGTCCTGGTCGCGGCGCAGCCGTGGCGGGAAGCCCGGGCAGATGACCCGGACCGCCAGGCCGCCGAGCAGCTTGAGGCCGAGGCCGGAATCGGCTGCGCCGCGAGCCAGCCCGAACGCCTCAGGCAGCGGGTCGGACACGGCTGCCGTGGCGGACTCGGCCTGGCCGGGCGGGTCTGCGCCCACGGTTGCTCCCTGCTGCCACGAGGTGCACTTACGGCGGCTAGCTAGCCACCCGCACAATACCGCTTATCGGGCACAATGAGTGACCTTCGCCCTGTTGACTTCGGCTGAGTAGCTGGCCATCCTTGTTGCGTGTTGAGAGCCGAAGTTGCTTCTGGCGCAACCTATCAGTCAGCGGAGCGGGTGCTGGCCCTGCTCACGAGCTTCGATGAGTCCCGCGCCGAGCTGGGTGTCACCGAGATGGCCGAGTCGCTCGGGGTGCACAAGTCGACCGCCTCGCGCCTGGCCGCCGCGCTGCAGCGGGCTGGGCTGCTGACCCGCGCCGGACGGCGGTTCCGGCTCGGCCCGGAAGTCATCCGGCTGGGCACGCTGGCGCTGCGTGACCTCGACCTCGTCACGATGATGCAGCCCGCCATGGACAAGCTGTCCCGGCAGACCGGCGAGACGGTGAACCTCGCGGTCCCGTACGGCACCGACATTCTCAACATCGCCGAGATTCCGAGCACCTTCATCCTGAGCTGCTCTGGCGGCTGGATCGGCAGGCGGACCAAACCGCATGCGGTCGCCAACGGCAAGGTCCTGCTCGCCTACGGCGCCATTCCGGTACCGCGCCAGCTGGAGCGGTACACCGACCGCACCATCACCAGCCACGACGCGCTCACCGCCGAGCTGGCCGCGGTCCGCAGGGACGGATACGCCACGGCGGCCGCCGAACTCGAGGACGGGCTGGTAGCGGTGGCGGCGCCAGTCTTCGACCCGGCCGGGACCTGCGTCGGGGCGCTGTCGATCTCCGGGCCCGGCTACCGGATGCAGCCGGAGTCCCTGGACAAGCTGGGAAGGCTCTGCGCGACTTCCTGACCAGCCAGCCCGACCACCACCAGACACCACTACCGCCGGACCCCCGACCACCACCAGACCCTGTTCCACCACCAGACCCACCGCCAGACCCCGTCACCGCCAGAACAACCACGGCCAGACCCCAACGAAGAGGCGAGGAACGTGCGCGAGCACCTGCTGTATATCGACGGCAAATGGCGACCCGGCGGCGCCGGCCGCACGGTCGCGACCAGTCCGTCCTCCGGCGAAGCGTTTGCCGGGCTCGCGGTGGCCGATCCGGCCGATGTTGACGCGGCCGTCGCGGCGGCCACCGCGGCCTGGCCAGCCTGGGCCGCCGCCTCGGCCTTCGACCGGGCGGCCTGGTGCGGCCAGATCGTCACCCGGATCGGGCAGCGGCGCGACGAGCTGGCCCACGCCCTCACCGAGGATCAAGGCAAGCCGCTCGTCGCCGAGGCCTTCGATGAGGTCGACGAGCTGGCCGAGTATTTCAGGATGGCCGGCGAGGACGCCAAGCGGTGCGAGGGCGCGCTGCCCGCGTCCTCATCGGCAGACCGCCGGGTGCTCAGCACCCGGGTCCCGCTCGGGGTGGTCGGCGTGGTGTCCCCATGGAACTGGCCGTACACGATGGGCGCCGAGCTGTTCGCGCCCGCGATGGCGGCAGGCAACGTGATCGTGTGGGTGCCCGCGCCGACCACGACGGCGTGCTGCGCGATCCTGGCCGAGGTCATAGCGGAGGCCGGCCTGCCGGCCGGCGTGTTCAACTTCGTCCCCGGCCCGGGCCCGGTCGTCGGGGACGCGCTGGCCGGTCATGCTGGCGTGGCAGGCGTGGGCTTCGTCGGCTCGGTGGCAACCGGCGCGAGCGTCGCAGCGCGGGCGGCAGGCAAGACACAGCTGCTTGAGCTCGGCGGCAACGGCCCCATGGTGATCCTGGACGACGCCGACCTTGAGCTGGCCACCGATGCCGCGCTTGAGGCCGCCTACCTCTGCGCGGGTCAGAGCTGCACGGCAGGCGAGCGCTTCCTGGTTCAGGCGGGCGTCCGCGATGAGTTTGTCGAGCGGGTCGTCGCGGCGACCAGGAACCGGGTCAGGCTGGGCGATCCGTTCGATCCGCAGACCACGATGGGGCCGCTGAACAACGAGGCCACCGCGGCCAAGTTCGACAGGCACCTCAGTGACGCCATTGCCGGCGGCGCGCGAATCTGCTCCGGCGGGCGGCGGGGACGGGCGGCCACCGGCTTGCCGACAGAGCTGTACGCGCAGCCCACCGTGCTTGACGGCGTCACGCCGGGGATGGCGATCGAGCAGGAGGAGACGTTCGGGCCGGTGGTGCCGGTCGTCACGGTGCGCTCCGCGGACGAGGCCCTTGAGCTGACCAACGCGTCCCCGTTCGGCCTGACCGCCGCGGTCTTCACCGCGGACCTGGAGCGCGGACTGGCGTTCGCAGAGCAGGCCAGGGCCGGCTGGGTCAACATCAACGCCTCGACCAACCTGTGGGAATCCCATCTGCCGTTCGGCGGCCGCGCAGGCAGCATCAGCGGCCGGGGCCGCGTTGGCGGGCGCTTCCCGATGGAGACGTTCTCCGAACCCAAGACAGTGCTCTATCCCGCCCCGAGATACCGCAAGAAAGGCGGCGATGTTTGAAATGGGAATGCCAACCGCGCTGGAGATCGCCAGGCAGGCCAAGCTCAAGCCGATTGCCGAGATCGCAGCGGAGATCGGGCTGCCGCCCGAGTTGCTTGAGTCATACGGCGAGCACATAGCCAAGATCGATCTGGCCGCCATACCGGCGCTCGCCGACCAGCCACGCGCCAAGTACGTTGTCGTGACCGCGGTCACGCCGACGCCGTTCGGCGAGGGCAAGACCACCACCACTGTGGGCCTTGGCCAGGCGATGCATCACATCGGGAAGCGCGCGACCATCGCGATCCGGCAGGGCTCGATGGGCCCGACCTTCGGGATCAAGGGCGGCGCGGCCGGCGGCGGCTACAGTCAGGTGATCCCTTTCGAGGCGCTCAACCTGCACCTCACCGGCGACATGCACGCTGTGACTGCGGCCCACAACATGCTCTCCGCCATGCTGGATAACCACCTGCACATGGGCAATGCGATCGGCCTGGACCTGCATAACATCACCTGGCGCCGGGTTCTTGACGTGAACGACCGGGCGTTGCGGAACATCGTCATCGGCCTCGGCGCCAAGGCGGATGGCGTGCCGCGGCAGACCGGCTTCGACATCACGGCCGCTTCTGAAGTTATGGCCGTGCTTGCCCTATCAGTCTCGCTTAAGGACATGCGGGCCAGGCTCGGCCGGATCGTGGTGGGCTACACGTCGGCCGGCGACCCGGTCACCGCCGAGCAGCTCAAGGCGGCAGGCGCGATGACCGTGATCATGCGGGACGCCATTAAGCCGAACCTGCTGCAGACGCTGGAGAACACCCCCGTTCTGGTGCACGCGGGCCCGTTCGGCAACATCGCGCACGGCAACTCCTCGGTCGTCGCCGACCTGATCGGCATCCACACCGGGGATTTCCTGATCACCGAGGCCGGTTTCGGCGCCGACATGGGCGCCGAACGCTTTTTCAACATCAAGTGCCGGGTGTCCGGGCTCACGCCTGACGCTGCCGTGGTAGTCAGCACCGTACGGGCGCTAAAAACGCACTCCGGCCGCCATCACGTCGTGGCAGGCAGGCCGCTGCCCGACGCGATGCTGGCCGAGAACCCGGAGGAGGTGCTGGCTGGCGCCGCCAACCTGCGCAAGCATGTTGATAACGTCCGCATGCACGGCGTCACGCCAGTCATTGCGATCAATGCGATGCCGGAGGATTTCCCGTCCGAGCACGCGGCCATCCGTGAGATCGCCGACTCGATGGGGATCCGCTCGGCGATCTGCACCAACTTCGCTGACGGCGGCCACGGCGCCATCGAGCTCGCCGAAGCAGTTGCCAAGGCGGCCGAGGAGCCGGTCGACTTCCAGTTCCTCTACCCCAGCGAGGCTTCGCTGCGGGAAAAGATCGAGACGATCGCCACTCGGGTCTACGGCGCTGACGGCGTCGACTACCTGCCCGCTGCCGCCAAGCAGCTGGATACCTATGAGCGCAACGGTTTCGGCAGCCTGCCGATCTGCGTGGCCAAGACTCCGCTGTCGCTCTCCTTCGATCCGGCACTCAAGGGCGCCCCGACCGGCTGGCGGTTGCCGGTGCACGAGGTCCGCGCGTCGGTCGGCGCCGGGTTCATCTACCCGATCTGCGGAGACATGCGGACCATGCCGGGTCTCTCCTCGCACTCAGCCGCGGAGCGGATCGATATCGATGAGGATGGCCAGGTTGTCGGTCTCTCCTGATAACTCACCGGACGACCCGCCGGGCGGCCCGGATCCCGGGCCGCCCCGTTACCTCGACCAGACGCTCGGCGAGTTCCTTGGCACGCTGTCGGCAGGCCATGCCGCGCCAGGAGGCGGCAGCGCCGCGGCCCTGACCGTCGCCCTCGGGGCGAGCCTGTGCGCAATGGCGGCCCGCCTATCGGCGCAGCAGCTGGCCGCGCTCGACATCGAGTTCCTGGTCGCCGAGGCCGAACAACTGCGCGGCTCCGCCGCTTCGCTCGTCCAGGCCGATGCCGAGTCATACCGGGGCGTGGTCGCCGCCCTCCGCGATCAGCCCGGCCAGGACCCCGGCCCAGCCAGCTATCTCCCAGACCCGGACGCCGAGCACCAGCGGCAGCGGATCGACGCCGCGCTGTCCGAGGCGGCCACCACCCCGATGGAGGTGCTCGAGATCGCCGCCCAGACCGCCAGGCTCGCCGCGCGCCTCGCCGCCGAAGGGAACCCCAGGCTGCGCGGCGAAGCCAGCACCGCCGTTCTGCTGGTACAGGCGGGTGCCCGCGCCGCCGCGGTCCTGGTCTCGATCAACCTCGCCGCATCACCCGGCGACAAACGCCCGGCCCGGGCCGAAGTCCTGCTTGCTGAGATCGCCGCCGCGGTGACCGGCGCGGCGGGCGCCTGAACAAGTCACCTTGCGGCGCCCCGATCCTCGGTCTGCCCGAGTTCCGCCCGCGACCTTCACCCGGCCGTCACTCTGGATCCTGGCGACTGATGACAAATTGGACGCGCCCGCGGTCTGCCCGAGTTCCGCCCGCGACCTTCACCCGGCCGTCGCTTGGGTCCGGGCGGCTGATGACAAACTCGGCGCGCCCGATTCATCGTTTTTGCACGAATTGCTCAGCAGGCTCTGCTTACCTATACCGGATTTGGGTCGGAAACCCGACCGATATGTCGGCAATGTGGTCACCAAATCCGGTACAAGCTGGGCGGAGCATGGATGGCGGACGGCGCTAGTCCGCGTTCTTGCCGTAGTCCACGAGCTGATGGTTGTACCAGACCGGGGCGGCCGGCGGTCCGCGCCCGTCACCAGCCGCCACGGACGAGCACGAACAGGAAGTGCGTGCGCGGCCCACCGATAAACCGTGATCATGAGAGCGGGGCCTCAGGCGACGGAATGAGTGATGGTCGCCATGTAGATGCCCTTCGTCACCGACAGCGGCAGCGTCACGGTGAGCGTCGGATTCCAGGTAGAAGTGGTGTCGCCAGTCACGGAGGCCGCACTTTGCACGGCCACGCTGGCCGAATCAGACAACGTCGCTGAATTCGGCGGATTGAGCAGGACATCGCCAGTCGTGGTGGCCACAGGCGCCGAGTAGAAGATGTCGGCGGCCGGGATGGTGGTGACGCCGTTGCTGAAGTCCGTCGAGGTCACCATGGCGGTCCAGCTGCCAGTTCCCGCAGCCGTGACTGTCACGTCACCCAGATTCCCGGTGACCGAATGCGCTCCAGCGGTGACCATGCCCAGATCGGCGGCGGCTGGGGACACCCTTGTGTCGGGCTAATGCTGGACGGCCCAGCCGGGCAGGATCGTCCGGCGCCAGGCGCCCTCGGCGGCGTCAGTGCCCGGCGATCACCTGGAAGGTGGCGAGGCTCGGGTCGGCGGCGTAGGCGATCCGGCCGCCATCGGCCTTCACCTCGCGCAGCGCATCGAGGGCGGCTGCAGTGACCCGCTCACCGGGGGCGAGCACCGGGACGCCGGGCGGGTAGGGCGCGATCAGCTCGGCGCTGATCCGCCCGACCGCCGCATCGGCGCCGACGGTCTCGTTCGGCGCGAAAAATGCTTCTCTGGGCGACAGCACGGTCTCAGGAACCACCGTCCAGGCGGCTGCCGCTACCGGTCGCCGCGGGGCGCCGCGGTGCCGCTCGATCGCGGCCACAAGCTCTTCGGTGAAGCGAGCGAACTGGTCCTCGTCGTCGGCGATCGCTGGGATCGGCACCATTGTGTCCCGGTCGGCCATCTCCACTGGCATCCCGCGCGCGACCAGGTCGGTCTCTATCGCGTACCCGCTCGCCCCGGTGCCCGCCAGCAGCACCACCAGCTTGGTCGGCTCCACGCCCGGACCATCAAGGACGGCGACTCCGGGAACCTGGCGGAGCCGCTGTTTCGCGGCGGCGACCGCCTGAATCAGCCGGCCGCACAGTTCCTTCCCGTCCCTGGCCAGCAGCGCCCGCGCCGCGTCGATGCTCGCCATGATGGATCCGGCCGGGCTGGTCGTGTGGGTGGCGTCGAACGCCCGGTCCAGCCGGGCGGCGTCCAGCAGCCCGGTCCTCGCGAGCACCAACGCGCCCTGGGTGTAGGCGGGCAGCGCCTTGTGCGCGCTGGTCACCATCGCGTCGGCACCTGCGCCGAGCGCGTGCGGCGGCAGGTCGGGATGGAAGCCGAGGTGCGCGGCCCAGGCCGCGTCGACCACCAGCGGAACGCCGGCCTCGTGCGCCGCGGCCGCCTGGCCGGCCAGGTCGCCGATGGTCCCGACGTACGAGGGCTCGCCGAGGTACACGGCACAGGCTCCCGGGTGGGCGGCGAGCGCGGTCCGGACCGTCTCGACGCCGACTGCCCCCGGCAGGCCCGAGGACGGGTCGACCGCCGGCCGCATCCAGACCGGGCGCAGCCCGGCGAGCACCAGCCCGAGCAGGAGCGATCGGTGCAGCGTGCGAGTGATGATCACTTCCTGGCCCGGTGAGCCGATCGCGAGAGCCAGGGCCTGGTTGCCATGGGTGGACCCGGCGACCGAGAACCGGCACCAGTCTGCCCCCCACAGCAGCGCGGCCCGCCGTTCCCCTTCGATCCGAAGCGTGTCGGCGTGCTTGATCGAGTCGAGGCCGCCATACAGCGGAGCGTCACCAGCGACGACCGCGCCGACCAGGTCCTGGCGCTGCTTGTGACCAGGCACGCACATCGGGGTCAGCTCGCCTGCCTCGGCCTGCGCGGTGGAGCGCAGCCAGCCATCCAGCAGCGGAGCGTCAGCCCGGAGCCCGCGCGGATCGCGCGGATCGTGCGGACCTGGCGCGCCGGAATCGATCACCAGCCCAGTGTGCGTCACTTGGCATCGTCGCGCTGGCCGTCAGGCCCCGCTGCCTGGCCAGCCGGGTCCGCTGCCGGGCCAGCCGGGGCCGCCACCGGGCCCGCTGCCTGGCCAGCCGGCCGGGCCGCGTCCCTGGCGCGCTGATAGAACTCGGCGGTCGACGGCGGCAGCGGAGTATTGCCCAGGATCAGGTCGGCGGACTTCTCCGCGACCATCATCACTGGCGCATAAATATTGCCGTTGGTGACGTACGGCAGCACCGAGGCATCTACGACGCGCAGCCCGTCCAGCCCATGAACCCGCATGGTGGCCGGGTCGACCACCGACAGCTCGCCGGTGCCCATCTTGCAGGTGCACGACGGATGCAGTGCGGTCTCACCATCGCGGGCCACCCAGTCCAGGATCTGCTCGTCCGTCGATACGTCAGGTCCTGGTGACAGTTCGCCGCCGTTGAACTTGTCGAAGGCGGGCTGGTTCAGTATCCGCCGTGCGACGCGGATGGCCTCTGGCCATTCCCGGCGGTCCTGGGCAGTCGACAGGTAGTTGAACCGCAGCGCGGGATGCACGGACGGATCAGCCGAGGTGATCCGCACCGATCCCCTGGAGTCTGAGTACATCGGTCCGATGTGCACCTGGTAGCCATGGCCGCCGGCCGGCGCCGAGCCGTCGTAGCGGATCGCTATCGGCAGGAAGTGGAACATCAGGTTCGGGTAGGCCGCCTCGTCGTTACTCCTGGCGAACCCGCCGCCCTCGAAGTGGTTGGTCGCGCCGGGGCCGCTGCGCAGGAAGAGCCACCTGGCCCCGACCACCGGCCGGTTCCGCCACTTCAGGGCCGGCGCTACGGAAACGGGCAGCTTCGAGGCGAACTGGACGTAGACCTCGAGGTGATCCTGGAGGTTCTCGCCGACTCCTGGCAGGTCAGCGACCACCCCGATGCCGTGCTCGGCGAGCAGGCCTGGGCTGCCGACCCCGGAAAGCTGGAGCAGCTGCGGGGAGTTGATGGCGCCGCCGCACAGGATGACCTCCCCGGCCCTGACCCGCTGCGACTGGCCGTTGCGAGTGAACCGCACGCCGACGGCCCTGGTGCCGTCGAAGAGGATCTTCGTCACGAAAACCCGGGTGGCGACGGTCAGGTTGGGGCGCTGCATCACCGGGTGCAGGTAGGCGCCCGCGGCCGACAGCCGCCTGCCGCGGTGGACGTTCCTGTCGAACGGAGCGAAGCCCTCCTGCCGGTAGCCGTTCACGTCGTCGGTCAGCGCGTAGCCGGCCTCCTGAACCGCCGCGAAGAACGCCGTGAACAGCGGGTTAGTGGCCGGCCCGCGCTCCAGCACGAGCGGGCCCTCGGTGCCGCGGTACTCATCGCCGCCGGCCAGGCAGTTCTCCATCCGCTTGAAGTACGGCAGGCAATGCGCGTAGTCCCAGGCCGCCATCCCCGGGTCAGCGGCCCAGCGCTGGTAGTCCAGCGGGTTGCCGCGCTGGAAGATCATGCCGTTGATGCTGCTTGAACCGCCGAGCACCTTGCCCCTGGCATGGTAGATCCGGCGCCCGTTCATGAACGGCTCGGGCTCCGACTCATACTTCCAGTCGTAGAATCGGCTGCCGATCGGGAAGGTCAGGGCGGCCGGCATGTGGATGAACAGGTCCCAGGGATAGTCAGGCCGCCCCGCCTCGAGCACCAGCACGCGGTGTGAAGGGTCGGCCGACAGACGGTTCGCGAGCGCGCTGCCCGCCGAGCCACCGCCGACGATGACGAAGTCATACTGCCCTGATGCCATAACACCCCCTGCTGAGCCTGAATCGGGATGCTATCAGCGCACCTGTCATCATTCGCCTGGTCTGGGCCAGGACACCTCCTCCGCCGGCAGGCTCTGGCGGTGCTGCTCTGGCATCGAGTCACGCCAGCGCAGCCAGGCCTGGGTCAGCGCCTCGGGAACCACCTCGCCGTACACTCGCAGCCGGGCCAGGCCGCCGTCCGGGATGACGTCAAGGCGGATGTGCGTGGCGGCGCGCGGGCTATCGACGAGGAACCTGTGCCTGGTGTCGGGCTGAACTCGTAGCCGCGGCAAAACCTCCCACCAAGTCATCTCGCCTGCAGCGGGGCCGGCCCTGAGCTCCGGCGCAGGGCCAGCGGCGCGCTCGTCGGCTGCGTGCAGCCGGACCCAGCCGGGCGCGTTGCCGACGAAGTACGAGGTGTCGATCTCCACGTAACGCAGCATCCCCCCCGCGCCCAGCCTGAAGGTGGCGTAGTCGTTGCCTGCGCCGCGCCGCCTGGCGTTTTCCCAGCCCTCGGCCATGGACCTGGCCCGCCCGGGCAGGATGAGGTTGGCCGCTGATGAGTAGCGCGCGTCGGAGCAGCTGACCAGCTCCCCGCCGTTCTCCATCCCGGCCAGGTCGATGGTGCCCGCGAGGAACCGCGGATCGGGCACCACCTTGCCGTACACCCGGAATCTGGCTACTCCGCCATCCGGGTAGATCGACAGCCGGACGTGGGTCCACCGGCGCCGGTCGGCCACCGCATAGTGGTTGGCCGTGTCACCGCGTGCATCCGTGGGCGGGATGAGGGTATGCCAGTCCAGCGCCGCGAGCTGCTCCGGCCCCGGGTAACCCTCAGCCCCGACGGCCTCGACGGAGATCTGCGCCGGAAAGTTGCCGCGGAAATGCGCGGTATCGACCACGACCCCCTGCACAATTCCCGGGGCGCCGAGGCGCACGATCGCATGGTCGTGGCCGGGCGTGCGACGGCGCCTGGTCTCCCATCCGTCGTAGACCTTGCCCTTGTGACCGAACTGTCCCCCGGTGAATCCCGGCGGCTCCGGTTTGATCAGGTTCTCCTTCTCCGCGAACAGCTCGTCGTTGGCGAACATGACGCTGCCGCCAAGCTGGCGCGACGCCAGGTCGGGCAGAGCGGTGAAGCTGGGCCGGTCAGCCAGGCCAGGCTGGTCGGGCCGCGGCTGGTCAGGCCGCGGCTGGTCAGGCCGTGGCTGGTCAGGCAGAGCGGTGAAGCTAGGCCGGTCAGCCAGGCCATGCCGGTCAGTTAGCGGCTGGTCAGGTAGCGGCTGGTCAGGCCCGGGCCGGTGAGGCAGCCGCTGCTCAGGCAGGCGCTGGTCAGGCGGGCGCTGCTCAGCCGGGCGCTGGTCAGGCAGGCGCTGGTCAGGTGGGCGCTGGTCAGGCGGGCGCTGCTCAGCCGGGCGCTGCTCAGGCAGGCGCTGGTCAGGCGGGCGCTGGTCAGGCGGGCGCTGGTCAGGCGGGCGCTGCTCAGGCGGGCGCTGCCCTGGCCTGCGCAAGTCAGGCAAAGGGTGGTCGGGCAAAGGGTGGTCAAGCTGACGCCGGCCAGCCTGAGGCCGGTCAGGCCAGGACCGCTGCGGCAGGCGCCGCTGCGGCAGCGGCCCGTCCGCCGGGCTCGGCCGGCCCGCAGCACCAGGCCGGCCCGCAGCACCAGGCCGGTCCGCAGCACCATTCCGGTCCGCAGCACCATTCCCGTCCGCAGCACCATTCCGGTCCGCAGAGTCGGGCCGGCCCGTAGAACCAGGCCGGTCCGCATCAGGATCAGTCACCGGCGGTCATCCTCTCGGGTCAGCAGCTGCCCGGCTGGTTCGCCCCCCGAGATCACCGTGCCCCGCAACCAAGTCTGCCGTACCACGCCGTGCAGCGCCTGGCCCGCGTAGGGGGTCAGCCGGTGCCGGTGCAGCAGCATCTCCGGCCGGACTGGCCCGCTGACTGGCCCGCTGACTGGCCGGACTGGCCCGCTGACTGGCCGGACTGGCCCGCTGACTGGCCGGACTGGCCCGCTGACTGGCCGGACTGGCCCGCTGACTGGGCGGACTGGCCTGCTGACTGGGCGGCGGGGCCCGGCGGGCGTGCGGCCCGGCTGGGCGTGCCGATACTCACCCGGTACCCGTTATATGTTCCGGTCTTACCGGGACCCGCGCGAGATCGAGCGCGGTGGCGGCGCGGATCGCGGCTGCCACGGCCGGGCCGGACGAGATCGTCGGCGGCTCACCGACCCCGCGCACGCCGTAGGGCGCGTTCGGATCCGGGTACTCGAGCAGCTCGACCCGCATCGGCGGCATATCGAGGATGGTGGGAATGAGGTAGTCGGTGAACGACGGATTCCTGATCACCCCGCCGGTTACCTGGATCTCTTCCATGATCGCCAGGCCAAGCCCCTGCGCCGTGCCGCCATAGATCTGGCCCAGCACCGCTTGCGGGTTAATGGCCTTGCCGACATCCTGCGCGCAGGCCAGCTCGACCACCTTGACCAGGCCGAGCTCGGTGTCGACGTCGACCACGGCGCGGTGCGCGGCGAACGCGTACTGGACGTGCGCGAAGCCCTGGCCGGTTTCCGGGTCGACCGGCCGGGTCGGCCGGTGCCGCCACTGCACCGTCTCCTCGATCACCTCGGCGCCGAGCACCTCGGCGACGGCGGCCAGCCGCTCGCCATCGGCGGCTACGACCCAGCCGCCGGCCAGCGTCAGCCCGGCGAGCGTCCGGCCCATGCTGCGCTCGGCCAGCGCGATGACGCGCTCGCGGATGAGTTCGCAGGCGGCCTTGACTGCGCCGCCTGTCATATAGGTCTGGCGGGACGCCGACGTGGAGCCCGCCGAGCCGACTCCGGTGTCCTTCGGACTGAGCAGCACCTGGTCTACGCCCAGCTCGGTGCGGCAGATCTGCTGCTCGATCGTGACCAGGCCCTGGCCGACCTCGGCAGCCGCGGTGTGCACCGTGGCGACCGGCTCGCCCGCTGTCACCTGCAGCCGGACCCGGGCGGTCGAATAGTCGTCGAAACCCTCGGAGAACCCGACGTTCTTGTAGGCCACCGCGTACCCGATGCCGCGGGCCACGCCCTCGCCATGCGTAGTATTCGACACGCCACCCGGCAGCTCCCGCAGGTCATAATCGGCAGCCGGGCGCTCGGGCGGCAACGGCATCGCCTGCAGGCGGCGCAGCAGCTCAGCCACCGGGGCCGGGCTGTCCACGATCTGCCCGGTCGGCGCCTCGCAGCCCAGGGTCATCCCGTTCCTGCAGCGCAGCTCGACCGGGTCCATGCCGAGCGCGGCGGCCAGCTTGTCCATCTGCGCCTCGTACCCGAACGCGGCCTGGACCGAGCCGAAACCGCGCATCGCGCCGCACGGCGGGTTGTTGGTGTACACGCCGTAGCAGTCCACGTGCACACTGGGCACGACGTACGGGCCGACCCCCATCGTGCCCGCGTTGCCGACCACCGCCGACGTGCTGGAGGCGTAGGCGCCGCCGTCAAGGTAGATCTGCGCCCGGACGTAGACCAGGCTTCCGTCGCGGTCCGCGCCGTGCTCGTAACGCAGCACCGCGGGATGCCGGTGTACGTGCCCGAAGAACGATTCCTCGCGGTTATAGACCATCTTTACGGGCTTGCCTGTCCGCAGCGCCAGCATGCACGCGTGCACGTGCATCGACAGGTCCTCGCGGCCGCCGAAGGCCCCGCCGACCCCGGCTAGCACCAGCCTGACCTGCTCGGGCGGCAGCCTGAGTGCGGCGCAGATCTGCCGCTGGTCGGAATGCAGCCACTGGGTGGCCACATAGAGGTCAACGCCGCCCTGACCGTCGGGGATCGCCAGCCCGGCCTCTGGTCCGAGGAACGCCT
Source organism: Streptosporangiaceae bacterium (assembly GCA_050011895.1). Lineage (GTDB taxonomy): Bacteria > Actinomycetota > Actinomycetes > Streptosporangiales > Streptosporangiaceae > DATBGO01. The sequence goes on along the minus strand of JBEKIF010000009.1, from coordinate 33,160 downwards.
GGTCCTGCATCCCGACCGAGTACTCGCCAGTGACGACCACCGGGGCGGACGGCGCCGGGTCGCCCTTGCGGATCTTGAGGTGGCGGACCAGGTTGCCGGGTGGATGCAGCCGCGGTGCGGCCGCGTCGAGCGCGGCCACCGCGTCGGTGACCGGCTCGAGGGCCTGGTAGCTGACGATGATCTTCTTGGCCGCCCGGCGGGCGATCTCGGGGTGGTCGGCGGCTACCAGGGCGACAGGTTCGCCCTGGTAGCGGACCACGTCGGCGGCGAGCACCGGCTGGTCGGCATGTTCGAGCCCGCAGCGATTGGCACCGGGGACGTCCGCGTGCGTCAGCACCGCGAAAACGCCCGCCGTGGCCAGCGCAGGCCCGATGTCGATGGACTCGATCTTCGCGTGGGGGTGCGGGCTGCGCAGGGTGACGCCCCAGATCATGTCCTGCGCGAACAGGTCGCTGCCGTAGGCGAACTGCCCGGTCACCTTCGGCGTGCCGTCCGGGCGCCGCGGGCTGGCACCGACGCCGCTGCCCGCCGGAGCGCGCAGGCCAGCGGGAGCGTTCCTGGTGGGCGTGCTGCTGCCGGGCATCAGGTCTTCTCCGCCAGGGCGAGGCTGGCCCGGCGGGCCGCCACCGCGGCCTGGTGCTCGTCGACGGTCAGCAGCCGATCACGGGACACCACTGGCTGGCCGTTCACCAGCAGCAGCTCAAGCGGGGGGCGCGGGCCAAGCACGAGAGCGGCAACCGGGTCGGCGATGCCGGCGTGCGGCAGGGTGTCCAGCCGCCAAAGGGCGACGTCGGCCAGCTTGCCGGGCTCCAGCGAGCCGATCTCGGCCTCCCGGCCGAGCAGCCGGGCACCGCCGCGGGTGGCCAGCTCCAGCGCGTCCCTGACGCCCATCGCCTGCGGGCCGCCCACCGCGCGGGCGAACCGCGTGGCGGCCCTGACCTCGCCGATCAGCGAGGTCTCCTCGTTGGACGCGGCGCCGTCCACGCCGAGCCCGACCGGCACGCCAGCGTCGAGCAGCGCGCGGGACCTGCAGATGCCCGAGCCGAGCCTGGCGTTCGACGACGGGCAGTGCGCGACGCCGGTGCCGGTCGCGCCGAGCCTGGCGATGGCCGCATCGCCGATGTGCACGGCGTGCGCCAGCCACACATCGCTGCCCAGCCAGCCGAGCGATTCCAGGTACTCGATCGGCGTGCAGCCAAGATGCTCCGCGCAGTAGTCGTCCTCGTCAGCTGTCTCTGCGATGTGGGTGTGCAGCCGGACTCCCCTGCTCCTGGCCAGCTCGGCGGCATCGGCGAGCAGCCCGCGGGTGACCGAGAACGGCGAGCAGGGCGCGACCCCGATCCGGAGCATCGATTCGGGCGATGGGTCGTGGTACTTGTCGATCGCCGCCTGGGTGGCGGCCATGATGGTGTCCCGGTCTTCCACGACGTCGTCTGGTGGCAGCCCGCCCGTGCTGGCACCGAGGTCCATCGACCCGCGGGTCGGATGGAACCGCAGGCCCACCTGACGCGCGGCCTCGACGGTGGCGCCCAGCAGGTCTCCGGCGCCGGGCGGGAACAGGTAGTGGTGGTCCATCGTGGTAGTGCAGCCCGTTCTGGCCAGCCAGGCCAGCGCGGCTGTCGCCGCCGCCGCGACGATCTCCTCGTCGAGGCCGGCCCAGACCGGGTACAGCTCGGTCAGCCAGCCGAACAACGTGGCGTCCACCGCCCGTCCCCTGGTCGCCCACTGGTACAGGTGATGGTGGGCGTTGATCAGGCCAGGGGTCGCCAGGCAGCCGCTGGCGTCGAGCTGTCTGGCGCCGGCCAGGCTGGCGGGCACCGGCCCAGCTCCGGCGCCCACGATCCGGCGGCCGTCAACGGCGACATACCCGCCGGCGTGCTCATCCCGCGCGGTGTTCATGGTCACCACGTGACATCCGGTCAGCACGAGAACGGTCACCGTCGCTCGCCCTCCCGCTGCTGCGCCGCAACGTTCTGCGCCGCAACGTTCTGCGCCGCAACGTTCTGCGCCGCAACGTTCTGCGCCGCAAGGTTCTCTGCCGCCAGCGCGACCGCCGCGAGGATCTGCTCGTACCCGGTGCACCTGCACAGGTTGCCCGCGAGCGCCTCGCGGACCTCGGCCGTGGACGGCCGCCCGCGCCTGCGCAGCAGGTCATGCGCGGCGACCAGCAGGCCAGGCGTGCAGAACCCGCACTGCACGGCCCCGGCCGCCACGAACGCCTCCTGCACCGGATGCAGGTTCTCGCCATCAGCCAGGCCCTCGACAGTGACGATGCTGCGGCCCTCCGCCTGGCCGGCCGCCACCAGGCAGGCGCAGACCGGCAGGTCGTCGAGATACACGGTGCAGGACCCGCACTCACCCTGCTCGCAGGCGTTCTTGGAGCCGGGCAGCCCCATCCGCTCCCGCAGCATATACAGCAGGCTCTCGCCTTCCCAGACATCGTCGGCCCGCATGACCGCGCCGTTGACGGTCGCCGTGATCCGCACTGATCAGCTCCTTCCGGCCCGCTGGCCGCCGTCACGGTAGTCCTGCCAGGCCCACGCCAGCGTCCTGCGGGCCATGACCGCGAGCGCGTGCAGCCGGTAGGCGGCGCTGCCCCGGACGTCATCGATGGGTTCCGCCGCCGCCTTGACAAGCTCGGCGAACTGAATGGCGACCGGCTCGGGCAGCTCGCCCCTTGACTCCCACAGGCGCGCCTCGTCCAGTGCGCTGCCGAGGAACAGCTCGGCCCGGGGGGCCCGCCGCGGGGTGGGCGCCGCCGATCCGATGCCCGTCCCGACGGTCCTGCGCACGGGATCAAGAGCAATGCTGAACGCGGCCACGGCAATCACCATCGCATTGCGGGTTCCGATCTTGCTGAACTGCTGGGGACCCGCGGCGAGCGGGATCAGGACCGCCGCGATCAGCTCGTCGGGGGCCAGCGCGCTGCGCTTCACGCCGGTGTAGAAATCGTCGGCCGGCAGCACCCGTGTTCCGCGCACCGAAGCCACCTCGACCAGGGCCCGGGCCGCCAGCAGCGGCGGATGGCAGTCCCCGGCTGGCGACGCGGAGCCGAGGTTACCGCCGACGGTTCCGCGGTTGCGGATCTGCGGCGAGCCGACCGTGCGGGCGGCCATCGCCAGGCCGGGCAGCAGGCCGCCGAGTTCGTCGATGACCCGCGCGTAGGTCACGCCGGCGCCCAGCCGGATCTGGCCGTCGGCGGCGGCCCAGTTCGTCAGCTCGGGAATCCTGGTGAGGTCGAGCAGCGAGTCCGGCCTGCGCGCGTCGAAGTTCAGCTCGACCATCACGTCGGTGCCGCCGGCCAGCGGCAAAGCCGTCGGCCTCGCTGCCTTGGCGGCCAGCGCCTCGGCCCAGGTGGTCGGCTGAATAAAATCCACAGTTGCTCCTCGGATCTCATCCTCCCACCTACGCGACCTTAGGCCGTGGCCCGCGCGACCCCCGCGGCCAGCACAGGGACGACCAGCACAGGGAACCGCCGGTACCCATCTCAAACAGCGTCTGCTGTTTCGGCCCGGACGTCGCTGCGGGCGAGCAGCCAGTACAGGGTGCCGCCGACGACCAGTCCGAGGAAGACGCTGAAGTCGGATCCGCCCAGCCGGCTCGACAGTGGTGACACGTAGGGCGGGTAAGCGTTCAGCCAGAGCGCCGCGGCCACCATGCCGCCCGCCAGGGCGATCACCCCCGGCCAGTGGACACCGCCGTTGCGGTAGTACCGCCCGCCGCGCTCCTCGAGCAGCGCCTGGTGGTCGTAGCGGTTCCGGCGCAGCCAGCTGTCCACCAGGTAGATCGCGCACCACGGGCCCAGCCAGACGATGATGAACAGCAGGAAATCCGTCAGCAGCGTGAAGAACCGAGACTGGAAGACCGCGTAGGCGACGAACGCGCCGCAGATCACCGTGTCGATCAGCACGCACTGCAGGCGCCGCAGGCGGGGCACCAGGCTTTGCAGCGTCACGCCGGAGGAGTACAGGTCCAGGGTGTTGATCGCGAACAGCTGGAACATGGCCACGATCAGGTACGGCACGATGAACCAGCTGGGAAATCCCTGGGTGAGCCCGGTGATCGTGGTCGCTCCGGGCACCCCGGTGGCCACCGCCGCGCCGAGGATCTCCAGCAGCGCCGACGGGATGGCCGCGCCGAGCGTGACGGCCAGCACGATGTTCCGCTTGCCGGTGCCTGACGGTAGGTAGCGCGAGTAGTCGTTACCGTTCTCGCTCCAGCCCAGGCCGCCAGCGGCGATCACCAGCGCGAGGAAGACCAGCATCGAGCCCCAGCCGGCGCCGTGCCCCGCGGCGTGCAGGTTGACCTTCGAGCTCGTGATGACCGCCATGATCACGAAGAGCACCACGAACGGGATGGCGAGCCATCTGAGCACCTTGACCACCGCGGCATGTCCCAGCAGCGGCAGCACCGCCTGGACCGCCACCGCGGCCACGATAAAGATGATCTTCGCGGGCGTCCCGGCCGCGAAGCCAGCGCGCAGCGACAGGGCGATCGCCGCGAAGACGACCAGGGCGACCCCCTCGATCTCGAAACCGACCTGGGTCACCCAGTTGAAGAATGACGGGATCCGGTTGCCGTTCGGCCCGAACGGGGCCCGGCTGATCGCGAAGGTCGTGGTGCCCGCCTGCGGGCCCTGCAGGCTTGCCAGGCCGGTGAGCAGGTAGGACAGGTTGCCGACCAGGATGACCACGACGGCCTGCGCGAAGGACAGGCCGAAAACGAGGACCGCCAGGCAGCCGTAGATAAGAAACTCGACGTTCCAGACGGCCCCCGCCCACATCCAGAACAGGCCGATCGGCCTGCCCCAGCGGCTCTCCTGCGGCACATGCTCGATGCCGCGCTGCTCGACCGCGGTAATCGGCGGCCCGTCCGACCGGGCCGTCGCGCTGCCGGCAGCTGTTTCCCTCACCATCGCCGAAACCTTCCTGCTGCGGGCCCTCCGGCCAGGCAGGCACCATCTGTCGGCACCGACGGGAGGGGCCAGCCAGGCGCTCCGAAAGCTGACGTTGCGCCGAAGCGGACGTTACTACGCAGTCAGTACCAAAGAAAAATCTTCCGGACGGCCACCGCGGTATCCAGGCAGCGATACGGGCAGGAACGGGTCCGTCACCGGCCTGCCCCGGCCCTGCACCGCGCCGTCACCGGCCGTCACCGGCCTGCCCCGGCCCTGCACCGCGCCGTCACCGGCCTGCACCGGCCTGCACCGGGCCGTCACCGGACCGTCACCGGGCGAATGTGACGCACGTCACCAATCCCCGACCTCTCGGGCGCCGAACCTGGGGCATGAGTGCAAGAGGGGATACCGCGATGCCGGATACGGGGATGTCCAGGGGCAGGGGCTTCGCGGCAGCACGGGCGTTGTGGGCTGGCCGCCGGTCCGGATGAGCAGCCGCCGGATTGCCGTGATCGGCAGCGGCGTGGCCGGGCTGACCGCCGGGTATGTGCTGGCGCGGACCGACGACGTAACGCTGTTCGAGGCTGACGACCGGCTCGGCGGTCACGCCCACACGCATCTGCTTCCGCTGGCCGATGGCCGGGAAGTGCCGGTCGACACCGGGTTCATCGTTCACAACGAACGCACCTACCCCCTGCTGACCAGGCTATTTACCGAACTTGGCGTGACCACTACGGAATCGGAGATGAGCATGTCGGTCCGGTGTGCCGGTTGCGGCCTGCAGTATGCGGGCCAGCGTGGCCCGCGCGGGCTGGCGGCCGGGGTCCGGCATGGCCGCGGCCGCTACCTCAGGATGCTCGGCGAGGTGCTCCGGTTTCACCGGAGCGCGCGCAGCCTGCTTGGCGAGAGCAGCTATAACGGGATCCCGGGCGGTGATCGGACACTCGGCGAGTTCCTGGCCGCCGGGGGCTACTCGCGCTATTTTATTACGCATTTCGCGATGCCGTTCGTCGCGGCCGTGTGGTCATGCTCGCCGGAGACCGCGCTGAGCTACCCGGCCAGGTACCTGTTCAGGTTCCTCGACAATCACGGGCTGCTCTCGGTCACGGGCTCGCCGCCGTGGCGGACGGTCGCCGGGGGGTCCCGCAGCTACGTCGAGCGGGTCGCCAAGCAGCTGTCGGCGGTCCGGGCCGGCGCCCGGGTGCGCGCCGTTCGCCGGTTTCCCGGCGGCGCCGAGGTCAGGTATGACGGTGATCAGGCGGACCAGTTCGATGCCGTCGTGGTCGCGACGCATCCCGATCAGGCGCTGCGCCTGCTCGCCGACCCGACTGCCGCCGAGCGGGCGGTCCTCGGCGCCTTCAGATACTCCCATAACGCCACGATCCTGCACACCGACCCGGATCTGATCCCGGCGAGCCCGGCGGTCCGCGCCTCCTGGAATTACGCACTGCCATCGTGCGCGGCATCAGCCGCCCAGGTGCAGGTCAGCTATTACCTGAACCGGCTGCAGCGGCTGTCGGTCACCCGCGATTACATCGTCACGCTGGGTGGCGGCGGTCAGATCCGCGACGAGCACGTGCTCGCCAGGATGGACTACGAGCACCCGATCTACGATCCGGCCAGCGTCGCCGCGCAGCGCCGGCTGCCCGGGCTGAATGACGGGGTGACCGCCTACGCGGGCGCGTACCACGGCTGGGGCTTCCACGAGGACGGCTGCCGGTCCGGCGTGGCCGCGGCGGCTTCCCTGGGGGGCCGGTGGTAGCGGGCTCGCCGGCCCTCTATGAGTGCCGGATCAGCCACGTCCGCACGGACCCGCTGCGCAACGCGTTCCGCTACCGCAGCTACCAGTGGCTTGTCGACCTGGACGAGCTGCCCCGGCTGGCACCATGGCTCAGGCCGCTGGCCAGCTTCCGAGCCGGTGACCATCTCGGCGATCCGCGCCGCAGCATCCGGGCCAACGTCGACCGCTTTCTCGCCCGCCGCGGCGTGAACCTGAACGGCGGCCAGATCCTGATGCTCGCCAACGCCCGGGTGCTCGGCTACGTATTCAACCCGCTGACGGTCTACTGGTGCCACCGGCCGGACGGGGCGCTTGAGTGCGTGATCGCCGAGGTGCACAACACCTACCACGAGAGGCATTGCTACCTGCTGCACACCGACGAGGCGGGGCGGGCGACCACGCCAAAGGAGTTCTATGTGTCGCCGTTCTACCCGGTCGATGGCGGTTACCGGATGACGCTGCCCGAGCCTGGCCAGCGGCTCGCGCTCACCATCGTGCTGGATCGCGGGGACGGCCATCCGTTCGTTGCCGCCGTGCGCGGCTCCCGCGCCCAGGCCAGCACCGCCACGCTGCTCTCCGCCGCCGCCAGGCACCCATGGGCCACCGCACTGGTCAGCACCCGGATCCGCTGGCAGGGCCTGCGGCTTTACGCCCGCGGCCTGCGGCCGCGGGCCAGGCCCCGCCAGCACGCTCAGGAAGGAGTCCGATGAGCCACGCGACTGACCTGCGCTGTGGGCACTCCGCCGCGAGCCGTAACGCCGGCCAGCCGGCCGGCAGCTCCGCGCCCGGCCCGGCCGGCCAGCCGCCGGAACCCCGGGCCGCTAGCGGACACCTCGACGTGAACCCGGTCAGGTGGCCGGACGTCGCTGCTGTTCCCAGATCGCCGATCCGCGCCGCCGTCGCCCGGCTGCTGTTCGCCAGGATCGCGGCCCGGCTGGCGCTGCGGGTGACGCTGCCATCCGGCGAGTCTTTCGGTGGCGGCGGCAGCGATGCGCCGGTCCTGACCATGCACCGGCCAGCCGACTTCTACCAGCGGGTCGGCGCCGCCGGGCTGATCGGGTTCGGCGAGTCTTACATGGCCGGCGACTGGGACGCGGACGACCTGACGGGCTTGCTCACCGTGCTGGCCAGGCAGGTAGACGGCCTCGTCCCACGACGGCTGCAATGGCTTCGCAACGCATACGTGCGGCGCCAGCCGCCGGATGAGGACGCTTCTGAAACCGGCGCCCGCCGCAACATCCGGCGTCACTACGACCTGTCGAACGAGCTGTTCGCGCTGTTCCTTGACGAGACCATGACCTACTCGGCCGGGCTGTTCGAGGAGGACGGCGACGGCCGGCCGGCCGGCTCGGGTCACCCGCGGGCCGGGCCGATGGACCGGGTGCCTGCCCGGCGCGCAGCCAGCCGCCCGCCCGCCGAAGCGGACCTGGCGGCGGCCCAGCGGCGCAAGATCGACCGGCTGCTCGACCTGACCCGGGTCGGCCCGGGCACCAGCGTGCTTGAGATCGGCACCGGCTGGGGCGAGCTGGCGATCCGCGCGGCCAGGCGCGGCGCCCGGGTGCGCACCGTCACCATCTCGGCCGAGCAGCGCGAGCTGGCCATCAGGCGGGTCCGCGAGGCAGGGCTGGCCGACCGGGTGAGCGTCGAACTGCTGGACTACCGGCGGGTGACCGGCACGTACGACGCGATCCTTTCGGTCGAGATGATCGAGGCAGTCGCAGAACGCTACTGGCCGCAGTACTTCGCCGCCCTGGACCGCCTGCTTGCCGCGGGCGGCCGGATCGGCCTGCAGGCGATCACCATGCCGCATCACCGGATGCTCGCCACCCGCCGGACCCAGACCTGGATCCTGAAGTACATCTTCCCTGGCGGCCTGATCCCGTCGGTCACCTCGATCGAGGACAACGTGGCCGCACACACCGGGCTGCGGGTGGCCGAGCGCCGCGGCTTCGGCGCCCACTACGGCCAGACGCTGCGGATCTGGCGGGAACGGCTGCTGGCCAGGCAATCCGAGCTGGCGCAGCTCGGTTTCGACGAGGTGTTCGGGCGGATGTGGCTGCTCTATCTCTGCTACGCGGAGGCGGGCTTCCGCTCGGGCTACCTGGACGTGTCCCAGTTCCTGCTGGTGCCGGGCCGCGAGGAGGCAGTCCAGGGCCACGACGAGGAGAACCCGGGCCGCGACCCGAGGCGAGCGGCATGACCAGGTCAGCTACCCGGGCACGGCCCGGGACGGGCGCGGCCGGCCTGCTGCTGCCGGTCGCCGAGCGGCTCTTCGGGGGCGAGCCGCCGGTCCGGATCCGGGCCTGGGACGGCAGCGAGGCAGGCCCCGCTGACGCGCCTGCCCTGGTGCTGCGGACGCCGCAGGCGCTGCGCCGGATGATGTGGCACCCGGGCGAGCTCGGGATCGCCCAGGCCTACGTGACCGGCGAGCTCGACGTCGACGGTGACCTGGCCGAGGCCCTGCGGGCGGTCTGGGACGCGAGCAGGCGAGCCGGCCTGACCGATCGGAGCGACAGCGGCGGGACCGGCGTGACCGGCGGCGGGACCTGCGTGGCCGGCGGCCGGGCCGGGCGGCGGGGGCCGGCCCGGCTGCCGGTTAGCGCCTGGGCCGCGGCGGCCCGCGCGGCCCTGCAGCTCGGGATCGGCGGCCCGCCGCCGAAACCGCCCGCAGCGCAGGCCCGGGTATCGGGGCGGCTGCACAGCAAGCGCCGCGACCAGGCCGTCATCGCCCACCACTATGACGTGCCCGCCGCGTTCTACCAGCTGATCCTCGACCCGAGCATGGCGTACTCTGCCGCTGACTGGGCCCGCGCGGGCGGCGGTTACCCGCTGGCCGACGCCCAGCGGGACAAGCTCGACGGCATCTGCGCCAAGCTGGCCCTGCGGCCCGGCACGCAGCTGCTGGACGTCGGCTGCGGCTGGGGCTCGCTGACGGTTCATGCCGCCCGTGCATACGGTGCGCGGGTCACGGCGGTGACCCTGTCTCGCGAGCAGGCGGCCTTCACTGCGCGGCGGGTAACCGAATCCGGCCTGGAAAGCCTGGTCGACGTGCAGGTGAGCGACTATCGCGACATCACCGTCGGCGATCACGACGCGGTCGCCGCTATCGAGATGGGCGAGCACGTCGGCGCGGGGCAGTATCCGGCCTTCTGCGCGCTGCTGGCCAGCCAGCTGCGCCCGGGCGGCCGCCTGCTGATCCAGCAGATGTCCCGGGCGGGCCGGGCCCCGGGGGGCGGCGCGTTCATCGAGGCTTACATCGCCCCTGACATGCACATGCGGCCGGTCGGCCAGACGGTCAGCCTGCTCGAAGACGCGGGGCTTGAGGTCATCGGCGTGCGCGCGATGCGGCTGCAGTACGCCAGGACCATCCGGGCCTGGCTGGCCAACCTAGAGCGGCGTTCCGAGGAGGTCACTGCCATCGTCGGGCCGCAGTCCGCCCGGGTCTGGCGGCTCTACCTGGCCGGCGGCGCGCTGGCCTTCGAAGACGGCCGGATGGGCGTCCACCAGATCCTCGCCATCAGGTCATGACCGGCACCGCCGGGACGCTGGTCCTGACCCTGCTGGTCACCGCGGCGGCCTTGATCGCGACGATGCTGGTGACGCTCGCCGTTGCGCTGCGCGCCGGGCGGCACAGCGTGATCGACACCGTCTGGGGGCTCGGTTTCGCGCTGGTCGCCGTGGTGGCGTTCGCCGTGTCGGCCGGCCACGGGGTCACCGGCCGGCGGGTGCTGATAACCGTCCTCACGGCCAGCTGGGGACTTCGGCTGGCCGCCTACATCGGCTGGCGCAGCCGCGGCGCCGGCGAGGACCCGCGTTACGACGAGATGCTGGCTAAGGCACCGGGAAGCCGCACCGCTTATGCGTTTCGCAAGGTATATCTGACCCAGGCGGGGCTGATCTGGCTGATCTCGATACCGGTGCAGGCGGCCATGGTCGCGCCGGGACCGCTGGGTGCCGCCGCCGTCGCGGGCGGGCTGATCTGGCTCTGCGGGCTGGCCTTCGAATCGGTCGGCGACTGGCAGCTGGCCAGCTTCAAGGGGAATCCGGCCAACCGCGGCACGGTGCTGGACCGCGGGCTGTGGCATTACACCAGGCACCCCAACTACTTCGGCGACGCGTGCGTCTGGTGGGGCCTGTTCCTGGTCAGTTGCGGCTCGTGGCTCGGGCTTGTCACCGTTTTCTCCCCGGTGCTGATGACCTACCTGCTCGCCGCGGGGAGCGGGAAGCCGATCACCGAGGCCAGGCTGGCGGGGCGGCCGGGCTACGCCGAGTACGTCGCCCGGACCAGCGGCTTCCTCCCGCTCCCGCCGCGAGCCGCCTCCTGAGCGGGCGCCAGGCCGCCGGGCCGGCCGAGAGACGACGAGACGCTGCTCCCGGCTGAACCCTGATTTCCGGGTAGCGGCGGGTGCGGATGCGGCGGGCCAGCCGGGCGGGGAAGATGGGGTCCATGGATCTTCCGGTTATGCCGCCGGTAGCGCCGATGCTCGCCAAGGCGGTCAAGGGAATCCCGGACGGCTCGCTGAGCTTCGAGCCCAAATGGGATGGCTTCAGGTCGGTCATCTTCAGGGACGGCCCCGAGGTGGAGATCGGCAGCCGCAATGAGCGGCCGATGACGCGCTACTTCCCTGAAGTCGTCAACGCGGTGCTGGCCAACTTGCCGGAGCGGTGCGTCGTCGATGGCGAGATCGTCATTCCCGATGCGGCAGGCCGCAGGCTCGACTTCGAGGCGCTGCTGCAGCGGGTGCACCCGGCTGACAGCCGGGTCCGGCTGCTGGCCGCGCAGACCCCGGCCGCCTTCATCGCCTTTGACCTGCTCGCCCTGGACAGCACCGACTTTACCGGCCGGCCGTTCACCGAGCGGCGTGCCGCGCTCGAGGGCGCCCTGGCCGCCGCGGGGCCGCCGGTCTATCTGACCCCGGTCACCAGGGACCGGGAACTGGCCGCGCAATGGTTCAGCCAGTTCGAGGGCGCCGGGCTCGACGGCATCGTCGGCAAGCCGCTGACTGGGACGTATGAGCAAGACAAAAGGGTTATGTTCAAGGTCAAACACGAGCGCACGGCCGACTGCGTGGTGGCAGGTTACCGGCCGCACAAGAGCGGCCCTGATGCCATTGGGTCGCTGCTGCTCGGCCTCTATGACGACGCGGGCAGGCTGGCCAGCGTCGGCGTGGTCGGCGCCTTCCCGATGGCGCAGCGCCGGGCGCTGTTCACCGAGCTGCAGCCGCTGGTCACCAGCTTCGACGAGCATCCGTGGAACTGGGCGGCCAGGGTTCCGGATGTCCGCAATCCGCGCGAGGCGCAGGCCAGCCGCTGGAACAGCGGCAAGGACCTGTCCTTCGTCCCGCTACGGCCAGACCGGGTGGCCGAGGTCCGGTATGAGCACATGGAGGGCACCAGGTTCCGGCACACCGCGCAGTTCGTCCGGTGGCGCCCGGATCGTGAGCCGCACTCGTGCGGTTTCGGTCAGCTGGAGGAGCCGGTCAGCTTCAGCCTCTCGGAGGTCCTGGCAACCTGAGCCCTAGCCGGCGGCCGGCTATCCGGCCGCCGGCTCTCCCCGGTGAGTCCCGAATGACCAGAGATAGCCTTCGGGGCGTGGGCCCGGTCCCGGTGCGGAAGCGGTCACGCAGCTGGCGGCCGCTTGGCCCGACGTCATCATTCTGGCCGCCGAAGGCGCGGGTCACACGACGGCCGTTGCTGCTCGAGGACTGCGGCGAAGATCCCGTTGATGACGGCGTCCAGCTGGTCGATGGCCTCGCGCAGCCGCCGAGCGGCCAGGTCGCTGCCGGTGGCCCGGACCACCTTCCGCAGGTCCAGGCCAGCGGTGAACAGTCGCTCTATGATGTCCTGGGCAACCTCTGTCGCCGTTTCCTGAATCGCGTCGGGCGGATTGCTGCGCAGCGCTGTCACTGTCGCCATGGCGGTGGACGGATAGGCCGGGCGCGGGCTGTAATGAGCAGCCGGCCCCCGACTGAGGCCCCAGAACATTTTGCGGCTCCCAGCGCTCTTGTTTGAGGGCGCAACTCCGGAAGAGGTCGCCGGGCCCGGGGCGGAACGAGCCTCGCGACGCCGCTACCGTGCGCAACGGCCCCAAAGCCGTCAATTGTGAGCGTACCAGCGGAGGCACAGGCTGGTAAGCGCCCGCGTTACCGTTCGGCTGGCTCAGCGCGAACGGCGATGGTCAGCCCGTCATAGACGACAGCGGCGGCCACCTCGACCAGCTTGCGGCCAGTGCACCGAGCCTGGCGGCGCAGCGCGGCGAAGGCCACATCGACGGATACCTGCGAGCGCTCGGCAAGGACGCCTTTCGCCTGCTCGATCAGGATCCGGCTGTCCAGCGCGGTCTGCAGCTGCCCGATGACCACCTCGTGCTTGCTGATCGTGCGCCGGTACTGCAAGCCGACCGCGGTGATGGCGGCCAGCGCCTGCGCAAGCTCAGTTGTGTCGGCGCTGAGCGCACCGGCGGTCGCGCCGAACAGGTCGATCGCGCCGAGCGTCTCGCCGCGGAGCAGCAGCGGGATGCTATGAACGGAGCGGAACCCGGCCGCGCGCGCGGCTAGGGCGAAGCGCGGCCAGCGCACGTCAGCGCCCGAGAGATCGGCGCAGTGCACCGGAATCCCGCCGCGAAGGCAGTCGAGCCCTGGGCCCGCCGAATGGTCCAGCTGAGCGAGCTCCGCGGTCCTGGCGCCGGACGGCTCCGCAGCGGCCAGGCGGACCGGTCCCGCATCGCCGGCCAGCACCAGGCCCGCGGCGCTGACCTGGAGCAGCTCTGCGCAGAGCGTGACGACCATCTCGTGGAAGTCGGCCTCGCTGAGATCCGCCGCCAGCGTATCGGCAAGCGCGACAACGGCGCCTGTCACATCCCGCTCGACGGCGGCCATCCGCTCCCCTCTCTCGGTCCCCCGCTGTATAACCAGCCTCAGCTTAATATCCAGCGTAGCTCAGATCACCGCCATATCCGGTCGCTGCGGACTGTGCTGTGATCGGGCGCGGGACAGTCACCGGGCCCGGCGAGGTTGCCGATGATCCGCAACAGCGGCGGCCGGTCCGTTAGGCTCAGATCAGTCCACACCTAAGGCCCCATCCAGGTACTAAGGGGTATTTCGCAAGTGTCAGAGCGCGCGGCGGAGAAATTCGACATCGTGGCGGTGGCGTCATCAGCTGGCGGCATCACCGCGCTCGGCCGCGTGCTCGGGGCGCTGCCCGCAGGGTTGCAGGTACCGCTGCTGATCGTCCAGCATCTGGATCCGCGGCACGAGACCGTCATCGCCGACGTGCTCAGCCGCCGGTCGAACATGCCCGTCAAGCTCGCCCGCGCTGACATGGTCGTCGAACCCGGCTTCGCTTACGTGGCACCTCCCAACCACCATCTCCTAGTGGACGCGGGGGGCATTCTCGCGCTCTCGAGCACCGAGCTTGTCCATTTCGTCCGGCCGTCAGCCGACCTGCTCTTCGAATCAGTGGCCGGCGCCTACGGGCCCCGTGCCATCGCCTGCGTGCTGACCGGCTCGGGCAGTGATGGCGCCATGGGAGTGAGCGCCGTCAAGTCCCGCGGCGGTACCGTGATCGTCCAGGATCCCGAGTCAGCCGAGTTCAAGGGCATGCCGGAAGCCGCCGTCGCCACCGGCGCCGTCGATTTCGTGCTGCCGCTTGACGAGATCGGCGCCGTGATCCGGGGCCTCGTCGAGGCCACGTGATGACCGCGGCATCGGACGATGACGCCGACCGCGAGCTTGAGGAGCTGCTGGCCTTTATCCGCGACTCGCGAGGCTTCGACTTCACCGGGTACAAGCGGTCCTCGCTCAACCGGCGCATCCGCAAGCGAATGCAGGATATCTCTATAGCTGGATATGTCGACTACCAGGACCGGCTGGAGACTGACGCAGAGGAATTCCGCACCCTTTTCAACACCATCCTGATCAACGTCACCGGATTTTTTCGGGACCCCGAAGCCTGGTCCTACCTGCAACGCGACATCATCCCCCGGCTGCTGGCCGGCCGGGATCCCGGCGAGGAGATCCGGGTGTGGAGCGCCGGCTGCTCGAGCGGCCAGGAGTCGTACTCGCTGGCGATCGCCTTCGCCGAGATCATGGGGGTCGATGAGTGCGTCAAGCGGGTCAAGATCTACGGCACCGATGTCGATGACGAAGCGCTCCGCGAAGCCCGCGCCGGGCTCTATCCGCCGCGGGCAATCGAGCACGTCCCGGCCGGGCTGGCCGACAGCTATTTCCAGCCCAGCGGCGCCCAGTTCGCCTTCCATCCCGAACTCCGCCGCCGCGTCATCTTCGGCCGCCACGACATTACCCGGGACGCGCCGATCTCCCGGCTCGACCTGCTCGTCTGCCGCAATACGCTGATGTACTTCAACGTGGAGGCGCAATCACAGATCGTCGACAGGTTCCATTTCGCCTTGCGCGAGGGCGGCTACCTGTTCCTCGGTAAGGCCGAAATGTTGCTGTCAGCCAGCGACCGATTCGACGTCGCCAGCATGCGGCAGCGGATCTTCAAGCGCAGGCCCGGGGAGGCCGTGCCGCCGCACCAGTTCGCGCCCCTGCGGCTGGACGCCGAGGGCGGCGCCGACGTGCGGGACGCTAGCCGCAAGCGCCAGCTGCGGGATCTGGTCCTCGATACCTCGGCGAGCCCGCTGCTTGCCGTCAATGTGGATGGCACGGTCAGCGTCATCAACAGCCCGGCACGGTCGCAGTTCGGACTCACCCTGCATGACGTCGGCCGTCCGTTCCGCGACCTCGAGATCTCCTACCGGCCGATCGAGCTTAGGTCGCTCATCGAGCAGGCGGAGAACGAGCGGCGGGTCGTGCGGGCCAAGAGCGTCGAGCGGCGGCTACCCGGCGGTGAAGTGCAGTACCTCGACATCATCGTCCAGGCGCTGACCGCAACCGACGGCCAGCCGGTCGGCGTGGCATTGAGCTTCGTTGACACCACGGTGACCACGCGGCTGCACAGCGAGGTAAGGCGGGTACGGGAAGACCTCGAGACCGCCTACGAGGAACTCCAGTCGACCAACGAGGAACTCGAGACGACCAACGAGGAACTCCAGTCCAGCATCGAGGAACTCGAGACGACCAACGAGGAACTCCAGTCCACCAACGAGGAACTCGAGACGACCAACGAGGAACTCCAGTCCGGCAACGAGGAGCTGGAGACCATGAACGAGGAGATGCGCATCCGCACCACCGAGGTCGATGAGGCACGCGGTTTCCTCGAAGGCGTCCTGTCGAGCGTGGCGGCGGGCGTGGTCGTGCTGGACTCGGAGCTGCGGGTACGAAGCTGGAACCGGGGTGCCGAGGATCTCTGGGGCCTGCGCGCCGCAGAGGTCCACCACCAGGCGTTCTTCTCGCTCGACTTCGGCCTCCCGATCGGTCAGCTTCGTGAGGCCCTGAAACGCTGCACCGGATCGGGCCGCCGGACTGTCCCGGTGCACCTTGAGGCGGTCAACCGCATCGGCCGCACCATCACCTGCTCGGTAACCTGCTCGCCGCTGGATAGCCAAGGCGACGGGGTGGTGCTGCTAATGGAAGAGGTTCCGCAGGATTCGCCAGCGTAACCTGGAACCATGACGGCTGGAGCTGAGTCCGCGCCCGAGGTGGCGCGCGTCCGGGACCGGGCTCGCGCAGGCCGTCGGCGCGCGGCCAGGGCCGCCGCGATCGCAGCACGGCACGAATCCCTCGCCGCCGGGGGCAGCGAAGCGCTTCGCAGCCTGCACGAGAAGATCGCGGCGATGCACCGGCAGATCGAGCGCCGCCATCGCGAGGCGGCGGCGATGCACTCGGAGTACGCCGACCGGCTGGCGGCCTGGTTCCGCCGCCCGGTGCAGCGCGAGAGGCGCCCGGTCTTCATGGCGTCGGTGGCGCGCACGCTTGGCTCGCACAGCGCAGCAATCATGCTGCTCAGCGCAGATCTCGACGAGATACTGGCCGCCGCATCGGACGGGCTGGCCAGGCAGGCGCAGGACCTTGAGTTTGCCTTCCGCGAGGGTCCGGCCAGGGACGCGGCGATCGGGCGCATCCTGGTGACAGCCGACGATGGGGCCTTCAGTGACCGCTGGACGCACTACGGGCCTGCCCTGGCGCAGCTTGGCGTGCATGCGGTCGCCGCCGTTCCGCTGCAGCTGTCCGAGGGCGCCTTCGGCGCGCTGACGGCGTTCAGCACCGGGCCGGCCGACGACCTCGACCTGACCACCCTCGGCACGGTTGCCGATACGCTCGCCCACGCCATCCTGGCCGCGCCCGAGCCGGCCGCATTCGAACAGGACCTGCCACGGGTCGGGGTATTCGAGGACGGCGATGTGCGGCCGGTGGTTCACCAGGCAGCCGGGATGCTCTGCGTGCAGGCGCACTGCACGATAGCGGACGCCCTCGCGCTGATCAGGGCGAGGGCGTTCGCCGACGAGGAGCCGGTGGAGGCAACCGCCGGGCGGATTCTCAGCGGCGTGCTGCACCTGGCCTGACGCCTCGCGCTGGTGCCCGTGCCCTGCTGACCGGGCTCACCCCCGGAGGGTGACGTCGTCCAGGTGATCAGCCGCCAGACTGCAGATGCGGCTCGGCGGCCCGCGTGGTGGCCGGAATCCAGCCGCTTCGCGCGCCTGGCAACTCGGCCAGCGAGACGGGGGAAGGAAGGCAGCATGTCCGGCTCTGACGGGACTTTCATCTATGTCGCGACCTATCCGAATGAGGCGGCCGCCAGGGAGGACTACCAGGTCGTCAAGGGCCTGCACGCCACCGGCTTGGTCGGCTCGTACGACGCGGCCGTTATCACCAAGGACGCTGACGGCAAGGTGCATGAGAACAAGGACGAGACGGCCACCCGCCACGGTGCCTGGTGGGGCATCGCCGCAGGTGCGGCTGTCGGGGTCCTCTTCCCGCCCGCCATCATCGGCGCGGCCGCCCTCGGCGGCGTGATCGGCGGCGTCAGCGGGCACCTGGCCAAGGGCATGTCCCGCTCCGACGCCATGGAACTCGGCGACTTCATCGACCCGGGCCAGGCCGGGCTCGTCGTCGTCGGCGAGAACAAGGTCGAGCAGGCGATCGAACATGCCGTCACCAAGGCGGAAAAGCAGACCGCCAGGGAGCTTGGCGTCAAGCCGGAAGAGGTCGACGCGGCGCTGCAGGAAGCAGTCGGGGAGATGTAGCCGCCGGAGGCCGGGCTGGCCGGCGAAGGCTCCCGCCGATTCGCCGCCTAGGGCCAGCGCACGCAAGCCGGGGTGCCCGGTAGCCTGCTGCGGTGACTACCTGGCCGGCAGCCCCTCGCCGCGGGCGGCGATGACCCGCCATCGGCTGCCTGCCGCCAGGATGGCTGTCGGCGATCGCCCCAGTGCCAGGCCAAGATCGCGGCCCGCTCGGTGAGCGTGGGCAGCGGGATGGTGACCTGCCGGTCGAACCTGCGCCGGACGATCACCCGGGCCTGTCGGCAGGCCGCCGCCGGACGGCTCGGCGTGGCACTGGTCGGCGTGGCACTGCTCGGCGTGGCACTGCTCGGCGCCGGTGCGGCCGGATGCTCAGATACCGGGCAGCCGGCCGCCCATACCGCCGCACCGGGCGCCCAGCCGACCGCTACGCGGGCGAGCCCGCGGCACCGGCCACCGAAGCCGCCCATCGGGATCATCGGCACCTACCAGGTCGGGGTGGCGAGACTCAGGCTGGTCGAGGGGGCTCATGCCGGACCCGGCGGCGGCCAGGTCGGGCCCCGCGCCCTGCCGACGCTCGTGCGGTTCCCCGTCACCCCGGTCGCCGGTAGCACGGGCGGCGGACCGTTCCCGCTGATCGTCTTCGCCCCCGGCTATCTTCAGTGCGGCGGGGTCTACCGTGACCTGCTGCACGCGTGGGCAAGTGCCGGATACGTGGTGGCTGTCCTGACTTTCCCGCGCACCAACTGCGACCTCGGCGCCAGCGCCGACGAGGCCGACCTGGTAAACCAGCCAGCCGACGTCTCCTACGCGATCAGCAGGCTGACCGCGCTCAGTGCCCGGCGCCCCGGCGCGCTGGCGGGCCTGATCGACCCCGCCAGGGTCGCGGTGGCCGGGCACTCCGATGGCGGCGACACGGTGGCCGCGGTGGCCGCCGACACATGCTGCGCCGACCATCGGATCGCCGCCGCCATCGTGCTGGCCGGCGCGAAATGGCCGCCCCTGCAGGGGAGGTATTTCCCGGCTCCCTCTCCTCCCATGCTGTTCGTTCAGGGCAGCGCCGATCCGATCAATCCGCCCGGGGCGAGCCTGCAGCTCTACGAGGCGGATAGCACCGGGCCTCGTTATTACCTCGATGTCTTCGGCGCCGGGCACCTCACCCCGTACGAGGGTGACACCGCGCAGGAGCGGCTGGTGGCCCAGGTGACGACCGAATTCCTTGATCGCTATGTCGCCGGCCAGCGCGCGGCGCGGGCTGCCATCGCCCGGGCCGGCGACGTACCGGGGCTAGCCGTCCTGGTCCGGGGCGGCCGCCTCCCGCCAGCCTGAAGTCAGGCGCCGCCCGCAGGCCGGCCGTCACCGCGTCGCCTTGACCGGTCCATCGCCGTCACAGCGTCCATCGCCGTCACAGCAACCATCGCCGTCACAGCAACCATCGCCGTCACAGCAACCATCGCCGTAGCCGTGGCCACGGCCAGCCGGGGTGCTGCCCGGCGGAGGCCGGCGTCGACCTGAGCGCCGCGGCCGGGTCGCGCGGCACCACCGCCATCAAGGGATCCCCTCCCCGATCCATGCAGCGTGCCCGTTATCGCTTCCCGGCGAGGCAAAACCCAGCCAAGCCCAGCTGACGGCGCCCGTGGCGGTACGTGCAGAAGCGCGTGCCAGAGCTATCGCAAATGCTCGTGCGGATGCACGTGCATCAGGATAGGATGCCGTGCGAGCCACCCGACAAGGCCAAGGAGAATGCGATGCGCGACACATACAACGGCATGGCCGCCACCGACCTGCTGGACGTGGCCTGGAAGAAGAGCCAGCGGAGCAACTCTCAGGGAGCCTGCGTCGAACTCGCCGAACTGCCCGGCGGGGAAATCGCTGTTCGTAACTCCAGGTTCCCGAGCGGCTCAGCGCTCATCTACACCAGGGCCGAGATGGACGCCTTCATCCTCGGCGCCAAGGACGGCGACTTCGACTATCTGCTGAGCTAGCCGGCCGCCGAGGCAGGTCCCCGCTCGGGCGGTCAGCGCCCGGCGTAAGCCAGTCCCGCGCAGGCAGGTCGCCGCCGCCGACGACGTAAGTCCTGCTCAAGCAGCGCCCAGACCATCTTGCCGCCCGCCTCAAGCGGCTGCCATCCCCAGCGCAGGCTGCATGATTCCACCACAAGGAGGCCTCGGCCGCTCTCCCCCATGGGGTCGCCCTGGTCACGGACCGACAGCCGGCTGCCCGGGTCTGTGACCATGCAGGTCACAAATGGTGCCTGAGCTAGTAATCTCAGACCTACCGGATACTCGTCGATGGCCCGCCGAGCGGAGAGCAAGCCATGCTGGATCGCGTTTGTCACCAGCTCGGAGACCACGAGTTCGGCTTGGTCACACAATCCCGGAAGGCCCCAGCGGCGCAACGCGGTCCGGGTGAAGCTCCTGCCGATCCCGACCGACGCGAGTTCCGGGCCCAGCGCGCACGCTGCCACGGGCTGAACCTGGGCGGGCTGAACGGGGGCGGGCTGAGCTGGGGCTGGCTGAACCGGAGCCGCTCTCCGGGGGGCCGCGGGCCGTTCTGCAAATGGATCATGCCCGGAAGGCGCCTGGCAGTAATACCCGCTCGCGGTGAGCAGCCGACTGTGGCTGGTATCCATGTCCTCCGTCCTGGCCGCCGGGCTCATCCGGCGTGCGTCCGTCGGTTCCCCCACCGCTTAGTGCCGCGTCCCGCGCTACTGGCGCGCAAGCGTCATCCTCTCCCGTGTACCTTGCAAACGCAAGGCCCGATGCACGTGCAGATGGGCCTCACGCCCGCACGCACGAGCGGCCGGGCGGCGGGCAGGGGGGCTAGTTGATCTCTATTCAGCCGGGCGGCGGCAGCCCGACCGTGCTGCGCATGCTGCTCGGGTCTCAGCTGCGCAGGTTGCGTGAGGCCAAGGGGATCACGAGGGAGGAAGCTGGCTACCTGATCCGCGCATCCGAATCCAAGATCAGCCGGATGGAACTCGGCCGGGTCGGTTTCAAGCAACGTGACGTCATCGACCTGCTGGAGATGTACGGCGTCGATGACGGGGACGCTCGAGCGGCCCTCGTCAGACTCGCGCGCGATGCCAACTCGCCTGGCTGGTGGCATCAGTACTCTGACGTGCTGCCGGACTGGTTCAGCGTCTACGTCGGCCTGGAGGAGGCCGCATCGCTGCTGCGAGTCTACGAGGTGCAGTTCCTCCCCGGGCTGCTCCAGACGGCGGACTACACCAGGGCGATCGTTGAGCGCGGCCAGTCGGCGGCAACGGCCGAGGAGATCGAGCGCCGGGTCCTGCTGCGCGCGGCGCGCCAGGAGGTGCTCGCTAAGCCTGGCCCGCCCCGGCTGTGGGCCGTGGTCGATGAGGCGGCGCTACGGCGCCCGATCGGCGGCCCGGCGGTCATGCGGGCTCAGCTGGAGCGGCTGATCGCGGCCACCGAGGAACCGAAAGTCACCGTGCAGGTCGTGCCCTTCGACTCCGGCGGCCATGCGGCCGAGGGCGGCGCATTCACGATCATGCGCTTCCCGGAGGCTGAGCTGCCGGACGTCGTTTACATCGAACAGCTGACCAGCGCGCTCTACCTGGACAAGCGCGAGGACGTCGAGAAATACAGCGAGGTAATGGATCAGCTCAGCGTAGAGAGCGAGCCACCCGAGCGGACCGCCGACATGCTGCGCCGGATAATAGCGCGTGACTTTTCGTAAAATGGATGGAGCAAAGGAAGGCGGCGGCGTGACGGACAGCTGGTCGAAGAGCACGGCGCAGGGCCGGATCGCCCCACCGGCGATCGACACCTCCGTGGCGCACCCGGCCCGGGTGTACGACTATTGGCTGGGAGGCAAGGACAACTACCCGGCGGACCGGGCAGCGGGTGCCGCAGCGGCCGAAGCCAACCCGAACATCCTGATCGGGGTCCGCGCCAACAGGTCGTTCCTGCACCGCGCGGTGCGCTACCTGGCGGCAGACGCGGGCATCAGGCAATTCCTCGACATCGGCACCGGCTTGCCATCGGCGAACAACACCCACGAGGTCGCCCAGGCCGTAGCCCCGCAGGCGCGGATCGTCTATGTCGACAACGACCCGATCGTGCTGGCTCACGCCCGGGCGCTGCTGACCAGCACCCCGGACGGGGCGACCGCCTATGTCGACGCCGACGTGCGCGATCCGGAGAAGATCCTGCAGGCGGCGGCCGAAACGCTCGACTTCAGCAAGCCGGTCGCCGTCATGACGCTGATGATCATGCAGTACATACCGGATTCCGACGACCCGCACGCCATTGTCGCGCGGCTGCTCGGGGCCGTCCCGTCCGGTAGCTACCTGGTGGCCTCCGATACCGCTAGAGACATCGACGCCGAAACGGTCGCCACCGCGACCGGCCGCCTGAACCAGCGAATGGCAGCTGCCCAGCTGACGCCCAGGCTTAAGGCGGAGATAGTTGCTTTCTTCGACGGCCTCGAAATGGTCGACCCTGGCCTCGTCCCGCTCAACCGGTGGCGGCCAGGCCCCGACGACCCGGTCCTCGAACACGACCTGCCCACCTACTGCGGCATCGGCAGGAAGCCCTAGCATCCGGCAAGCCGTCACCGCCCGTCACCGCCCAGCCCGGAGCTCCCAGCCCGGCATCAGGCACGGCACTTCAGGTATCCCCTCGCTCCCAGGCCGCTACGCCCAAGGTCGGCGATGGCCAGGGGATGGCGGATGATAGCAATGAGGCTAAAGAAGGAGTGAGCGGATGACTGGGTCTGACAGTGCCAGCAACGGCGACGGAACGCTTCATGTCACCGACAGCAGGACCGGCCGGAGCTACGACCTTCCGATCGCCAGCGGCGCGATCCGGGCCAACGACCTCCGCCAGATCAAGGCCGCCGGTGATGACCCCGGGCTGCTCTCCTACGACCCGGCGTTCCTCAACACCGCGAGCTGCCGCAGCGCGATCACCTTCATCGACGGGGATCGCGGGATTCTCCGTTACCGCGGCTACCCGATCGAGGAGCTTGCCGAGCGCTGCACATTCCTCCAGGTCGCTTACTTGCTGCTGCACGGCGAGCTGCCCACCGCTGAGCAGGAGCAGTCCTGGACCGAGGAGATCACCCACCACACGTTCGTACACGAGAACATCAAGAAGTTCATCGATGGTTTCCATCACGATGCCCACCCGATGGGCATCCTGGTCAGCACCGTGGGCGCACTGTCCACCTTCTACCCGGACGCGAAAGCGATCTTCGACTCGGCCAAGCGCGGCAAGCAGGTGGTAAGGCTGATCGCTAAGATGCCCACGCTCGCGGCGTTCGCCTACCGGCACGCGGTCGGCCTGCCGTATGCCTATCCCGACAACCAGCTGTCCTATGCAGGCAACTTCCTGTCCATGATGGCCAAGACCACCGAGCTGAACTACCGGCCGGATCCGGTGCTGGAGCATGCGCTCGACGTCCTGTTCATCCTGCACGCCGACCATGAGCAGAACTGCTCCACCAGCACCATGCGGGGGGTCGGGAGCGCACACTCCGATCCGTACTCGGCGGCGGCCGCGGCAGCCGCGGCGCTCTACGGGCCGCTCCATGGCGGCGCCAACGAGCAGGTCCTCAAGATGCTCAACGAGATCGGCACCGTCGACAACGTGCCCGAGTACATCACCCGGGTTAAGCGAGGCGACCTGCGGCTGATGGGCTTCGGGCACCGCGTGTATAAGAATTTCGACCCGCGCGCCGCGGTCATCAAGCAGATCGCCGACGAGGTATTCAAGGTCACCGGGCGCAACCCGCTGCTCGACATCGCTTTGGAACTCGAGCGGATCGCGCTTGCCGACAATTACTTCGTCGACCACAAGCTCTACCCGAACGTGGACTTCTACTCGGGCATCATCTACCAGGCCATGGGATTCCCGGTGGAGATGTTTCCGGTGCTGTTCGCGATCGGCCGCACTCCCGGCTGGCTCGCCCAGTGGGTGGAGGGGATTCTCGACACGGAGCAGCGGATCTCGCGCCCCCGGCAGCTTTACGACGGCGCCGGCCTCCGGCACGTCGGCGGGTAGGGCGCGCCGCCCGGCCCGCGGGCTGCGGTACCGCCTGATTGCCCCTATCGGGCGCCAGCGGGCGTCACGGGCCCAGCCGCCACACGGTCGTGCGCTTGATGTCAGCGTCTTCAAGCGCACGCGGGACCAGCACGTCATAGCGAGCGACGGGCTCCAGGTTGGCGCGGGGCAGGTAGGCCCGCCCGGGATCGCCGACTAGGACGTCGCGTCCGCGGGCGCTGGCCCGGTTCAGGAAGCCGAGGAATCGCGTGGCCATCGACTTCTCGTACCAAACGTCACCGGCCAGCACCATGTCCGCGTCATCGCCGTCCCCGTCCAGGACGTCCGCCAGGGTGACGGTGACCGCGGTGCCGTTGGCCCGGGCGTTAAGGCCGATGGCCGCGGCGGCGAATCGGTCCACCTCGGTCGCCGTGACGGGTCCGGCTCCGGCCAGCGCAGCTCCGATCGCCACCAGGCCGGAACCCGCGGCGACATCGAGAACCCTCCGGCCTGCGACGAGACCGGCCTGGTCGAGGAGATAACGCGCCAGCGCCTGACCGCCCGCCCAGGCGAACGCCCAGAAGGGCGGCGGCAGGCCAGCGAGGCCGAGCTCGTGCTCGGTTTGTTCCCAGATGCCAAACGGCTCCTCGGCCAGATGCAAGCTGATCTCTGGCACCAGAGGCACCGGGGTGAGCCGCGTATGCGCTCGGACAAACGCGGCCGGATTCACACCTGAGGAGGATACGGGTTAACGGGCGGAGCGGGGTAATACATCAGGCCAGCGCGGTCACGGGGTCTTGCGACCCAGCAGGCCGAGCGGGCTCGGCGCGGCGAACTCGATCCGCAGGACTGTCTGATCGCCACCGACCGGCACCGGCCCAACGCTCGTGGCCAGGTAAGGCGGTTGCTGCGCGCGCAGCAGCGCGAGCACCGACCGCACGTAGGGTGATCTCCCCGTCCAGGCGGCGGCGCCGATCGCACTCAGGTCTACGAAACGTAGCGGCACGCCTGGGCTGGCGCCCGGACCGGGGTCGCCGAAAGCCACGACATGGACCGGATTCTGCGCCGCCATCGCCGCCAGCGTGACCAGCAGCCGCGAGTCGACCTGGCCGGCGACGAGCTGCCTGGCGGCCGGCGCCGAGACCATGATCCGCTTGTTGTGCGAAAGCTCTTCGCCAGCCACCCTCCTGGCCTGCACGTCCGCGCTCAACGCTGTGTCGTAGGCACGGACGCCGTCGGGTGCTATCGCCCGGACGGTGATAGCCCCGTTGCCAGTACCGAAGCTTGCAATCACCGTCGGTGCGTAGACATCGGAGAGCATGCTGCCGAACTGGCTGCGGACGGCCGACGTCGCTACGACCAGCTCGGAGCCGAGCGGATCGGGCATTCCTGGGCGCAGCACGAGCAGGTCTCCGGCGGGAATCCCATGCGCCTTGAGCACCAGGCACATCAGCGGATCACAGGACAGGATCGCGTCACGGCTGACCTCACGCGTGATCCAGGACGCCGCCTGGCCGCGGGTTACCGCCTCAGCACTAATCGCGGCCTGGTCCTGGCTTCCGCCCCTGGTCTGGCTTGCTCGGCCGGCCGCGGTTGCCGGGTGCCGGGACAGGGTGGCAATCACCGCGCCTGCGGTCACCAGCACAAGTACTGAAGCGAGCAACCCGAGCATGCGCCACTTCAGCCCAGCCGTCCACCCAGTGCGGCGGGCTGGCCGCGGTGCTACCGGCGCCGGCCGCTCCGTGGACTGCATCCTGGTCGCCGGCCGCTGGTCACGCTCATCCCGCCGCGGGCCGGTTCCTGATGCGGAGGGCCGGCGGGTTTCGGGGCTGGCGGCCCAGGGGCTTGCCGGGCTTACGGTGTGCGCCGTCGCGGGGCTGACGGCGGGCGGCTTCGCCGGCCTTGCGGCCGCGGGGGTCGCCGGGCCGGCGGCGGGCGGCTTCGCCGGCCTTGCGGCCGCGGGGCTCGCCGGGCCGGCGGCGGGCGGCTTCGCCGGCCTTGCGGCCGGGCGGACCACTGGGCTGACGGCCGGGGCCGTCGCCGGGCCGACAGCCGGCGACTTCGCGGGGCCGAGCACCGGGGCCATCGCGGGGCCAACGGCCGGCGACTTCGCTGGGCCGACGGCCGGCGACTTCGCTGGGCCGACGGCCGGCGACTTCGCTGGGCCGACGGCCGGCGACTTCGCTGGGCCGACGGCCGGCGACTTCGCTGGGCCGCCGGCCGGGGCCTTCGCGGAGCCGACGGCCGGGGCGCTCACGCAGCTGACGGCCGGGGCCGTCGCGGGGCGGACATCGGGCGCCTTCGGGGCGCCGATGGCGGGGCTTGGGATCGGCGGCCCGGTCCGCGCCGGAGCGGGTGGCGTTACAGCCGGCGCCGGCATCCGTTGGAGCGGCGGCGATGCCGCACCCGAAGGCCGCAACCTGTCCAGCAACGACGCCGGCAGGACTGGCGGAGGGGGCAGCCGAGGCGGTTTCGGGGCGGAACTGGCGCCAGGCACCCGCCGCGGCAGCGCAGCTGGCTCCGCCGGACGGGCAGCAGGCTCCGCCGGACGGGCAGGCCCCCCCGGACGGGCCATAGACGCGGGCCGCTCCGGCCGCCGTCGCGGCGTCGGGGCGTTACTTGTACCCGGCACCCGCCGTGGCAACGACGGGCCTCGGGTTTCTTCGCCCATGCCGACCGACCCCCCAGCGGGCGCGCAATGGGATCGCGCAGCCCTTCAGACAGGGCAGCACATGACGACCTGCGGTTTCAACCGAAATGACGTGTTGTGGCCAATGAACTACCTGATGCGCACGAACCCGGCCGGGCCGCCCGGCCAGCTGACCCGGCCCGGTCCGGATCAGCCGAAATCGACCTTGGCCAGGGCCGCGACTGCCGGATGGCGCTTGAGCCAGCCGTCGGCAAACGGGCACAGCGGCACGATGGTCAGGCCGTCCGCTGCCGCCTTCTCGACTGCCGCGCGGACCAGCTGCCCGCCGGCGCCGCGCCCTTCCATTGCCGGCGGGACGCTGGTGTGCACCAGCACCAGCCGGTCGCCGTTGCGCCGGTATATCAGCTCGGCCAGCTGCCCGTCGGCCGCCAGTTCGAACCTGGAATCAGCCTGGTCATCGATGACCTGCGGGGTGTCGCTCACGGAATCCATCGTGCCATCCGCCGGGCCGCCTTGGCGCGGCCGCGGCCGCGGGCCGCGGTTCCCGCCGCCTCGGGACAGCAGCTCTGATCCGCCGACCAACGCGCTACCCAGGGACAACTCTGGATACCGGGACGTCCGGCGGGACCTTCGGCACTTTTCTGGCGGCCCGGCCAGGGCGGAAGATGGCCGAGAAATAGTTACGCGCGGCGAGGACCGATGCTTTCGCCGTTGCCAGGCGGCGAGGGATCCCTTATGACCACCATGAATGACCGCATTCCGGCGGAGCCGGGCCGATGACCGCCTGGTCGCTCGGCTACGAGGACTTCAGCCCGGACGAGGAAGGCCGCCGCGAAACGCTGTGCACCCTGGGCAATGGCTACCTCGCTACCCGCGGCGCCGCCCCCGAGTCGCGCGCCGACGAGATCCACTACCCGGGCACCTACGCGGCCGGCTGCTACAACCGGCTCAGCGATGTGGTGGACGGCCACAGGATCGAGAACGAGAGCATCGTCAACCTGCCCAACTGGCTGCCGCTGACCTTCAGGATCGACGGCGGACCCTGGTTCCAGCTCCAAGCGGTCGACGTACTTGAGCACCGGCAGGAGCTTGACCTGCGGCGTGGCGTGCTGACCCGGATGGTTCGGTTCAGGGATGCGGCTGGCCGAACCACCTATCTGACCCAGCGCCGGTTCGTGCACATGGAGCATCAGCATCTATGCGGGCTGCAGACGACAATCGTGGCCGAAGACTGGTCGGGCCGGATCGACGTGCGTTCGGCGCTCGACGGCACGGTCGAGAACACCGGTGTCGAGCGCTACAGGAAGCTTTCCGGCCGCCACCTCCGCCCGCTCCTCGCGGAGGCGGCTGACGACGAGACCCTGCTGCTGGTCGCCGAGACCACCCAGTCGCACCTCCGCATCGCGGAGGCCGCACGGACCCGTCTGTTCGCAGGTGACCGCCTGGTGCACGGTGATCGCAGCCTGGTGATCGAGCCTGGCTGGATCGCCCATGAACTCGCCATCGACATCGGCAGGGACGACCCGGTCACCATCGACAAGCTGGTGGCCGTCTACACCTCGCGGGACCGGGGCATCTCAGAGCCCGCTGTGGCAGTGACCAATCTCCTGGCCAGGGCGGGAAGCTTCGACGAACTGCTCGAGCCGCACGTCCGGGCCTGGGCGCGGATGTGGGAACGGTCCAGCTTCGAGATAGCGGACAACGAGGACATACTGCGCATCGTCCGGCTGCACCTGTTCCACACCCTGCAGACGGTTTCCCTGAACAGCGTCGACCTCGATGTGGGGGTCCCCCCGCGAGGCCTGCACGGGGAGGCCTACCGCGGTCACGTCCTCTGGGACGAGCTGTTCGTCTTCCCGATCCTCAACCTGCGGTTTCCGCTGGTCACCCGGACTCTGCTGCGCTACAGGTACCTCCGGCTGGCGGAGGCCCGCTGGGCGGCCCAGGAGGCGGGCTACTCCGGGGCGATGTACCCCTGGCAGTCAGGCAGCTCCGGCCGGGAGGAGAACCAGAAGATCCATCTCAACCCGGTCTCGGGCCGGTGGGTTCCCGACACCACGCACCGGCAGCGGCACGTGAACATCGCGATCGCCTACAACGTCTGGCAGCACTACCAGGCCACCGGCGACGACGAGTTCATCGTCCATTACGGCGCGGAAATGATCCTGGACATCGCTCGCTTCTGGGCCAGCGCCGCGGTCTACGACCACGCCAGGGACCGGTACGTGATCCGCGGGGTGATGGGACC
Source organism: Streptosporangiaceae bacterium (assembly GCA_050011895.1). Taxonomy (GTDB): domain Bacteria; phylum Actinomycetota; class Actinomycetes; order Streptosporangiales; family Streptosporangiaceae; genus DATBGO01. The sequence continues at coordinate 4,437 of JBEKIF010000009.1, read as the reverse complement.
GGACGAGTTCCACACCGGCTACCCGTCCGCGCCGGAGGACGGCCTCGACAACAACGCCTACACCAACGTGATGGCAGCATGGGTCCTGCTGCGCGCGCGCGACGTCCTGGCGATCCTGCCGGACCTGCGGCGCGCCGAGCTCACCGAGACGCTCGGGCTAACGCCGGAGGAGATCACCCGCTGGGATGAGATCTCCCGCAAGCTGTTCGTGCCGTTCCACGACGGCGGGATCATCAGCCAGTTCGAGGGCTACGAGGACCTTGCTGAACTCGACTGGGACGGCTACCGCGAGAAGTTCGGTGACATCCAGCGGCTCGACCGGATCCTGGAGGCTGAGCAGGACTCTCCCAACCGGTACAAGGCGTCCAAGCAGGCCGACGTGCTCATGCTTTTCTACCTGCTCTCCGCCGACGAGCTGGCCGAGCTACTCGAGCACCTGGGTTACCCGTTCAATCCCGACGTGATCCCGCGGACCATCGACTACTACCTGGCCCGCACCTCCGGCGGTTCGACGCTGAGCAACCTGGTGAACGCGTGGGTCCTGGCCCGGGCCAACAGGCAGCAGGCGCTCGGCTACCTCCTCGAGGCGCTGGACAGCGATATCCACGACGTCCAGGGCGGTACCACGGCCGAGGGCATCCACCTCGCAGCGATGGCCGGCTCCGTCGACGTGCTGCAGCGATGCTTCGCGGGGGTGGAGATCCGCGGCGACACACTGCGGCTTGACCCCGACTGGCCCGAGGAGCTGGGCGTGCTGGAGTTCACGATGCGCTACCGCGCGCACCTGCTGACGCTGCGCGTCGCCGGCAAGCAGGTCCGGGTGTCGGCGCGCCCAGGCGTGCAGCCGCCTATCAGGCTGGCCTATGACGGCGAGATCATCGAGCTCGGGCCGGGCGAGGCGGTCGAGCTGCCGCCGCCCGCCACCGGGTGACCAGGCGGGTCCCGGCTGCCTGCGCGTACGCCCGGCAGGTCACGCAGGACGGCCACCGCCTGTGGTGACGGGCGACGGACGTCAGCCGAGGAGCTCGCCCACGATCTCGGCGAAAGCCCTGCTATGCAGGTCAACCTGGGCAGCCGTCGTCGCGGGCGACATGAGCGCCATGTTGTGGAACGGGGTCAGCAGGACGCCACGGTTCAGCATCGCGAGGTGGATGAGGCCGTCGAGCTCATCGTCGCCGCCCGCGGCCGCCTCAGCGCCGGTCCGCGGCGGGTCAGGCCGGAACAGGTACTCAGCGCGGCAGCCGAGACGGGTAATGTGCCAGGGCACGTTGAACTCGGCGATGACGGACCGGACGCCCTCGGTGAGCCGCAGGGCAACCGACTCCATCGCCTCGAACGCCGCATCGGTGAGGACCTCCCCGAGCGTCGCACGGGCCGCCGCAAGGGAAAGCGCATTCCCGGCGAGCGTGCCGCCGATCCCGCCGACGTCGGCGTCATGCCAGAACGTGCTCGCGATCACCGACGAGGCGACTTCCGCGCTCATCCCGTAGGCGGCGGCCGGCACGCCGCCGCCGATCGTCTTGCCGATGGTCAGGAAATCCGGTTCGAGTCCTTCGCGGGCCGTGTAGCCACCTGGGCCGGCGCAGATCGTGTGCGTCTCGTCGATGACCAGCATGGTCCCGGTGTCCCTGGTGATCCGCCGCAGCTCGCGGTGGTACTCCGGGTCAGGCAGCACGATCCCGATGTTGGTAAGGGCCGGCTCGACCAGCACGCATGCGACCGCGCGATCGGCAAGCGCCCGCCGGAGCGCTCCGAGATCGTTGATCTCCACCACCCGGGTCGCGGCCGAGACATCCAGTGCCGGGCCCACGCTGCCGGCCCGCCGGACGACCGCGCCCGAAGCATCGAGGCTGGCCAGCGTCTCGTCAACTGAGCCGTGGTAACACCAGTTATGCACGACGACGACCTGGCGGCCGGTGATCTGCCTGGCCAGCCGCAGCACGAACCGGTTGGCGTCGGTGGCTGTCAGGCAGAACTGCCAGCGCGCCATGCCGAACCGCCTGGACAGCTCTTCCGCGACCCAGTTGGCATCCTCGGTCGGCAGCATGAGCGTCGCTCCGCGGCCCATCTGCCTGGCGACCGCCTCGACCACTGGGCCGGGAGCATGACCTGCCATCGCGCCGGTGTCCCCCAGGCAGAAGTCCACGTAACGGTGGCCGTCGATGTCCTCGACCTCGGCGCCCCGTGCCTCAGCGGCCACGATCGGGGCCGGGCCGGGCCAGCGGGTCATCCAGTTCATCGGGACCCCGTAGAGCATCGTCAGCTCAGCGCGGTGCCTGAACTCCAGCGCCTTCGGGTGCGCGGCCGCGAAGCGGGCCCGCTCCGCGGCCAGCAACTGCGCGATACGAGCCCGATCCACGCCGGCCTCGGTCCCCGTCCAGGTCATCGCCGTCGCGCCGGTCCGTTTGGGGTCACCTGCGGGCCCCCGGGAAAGAATGGCTCATCTGCTGGGCCCGTGCGCGATGAGCCGTTCCGCACCACCGGTCATGTGCTCGTGCAGCAGGCGCTCGATGAGCCCGGGATCCGCTCCCGAGCGGATCGCCTCGAAGATCGCCCGGTGCTCGGCGACGACAGCCCGGCGGCGCTCGTAATGCGGCTCAAGGCAGGAAAGGCAAAGTCTCGTCTCCGCGTAGATCGGCTCGAATGCCCTGGTGAGGCGCGGGCTGCCGGCCGAAGCAACCAGGGACTGGTGAAATTCAAGGTCGATGGCGACGACCTCCGGCCAGTCGCCTTCGACCGCGCGCTCCATCGACTGCAGGACCTTCTCCAGCTTGCCCAGGTCCTCTTCGCCCCGCCGCGCGGCGAGCCGGAGCGCGGCGGCCCGCTCGATCACGTCGCGGGCGAAGTAGACATCGCGGATGCTGCGGGGGTCGAGCGCGACTACGAACACCCCGCGATTACGCTCGGCCCTGAGCAGCCCCTCCTGGATCAGCCGCTGGAAAGCTTCCCGGATCGGGCCACGGCTGACACCAAGCTCCCTAGCCAGCTCGACTTCGTTCAGCTGGGTGCCAGGACGGAATGCGCCGTCGAAGATGCCGGCCCGGATCCGCGCGGCAACAAGCGCGGGGGTGCTCTCGATCCGCAAGGGCCCGAGCCCGCATCCTCGCCCGGGAGCGCCGTTGCCCGTTGCTGACATACGCCTGAATGTAGCGCAAGAGGGCGATCAGACAATCAGAGACCTGGCGCGGCCAGCGGCCCGGGGGCAAGCCGCCGCGGGGCTCTTGAGCTGCGACCGCTCTAGCGCACGGCTCAGATCGAGAAGTCCTGCTCGTACCACACCTCGGAACTGGCCGGGTGCGGGCGCGGTTCGGCACCATTGCCGTTGACCTTGGCCTCAAGGTCCTGGATCCGGACCAGGAGGGCGTGCAAGCTCACGCCCACGAGGTCAGGCAGCAGGCTGTGGTCGAGGTCAGGGGGCCCGGACGCGGCGCGGGGCTGCCTGCGGTGGATGACCTGACCGGGCACGCCGACCACGACCGAGTCGGGCGGCACCGGCTGGACGACGACGGCGTTAGCACCGATGCGGCTGTCATGGCCGATCGTGATCGGGCCGAGCACCTTGGCGCCGGCCCCGATGGTCACCCGGTCGCCCACGGTGGGGTGCCGCTTGCCGCGCTTCAGGCTGGTGCCGCCGAGCGTGACGCCATGGTAGAGCGTCACGTCGGCGCCGACCTCGGCGGTCTCCCCGATGACCACACCGGTCGCGTGGTCGATGAACAGCCCGGGACCGAGTACCGCGCCCGGGTGGATGTCCACTCCGGTGAGCATTTCCGTCAGTGCGGAGCAGAGCCTGGCGAGCAGCCTGCGGTCGCGCCGCCACAGCGAGTGGCTGACCCGGTGTCCCCAGACCGCGTGCACGCCCGGGTAGCAGAGCACGAGCTCGGCGGTGCTGCGGGCAGCCGGATCCCGTTCCCTGGCCGCCCGGAGATCACTTCGCAGGGCTCCCATCATCGCTAGTCGTCCAGGTCGGCGAAGAGCGGCGTGCTGAGATACCGCTCGCCGAAGTCGGGCACCACGACCACGATCAGCTGGCCCGCGTTCTCGGGGCGGTGCGCCAGCTGTACGGCGGCCCAGACGGCGGCGCCGGATGAGATACCCACGAGCAGGCCCTCCTCCTTCGCCATCCGGCGGGCCATGTCGAACGCCGCGTCATTGCCGACGGTGACGATCTCATCGATGATGCCGACGTCGAGGACGCCAGGCACGAAGCCCGCGCCAATGCCCTGGATCGGATGGGGGCCCTTCTTGCCACCCGACAGCACCGGTGAGGCGGCAGGCTCGACCGCCACCAGCCGCACCGACGGCTTGCGCTCCCTGAGCACCTCGCCCACGCCGGTGATCGTGCCGCCGGTTCCCACGCCGGACACGAAGATGTCGATGGCGCCGTCGGTGTCCCGCCAGACTTCCTCGGCGGTGGTCTGCCGGTGGATGGCCGGG
>JBEKIF010000008.1:0-155810 GCA_050011895.1 Streptosporangiaceae bacterium | reverse complement strand
CGGCGAAACCTAGACAGGACTCACCGAGATTCCCCGGCCAGCCGGAACCCCGGTCCAGCTCGTCAGGAGTTCAATCATGATGCCGTCGCCCAGGAACACCCCCGGTGCGGGGACCGCGCCGCCGCACCGGGCTGGGTGAGCAGGTTGCCCCGGTGGGTTGAAGGCGCTTGCGGTACCAGAGCACATCCGTTCCTGATGGGAAGTCCTCGACCCGGCCGACCAGTTCGTAACCGTTCCGCTCATAAAGAGCCCGGGCCTGAAACTCGTAGGTGAAATGGACGGTCTGTGAGCACCCGCGCGCCGCTGCCTCGGCCTCGGCGGCGGCGAGCAGCCGCGTAGCGAGGCCACGCCCGCGGAGACTCGGCTGCACCCAGAGGCTCTGCAACTCGCAGCAGTCGCCCCAGGTCCACCCGCTAATGCCGGCTACGACCGTGCCAGCGTCGCGCACGAAGATCGCCAGGTCGGCTTCGTCACCGAGCCCCATGGCGGCGGATGCCTCACGGCGGATCTGCGTTTCGAGGACGTCGATGTCGAGCGGATCCGGATGGTCCTCGACGTGGAACTCCACCGCGACCGGCTCGTCAGGCGCCGGCGATCTGCTCGATCAGCGAGATGTCGTCGAAGTACGTCCGGAACGACCGGATCTTCCCCTCGCGGAAGTCGGCCACGGTGACCCCGGCCAGCTGGACATGCCGTCCCGTTGCGTCCAGCACGGCGTCCTCGGCGAGGACCAGCGGCCCCGTGTGATCGGCTTCGACGAGCCATTCGGCGAACGCCTTGTTGCCCACTTCGTCGAGTCCTCGGAGCACAATGACCACGTTGGAGAACGCGACTTCGCGGAGCGCGGAGAGGCCAGCGAGTGCTGCCAGCCCGGACACCGTCGCGTACGGCGACCAGCCGAGGACATCGTCAGTGAACACGGTACCCAGATCAACCGATGCGTCACCGGCCTCGGCCTCAAGCGCCTTCAACAGCACGTCTTTGCGCGATTCGCTCATTGCAGCCCCTCTGCCTGTCGTCACGATCTGTTCAACGTCCGTGGCAATCCGACGTGCGCTCAGGACCCGAGGGCCTTCGCCTTGGCCGCCGTGAACTCGTCGTCTGTCAGCGCGCCCGAGGCGTGCAATTGTGCGAGGTGTTCGATCTCGTCTGCCGGGTCCGCCGGAGGGGGCGCATATTGCGCCTGGTCCTGGTCGTCGCCGGCCGGCGCCTGGTCGTCGGCCGGCTGCTGCTCCCCGGCCTGCGTGGCCGCGTGGTGAGCAACCGCCGCCCCGCCCGCCACTCCGACAATGAGCGCCCGCCGTCGTACCCGCCGCCTGAAACCCATGGAGAACCCCTTCCCGTCCGTCCGTCGACACTAATCGGATCATAGTGCCACCTGCCACGGGTCGTCGGAATTGTCGCTTACGGCAACGAGTGGATCATCCGCCGGAGCGACACGCGGCAAGCGAAGGGGGCCCCACCGGGGCCCTAGATGTTCCCCCAGGTCAAGAGTCCGGCGGCGCTGCCGCGTCCCTGGCCGCCGGCGTCCCAAATCGACACCGACGGGCAGATTACACTGAGTATGTGCGGACGCCGATCAAGCACCCGCCAGACCCGATGTACGCGGAGTTTGAGGTACACCGGACGATGATCCGCGACCGGGTCCGCACCGAGGCTTTCCGGCGTGCGATCGACTCGGTGGTGCGCCCCGGCGACATCGTGCTCGACGTCGGGGCGGGAAGCGGCATCCTGAGCGTGTTCGCGGCGCGGGCGGGCGCTGCGCGCGTCTACGCGGTGGAGCAGACGTCGGTCGCTGTCCTGGCGCAGGAGCTGGCCGCCGCGAACGGGGTCGCCGAGATCGTCCACGTGATCCATGGCGATATTCTGGACGTCGAGCCGCCGGAACGTGTCGATGTGATCGTCTCGGAGTGGCTCGGCGGGTTCGGGATCGACGAGGGGATGCTCGGTCCGGTCATCGCCGCCCGTGACCGCTGGCTCAAGCCGGGCGGGGTCATGATCCCGCACTCGGTCACGGCGTGGGCCGCGATGGTGCACGACCGCTATCTCGGGGACATGGTGAGTTTCCTGCGAGACAACCCGTATGGCCTCAGGTTCGATGACCTGGTCGAGAAGACCGTCAACGAGATCTTGTATTCCGGTACCTTCCGGCACCTTGCGGCGGGTGACAGGCGGTCCGAGCCGAGCCGGTTGTGGACGACGGACGCGGGCCTGATCCCGCTCGAGCAGGCGCGGGCGCCTCACGAAGCCGAGACGCTGCTGCCGGTCCGTGATTACGGAACGGCCAACGCGCTCGCGCTTTGGTTCAGCGCCAAGCTCGCGCCCGGCATCTCGCTCTCCGTGGGACCCGGCGATCCACCCACGCACTGGGGGATGACGACGGCCCCGCTGAACTCGCCCGTGAAGCTCACGCCCGGCATGGCCGTCCGCGCCCGGGTCAGGACCACCCTGGCTCGGCCGGTCGGGACATGGACGAGCTGGGCCATCGCGCTGCCAGGCGCCGACTGGGAGAAGCACGACGAGCAGGCGGTCTGGGAGGAGATCGACAACTGAGCAATTTCAGGAGCCCGCGCAGGGCTCCTCGGCAGCACTCCCCGACTGGCAGGCCCGAGCAGCGCGGGGGTCTTAACTTGGCTGCTGGCACAGCCAGTCCGCAAAGGACCAAGAGTCATCGGTGCCGGGTTCCATGCCCCCGGGCAGGGCCTGGGCGAACACGAGCGCGGCGGTGGCCTGCAGTTCGCTGCGGAGCAGGCCGGCGGGGCCGGTCGCCTCGAAGCCGAGGGACCACCAGTCCTGGCCACGGGCGCGGATCTCGGTGAGTTCTACCCCGCACTCTGGCTGCTGGCCCGGCCCCGGGACGCGCGCCTCGATCTGGCCGCTAGCCCGGGAGAACCGGCTGATGCGCCGCCTCTTGCGTACCGGCCTCCAGCCGGCCCGCTCGCCGTGGTCGGGGCCGGCTGGGCTGAACGGAAAGGACCACTTCTGCCAGGACTCCAGGCGGCCGCGGGCGCGGCCGGCCACCTCGAGGATTCCCGGGCTGCCGCGGTACACCTTGACCTCCAGCGCCGCGCCCCCGCGGACCTTGACCGACAGCCTGGGCAAGCGCGGATCCAGGAGATAGGTGTCCTCGCGTGATTCCGTGTGGGCTGGGAAGCGGGCGAACCATCCGGCCACCGAGGTGGCCAGCTGGCCCGGGAAGATCCAGCGCACCTCGAGGGTGCGTCCTCCTTCGGTGACCGTGCTCTCAGGCGGTTCGGCCGGCATCGCCTTCTGCTCCTGACCGTGCTGGCCGGCCCGCCGGTTCCGTACGCTGCTGCCGCACGCCCGCGCCTCGTCAGGCCAGCCGGATGCTGACCGGGCCCGGCGGCTGGGCCGGGCTGGGCGTGGCCGGGAAAGCGCGGATCAGGCGCATCATCACTGCTCCGGCCAGCAGGCGGGCGGCCCTGTACTGGATGACGGGCTTGCGTGCACGCTCCGCGCTGGCGGCAACCATGGCCGGATCCTCAGGACCGGCCGGACTCGTAGACCTCGGTGAATATGTCACCCTGGGCGGCTCCGGCAGCGGACTTGTCGCCGCCGCGGCCGCGCAGCACGAAGGCGATGCCCACGGCGAGCACAGCGCCGGCGATCGGCCCCGCGACGTAGACCCAGTAGCTGGTGAAGGTGGTGCCGACCAGGTCGGGCCCGAAGGTGCGGGCCGGGTTCATCGAGGCGCCGGAGATGGGGCTGCCCCACAGGCCGGCCAGGGCGATGTAGCCGCCGACCCCGAAGGCGCCGATGATGCCGACGTTCTGGGCGCCGGAGGCGGTGCCCAGGATCACGCTGACCAGTCCCATGGTCAAGATGAGCTCCATCCAGAACGCGGCTCCGGCGGAGTAGCCGGAGGCCGGATAGTTGCTCCCGTACTTGGCCGAGACGTTGATGACGGCATGCAGGAACAAGGCGGCCAGGGTCGCCCCGGCCAGCTGGGTGACGATGTAGCCCGGGACCCGCCACCACGGGAAGTCGCGGCGCAGCGCGAAGGCGATGCTGACGGCCGGGTTCAGATGGGCACCGGAGATCTTGCCCATGAACAAGATGATGGCCATGACCGTCAGCGCGGGCGCCACGACCGCGGCACCGTGGCTGATCACCCCTGGGAAGGCATGGCCCATCATTCCCCCGCCGGCCGCCGCCAGCACCAGGAAGAAGGTGCCGAGCAGCTCGGAGAACAGCCGCCGCCACTCCTGGCGCGGGTCGTTGAAGTCGGTGATGCGGTCGATGAGGTTCTTTTCGTAGCGGGCGAGCGGGCCCAGCGGGCTCGGCGTGGGTGCTGGCTGTTCCGCGGTCATGGCTGCCTCCGATCGGGGTCAGGTTGGGGAACACGTGCCCGGACAGCTCGGAACCTTGATCCCGGTTCACTGCTCACGCTCATCACGATCCATCTCCCGGCGCGCAGCGGCATCGCCCCAATGGTATGAAAAAGGGACAGGCCAGGCCATCACTAGAAGATGAGGCCCGGGCGTCAAGGGGGTGCGTCTGCCGTTGTGAGGATGATGCGCCTGGCGGCAGACCAGGCTCGGCAGAGGCTGGCCGGCCGTGGGTCCTGCCGAGGGCCTGGCTGGCAGTCAGCTCAGGCGTACCAGGCCGCTGATCGCCAGGTAGGCGCCCAGGAGCAGGGCGATGGTGGCCATGAGCTGCAAGGCGTGACCCAGCAGCCAGTCCTGGGCGTTCTTGAGCGCTGCCTTGGTGGCTTCGGGCCTCAGCTCCAGGAACGCGAACGGGATGATGATCAGCAAGAAGTCGATCAGGACAAAGATGACGACGGCGATGACCTGGGTCGCGGTGGAGGACTTCCCGGTGACCAGAATGTGCAGCGCGGTGAGGTAGCTGGCGCCCGGGATGCCGATCAGCGCGCCGATGAGCATGGCGAGCCCGAGCCGGGGCTCACGCAGCACCCGCTGCGCCCAGCTGTCCTTCTTTTCCTTCTTCTCCGGCTGTCCGTCCCCGGTCGGGAGCGGCGTCTTCCGCCGGCCGTGCAGGCGGCCGGTTGCGAGCAGCCCGCCGGCGGCGAGCAGCAGCAGGCCAACGGCCAGGTCGACGCCCGCGCTCACCTTGCCCTGGGCCTTGATGGCATCGGCGTGGAAGACGAGCACGTCCAGCCAGCCGATCGTCAGGGCTACGGTCAGGCCGCCGAGCAGCAGGCACAAGAACATCGCCCGCGGCCGCCGGTTCTCGATCAGCAGCAGATCGATGGCCAGCAGCTTCGGGTTCAGCGCCGCGGTGAACGCCAGCGCGAAGAACTCGGCGTTCATCGCCGGTCAGCCTGGCCCTCCACGATGCGGGACGGCTGGCGCCTAAGAACCACCAGCCAGCCGTCCCCGGGCTGATCACGGGTCACCATGTCTGCCTCCTTTGCGGTGGCTCCCTGGGCGCTTCCCCGCCCCGGCACTAGGGCTGTTCGTCCGCAGCCTCCGGGGATGCTCCTTCGCCCGTCCGCTCGCAGGTTAACGTGGCCAGCTTGGGGGAGAGGTCAGTGATCGTCGGGTTCCTCCAGCGCGGCCGCGATGTCATAGCCGAGTGCGGTCGCCACATGGGGAGCGGCGCAGACGACTCGACTGAGCCCGGCCACCGGGGCGATCGCCAGCAGCACGTCAGCGATCTCGTCCTCGGTCGCGCCCGCCGCAAGCGCCCGGGCGGCGCACCATTCCAGGCAGACCGCCGACGACCCGATGGCCACCGACGCCCCTACCTGAAGCAGCGCCGCGCTCTTGGAATCGAGGGCCGATGTCCCGGCCGGGCCAAGCCCGAGCCCGGCCTCGTCTTCGACGAAGCCTTCATCGATCATCGCCAGCCTGCGCAAGGTCTCCTGGAATCTCGCCGCCTGGCCCATACGCCTCCGCCCGCCGCTACGCCACCAGTCCACCTCAAGTTCAGGGCGGGCTTCATCCCCCTGATGGGATGAAAGGCCAGATCGTCACTCCTATCGTCACCCCTCCAGGAGCCCCAGCTCACGGGACCGGGCGACCGCTTGGCTGCGTGATGACGCGCCCAGCTTCCGGTAGATCGAGATGGCCTCCGACTTGATGGTGTTGCGGGAGAGGAACATTTCCTCGGCGATCTGCGGGAATGACAGGTGCGTGGAGAGCATGGGCAGGAGGCGGAGTTCGGCACCGGTCAGCGCCGACGCCCCGGCGACGCTTGGACCGCGCTCCTTCGACAGCCGGGTCTGCAGCGCCTGGGCCTCGCCGACCAGTTTTCCGAGGCCGGGCCGGCGCCTGAGCAGCTCATCGACCTCCCGCATGAGCGTCCTGGCAGCCGCCAGGTCGGCGAGCGCGAGGTGGACGCCAATGAGCTCGATCCGGGCCTGAACGGCGAAGTAGGGCAGGGCGTAGGTCAGCAAAGGCCGCAGATGCTGAGCACTGAGGAGCTGCTGGCGTGCCGCCTGGAGATCTCCCCGGTGCATAGCCGCGCGGGCTTGCACCGCGCTGACAAGGGGCGCGGCGTAGCTCTCCTCGATCCCGGCCCGGCGCAGAACGGTGCGTGCTTGCCCGGCAAGGACATCGGCCCGGCCCCATTCGTTGCGGGCCATCGCCACCAGTGATTGTTCGCACAGCGCGAGCGCGATATCCTCGTGGGCGCCGACCTTTTCCCCGACGCTGACGCCATCCTCGAGGGACGCGTCGCCGCCATCGAGGTCACCGCAAAGGATGCGCGCGATCCCTTGCAGGAACGCGGGTGCCGGCGTCACGAAGCTCTGCGCCGCGAACCTCCGCACGGCCTCGTCTGCGTCAGCGAGCATCTGCTGAACCCCGCGCCGGCACAGGAAGGTCCTGAGCACCGCGGCCCACGCCTCGGTGGAAGGGTCGCTGGGCCGTGCCGGATCCCCGTACTGCCAGCGATCCACTGCGTCGGCCCACCGCTCGGCCTCGACCGGCCGCCCCGTCAGCGCCCAGAAGAGCGCGGCCAGCACAGCGACCATCGGGTGTCCCTGGATCCCGCCCCGATCCTCCAGCCACCGGAGCCACCGCTGGACGGTGGTGACCCGTCCTTGCCGGTGGGCCGGCACCACGAGTTTCTCCACCAGGCCAGCGGCCGCGTCGACGTCCCCAGCCGCCATCGAGTACTCCAGCGCCTCCTCGGGCAAGCCGTTCCGCAAGCACCAGCCGGCGGCGCGGCGGCGCAGGACAGGGATCAGGCCGGGCTCCAGGCGCTCCAGCTCCGCCAGGAGCATGTCGCGGAACAGGTGATGGTAGCGGTACCACTCCCGCCGCCGGTCCAGCGGCACCAGCAGCAAGTTCGACGTTGCCAGGTCCGCCAGGGTCACGGCCGATCCGGGCAGGTCGGCCACTGCCTCGCACAGCGGCCCGGACATCCGCTCCAGGACCGCGGTCCGAGTGAGAAACACCCGCTGCCGCCGGGAGATCCGCGACAGGAACTCCGACTCCATGTACTCGCTCACCAGCCGGTCGCCGCCGCCGAAAGAGACCGCCGCGCTCGCCAACGGGCCGCCCTCCCGCAGGTAAAGAGCCGCCAGGTACAGCCCGGCCGGCCAGCCCTCGGTCCGCCGATATAGCTCGGCCATGTCGTCCTCGCCGAGCGCCACGTCAGCGTTGCGCAGAAGCGACGACGCCTCGTCAGAGGTCAGCGACAGATGCTCGGGGCCGATCTCCAGGATCCTGCCCTCGGCGCGCAGCCGCGCGACGCGCAGCGGCGGCTCGGCCCGGCCCGCCAGCGCCAGCCGCGAACCGCCCGGCACATGATCGGCCAGCATCGACAGCGCGGCCCGGCATTCCCGGTTGTGCAGCGCATGCACGTCATCCAAGACAAGCACGACCGGCGAGGTCATCGACGAGAACGCCGCGCCCAGCCGCGGGGCAACCGAGCCAGGCACCGAACTGCCCGGGGAGGCAAGCGCGTCGAACACCCGCTCATCGATCGGCTCGACCGCGTCGAGCGCTTCCGCGACATAGGTGAGCAGGACCTTCGGGTCGTTGTCCGGCTCCTCGACCGACACCCACGCAAACGCCTGGCCGTTTCGCTCGGCCCACTGCGACAGCAGCGTCGTCTTCCCGTAACCCGGCGGCGCGACCAGCGAGACAATCGGCCGGGAATCGCCCCGCGCCAGCCGTTCGATCAGCAGCGAACGACGGACGGTCCCGGGTCGCATCACCGGACGGCGGAGCTTCGACGCGACGAGGTCGAACGCCAGCCTGCCCGCGCGCTGTGATCGGACGGCCTGCTGCCGCACGTCGCCGTCGCTCATGCTCCCGATGGTGCCCCCAGAAAGATCTGCTGCCGCTCCATGGTCTTCCCAAGCCATGGATCAGGTCAAGCGCGGCAATAGCGTCATCACGAACAGGCTGGCCTGCTTGCGCGCGGACAAGAGGGCTGGCTGTGGCTCTTGTTCCCGGCAGGCACGAGCATGGCCTGGATGCCCGGTGGGCCCTGCTCGCGAGCGCGGATCTGAGCTGCCGAGAGTTCGCGTTTCATGCCGATCGCATGATGCGCAGCCTGGTCGGCTGGCATTTGGTGGTGGTGAGGGCGCGGCGCCCTCCATAGCGGCCGGGCATGGCGGCCTGGCCGGTGACCCAGCGTGCGATCTCCAATGGACAGCGATGGTCGTGCTGGCCGGGGGAGGGAGCGGGGGAGGTCCCGATGGCGACCTATGCTGCCGGCCAGATGCCGGCCCGCGCCCGGCGGCCGGCCGTCTCCGCCGGCGATCCGATCCTGGCAGCTAAGATCACGGCGCCGAGTGTGCCGGATTGGGCCCTACCGCGCCCCAGGATCACCAAGCTGATCGCCGAGGGTACGCGGTGGTGCCCGCTGACTGTTGTCACCGCCCCTGCGGGCGCGGGCAAAACGATGGCCCTGACGTTGTGGGCGGCGGCGGAACCCGGGGCGGTTGCGTGGGTCACTCTGGATGGCTACGACAACCGTCCGGGGGTCTTCTGGTCCTATGTCGTCGCGGCACTGCGCCGGTCCGGCGTTGCCGTTCCGGGGCAGTTGCCGGCCGATGCGCGGGGGCGGGCGGCCGATCACGTGTTCTTGCTGCGCCTTGCGTCGGCGCTGGCTGCCCAGAACCCGCCGGTGACGCTGGTCCTCGACGACTTCCATCTGCTGACCGATCCCAAGGTGGCGGCTGGGCTTGGCTACGTGCTGCGGAATGTGGGGCCTGGGCTGCGCCTGGTGGTCTGCTCGCGGATGGATCCGATGCTGCCGTTGCACCGCTACCGGCTCGCTGGGGAGCTGGCCGAGATCCGGGCCAGCGAGCTCGCGTTCAGCATTGCCGAAGCCGGCCTGCTCATAGCCCAGCACGGCATCACGCTGCCGGCAGGCTTGCTGGAGTGCCTCACGCGGCGGACGGAGGGCTGGGCGGCCGGCATCCGGCTGGCCGCGATCTCCATGGACGCTCATCCCGACCCGGACCGATTCGTCAAGGAGCTGGTTACCGAGGACAGCGCCCTGACCGGCTATCTGGTGGCGGAGGTTCTCAACGCCCAGCCGCCTGACGTCCGGGACGTTCTGCTGAGCACCAGCATCCTGGAGCAGGTCAGCGGCGAAGCCGCCAGCGAACTGGCTGGTAATGAGCAGGCCGCGGGAATCTTGCCGCCCTTGGCGCACGCGAACGCGTTTGTGCAGCCGCTAGGGGGCGGGTGGTACCGCTACCACACGTTGTTCGCGGAGGTGCTGCGCCTGAAGCTGAGGCACGAGTATCCGGACCGGATGGCCGCTCTGCACCGGCGAGCTGCCCGGTGGTATGAGCGGAATGGCCTGCTCGCTGACGCGGTGCGGCACGCCGCCGAAGTCGGCGACTGGCAGCTCGCCTCCAGCATGATCATCGACGGGCTGGCGATCGGCGAGATCATCGAGCCGCGGGGCGGCCAGTCCCTGGCCGGCGAGCTGCACGGCATGCCGCACAGCGGAACGTGGATCGAGCCCCAGCCGCATCTGGTTTCCGCTGCGGTCGCGTTGTCCGCTGGCCGGCCTGCATCCAGCATCGCCGCGCTGAATGTCGCGGAAGGCATCCTCGGGCGTCTTCCCGCCGATCAGGAGGCCGCGTCGCAGCTGGCCGCCGCGATGATCCGGCTCACCGCGGCACTGCGCACCGGGGACCTGGCTGCGGCGGCGGCGGCCGCTGCCCGTGCTGAGGTGCTGGTCAGCAGGGTCCCGGGCGACAAGCTTGCCCGGCGCCCGGAAATCCGGGCGCGCATGCTGTCCGGTCGCGGAGCTGTCGAGCTGTGGTCAGGCCATCTCGATGAGGCGGCCCGTGCCCTCGGTTCGGGCGTGATCGCCGCGACCGCTTCGGGCAGCGAGGACCACCGAGCCGACTGCCTTGGGCAGCTGGCGCTGGTGGAGGCCTTGCGCGGCCGGCCGCGCCGCGCTGCACAGCTGGCCGCTGCGGCGACAGCGGCGCCCACGACCGGCGAGCGGCGGGCGCCCGGCTGGCACCCGAGTCCCGCGGCGCTCGTCGCACTCGCCTGGGTGCACCTGGAACATAATGAGCTGCGCGAGGCGGGCAGCCGGCTCAAGCAGGTGGACACCGCCCTTGGCGTGGCTCCGGACAAGCTGATCGAGGCGGTGGCCTGTCTGGTTTTGGCACGTGCTGCCCTGGCCGGGGGACGCACCCGAGCGGCCGCGCAGTCCGTAGCCAGGGCACGGTCGGGGTGCTCTGTCCCGCCTTGGCTCGAGCAAAGGCTGAGCCTGGCCGAGTCGCGGGCATGCGCGGCCGGCGGCATCCGGGCAGCACTCGCCGTGGCCGCGCGGGGCGGCCCCGATGATTCGCCGGAGGCGGACCCTGAGCTGGCTCGCACCCGCCGGCGTCTGTTCGCACCGACCCTGCGCCCCGATCAGCTCCCGGCTCCGTGGGGAGCCCCCGAACAGGCCTCGATTCTAGTGGCCGAGCCGCTCACCGAACGCGAGCGGGAGGTGCTGCTGCACCTCTCAAGCATGCTGAGCAGCGCTGAGATCGCCACCGTGATGTATATCTCCATCAACACGGTCAAGACGCACCTCAGGCACATTTACCGCAAGCTGGCGACAGCGCACCGCAGCGAGGCGGTCCGCCGAGCCCGCCAGCTCGGGCTGATCTGATGGGATGGGTGCTCGCGCGCGGCGGCCGGGCAGCGGATAGCGCCTGGTGAGCTGCCGCGAATGCCGTGGTTCACCCCGTTAGGAGGATGCCAGCGGCTGCGTGGTGGGCTTGTCTGTTACCAACATGACGGGAGCCGCCGGTGATTGGAAACGGCCAGCGAGTCATGCCGCTGCGGCCGGAGGGACGTGGTCATGACGGTGACGGCTGACCGTGCGGCGCGCTGCCGGGCATTTCCCCGAGGTTGACTCCGCAGTCGATGACGGATCGCGAGAGGTTGACATGACTGACGAGATTGACCGGACCGTGCTGCCGATCCGCCGCCCGCCGTTTACCGGCGTCGCGGCCAAGACGCTCGGCGGCTCGCAGCCGGATTGGGGGCTGATCGGCCATGTGCAGCCCCCGGCGGGGGCTCCGAACGTGCTGCTGGTGCTGATCGACGATGCGGGGTTCGGCAATCCGGGCACGTTCGGCGGGCCTGTCGCGACCCCGAATTATGACCGGATGGCGGCGCAGGGGCTGCGTTATAACCGCTTTCATGTGACGGCGATGTGCTCGCCTACCCGGGCCGCGCTGCTGACGGGACGTAACCACCACGCGGTCGGCATGGGAGGCATCCCGGAATTCTCGGGCGCCTTCCCGGGCTATTCGGCGATGCTGCCGAGGGACGCGGCGCCGTTCCCGAAGGTGCTGAAGGAGAATGGTTACTCGACGGCGGGGATCGGCAAGTGGCACCTGACCCCGGAGCGGGAGCAGGGGCCGGCCGGCCCGTTCACTCACTGGCCTAACGCGTGGGGCTTTGACTACTACTGGGGTTTCCTGGCTCCCGAGGCCGGCCAGTACGACACGATGATCGCCGAGAACCAGAGGTTCATCGGAGTCGTAGCGGGAAAAGACGGGAAGCCGTTCTATTTCCCCGAGGCCATGACCGATCAGGCGATCGACTGGGTCCATGGCGTGCGGGGCCACGATCCGGGCAAGCCGTGGTTCCTGTACTACTCCACTGGCTGCAGCCACGCGCCTCATCATGTCGCCAAGGAGTGGTCTGAGAAGTACAAGGGCCGGTTCGACCAGGGCTGGGACAGGCTCCGGGAGGAGACATTCGCGCGTCAGAAGGCGCTCGGCGTGGTCCCGGCCGATGCGGAACTGACGCCGCGCGATGCGGAGATGCCTGCCTGGGATTCGCTGTCGGACAACAGCAAGCGGCTGTTCGCGCACCAGATGGAGGTCTACGCGGGCTATTCGGAGAACGCCGACCACCATGTCGGCCGGCTGCTGGACGCGATCGAGGAGATGGGCGAACTCGACAACACGGTCGTGATCTGGATCTGGGGTGATAACGGCGCCAGCCTGGAAGGCACCCCGACCGGCACGTTCAACGAGGGAACGATGGTCAACGGGCTCCCGCTGACCGATGAGGAGCAGCTGCAGCTCGCGCTGAAGTGGGGCGGGCTGGAGGCCTGGGGTACCGAGATGATGTACCCGCATTACTCCACGGCCTGGGCGTGGGCAGGGAACACTCCGTTCCGGTGGGGGAAGCAGGTCGCCTCGCATCTGGGCGGCACGCGCAACCCGATGGTCATCCGCTGGCCGGCTCGCATAACGGGGGCCGGCGGCATGCGGGCGCAGTTCACGCACGTGACCGACGTGGGGCCGACGATCCTGGAGATCGCCGGGATCCCGCAGCCCAGCCATGTCGATGGCGTCGGGCAGCAGCCCATGACGGGCGTGACCTTCGCTGACTCGCTCGCCGACGCCGGCGCTGCCGAGCGGCACACCCAGCAGTATTTCGAGAACTTCGGTAACCGGGCGATGTACAAGGACGGCTGGTGGCTGTCGATGAGAATGCCCAGGACGCCGTGGCGGCTGGATCCGGAGCTGCTGAAGCGGTTCGCGCCCGGCGTCTGGGATCCCGATGACGACCCGGTCGAGCTGTATTACCTGCCCGATGACTTCTCGCAGGCGAACGACCTGGCGGCCAGGAACCCGGGGAAGGTGAAAGAGCTGCAGGCCCTGTTCTGGGAAGAGGCGGAGAGGTACAACATCAAGCCGCTGCTCGCCGGCTTCTCCCCGTTCTTCGGCATCGTGCCGCCGCTCGGCACGCAGACGACCACCACGTACCACGGGGACGTGCAGAACGTGGCGCCCGGGTGCGTCCCGCGGATCTATAACCACTCCTACACGATCAGCGCGGATCTGCATATCCCGGACGGCGGCGCCGAAGGGGTGATCGTCGCTGACGCCAACCACCTCGGAGGTTTCTCGCTCTTCGTCCAGGACGGGAAGCTGAAGCACACCTACGCGTTCCTCGGGGTGTTCGAATACCGCCAGGAATCCGACGGCGAGTTGCCGACCGGAGACGTGAACGTGCAGCTGGCGTTCGCAGCGGATGAGGCCAAGCCCGCCACCCCCGGTGCGGTGACGCTCTACGTCAACGGCGAGCCGGTAGGCCGCGGGCGGCTCGATCACACGGTGCCGTTCGGATTCAGCGGTTATTCGGGCCTGGACGTGGGCCGGGACAACGGCCTGGTCGTCGACCGTAGCTACGCCGGCCAGGCACCGTTCGCGTTCACCGGCACGGTCAAGAAGGTGGTCTTCGACGTCGCTCCCCATCTGGATGACAAGGACGAAGATGCCCTCCACGCGCATGCGCATCAGGCACACGCCGCCCGCGGCATCAATGCCTAGAACCAGCATCGAGCCGTAGCCAAGGAGACAGCAATGAGTGACACCGAGTTCGACGTCGTCATCGCGGCGTACCTGATCCCGGACCTGGCCCAGAAAGATTTCGACGGGCTCGTGAAGCTCGTCGCAGACAAGCAGCTCAAGGTGGAAGGCGTAGCCCTGGTCACCAACGACGCCGACGGCAACGTCACCGTCAACGAGACCGGCGATCACCTGGGGCGCAAGGGCCTGGAGATCGGCGGCGGAGTCGGCCTGGTGGTGGGGCTGCTCGCGCCGCCGCTGCTGGCATCGGTGGTCGTCGGCGGCGCCGCCGGCGCCCTGATCGGAAAGTTCGCCAAACACCGGGTCGAGAGCGGCCTGGAGGAGAAGATGGGCGCCGCGCTGCCTCCCGGCTCAGCCGGCATCGTCGCCATCTACGACCGCGAGAAAGCCGGCACCCTCGACGCGACGCTCGCCAGCGCGGTGCGCAAATCGGTCGCCCACGTCGACGGCGGCGGCGCTAAGAAGCTCAAAGCCGCCCTCGCGGACGCGCAAGCCGGCCTGGGCGGCTAGCCCCGCCAACCTCGTTGGCCTTTACAGAGGGAGTGGTATGGACCCCGCAACGAAGCCGTCAGTTCTCTTCGTCTACTTCACGTACACGAACCAGACACGGAAGGTCATCGACGCGATGGCCGAGGTGCTTCGGGGCCGGGACGTCGACGTGACGCTGGCCGCGATCGAGTTCACCGACCCTCGCTACGCCGGCAGGTTCAAGGAGTTCCCCATGCCGCACCCGTTCCGCGAGCTCGTGGGGATGATCCCGGCGGAGTCACCCCGCCGCCGCCCGGCGAAGATCGCCATCCCCGACGTCGTGACCGAACGGGACTACGACCTGGTAGTCATCGGGTCTCCTACCTGGTGGCTGTCGACGGACGTTCCGGTCCGCTCCTTCCTGCAGTCCGACACCGCCACCCGGGTCCTGAAGGGAAAGCCGTTCACCGCCGCCGTCTGCTGCCGCCGGTACTGGAAACACAACCTGAAGACGGTGCGGAGACTCGGCACAGAGCGCGGCGGTGTCTTCGCCGACGGCATTCACTTCCGCTACCAAGGCGGCCAGGTCCGCTCCCTGCTGTCGCTGCTGAGCTACCTAGGGTCGGGTGACTACCGCCAGCGATACCTCGGCGTCAAGATTCCGCCGACCAACGTCCAGGACTACCACCTGGACGCCGCACGGAACTTCGCGGACGGGCTGGCGAACCGCCTGGCGGCCCCAGCGAGCCGCAATAGCCAGCCAGGCGAAGGCGCAGGGCACGGATAGGCATCGGCGAGCCGCTGGTGGCCATCGGCGTTCGGCTCGCAACCGGCCGCCTGCACTGCCGCCCGCGAGCCGGGCTCGCCTTCGGCGGCCGCGTTGCTGCGGCGCTGCGAGCATGATCTCGCCAAGCGCGGCGTTCTTGCCTGGGCGTCAGGCGTTCCGCACATCACCTGACGCGAGCGCATGCCGGCGCCGCGTCCTGGTCTCCCGCAAATGGCCGTCACTGGCATTTCCCTGACGCGGCGCTTTGCAGGGTGCTTGCCGAAGTCTTCACGTGGGTGACCGCCGGGACGAGCGCCGTGACCGTCGTCAGGGAAGGCTGGCTCTGCGCGGACTTGACCGCGGCCTGCAGGCTGGACAGGGCGGTGCGCAGCGCTGTGATCTGCGACGGGTATGCCGAATTCGCTTCGCTGGCGAACGTTTGCGCGTTGGCCTGGACCTTGCTCACCGCGGTCTTCACCGAGCTGAGGTCATTGACATTGACAGTGATATTGCCGAGGTCCTGAACCGAGGTCTTGAGCTGGCTAGCGGCGGTGCAGTAGGCCGGCTTGCTGCTGCTGCTGCACGCGACGGCGAACCCGGACAGCAGCAGCACGGCAGCGAGAAGCAGCAACCTTCTGCGGGCGCCCGGCCAATTTGTTGGTGGTCTCATGCGTCCCCCAAGGGTGGCGGTGTCTCGGTCTGCAGGACATAGCCATGCCCGGCCTGGATTGGCAGGTCAGCTGACTTCGGTGGCGGCTTCCTGGATGGCCTTGTCAAACGTCCTTCGCGCTGACGTCGTACTCGGCTCGCGCGGCGGCCGCGGTCGGATAGGCGCCGATGTAGACGAATACCGCGCGAAGCTTGGCCATATGGTAACTCCTGCTCTCACCGCATCCGAAGCAACGGCGGCGGGGTCGGGTCGGCGGCGCTACGGAACGGTATGCAGCAGGCCCGCCAGGCGGCTAAGGTCATCGGTCACCGGCCAAGGACCTTGGTCATGTTCATTGCCGTGGGTCACCTGCCAGACGTTGACGCCCTGACATGGCCGCTTCCGACCGGGCACCCTTGAACGCGCGTGCTGCCAGGCTGCCCGGCCGGGCAGCCTGGATCCATTGATCGCCGCCGCGTTCCGGGCTGACGCGAAGGAGACAGTGCCGTGCCAGCAGACGAAGAAACGCCACGTTCGCGCCGTTTTCTCCGCAAGGACCGGATGGAAGGATTCAGCGATGGCGTATTCGGCTTCGCCGCGACGCTGCTGGTAGTTGACCTCGCGCTTCGTCCGCCGGGCAGTCCGCTGCAGCAGGTGCTTCACGCCTGGCCCTCCTACCTGGCCTACATCACCAGCTTCCTGACGATCGGCGGTGCGTGGCTCGCCCACACCGGCTTGACCGATCAGCTCGCGCGGACCGATCCGGTCTTCCTGCGAATTAACCTGCTCCTCTTGCTCGTGGTGGTCTACCTGCCGTTCCCGACCCGGCTTACCGCGGAGGCACTGCATAACACCAGCGGCGAACGGGTGTTCGTCACCATGTACGGGCTCACGCTCCTGGCTATCCGTCTCCTGGGATCCGCCCTGGACGGGTACGCGCGGCGCGAGCACCTCTACTCGCCGCACCAAGACGATGAGGAACTGCACAGAGACCGGCGGAAACTTCTGCCCGTCGTCATCGGGTATGTGATTGCGTTTCCCATCGGGCTCGCCCTGCCGGTACTGGCGATGACGCTGTATCTCGGTATCGCCGTGTACCTGGTGGTGCCGTTCCGAGACGTTGCACGAATCCTCTTCCGGCGTTCATAGCCCTCGGCCCCGACGTGGCCGACGCGCTCATCAACGTGGGATGCCTTCTGGACGCCACGATCGTGATCGCGCACTCGGGGAAGGAGCCGGCCACGCCGATCTGGACGGGCGGGCAAGACGCGTTCGCCGCGTGCGGGCCTGTCTAGAAGTTTGTCTTGTGTTCACCGCCGGATCTGAACCGGCCGGGAGGCCGGTACGTGGTAAGGGGCGTCAGGCGGCGGGCCGCACCATTCCCCCCAGTGCGCTGCCGCCGGAATGGCCGTCGCGGCGGCCCGGGCGGGGAGGCGTCGTGCGGTTAGCGGCGAGCATCCGGCCTGTGCCTTCTTCTGTGGCCTTGGCCGTGCGCGGCGAGCGATCTCAGATGTCAGGAGGACATCATGCAGCATGCTCAATCGCGCGCAGGTTTAAGACGGTGGATGGGGCGGGGCTCCCTGGTGGCGCTGGCGGGCCTGGCCGTGTTCGGGGTTTCACCCGCGCTGCCCGCGCTGGCGGCCTCGTGGTCGTCGCCGGTCGGTCTGCCGGGGCCGTGCGGCAGCTCGGTGACGGTCAATCAGGCCGGGGCCATGGCGGCCGGCGGGACCTTCACGGCCTCCAACGGCACCACGCAGGTGGAGGTGTGCACTAGCACGAACGGGACGACCTGGCAGGCGACGGACCTGGGCCCGGGCGGCTACCCGCTGACCTCCGGGCGGGGCATTGTCGTGGTGGTCACCCCGGCCGGGCAGACGGTCGCGCTGTGGGGATACGAGTCGAGCTCGACCGGCAGCACCGTGCTGGAGGCTGCCGTGCGGCCGGCCGGCGGCAGGTGGGGCGCGCCGGTGACCCTCAGCACCGGACTGGCCGGCGGGCTGGTGCTCGGCGTGGATGGCTCCGGCAACGTCATCGCCGGCTGGGTCGGGTCCGGCGACGACGTCACCGACGTGGTTCTGCCGGCTGGCAGCAGCAGCTGGGGGCCAGCCACGACGCTGTCGACCGAATTCGATCAGGGCGTGGCGCATGACATCAGCATGGCTGTCTGCCCGGACGGCGGCGCGATCATCATGTTCAACGGGGGGCTCAACAACCTGTGGGCCATCTCCGGCACCGTCACCGGCGGTTTTTCCGCCCCGGTCGAGGTGGCCTCCGGAGCCGGATCTCACAGTTACATCCAGAGCGGGACCTCGCAGGTCGCGCTCAACAACGCCGGGCAGGCGTCGGTCGCCTGGTCGGTACTGGACGGCCAGACCGGATTGCTGACCCGGTCCCCGTCCGGTACCTGGACCGACACGGTAGTGACCACCCGGACCGCCCCCGCGGTTCCGGTGTCCACCGCGATCGACGGGGCCGGGAACGCGATCGCCGTGTTCGGCTCGTCGTACTCCTGGCACCTGGCCGGGGGCAGCTGGCAGACGGCCGCGGCGCTGCCGTCCGGATCATCGGGCGGGCTGGCCGTCGCCGACCCGGCCGGCACCTTCGTCTACGCCAATACCGCCGGCGACGCGTTCACCTTCGGCGCCGGCGCCACCAGCTTCGGCGCCGGCAGCGGATCACTAGGCAGCCTGGCCGACCTGAAGATCGTCCCCGGCCACGCCGTCCTGCTTGCCGCCGACGCCGTATCAACCGAGCCCGTGAGCTGACGGCCGGCACATCCAGGTTCACCATCAAGGTCACCGACAGCGCCGGGAACCAGGCCACCGAATCAGGCACCATTACCATCTCACCCTGACCCGCCCGGCGTCCGGCAGCCCGGGCGGCCGGAGCAGACCCTGTCTCCGCCGCCCGGCGCCGGGCCGTCCGGCTCCCGGAAGGCAGCCATCGGCTGCCCCGCGCCGACGAAGACCCCGCCATAGGTGGCGAGGATCTTACGGTTATTTCCGCTGGGTCCGCGACTCTCTCGAATGTGCGCGTCTGCACGTCGGTCGGGTCTGTGGCGGAGTGGTAGTTGTCGAGGCCCAGTGCGAGTCGCGCAGGCTCAGGTTCGGGCAGACTCGGAGCGAGCGATAGTGATGTACCAGTAGCCACCCGCGAGATTCAGCGCCCCGAGAACCAGGAAGAAGGCTGCCCATCCGTAGACGCCGTACGAGAGGCACACGACGCCCGCGGCGGCCGCGACACTGCCACCGGCAATACGCGTGACCCCAGAGGCGCTGAGGTGGCGGTACTCCCATGGGCTGATCAGGCGGTGCATGCCGGGTCGCGGGGGAGATGCCCACCACCCGCGCTGACCTTTGGGAGCGGTGTTGTCGCTGGGTACGTTCATCGGGATGCCTCCTGTTACCTGTGGTGTGGGCCACCCGATCACTTATCAAAATGATATCACTTTTGGGGAGCCTCTGCCACCAGCGGCAGGCGCCCAGAGCGCTCTGGCACGCCGGAGGATCCAGCCAGCTCACCAGTGACTACCGCGGCTTCCAGGAGATCACGGGAGGGTGTCAGCAAATGGAGACATCCATCAGCGCAGGGCGCGGCTCCGCGGTCGCTCACAACACGTAACGCAACATCACTGAGAGTAGCAGCGTCGTGCGGGTTCACTGGCACCGCAGTGAGAGGACGGTAAGCAATGAGACAGCTTTGGCCGCCTCTGCCAGGGTCCAGGGCGAAGGCGGCTGGTGGGTATTGATTGAACCGCGCAAGATCACCGTCAAGGGCGGCGCGGCGTTGAACGTCTCGCGGCGGCTTACCAGGTCAGCTCCAAGTCGTCGTCGCGGTCGGCTTCTGCCAAGGCGGTGACGACGATCTGCATCGGGTCTTGGCCCCCGACATACCAGTCCGCGAGATCCTCCTCCGACGGCAGGTACGTCTTGGCTAGCGTCTCAGTCATCGGCTTGACTGCGTCGATCATGTCGTTGATCGCGCCAATCGCTCGTTCCTTGGTGTTAGCCATCTCTCCTCCAATTGCCTTCGTCCTCTCCTTGCTTAGTATATCTAGCAGCTGATTGGTATGTCTAGCGGACCGCCCGGCGGGACCGCTGCGGCGTCGTTGTACTGGTACGCGCCGCCGTGCGCGGTGGCAGGCGCTTCGTCTGTCCTTCCCTCTGTTGACGGCCTGACTATCTGATCGTCGCGGCCGGGTGCCCGGCCGTGCTCCTTGGTGATGTTGCTGCCTGGTGGGGTCTGTGCGGGCCAGGATCGTTGGCGTCCCTGCTGAGACCTGAGGGATCCCTCCTCGCCTTCGTTTGGCCACGGTCGCGGTGAGGGAGCCGAGGCGGTGTCGCCCCGCGGCGATGGTACGGCCGTGCCCGCTGACGGTCGATGCGTACGTGGCTGCTGGCCGCGAGGTGCTGGGTGGCGATATTTCGCTGTGGCCGGGGTTGTGGTTCAGTATGGCCGGTCTGGGTGTGTCTGGTTGTATGCGCTGATGGCTGGTGCATGCGGTTCATCACCTTAGACGCGCTCCCCGCGTACTGTCCCAGGCCAGGCCAGCACGCTGCTCGCGGCGGCCCTGGCGATCTGCGCCGTCACCGCTGCGCTGCTGCGCCGCCGCACCGGCACCCCAGCACCGCCACCAGTCCGCCTAGGCCAGCCGCCACCCGCCGACCCAGGAATGATCCCGCTCACCGTCCCCGAAACCGCACGTCTGCTCGCCTGCCCGTCCCCGCCCGGCTCAGCCCGGCACTGGCTGAACTGGCGGCGCCGCCACCAAGCCCGCTCAGCCTGGTACCACCAGCGCACCCGGCTCACCCGCGACACCCAGATCACCCAGGTCAGCTAGTGAATGGCTGCTGCCGTACTAGCCGCGCAGGGCACCTGAGCGCACACTTGACAGTGGCCCTTCACCGGAGATCGAAGGAGGTGCTGACGATGGGACTGACCTGGCGGGACGCGGTCTCGTCCTGCGCTGTCGTAGTGATCGTCATCTCGTACGCCGTGTATCGGGGAGGAACGAGCCCGCTGCTGATCTCCAGCACGCGGGCCACATCCGCCGTGGTACTGGTCCTCGGCATCGCCTGCTCTGTCGTCGCGTCCGGCGACCTGTATACGAGACCTCAACCACGTATGGGCCAGGTCTTCAGGTGGATCGCCACCGGGTTCGGCACGGTCGCGGTCATCGCTAGTCTGATCGGGCTGATCACCGGCAGCGTCTACGCGCTGGAGATCCTCGTCGTAGTCACGATCGCCTGGCTCGCGACGGGGATCTTCTGGCACGTGCTCACGATCGGATCGGATCGGAGCGATGAGCCGTCGTGACAGAACGTGTCCTGAGGGCGACTGGTGTACCCGGCCGCGGTCCTCGTGCTGGACGTGGCGTTGTTCTATAAGCGGGCCTGCGGATGGGTGTCAGTGGCCGCGGAAGACCAGGTAGCCGGGCGCGGCGCAAGCATGGGCCACGATCAGGGCTGATAGATCGCGGAGCCGCCACTCGTCCGGCTGCCCCATGCAGGAACCAGGGCTACCCCCAGATACCTCGGCTATCCCCAGGTCACAGCCTCAATGGCTGCTGCTGTACTAGACGCGGTGGCCGCGAGCGGGACGATCCAAGCCGAGGAAGATGGTCTTCGCTGCACCGAACTGCGGGACGTGTGAGCCCCCCGGATCTGCCACCAAGCGCGATGCGGAGATCTGGCTGGCGAGTACCGAGGTGGAGATCCGGTCAGATCGCTGGCTTGATCCAGATGCAGGGGCGATCTCGTTCGGTACTTACGCAGATGCGTGGATCATCGAGCGGCCGGGACTGCGGCCCAAGACGGTGGGCCTGTATCGCTACCTGCTGCGCCGGTTGCTGCTGCCTTCTTTCGGCAACTGCGCGATCGCTGATATCCGCGAGCCGATGGTGCGCCGCTGGCGCCGCGAGCTGCTGACCGATGAGGTAAGCGAGGTGACGCTGGCCAAGGCCTACCGCCTGCTCAAAGCGATCCTGAATACGGCGGTGGATGATCAGCTCATCAGCCGCAACCCATGCCGGATCAAGGGCGCCGGGCAAGAGCGGTCACCCGAGCGGCCGGTGCTGACCGTCGCCCAGGTCTTTGCTCTGGCCGAGGCGATCGACCAGCGTTACCGCGCCGCGGTGCTGCTGGCCAGCTTCGGGAGCCTGCGCTGGGGTGAACTGGCCGCATTGCGGCGCATGGATATCGACCTGGACGTCCGCGTAGTGCGGATCACCCGCCAGCTCACCGAAGCACGGGGTGCCGGTCTGCTGTTTGCTGCTCCCAAGACCGATGCGGGAAGGCGGATTGTGGCCATTCCCGAGGTGATCGTTGCTGAGCTGCGCTGGCACTTGGCATGCTTCGTCGCAGATGGAGACGAAGGGCTCGTATTCACCAGCGCAGACGGAACCCTGCTGCGGCATAGCAACTTCCGGAACAGGGTGTGGCTCGGTGCGGTCGAGAAAGCCGGGCTCGTTGACCTTCACTTCCACGATCTGCGGCACGCGGGCAACCAGCTCGCGGCGGGAACCGGCGCTACTCTCCGCGAGCTGATGGACCGCATGGGTCACTCAACGACCCGCGCGGCGCTGATCTACTTGCACGGCAGCGACCAGCGTCAGCACGAGATCGCGCAAGCGCTCAGCAACCTTGCTGAGGCTGAGTTGAAGGGTCCTGAGAAGAGCGAGCAAGGCCGCGCCCCGCGGAAGTCATCGGGCACGCAGCGGGCACCCGGCAAGCGGACGGCTTCATGAGATGGTCGCGGAGTGAGCCCGATATGCCGTGTGAGCTGGGCTTTTGGCTGGCGCGCCTGGCTTTTGGCTGGCGCGCCTGGCAGGACTCGAACCTGCGACCGGCTGCTTAGAAGGCAGCTGCTCTATCCAGCTGAGCTACAGGCGCCCGAGGCAATTCTGCACGGTCAAGGATACGCATCGGCAACATGAGCCGGGGAATCGTGACCTCCAGCGCCTGGGCCCAACCCGGTGGCAGGCCGAGCCGAAGGCGCAGCCTGTGCGGGACGCTTGGGACATATCCCGCTAGGCCACCCCCATCGGCGCTGGAGCGCCACGGTGAGCAACCACGACAATACCGGACAGATGCGCCCGTTGACATTGCGCCCCGGGCCGGCCTAGCTATCCGGTAGGAACGCGCCGGCCGGGCGCGACGGTGTTCAGCTGAGGTGGCCGCATGTATGACGTCAAGACCGAGATCCACGGCACCTGCGCGTCCGGGTACGAGCCGGTACGAGAGGCATTCGCGGCCAACTTCGCCGAGCGTGACGAGATCGGTGCCAGCGTAGCGGTCGTCGTGGCGGGCCAGCCGGTGGTGAATCTCTGGGCCGGCTGGGCGGATCCGGCCGGGACCCGGCTGTGGCGTGCGGACACGCTGACAAACGTGTGGTCGACCACCAAGGCGATGACCTCGGTCGCCGCGCACATCCTGGTCGACCGCGGTGAGCTTGACGTGGACGCGCCGGTGGCCCGGTACTGGCCTGAGTTCGCGGCTGCCGGGAAGGCGGATATGCCGGTCCGCCTGATCATGAACCATCAGAGCGGACTGGCCGGCCTGACGGTGCCGCTGAGCCTGCAGGACTACTACGACTGGGACAAGATCACCGGGCTGCTTGCAGCCCAGGAACCGATATGGGAGCCGGGCACGGCCAGCGGATACCACACCATGACCTTCGGGTTCCTGGTCGGCGAGGTCATCAGGAGAATCAGCGGACAGAGCCCGGGCAGGTTCTTCGCCTCGGAGATCGCCGGGCCGCTCGGCGCGGACTTTCACATCGGCCTGCCGGGGAGAGAGATCGGCCGCTGCAGCGAGCTGCAGGGAATCCGGCTGTCGGAACGCGAGCGAGCAGCGATGGCGCGGGCATACGCGAACGCCCACCCGGCCGCCACGGCAGCGCTCCTCAATCCGGCGCTGACCGGCGACGAGGCCAACGACGACGACTGGCGGATGGCCGAGCTGCCGGCGGCCAACGGGCACGGGACCGCACAGGCACTCGTGACGATCCTCGGCGCCCTCGTTGACGGCTCGGACCGGCTGATCTCCGAGAAGACCCTGCGGGCGGCCTGCGTGAGCCAGGGCAGGATCAGCGACCTGGTGCTCGGCGTCCCGCTCGAATTCGGCCTTGGCTTCGGCCTGTCGGGTCGTGACGGCCACTACGGCCCCAACCCGGCCGCGTTCGGGCACGATGGATTCGGCGGCTCCGCTGCGGGCGCGGACCCGGAAAACGGCATCGCCTTCGCCTACGTCATGAACCGGATGGGCATGAACCTGGTCGATGATCCGCGCAAGATGGCCGTCATCGACGGCGTCTACCGGAGCATCGGCAAGGCCTAGAAAGGCCGGCGCGGCGAGCGTACCGCGGCGAAGTCCTGGGATCAGCGCGCAGCACCGCGCCTGCCCCCACGCGAGGGCGCCGCTGACGACCAAGATGGTCGGCGAGAAAACTGGGCGACGGCGCCCGGCTCGGCTTACCCAGCGCTGGAGCGGTATTGACCTGCGCCAGGTACGGGCCGCTTCCGGAGCTGATGACCATCATGCCCTGGCGCTCGTCGCCCACCCGGGTGCAGAGTGTCAATCACGCGCGGCATAGCGGCGGCCAGCAGCAGCGGCCAGGAGGGAGCCGGCGGCCGGTCATGCTCGCTGTCCTGCTGGCGCTGGCCTCGGCTGCCGGATACGGGGGCTCCGACTATTCCGGCGGCCTGGCGGCGCGCCGGGCCGGCGTCATCCGCATCACCATCCTGGCTCAGGGCGTCAGCGCGGCTCTGATGATCCTCATCCTGCCGTTGGCGGGCCTACGGGCGCCGTCAGCTGGTTCCCTCGCCTGGGGAGCGGCGGGGGGACTGAGCGGAGCGATGGGGGCACTTGCGTTGTATGCCGGATTCCGTAGCGCTGCGTTCAGCGTGGCGGGGCCGGTGAGCGCCATCGGCTCGGCGGGATTCTCGGTGCTCGCGGGCCTCCTGCTGGGGGAGCGGCCCGGTGGACTGGCCATGATCGGGATGGGGCTCGCGCTGCCGGCCATCATCGGGGTGTCGGCGAGCCCTGGGAGTGCGCGCCCCGGCCGTGCCCGGTCGGGCCGCGCTGAGTCTGGGCACCTTGAGCCTGGGCACGCTGAGCCTGGGCACGCTGAGCCTGGGCACGCTGAGTCTGGCCGCACCAAGTCAGGCCACGAAAGCCAAGGTGAGGCAGGCCGTGCGGGTTCCGGTCATCCAGCAGCGGGGGTGGCGTGGGGGCTCGCCGCCGGGGCCGGCTTCGCCGTCCTGTTCATCGCGCTGAACCGCGCGAGCGCAGCCAGCGGCCTCTGGCCGGTCGTGGCTTCGCAGGCCACCGCGCTTGTCGCGGTGGCCTGCCTCGGCGCGGCGACCGGTGAAATGCGCCTGCCACCGCGGCATGCCAGCGGTCTCGCGGCGCTGACCGGCGTGACTGGCGCGGCCGGTACGGTCCTGTACTTCTACGCCACGCATGCGGGCCTGCTGGCCGTGACAGCGGTCCTCACCTCTTTGTACCCGGCGGTCACCATCGTGCTCGCCCGGGTGTTCCTGGGCGAGCGGCTCACCATGGCCAGGCTGGCCGGGCTTTGCCTGGCTGCCGCATCGGTCGGGCTGATCGCCGCGGCCGGGGCTGGGTGACCCGGGAAGCGGCGGCGACTCGCTGCCTGGCCGGAATCCGGACTATCCAGCCGGATGGGGCTGTCCGCCGGAATCCGGGGCGGTCCGGCGGCCGTGCTCAGCTGGGCAGCGTCGGCGGCCGTGCTCAGCTGGGCAGCGTCGGCGGCTGGCAAGCCGAATCCCGGGCGGGTACGCTCGGAATTGAGTCTGCGGCGTCCTGCGGTACCGGCAGGAGCCCTGGCCGGAGGGCCCCGATGATCGCCTGGTTCGCCGCTGTGCTAGCCCAGCTGGCCGGCAACTGGCCGGTGCCCGGGCACGTAGTGGTTAACCCGTCCGGCCTGTTCGCGGTCGCGGCGATTGCACTGACCGGCGTCATCATCGCGATCCTTGCGCAGGGTGCCAGAATCGCCGCGGGCGTCACCGGCCGGCCGCTGATCGGCCGTGCCGCTGCGCTGCGGGAAAAGTCCTGGTCCGCCGCGTTCCAGCGGCAGCTCAATCCCGACGCACCAGGGCGGGCCCGGCCACGAGCACCATCGGCGGTCCCGGCGGCCGCCTGACTATCCGCCCGTCCAGCCCGGTCCGGCCCGGGCGCGCTCGCACGCGCGCCTGATCGCCGGCGCCAGGCCGTGCAGTGTGCCATCCGGCCGTCTCCAGCTGTCATCCCGTCTTCGACCCGCTGGAGGGTACCCGCACATGTTCGCTCCGTTCGGCGATTGCGTCGCCGTCACTTATCACGTCGTATCCGCGCTGGCCCGCCTCCTGGCGCCGCTGGCCGGCGGCCTGGCCCCGGTGCTCGCGATCGTCGCCTGCACGGCCACCGTGCGGCTGCTCCTGCTGCCGCTCAGCTTCTACTCGCTACGCGGACAGGCCAGCCAGGCCCGGCTGCTGCCAACGGTCAGGCAGCTGCAGCAGCAGTACGCGCGGCAGCCGGACCGGTTGCAGCGTGAGCTCAGCCTGCTATACCGGGCGGAAGGCACCGGGATGTTCGCCGGATGCCTGCCGGCCTTGCTGCAGCTGCCGTTTTTCAGCGTGCTGTACCGGCTGTTTCTGTCCCGCACCATCGACGGCAGGCCGAATGGTCTGCTTAGTCACGATTTGCTCGGCGCGCCGCTTGGCGGCCACTGGCTGGGCGGGCCCGGGCCGGTGAGCGGCCAGGGCGCGGTGTTCGTCGGGCTGTTCGTGCTGCTGGCCCTGGTTGCCTGGCTGTCGGCGCGATCCGCGCGGCGCGCCGCGGCTCAACAGGACGGGCGAGCTGTGCAGGACGCGCGAGCTGTGCAGGACGCGCGAGCTGTGCAGGGCGGGCGAGCTGTGCAGGGCGGGCGAGCTGTGCAGGCCGGCGGACGAGCGCAGTCCGCCGGAGCGGCGCAGCCCGGGGGGCCAGCGAGGGCCGGCGGGGCGGTCGGCGTCCTAACCCGGGTAATGCCCTACACGACCATCGTCGGCGCCGCACTTGTCCCGCTGGCCGCCGGGATCTACCTGCTCACGTCGGCGGCGTGGGCGGCAGGCGAGCGCCGCTTGCTGCGCCGGAAAGCCACGCAGCCAGGCCCAGCCGGCCCGCCGCGACGGGACCGGCGGCGCGGTCGCGATGTACCGGGCGTTATCCGTTCGGCATGATAAGACAGTCACCCGGCTCCGGGCGGCGGCGTCATCGCGGCCGCCCGCCGGCGACAGCTTGGTAGCGTCGTGTCATTGGAGGTCGTCATGCACCAGCCGCCCATCCCGCACGTCGCGAGCACAGATCCGGAGATCGCTGACCTGATCGAAGCCGAGGCCAGGCGCCAGTTCGAGAAGATCAGGCTCATCCCCTCGGAGAACTACGTCTCTGAGGCCGTCCTCGAGGCCTCCGGGACCGTGCTGACCAACAAGTATTCAGAGGGCTACCCGGGCCGCCGGTACTACGAGGGCCAGCAGTTCATTGACCCGATCGAGACGATCGCGGCCCAGCGCGCCGAGGCGCTGTTCGGGGTCGACCACGCCAACGTGCAGCCATACTCGGGGTCTCCCGCCAACCTCGCGGTCTACCTGGCCTTCCTCCAGCCCGGTGACACCGTGATGGGGATGGCCCTGCCGATGGGCGGCCACCTCACGCACGGCTGGTCAGTGTCCGCGACCGGCAAGTGGTTCCGGCCGGTTCAGTACGGCGTCCGCGCCGACACCGGCCGGGTCGACTTCGACGAGGTGCGTGACCTGGCCCGGCGCGAGCGGCCGAAGGTCATATTCTGCGGTGGCACCGCGATTCCCCGGACCATCGATTTTCCCGCATTCGCGGCGATCGCCGCCGAAGTCGGCGCTGTCCTGGTCGCCGATATCGCGCACATCGCGGGGCTGATCGCCGGGGGCGCGCACCCGAGCCCGGTCGGCCATGCCGGGGTCATCACGACAACCACCCACAAGACGCTGCGCGGCCCGCGCGGCGCCATGATCATGTCGACGGCGGAGCACGCGTCTGCCTTGAAGAAGGCGGTCTTCCCCGGCCTGCAGGGCGGGCCGCACAATCACACCACCGCGGCGATCGCGGTCGCGCTGCGGGAGGCGGCACAGCCGGAGTTCTCCACCTATGCGCATCAGGTAGTCGGCAACGCCGCGGCGCTGGCGGAGGCGCTGACCGAGCGCGGCTACAGCCTTATCTCCGGAGGCACCGACAACCACCTGATCCTGGTCGACCTGACACCGCAGGGCATCGCGGGCAAGCCGGCCGCCAAGGCTCTCGACCGGGCCGGCCTCGAGGTGAACTACAACACGGTGCCGTTCGATCCGCGTAAGCCGTTTGACCCGTCAGGGATCAGGATCGGCACGCCCGCGATCACCACGCGCGGCCTGGGCGGAGAGCACATGGTGCAGGTCGCGGCGTGGATGGATGAGGCGATCACCGCGGCCACCAAGGACGACGAGGAAGCCATCGGGCGGATCGCTGGCGAGGTCCGCGACCTGCTGGCCGGCTTCCCGATGCCCGGCTGGGCGCCGGCCAGCTGAGAGTCCCCGCGCCCTTGCGGTTCGACTGGCACGAATGTATGTTCGATATCAGTCGGTAACT
This sequence comes from Streptosporangiaceae bacterium, assembly GCA_050011895.1. Classification (GTDB taxonomy): domain Bacteria; phylum Actinomycetota; class Actinomycetes; order Streptosporangiales; family Streptosporangiaceae; genus DATBGO01. The sequence goes on along the minus strand of JBEKIF010000008.1, from coordinate 127,488 downwards.
GCCCCGCTTCCCCTGGGCGGCTGAGCCGGCCGGTCCGCTGCGACCGGCGGGGAAGCAGGCAGGCACGTGAACAGGATGCGCGGCGAGCCGGTCGAGGTCTGGCTGCGGGACGGCAAGCCGGCCAGGTTCGTCTGGCGCGGCAGGCTGTACACCGTGCTGGTGGTCTTAGATCGCTGGATGACCAGCCGGGAATGGTGGATCGCACGACACCCCGAGCTCGACGCGCCCGCTGAGCGGGAGTTCTGGCGGGTGGAGGCATCGCCGGGGAAGAATGTCCCTACTGCCATTTACGAGCTGCGGCATGACGCAGCGACCGGGCACTGGATGCTGTCCAGGAGCTGGGATTGAGCCTGGGTGCTTGGCCATTGTTTGGCGTCGCCCGAGCATTGAATTGTCAATGATCCGGCGCGTCGCGCCGGTGCGCCACATCGGTGCCAACTACTCTCCTGGCCAGATCGAGCGATCTGCACCTGAATGCCAGGCGTCCTGTCGGAGGACGGGGCGGGAGTTACGGGGAGGGCGTGGCTGATCATGATATTCAGGGGATTGCCTGAGTAGTCGGCGAAGCGCTTCCGGTCGGCCAACCGCCGCCGTAAGCACCACTGTCACGAGGCCAGACCGCAGGCGGGGGCGCCTGCGGTCGCGGCACGGGGGCACGACAGAAGGCGGTAATCAGCAATGCTCGCAATCCAGCCGCACTGGCGGGCGCGTACGGCGGCGGCGTTCCTGGCGTGTGCCGCGATCGTGGCCGTCACGGTGCCTGTGACCGCCAGCCCGGCATCGGCCGGGCAGGCGACAGGCCTCATGCCCATGGCGTTCGGGGGCTACCGGTTCGAGCTGCCCCGTTCCTGGCCCGTGATAAATCTGTCCGGCCGTAGCCACACCTGCGTCCGTTTCGACCGGCGGGCTATCTACGTCGGGACGCCGGGCCCTAATCAGTCATGTCCAGCCAGGCTCGTCGGAACGACGGAGGCATTGCTGATCCAGCGCGGCGCGTCCCGGGCCGCGCCGTCAGCTGTAGAGGATCAGATTGCCAGGAAGATCACGGTGACGGCCCCGCGGATCAGCATCACGGCGACATTCGGCAGTGACCCGGGGCTGATAGACCGGATCCTGCGCAGCGCCTCGCTGCCTGAGCCCGTCATCAGGGCGCCGCAGCTGACCCGGGCGGGCAGCCTGACCGCGGCCAGGCTGCCCGCCCGGGTCACGAACTACCACGGCCTGGGCTTTGACGCGTGCGCGGCGCCGAGCGCTGCCTACATGCGCGCCTGGCGACGGAACTCGCCTTACCGGGCGATCGGCATCTACATCGGCGGCTCGGACCGCGCGTGCGCGCAGCCCAATCTCACCCGCAGGTGGCTGAGACGGGAGACCCGCGCCGGCTGGCACTTCATGCCGATGTATGTCGGTCCGCAGGCGGACTACGGTGAGCTCAGCTCGCCGGCCCAGCAGGGAATCGCGGCGGGTACCGACGCGGTCGCGCAGGCCGAGCTGCTCGGATTCAGGCCGGGGACGCCGCTCTATTACGACATGGAGGCCTATCCGCCCGGCCAGACCACGGCGGCGCTGACCTTCGAGTCGGCCTGGACGGTTACGATCCATCAGCTGGGCTACTCGTCCGGCGTGTACTCGAGCTCAGGGTCCGGCATCGACGACCTCGCCCAGCAGTACTTCACCGGCGCCTACGCGATGCCCGATGTCATCTACGACGCGCTATGGAACGGATCCGCTGACACCGTCGACCCGGTCTTCGGGCCCGGCGAGTGGGTCGGCCACCGGCGGCTGCACCAGTACAGCGGCAATACCACGCAGTCCTTCGGCGGCGACATGATCAACATCGACCAGGATTACCTGAACGTGCGCCTGCGCGCGGTCAACGGCGCTGGCACATCGGAAGCGTCCCCGTCCGTGCGGGGCGGCGGCGGGATCGTGGATGTCTTCTACCGAGGGGCCGGCGACCGGCTCTGGCAGGCCAGGTACCAGCCAGGCGCGGGCTGGGCGGCGCCGCTCGACCTGGGCGGGTCAGTCGGCTCAGGGCCGACGGCGGTGCGGCCTGGCGGAGGCCAGCTCGAGGTCTTCTATCAGGGCACAGACGGTGACCTGTGGCAGGCTGCCTACCGCCCCCGAAAGGGCTGGGGGCAGGTGCGGCTGCGGCGGATGGGCACGCTCGGCGGAGCTCCCACGGCCGTCGCGGGGCCCGACGGCGTGATCGACGTGTTCTGGACGGGATCCGCCGATCGTCAGCTCTGGCACGCCAGGTTCACGCCAGGCCGCGGCTGGAGCGGTCCGCAGCGGCTGGGCGGCAGCCTGGTTGGCAGCCCCTCGCCCGTAGAACCGCTGCCCGGCAGGATCGAAGTCTTCTGGGAGGGCGCCGACCAGCGGCTGTGGCAGGTGACCAGCAAGGGCTCAGCCTGGAGCAAGCCGGCCCGGCTGGGAACGCGGCGGCTCGGCGGCTCCCCGACGGCGGCACCCGAGCCGGATGGAGCGGTCGATGTGTTCTGGCGGGGCGCTGGCAATGCGGGCCTCTGGCTGGCCGCCGCGTCCGCTGGCGGGCGCTGGTCGGCTCCGCAGGACCTGGGCGGCCGCGTCTCGCTGGCGCCATTCCCTGTCGCCCCGGCCTCCGGCGTGATCCGGGTTTTCTGGCGGGGCCGGGATGGCAGGCTCTGGCTGGCCGTCCACCGGCCTCGAACCGGCTGGCTGGCGCCTGCCCCGGTGTCGATGGGGAGGCTGGGCTCGGCGCCGGTCGTGGCCATCGGCGGCCACGCGAGGAACGTTGACGTCTTCTGGCGGGGCAGGGGTGGCGCGCTCTGGTCGGCCTCGCTTCATGGCGGAGGCAAGTGGGCGGGGCCGGTGCGGATCGGCGGCTAGTTGGAGATCACGCTCGACGGCTTGCGCCACTCGATCGTCGGGATCATGGCCTCCGGCCTGGCCCGGTGCGCGTACCGCTTGGTGATCTCGAACAGCGATTCGATCAGCGTGTCCGAGAGCAGCCGCGGCTCAAGGCCCAGCTCGACCAGCCCGGAGTGCACCACGTTGTAGTGGTGGTTCTCCAGCTCGACCCGCGGGTTCTCGACGTGGCAGATCGTGACCTCGTCGGGGCAGGCCCCGGCGATCGTGTCGGCCATCTCCTGTAGCGACATGAGTTCGGTGATCTGGTTGAACACCCGGAACTCGCCCCGGTCGGCGGGGTTCTCGCAGGCCAGCTGGATGCAGCGGACCGTGTCCCTGAGCTCGATCAGGCCGCGGGTCTGCGTCCCGTTCCCGTACACCGTCAGCGGTCTCCCCAGGACTGCCTGGATAACGAACCTGTTCAGCACCGTGCCGAAGACAGCGTCGTAGTCGAACCTGGTCGCCAGCCGGTCGTCCCTGGCGGTCTCCGCTGTTTGCTGGCCGTAGACGACGCCCTGGTTCAGGTCGGTGGACCGGATCCCCCAGATCCGGCAGGCGAACTCGATGTTGTGGCTGTCGTGCACCTTGGAGAGGTGATAGAAGGAACCCGGGCGCTTGGGATAAAGCACCCGGTCAGTGCGCCCCTTGTGCTCGATCTCGAGCCAGCCTTCCTCGATGTCGATGTTGGGGGTGCCGTATTCGCCCATCGTGCCGAGCTTGACCAGATGAATCTCGGGATTGATCTCGGCGATGGCGTAGAGCAGGTTCAGGTTGCCGACCACATTGTTGACCTGCGTGTAGACGGCATGCTTTCGGTCGACCATCGAGTACGGCGCGGCGCGCTGCTCGGCGTAGTGCACTACCGCGTCGGGAGCGAAATCCCTGACAATGTGGTAGGTAAAGTCGGCGTCGGTGAGATCGCCTACGTAATAGCCAATCGCCTGGCCGGTCAGGTCATGCCACACGCGGACGCGCGTCTGCAATGACTCGATCGGGACCAGGCTGTCGACGCCCATCTCGAAGTCATACGACCGGCGGGCAAAGTTGTCGGCGACGGCCACCTGGTGGCCGGCCCCAGACAGGTGCAGCGCCGTTGGCCACCCCAGGTAGCCGTCTCCGCCCAACACCAAGATCTTCATGATCTTGCTCCGCCCTGTGGTCCGTAATCGTCGTAGATTTATACCTGACCTTGGCCGACTTCGCCGTCCGGTCGGCGTCGCAGGCACTGCGCTGCTATAAATGCATCGGACGCGTCACGCTACGCCGGGCCGGTCGCCAAGGGTGAAACCCTGAGAGGACTGCCTCACCGTCCCCACCGGGCGCTCCCGTACTCTGTAAGTTGTCTCCCCCCAGCGAAGCGCCGCTGTCAACCTAGGACACCCATGACTATGGCACCACCCAAGATCGTTAGGGTTGTGTGGCTGCTGCTTCCCGGATCGTTGCGGCGATGGCTCCGCACCAATACCGGCAATCGATTCATGCGGTTCGTGCCCGTGTCACTCGCGGCCGTGGCCACCAGCCAGCTGACGCTGGCGCTGCTGGTCGGCCTTTCGCACCTGAGTGCCGGCACATCGGCGGTGATTGCCTCGATGGTCGGCGCGGCGGTGAGTTACGTGCTGAGCCGCTGGGCGTGGGAGCGCAAGGGCAGGCCGCACGTGCTCAAGGAGACCTTGCCGTTCTGGGCCGTCGCGGTCGGCAGTTGGATCGTCCTGGGCGTGGTGAGTCACTTCGCGAGCGTCTGGGCCGTTTCGATGGGCCTTGGCCACTGGCAGCGTGTCGCAGTGGTGAACGCGGCCTATCTCATGGCGAACTGCGTGACTTTCGTTACCAGGTTCGTCATCTTCCATTATGTGCTATTCGCGGATCGAGGGTCCAAGGTCTCGCCCGGCTCCCCGGCCGGCACCTCCGCCTTCACCGGTCCCGACGGCGAGCCAGTGCCCGTTGCGGCTGCCCGGGGCAGGTCAGCGCCCGGTGCCGACCGGGACCTGCGCGCCCGGCCGTGACGCTCGCGCCACCAGGTGCCTGCGATCACGCCGGCAAAGTGCAGCGCGTAAAACGTGTTGCGCCCCTTTTTGCTCTCGCCGACCCTGCGCTTGTGGATTGTCGCAGGCACCTCCGCCACCCGGAATCCTCGGGCGATGACGGCGATCAGGAGCTCGGCCGACTGGTACTGCGGCTGCTCAAGCTGAACCGAACCGGTGACCTCAGCACGCATGGCCCGGAGCCCGAAGGCGGGGTCGGTGATGCGCTTGCCCGCAAGCACGCTGATGACCAGGGCAAATACCCGGACGCCGAGGCGGCGTACCGGATCCGTGGTCTCCTCGCTGCCGAGCGCACGCGATCCGGTCACGAAGTCCGCCCGCCCGGCCAGGATCGGCGCGAGCAGCCTCTCGATCTCCGCGGGGTTGTACTGACCGTCTGCGTCGGTCGTCACGATGTAGCTGGCGCCGCCCTCGCGGGCGATGCGGTAGCCGAGCCGCAGCGCGGCGCCCTGGCCGCGGTTGACCGGCACGTCGCAGACCAGGGCGCCCGCCTCGGCGGCCTCCTTGGCCGTGCCGTCGGCGGCGCCGTCGCTGACCACGATCTTCGCGGCGGCTAGCCCGGCGACGGTCTCCGGCAGGGCCGCGAGGACGGTGCCGACGGAGCCTTCCTCGTTGAAGGCGGCGATCACAATGGCCAGCGGGGGCAGCGCGGTGGCGAGCGCGCCATATTGGTCGGTGAACGCGCGGATGGCGGCGCTATCGATGCTCTCGTCCCTGGAGCGCGCGGGTGTCACTGGGCCGCCTCCGAGAATTCTGGCCAGACGGTCGCCAGGCCGGACTTGAGATCATGCGCCGGCTCGTAGCCAACTGCCCGGGCGGCGGTGATGTCAACGATCACCGCCGGCATCTCGCCGGGCTTGGCCTGGACATGCTCGGCGGGAAGGTCCGCACCGGTGACGGCGCGGGCGGCGGCCAGGATGTCGTTGACCGACACCGATTCTCCTGAACCGAGGATGAGCGGGCCGCTGTAGGCCGCCCGAAAGGCCGCCAGGGTGCCCGCGACGATGTCGTCGACGTGCACCAGGTCGCGGACCTGGGTGCCATCGCCGTAGACCTGAACGCCGTGGCCGCCGGCGGCGGCGCGCATCAGCCTAGGTATCAGGCTGTCTTTCTCCTGCATGCCAGGACCATAGACGTTGGAAAACCGCAGCGCACTGCAGGTCATGCCATAGCTTGCGGCGTAGGCGCTCAGCAGCATCTCGCCGGCCGCCTTGGTCGCCCCATAGGGCGTGAGCGGGCGCAGCGTAGCCTGCTCGGTGATCGTCGCGGTTCCCACGTCGCCAGTCACCGCGTTGGTCGAGGCGAGCACGAAGGTGCCGACACCGTGCAGGCGGGCCTGCTCAAGCAGGCCCGCGGTAGCGTCCACGTTGAGCCGGTATGTCCCCGCCGGGTCATCCACCGACAGCAGCACTCGGGTCACCGCCGCCAGATGGAACACGGCGTCGGTGCCTGGCTGGATCGCCCGGGCTACGACCGACGGATCGCGCAGGTCGCCGAGGATGGTACGGACCTGGCCGCCCGGGAACGGCCGCAGGTCCGCCACGGTGACATCGGCACCGGCGTCGAGCAGCGCGCGGACCAGGCGCCGCCCGATGAAGCCGGACCCGCCGGTTACCAGAACCCGGGCACGACTCTCGTCCGCCATGGATGCTCCATTCAGATAAGTACAGTTACCTTGTCACGGGCGACCGGCCTAACCGAGCTAACCGGATCTCACCTGCGGCCAGCCTGAACGCCGCCGCAATAATCGCTGAACACCGCCGGGTACCGGGCCAGCCCGCCCCGCGCAGCGAAGGCCCCGACGTGCCCCGTCAGTGTATCGGCGGACCTGGATATCCTCGCGTGCCAGGCCCGGGACTGCCGGGACAAACTGCAGCGGGCGGCGAACAGGCCAGCGGGCGGCCGTGGCGTGACGGACTTACCGTGTCCTTGGGGCGCGCGCCTGCTAACGTGCCCGGAGCACGCGATATGCCCTGCGGCCGAGGTCGGCTCGAGGAGGTGGCTGCGTGATTCCCAGGCCCGACGATGTGGCCGCCAGCGCGGATGGCGCAGATCGGCTGGACGAAGAGTCGTACCGGATCCTGCGGTCCCGGATTGACCTTTCCCGGCTGCCGCGGTTCAGCAGGGACGTCACCGAGTGGGTGATCCACGCGAGCGCTGATTTCGATTACGCCACCGACCTGGTCTGCGATGAGCAGGCACTCGAGTGGGCCGTCACCGCGCTGGCCGATGGAGCGCCGGTGATCGTCGATGCCGCCATGGTCGCGGCCGGGATCACCGGCTGCCCGGTGATCTGCAAGCTCGACGAGCCATTGACCCGGCGGCTGTCCCGCACAGCTGGCCTCAGCAGGCCCGCGGCGGCCGTGCGGCTGGCATTCGGCCAGGTTGGTCCGGGCGCGGTGTGGGTGGTCGGCTGTGCGCCCAGCGCCCTCGAGGAGATCCTCAGCAGGGGCGTTGAACCCGCCTTCGTGGTCGGCATGCCGGTCGGCTTTGTCGGCGCAGCTGAGGCCAAGGACGCACTACGGGCCAGCGGGCTGCGCTCGATGAGCAATGTCTCGGAGAAAGGCGGTGCAGCCGTGGCCGCGGCGGCGTTCAACGCGCTGCTGCTCTCGGCGACGGCCATCAGGGCCGGGTGGGGTGGCCCAGCCGGGCCGCCGCCCGCAGCCGGCCGGTAGCCCGAGCCGTCACCTGGCCATCGCCGCCGTGCGCTGCGACGCTCCTGCCGATGCGCCGCGACTGCCGAGACGCCGCGACTGCCGATGCGCCGCGACTGCCGATACGCCGCATTGCCAGCGAACTGCCCGCAAACTACCTGGCACCTGCAGGTCATCGCGGATATCCTGGTTGCTCACTGACGTCTCATCAGGACTCCCGTTTCGGTCATACCGGATAGTAACGGACGGTAACCTGCATTCGCAGCGCACAATTACGGCACGACTGGATACGGGCACCCAAGATGCCGCGAGGCTAGCGAGACGGCCTGCGGCCGTCGCGGTGGTGGGTGAGGTAGTGACCAAATCTGAGCGGCGGGCTGAAGCTCGCGGGGGCGCTGAAGCCTGGAGGGGCAAGGCAGGGCTCGCGCGCCCGGCTGAGGCTGCCACCCTGGCAGCGGCCAGGACCAGGTGACCTGGCCGACCCAGGGTCGTGACCTGGTAAGAAGGGATGGCTCCGTGACCGGCCAGCTGCCGGGGTCAGGAGGCCGCACGGCATGACAGAAGGACAGGGCGTGACGGCTGCTTCGGCGCCGCGTGACGACGCAGGCGCAGCTGCCGCGCACGTCCCGGGGACAGCTCCCGCGGTCAGCGCAGCCCGGCCCGGACCCAGCGCGGCGGCGCCGGAGGGGGAGCCGCACGTCCGGGTCGACGCGCGGAAGCTTGAGTCAGCCCTGCTCGCGCTCCGTCATCAGATCGTCGAGCTGCCGCTCTTCTTCGAGGCGCCTGGGGTCGAGGAGGCGAGGGCCGAGCGGCGGAAGCTGCTCAGCCAGATCGATGATTACCTGCTGCCGCGGTTGCGGCAGTCAGCGGCCCCGATTCTGGTGGCACTGGTCGGGTCCACCGGCGCGGGCAAGTCCACGCTCATGAACAGCCTGGTCGGCATGAAAGTCAGTGCGACGGGCATCCGCCGGCCGACGACGAACAGCCCGGTGCTGGCCTGTCATCCAAGCGACGCCCGCTGGTTCGCCGAGAATGTGTTCCTGCCGACGCTGCCGCGGGTCCGCCAGCAGGGCCTGGCGATGCCAGGCAGGGACGGCCTGCTCGTGCTGGCCGCAAGCGAGGGCATGCCGGAGGGCGTCGCACTGCTGGACACGCCAGACATTGACTCCGTCGTCCAGGCCCACCGTGAGTTCGCGCACCAGTTCCTCGACGCGTCTGACCTGTGGCTGTTCATGACCAGCTCGAGCCGCTACGCCGATGCCGCGGTCTGGGACCTGCTGCAGGAGGCCAGGGACCGGGGCGCCGCGCTGGCCATCGTGCTGTCCCGGGTACCTGAAGAATCCGCCCGGCCGCTCACCGCGCATTTCGACGCGATGCTGGCCGCCAATGGCCTCAGGGAAGCGCGGCGCTTCATGATCGCCGAGACCGATCTCACGGATGGTACCCTGCCGCCTGCGATCTACGGCCCGGTCCGGCAATGGCTGGAGGAGACCGCTGTCCGGGAAGAACGGCGGATCGCCGTCCTGACCCAGACCATGTCGGGAGTGCTCGACACCTTCCGCGCCAGGGTGCCTGCACTGGCCGTACACGCCGAGGAGCAGCTGACCCTTCGCTCGGAGCTGCGGGCCCGCGTCGAATCGGCATATTCGGCCAGCCTGGCGGAGATCGACGAGGCTACCAGGAACGGCTCGCTGCTGCGCGGCGAGATCCTGGCCCGCTGGCAGGAGTTCACCGGTACCGGCGACCTGCTGCGCATGTTGCAGGTACGCAGGGCAGGCAGGCCAGCCGGGCGGCCCCGCAGGCGGCGCATGCCGGCTAGGGCCAATGCGCTGAAGAGCGCGCTGCGTGGCGGGCTTGAGACGCTGGTGGCCTCGATCGCCGACCGGACCGCCGAGGACGTCGTCATGCGGTGGCAGGAGCACTCGGCGGGCGCGGCGCTGCTGGACGGGCTGGCCGCCGCCGACGCCGGTAAATCGTCGGCCGATCCTGCGTTCGCCGCGGCGGCCGAGCTGGACTTCACCCATCCCGCAGGTGAGGGCCGCGACCCGGTGGCTGCCGGGCCGGTGGCTGCCGGTCCCGTGGCCGCCCGGCCCGTGACCGCGGCCGGTCTGGCCAGGTCGTCACCTGACCTGGCGACGCGTTCGGCCCGGGCCATCAGCGCCTGGCAGGATCACGTGCGGCAGCTGGTCCGGGCGGAGAACGTGACCAAGCGCTCGGTCGCTCGGGTGGCTTCGTTCGACGATGAGTCGCTGGCGCTGGTGCTAACGATCGGCCTGCTGGGTTATGGCGCCGGCGACGTGGCGGTGACCGAAGGTACTAGCGCGGTCCCGCAGCGCGTGCTGACATCCCTGTTCGGTGCGGGACCGTTGCGTGATCTCGGCGGCAGGGCCCGCCTCGACCTGCATGACCGGATCAGCCTGCTTTTCGCCGAGGAGATGCGACGCTTCGCTGAGGTCATCGACGCGGCGGGCGAGCCCGAGGAGACGGCCGCTATGCACCTCTACCAGGCGGCGTCCACCCTGGAGGCGGCCAGATGACCGGCGCAGCGGTGCCCGGGCCCGGCAGCGAGTTCGCCGAGCTGGACGCGGCCGGGACGGGGGCTGGCCTGTCAGGCCGGCTGACCGCGCTGGCCGGGCTGATCCAGATCGGCGCGGCCCGCAGCGGCAGCGACGGGTTCAGCAAGAAGCTCCTGCATGATTCGGAGGAGCTGCTGGCCAGGGCCGGCGAACGGCTGCGGCTGTCGGCCCGTCACACGGTGGTGGCGCTGGCCGGCGGCACAGGCAGCGGGAAGTCCTCGCTCTTCAACCGGCTGGCGGGTGCTGACTTCTCGACCGTGGGCGTCACCCGGCCGATCACCAGGGACGCGCACGCCTGCGTCTGGGGGGTGGCCGGCTCCGGGCCGCTGCTGGAGTGGCTCGCCGTGCCGCGCAGGTACCGGTATGCGCGGAGCAGCGCGCTCGACCGCGGCGAGGAAGCCATGGCGGGGCTCGTCCTGCTCGACCTCCCCGACCACGACTCCGTCGTGGCCGGTTCCTCTGGGCAGGTCGACCGGCTGGTCGAGCTGGCTGACCTGATGGTGTGGGTGCTCGACCCGCAGAAGTACGCGGACTCGGCCGTGCACCGCAGGTTCCTGGTGCCGCTGGCCGGCCACGCTGAGGTGGTCGCGGTGGTGCTGAACCAGACTGACCTGCTGACCGAGGACCAGACTGAGGACTGCATATCCGATCTGCGCCGGCTCCTCGATTCCGAGGGGCTGCATGAGGCCGCGATCCTGGTCACCTCGGCTGTCACCGGGACGGGCCTCGATGAACTGCGCAAATTGCTGATCGATGCGGTCACGCAGCGCCGGGCGGCCAGCGCCCGCATCTCAGCCGATGTCGACGTCGTCGTCGCGAGATTCGCGCCCTATGTCGATGCCGCCACCGCGCTGGTGGCGGCACCGGGCCTGCTGGACCCGGATGACGTGCCGCCCGCATGGCCTGGCGCCGGCGCCGGCAGCGAGACCGCCGCCGCAGGGGACAGCACCGATATGATCCCGGCCGCTGCCACAAGCCAGCTGGTCGATGCGTTTTGCCGGGCGGCAGGTGTGTCGGGGGTGGGTGACTCGCTGGAAAGTGCCCGCGAGCTCCGGGCCATCGACTACGTCGGCTGGCCGGTCGCCTGGCTGGTGGACCGGCTGACGGGCCGCGATCCGGTGCGGAAGACGAGGCTCGGGAAGCTCTGGGCGGAACTGAGGACGACAACGGCCGGTCCTTCGGGAGCTCAGCAGGCGGAGATCGACAATGCGCTCACCCAGCTGGCCGACGAGGTCGGCCCGCCGTTGCCGAAACCATGGTCGAGGACGGTCCGCGCCGCTGTGCGGTCCAGGGCCGACGAGATACCCGCCGCGCTCGGCACTGCCATCGGCGAGTCGCTGCCGGCCGAGGGCAAGATCGAGCCATGGTGGTGGCTGATCGGTGCCGCTCAGGGCCTGCTGCTCGGAGCCGTGATCGTCGGGCTGGCCTGGATCGGCGTGATCGTCGCCTTCGGCGTCTTCCACGCCGCGGCAAACGTGCCGCGGTTGTTTGCGGACGTCGCCTTGATCCCGTGGATCTGCGTCATGCTCGCGGCATTCCTGTTCCTCGGCTGGCTGACCGCGTCAGGCTGCATGAACCTGGTGCGGACCGCGGCCAGGCGCGAGCACGACCAGGTCGAATCGGAGATGCGGGCCCAGATGGCCGTCGTGGCCCGCGAGATGGTGGTCGCGCCCGCCGAGCAGGAGCTGTCCGAATACCACCGCTTCCGCGAGGACCTGCGCACTGCGGCGGCCCGGTACTGAGGCATGAGCAGACAGTCCGCCGCTGATGTAATGTTGTAATCCAGAAATCTGGAGGACGACATGACAGCTGACGCGCCGCTGGACGCGTACTCCCGGATCGTGACGGAGGTTGCCGCGGAGCTAACCCCGAAGGTGGCCAGTCTCCGGGTGCCGCGCGACGGCAGCCGAGGCGCGGAGAGCCTCGGCTCGGCGGTCGTCTACACCGGCGACGGGTTCCTGCTCACCAACGCACATGTCGTCGGCCGCGCCCCCGGCGGTATGGCGTTGTTCTCCGACGGCACAACCGCGTCGTTCACCGTCGTCGGCGCCGACCCGCTCTCCGACCTAGCCGTGGTCCGGGCCGGCGGGCCGACTCCGGCGCCCGCCGAGCTCGGTGAGGCGGATCAGCTCGTCGTCGGCCAGCTCGTGGTGGCCGTCGGGAGTCCGCTCGGCCTGGCCGGCTCGGTCACTGCCGGGGTGGTGAGCGCTCTCGGCCGGTCGCTGCCGACCCGGACCGCGGGGGCAGCCCGGCTTGTCGAGGACGTGATCCAGACCGACGCCGCGCTCAACCCGGGTAACTCTGGCGGCGCGCTCGCCGACTCGCGCTCACGGGTGGTCGGCATCAACACCGCGGTGGCCGGCATCGGGCTCGGCCTCGCCGTCCCGGTGAACTCGACCAGCAGGCGGATCATCTCCGCGCTCATGCAGCATGGCCGGGTCCGCCGGGCTTACCTGGGGCTGGTCAGCGTGCCGGCGCCGCTGCCCGCGCCGGTGCGTGAGCGCTTCGGCAGGACGAGCGGCCTGCGCGTCGCCGAGGTCGTGCCTGCGGGCCCGGCGGCCCGGGCCGGCCTGCGAGCCGGCGACCTTCTGCTCAGCGCGGCAGGCAACCCGGTGGAAAAGGCACAGGACCTGCAGCGGCTGATGTTCAGCGAGGCGATCGGGAAGCCGCTGGCGATTACGGTCATGCGTAACGGGGCGCTGGTCGATGTGATAGCCGAGCCGTCCGAGCTGGTGGCCGCCTGATCGCGGCCTGCCCTGCTACTCCGGCCAGCCTGCCAGGCGCGCATCTTCGCACACGGTGCCGCTGAGCGGTACTGGCCATCCACAGGATTGGTCAGGTGGCTGGCCTGTCCACAGCGGCGGCGGTCCGCGCCCGCCCGCTACCGGCCGGAGTGGATCGTGGAGCGCAGCCGGCCGGCGCTGTGCCGCCGGAGCGGCAGCCCTGGCGCGACCGGCGCGCCGGCGCCGCAGAGCCCCCAGGAGGGCAGCGATGATGAACGAGGCGCACATCAGCTTGACCGGCTACGTGGCCAGCGAGCCGAAGATCAAGGCGATTCGCGAAGGCGTCCAGAATCTGTCGATGCGGGTGGCATGGACACCCAGGTGGCTGGACCGGGCCACCGGGGAGTGGACGGACGGGAACACCTCGTACGTGACGGTCACCTGCTGGCGCAAGCTGGCCGACAACGTGGCCGTCTGCCTGCGCAAGGGTGACCCGGTGGTAGTCAAGGGGCGCTTGTCGGTCCGTTCCTATGATGACAAGCAGGGCGTGCCCAGGACTTCGGTCGACGTCGACGCGACCTCGATCGGGCATGACCTGAGCCGGGGGGTCGCGCTGTTCCAGCGCACCAGGCCGCCGACCGGCAAGACGGCGGCGGAGTACGCCGCCGAGCTGGCCACGGGCGGCGGCTACCCGGCGGACGCAGCCGATGCGAACGGTTTCGCCACCGACCCCGCGGCGGTCGCCAGCGTGGACGAGGCCGCGGGGCTGGCGGCCGTCGGCGGTGGCGGGCTCCTGGCCGAGGCGGACGGGACGGCGGCCCGTGAGATGTTCGACGAGGACGCGATCGCGGCGCTGGCGAGAGAGACGGCCGGGGCCGCCGCGCCGTTCTGAGCGGGCTCCTGGCCCGGCTGGCCCGTCGCCCGGCTGGCCCGTCGCCCGGCTGGCCCGTCGCCCGGCTGGCCCGTCGCCCGGCTGGCCCGTCGCCCGGCCGGGCCGGCCCGCCCGTCGCCAGGCCGGAGGATAGCGGGCCGCCTCCTATACCCTGTTGCCGCCCGAGAACCTAGCTCGCCCAAGGGACGCCGCCGATGCCCGTCGCTGAGATCACCCGTGCCGAGACCGTCAACCGTGCCCGGCTGCTGCAGGTGGACTCCTACGAGGTCGCCCTGGACCTCACCCGGGGCGGTGAGATCTTCGGCTCTACCAGCGTGATCCGGTTCGGCTGCAGCCAGCCTGGCGCGTCGACGTACGTCGACCTGATCGCGGACAAGGTCCATGAGATCACCCTGAATGGCACGGCGATCGACCCGGCCGCGGCGTTCGCTGACGGGCGGATCATGCTGGCAGGCCTCGCCGACCGGAATGAGCTGAGGGTGACCGCCGACTGCCGTTACTCGACCGACGGCACTGGCCTGCACCGGGCGGTCGACTCCGCCGACGGCAAGATCTACACCTATACGAAGTTCGAGCCCGCTTACGCCCGCAGGGTATTCGCGAACTTCGAGCAGCCGGACCTGAAATCCGCCTTCACCTTCCTGGTCACGGCGCCGTCGCACTGGACTGTGCTGTCGAATCAGCCAGGACAGGCGCCCGAGCTGGCCGGTGACGGTACTGCGGTGTGGCGGTTCCCGCCGACTCCGCGGATCTCGACCTACCTGACCGCCGTGACGGCCGGTGAGTACCACGTCGTCCGTGCCTCGCACACGACCGCGCGCGGCCAGGCGATCCCGCTCGGCCTTGCCTGCCGGGCCTCGCTTACCGGGTATCTCGACATCGGGGAGATCGCCCTGATCACCCGGCAGGGTCTCGACTTCTTCACCGGCCTGTTCGAGGGTGACTACCCGTTCGCCAAGTACGACCAGGTCTTCGTGCCCGGGTACAGCGCCGGTGCCACGGAGAACGTCGGCTGCGTGATCCTGTCAGACGAGATGCTGTTCCGCTCGAAGGTGACCGCCACCCAGCATGAGCTGCGCGCCATGGTGATCCTGCACGAGATGGCGCACATGTGGTTCGGCGACCTGGTGACGATGAGATGGTGGGGCGATCTGTGGCTGAATGAGTCATTCGCTGAGTACTGCGGATGGCTGGCCAGCGCCGAGGCGACGCGGTTCACCGATGCCTGGACTACGTTCGCCATCGGCCGCAAGGCCTGGGGATACATGCAGGACCAGCTGTCCTCCACCCATCCGATAGCGGCGGATGTGGCCACCCTGAGCCAGGCGGTGGCGAACTTCGACGGGATCAGCTACGCGAAAGGCGCCGCCGTGCTGCGGCAGCTTGTCGCGGTCGTGGGCCGCGAGCATTTCTTCGCCGCCATCCGCGCCTACTTCGGCGCGCATGCGTGGGGAAACGCGGCGCTTGCGGACCTGCTGAGGGCGGTGGAGGCGAGCTCAGGCGCCAGCCTGGCGGACTGGTCGAGGGCGTGGCTCGAAACCGCTGGCCCCAATACGGTTCGCTGCGACTTCGAGACCGACGCCGACGGGACGTTAATGTCGTTCGCCGTCTTGCAGGAGGCACCGCCGCAGCATCCCGCGCTGCGGCCGCATCACCTCGCGATCGGCCTGTATTCCCGGACGGCCGGCGCGCTGAACCGCGTGCACC
Source organism: Streptosporangiaceae bacterium (assembly GCA_050011895.1). GTDB lineage: Bacteria > Actinomycetota > Actinomycetes > Streptosporangiales > Streptosporangiaceae > DATBGO01. The sequence continues at coordinate 112,005 of JBEKIF010000008.1, read as the reverse complement.
GGGTAGAGATCGACATCGCGGGTGCGCGCACCGAGGTGCCGGAGCTTGCCGGTGTCGCCCAGCCCGACTTGGTCGTGCCCAATGACGGTGACCTCGATTACGCGATTGTCCGCTTCGATCGCCGGTCGCTCAGGACGCTGACCGAGTCGATCGGCGATGTCACTGACCCGCTGGCCCGCGCCGTGTGCTGGAACGCGGCGATCGACATGGTGCGGCAGGCGGAGCTGCCGTTGCCCGACTTCGTGCGGATGCTGGCGAACGGCATGGACCGCGAGTCATCTGTCTCGGTGCTGCAGACCCTGTCGTCGGTCACCGAGCAGATCATGACGCTGGCTGGCGATCCGCACTGGGTGGCCCAGGGAAAGCAGGAACTCGCGGCGGCCGGGACCCGGCTGCTTCGTGCCGCTGAGCCGGGCAGTGACCACCAGCTCGCCTATGCGCAGCTGCTCAGCTGGACCGCGACCGCGCCGGACCAGCTCGGGCTGCTCGCCGCGCTGCTCGATGGCGGCGCGCAGCTGCCAGGCCTGACCATCGATGCCGAGCTGCGCTGGGCTATCCTGCGCCGACTCGCCACGACAGGCCGGGCCGGCGATGCGGAGATCGATGCCGAGCTGCAGCGGGACGCCGCCGACGCTGGCCGGCGGCACCGGGCGGCCTGCCGCGCCGCTGTGCCAGACGCCGAGCACAAGGCGGCCGCGTGGAAGCTGCTGACCGAGACCGATGACCTCGGGAATCAGGGGATTGCCGAGGTCGCACGCGGTCTCATCCAGCCCGAGCACGCGGGCCTGCTCGCCCCCTACGTGGAGCGGTACTTCGCCGTCCTGCCGGCGATCTGGTCCACCCGCGGCGAGCACACCCGGGTGCGGCTAAGCGAGCTGCTGTTCCCGCATCCGGCATCCTCGCTTGAACTGCTCACGATGATCGACGCCTTCCTGGCCACCGGGGAGCTCGACCACGGCCTCGTGCGCGTCCTGACCGAGCGGCGCGACATCGTTACGGCCGCGCTGCGGTCCCGTGCGCTAGCCCCGCTGTCGTGACGGCACAGTCCTAACGCACAGTCCTGACGCACAGTCCTGACGCACAGTCCTGACGCACAGTCCTGACGCACAGTCCTGACGCACAGTCCTCACGCACAGTCATGAGGCACTGTCCTGACGCACAGTCATGAGGCACTGTTCTCATCGCGGCGCTGCTGCCTCTACCCTTGAGTGCATGCCCGAGTTCATCTATCAGATGCGCGCTGTCCGGAAGGCCCACGGCGACAAGGTCATCCTCGACAACGTCACCCTCGCCTTCCTGCCTGGCGCGAAGATCGGCGTGGTGGGGCCCAACGGCACCGGCAAGTCGACGCTGCTGCGGATTATGGCCGGCACCGAGCAGCCATCCAACGGCGACGCCCGGCTGATGCCCGGCTTCACGGTCGGCATGCTCGACCAGGAGCCTGAGCTCGATGACAGCAAGACCGTCCTCGGCAATGTCGAGGACGGGGTCGCGGAGACCAAGGCGCTGCTTGAGCGGTACAACGAGATCGCCGAGCAGATGGCCACGGACTATTCGGACGCGCTGCTCGAGGAGATGGGCAAGCTGCAGGAGCAGCTTGACCACCGCGAGGCATGGGACCTCGACAGCCAGCTCGAGCAGGCCATGGACGCGCTGCGCTGCCCGCCGCCCGAGGCGGACGTGAGCATCTTGTCCGGCGGCGAGCGGCGCCGGGTGGCGCTGTGCAAGCTCTTGTTGCAACAGCCGGACCTGCTGCTCCTGGACGAACCGACCAACCACCTGGACGCCGAGAGCGTGCTCTGGCTTGAGCAGCACCTGGAGAAGTACCCCGGCACTGTCGTGGCCGTCACCCACGACAGGTACTTCCTTGACAACGTGGCCGGCTGGATCCTGGAGCTTGACCGTGGCCACGCCTACCCGTATGAGGGCAACTACTCGACCTACCTGGAGACCAAGACGGCCAGGCTCAAGGTGGAGGGGGCCAAGGACGCCAAGAAGCGCAAGCGGCTTGAGGATGAGCTGGAGTGGGTGCGGTCGAGCCCGCGGGCCCGCCAGGCCAAGAGCCGCGCGCGGCTGCAGCGGTACGAGGAGATGGCCGCTGAGGCTGATCAGAACCGCAAGCTGGACTTCGAGGAGATCCAGATCCCGCCGGGCCCGCGTCTGGGCAACGTGGTGGTGGAGACCACCGACCTGGCCAAGGGCTTCGGGGACCGGATGCTGATCGAGAACCTGAGTTTCAGCCTGCCGCCGAATGGCATCGTCGGCGTCATCGGCCCGAACGGCGTCGGCAAGACGACGCTGTTCAAGATGATCGTGGGGGAGGAGCAGCCGGACCGCGGCTCCATCAGGGTCGGCGAGACAGTCCAGATCGCCTACGTAGACCAGGCGCGCGGCCGGATCGACCCGGACAAGAACGTCTGGGAGGTCATCTCGGACGGGGAGTCCTATATCAGGGCCGGCCGTACCGAGATCCCCAGCCGCGCCTATGTGGCGGCGTTCGGGTTCAAGGGCCCGGATCAGCAGAAGCCCGCCGGGATCCTGTCTGGCGGCGAGCGTAACCGGATGAACCTGGCGCTCACCCTCAAGCAGGGCGGGAACCTGCTGCTGCTCGACGAGCCGACCAACGACCTGGACGTGGAGACGCTCTCCTCATTGGAGAATGCCCTGCTCGAGTTCCCCGGCTGCGCCGTGATCACCAGCCACGACCGCTGGTTCCTTGACCGGATCGCGACCCACATCCTGGCCTGGGAGGGCGGATCGAGCTGGTTCTGGTTCGAGGGGAACTTCGAGTCGTACGAGAAGAACAAGATCGAGCGGCTCGGCGCGGAGGCGGCCAGGCCGCACCGCGTGACCTACCGCAAGCTCACCAGGGGCTGAGCGACCGGGCCGGGTGCTGCGGCCGGTTCTGCCGCGGCACCTGCGCCGGCGGCACCTGGCGACGGATAGCGCCTGGCCGGGCGGTCAGGCCGGCGACAGGCCGAGATCAGCGCCGCCCGGGTGGATGGGCTGGTTGACGAGGCTGTGGGCAGCCATAACGAGGTACTCCCACAACTGCGCGTCGCGCGCCTCGTCCAGGGCGAGCTCGTCGAGCGCGGTCCGCATGTGGCGGAGCCAGGCGTCGCGCTCGGCCTCGCCTATCGCGAAATGCGCGTGCCGCATCCGCAGCCTGGGATGGCCGCGGCGCTCGTTGTAGGTGCTGGGCCCGCCCCAGTACTGGATCAGGAACAGCCGCAGGTGCTCTTCGGCAGGACCGAGATCCTTACTGGGGTAGACGGGCCGCAGCTGCGGGTCGGCCGCCACCTCGCGGTAGAACGTGTGCACCAGGCGGCGGAAGGTTTCCTCGCCGCCCACTGCCTCATACAGGGTGATCCCGGTTGGCTCGTCCATGGCTGCGCTCCAGCGTAGTGCGGCCAGCCGGTGCGCTGACCCAACATGTGGTGAGGTCGGGAGGGCGAATGATCAGACGGAACTGCCGCGTGGGCCAGGTGCGCCGGCGCGGGAGCCGTCGCGCCGCACTTGTACCGGGTTTCGTGGGTATATATCGGTCATAACGGCTGTCAGATCGAACATAATCCGGTACAGGCGTGGCCCTGGTGCGGGCTTAGGTATGACCGGTTATGTTCCTGACTCGGGCGGGCCTGCCCTGGGCGCTGAGGCCGGTCAGCCGGCGCAGGGGCGTTGCCGCCGAGCGTGCTGACGCCGCGCGCACTAGCTGACTGAGGAGGAGGCGGGCTGCCGGTCGGGCGGGCCCGCCACCGCGACCTTGAGGCGCTCGCGCAGTTCCCGCTCGACCTCGAATTGCCGCAGCGGAACGGTCCTGGCGGCGACCCGCAGCGTTATGGCGTCCGTTGACAGATCCTGCACGCCCCACAGTTCAGGCTCCTCGAGGATGGCCTCGCGCCAGGCGGGCTCCTGCCACATCCCGGCGGCGGCGGTGCTCATCAGCCTGCGCGCCCGGTGGATGTCCGCATCGTAGGGAACCGGGATGTCCACGACCGCGCGGGCCCAGCCCTGCGATCCGTTGCCTGCCTGGCTTATCGTGCCGTTGCGGATGTGCCAGGCCACCCCTTTGACGTCCCTGACCGTGGTTATCCGCAGGCTGACTCCCTCCACCACGCCGCTGATGGCGCCGATGTTCACCACGTCGCCGACCGAGCACGCCCGCGCTCGCCAGCACGGGCGCCAGGTTGATCCCCAGGTCGCCGAGGATCGTGATGGCCGCGATGCCGAAGATGGTCAGTGAGGCGGCATTCTCCAGGACTGACCCGAGCGCGGCGGCGCGCTGCTGCCTGCGCTCGCGGAACAGCACGCGGCCGCGCTCGCTGCCGGTGGCGTCCTGGGCGGCCCGCCTGGTAATCCTGCGGATCAGCCGGTGCACGGCGAACCTGATGACGACGGCGAGCAGCACGACGAAGAAGATCCGGACGGCCAGCTGCGCGGGCCCGGCGAGGAAAACGTTCGTCAGCGCGGCTGCCTGGCTATTGTGCGTGATGTCCCAGACGACCCGGCAGGCGATCCCCGGCCCGGTCCCGCAGGCCCCCTCGAGCGGGCTGCGGGCCGGGTTGCTAGCGGCGGCGGCCCGTACCAGCACGAGCGCTTCGGTGCTCACGGCAGGAGTCCTCTCAATGATCGTGGCTCGCGGCGCGCCTCGCTGACCAGCCGCGCGGCGGCGGCGCCCCGCGGGTGCCGCTCACCGGCTGAGCCCGGTATGGAAAGCGGCGAAGGCGAGCGTCTGCGACGACAAAGACACTGAACGGCTAACGGCGCGCTGGCCGTGTCCCACATTAGATTCCCGGCGCAGCAGGATCGGGCGAACCGAGAATGGCGCCGCTGTCGCATGCTGGAGCGCGGCGCACATCTTGCGTGCATGCATCGGGTCCACCCGGGTGTCATTGTCGAACACGGTGAAGAGCACGGCCGGGTAGGGAGTCCCTGCGTGCACGTGATGGTACGGCGAGTAGCTGAGCAGCCAGCCGAGTTCGGCTGGATCGGCGGCCGACCCGTACTCATCGGTCCAGGTCTCGCCGAGGCCGAACCGTTCATAGCGCACCATGTCGAGCAGCGGCGCCGAGCAGATGGCCGCCGCGTATAGCTCGGGCCGCTGAGTGACCGCCGCGCCGACGAGCAGCCCGCCATTAGAGCCGCCGGAGATGGCGAGTTGCTCGGACGTGGTCCAGCCGCCGGCGATGAGGGCCTGCGCGGCGGCATGAAAGTCGTCGAAGACGTTCTGCTTGTGCTCGCGCATCCCGCCGCGGTGCCAGTCCTCTCCTTCCTCGCTGCCGCCGCGCAGCCCGGCGATCGCATAGACCCCGCCGGCCTCCGCCCACGCGAGCACCGGCGGCGCGTAACCAGGCGTCATGCTGATCTGGAAGCCGCCATAGCCGTACAGGATCGCGGGCCTCGGGCCCGGATCACCGCCGCCTTGACCAGCACCGCCTTGACCAGCACCGCCTTGACCAGCACCGCCTTGACCAGCACCGCCCTGATCAGTACTGCCCGGGTCAGCACCTCCTGCGATGATCAGCATCCGGACCTCGGTGCCGTCGGCGGACCGGTAACCGACCTGGCGGGCCGAGATCTCGCCCACCTCGACCGAACCCGGGGGGCGCTCCCAGGTGTCCACCGCCGCGCTGACCGCGTCGTACCGCAGGATTGTTACTGGGGTGGCATGGTCGGTGTAGGCGAACCAGGCCTCGTGCCCGCCTTCAGGCCGCTCGCTCAGGCCGCCCACGGTGCCGAGGCCAGGCAGCTGCGCCGTGCCCACCCGCTCGCCGCTGGCTAGGTCGTGCACGCTGAGCTCGCTGATGGCGTGCCGCGACCAGGAGGCGAGCAGCACCGGCCGGTCAAGTTCCGCGCCATCCAGAATGGCGAACCCGGTCAGCACGGCCCTGCTGTCCTGCGGCAGCAGGTCCCGCCAGGCAGCCGCATCAGGTTCGGCCGGATCGGTCACCGCGAGCCTGCCGCGCGGCGCGCCGGCGTCGGTGAACAGGTACAGCTGGCCATCCCGGCCCGGGCGCGCGCCGGTCTGCGCATCGACCCCCTCCTGGATCGGGCGCAGGTCGGGCTCGGCTTCCGGGGAAACGGTCAGGTCGGCGATCCACAGGTCGTTACGCGGCGCGGTTCCGGTGGCCGCGCTGATGATCAGCCAGCGGCCGTCGGTGCTCACCGAGACGCCGTAGTATTCGGTCTTCGCCCGGCCTGCCCCGAAGATCAGCACATCTTGCCCTGCCGGGCTGCCCACTCGGTGCAGGTAGACGCGGCGGTGGTACTGTTCCTCGCCGGGCGGGACCGCGTCAGGAGCCAGCCTGCGCGTGTAGTAGAAGGCCTTGCCGCCAGGCAGCCAGGCGATCTGGCTGTACCGGCAACGGTCGATCGGGCCGTCCACCTGCTGCCCGGTCGCCGCGTCCATGACACGGAGCACCGCCTCTTCTGCGCCTCCCTCGGACAGCAGGTAGGCGAGCAGGCGGCCGTCGTGGTCCGGCTGCCAGTCGTCCAGGGTGGTAGTGCCTGAGCTGTCGAGCGCCATCGGGTCGATCAGGGCCCGCTCGCCGTCAGCCGGCGCCGCCGTATAGAGGACCGAATGGTCCTGGCCAGGCATCCGCCGGGTGAAGAACCGCCGGTTGCCGCGCCACCACGGGGTGCCAACGGCGCCCGCTCCGGTCAGCTCGGCGATCCGCCGGGCCAGCCGGCTTGTGCCGGGCAGCGCGGCAGCCTGATCGGCCCACAAGGCGTCCTGCGCGGCGAGCCAGGCCCGGGTCTCGTCGCTGGCCGGATCCTCGAGCCAGCGGTATGGGTCGGCGACCCGATGGCCGCTGATGTTCTCAACGATGTCCTGGTGCCTGGCCGGAGGATAGGGAGCTTCGGTCATGGCCGCAACCCTACGGCCAGGCTCTCGGCAGACCGCTCTCTCTGCTGGCTGGGCCCGGTCCGGCCGCGCGGCCTATTTCGCAGCCCTTATCAGGCCTTTGCCTGACTGGCCGCGGTGGGCTGACCTGCGCGGCCGGCGTGGCCTGCGCCGCTGCGCGCCCGCGCGGTTACGCTATTGCTGTTGGCGGCCGGACCCGCGGGCAATCACACTGGTCACGGGAGCTGCGGCTGCGGGAGCTGTGCACCCGTGGGGAGGTGCGAGTGCGTCGGGTACTGCTGCTCAACGTGACGTATGAGCCGCTCACGACGATTTGCCTGCATCGTGCCGTATGCCTGGTCATCGGCGACAAGGCAGAGGTCCTCCACCACGATGCTGGCGGGGCGGTGCTGCGGTCCGCCTCCGTCATCCTGGCCGCGCCGTCCGTCATCAGGCTGCGCCGCTACATCCGGGTGCCGCATCGCAGCCGGGTTCCGCTGACCAGGGCAGCGCTGATGCGCAGGGACAACTACCAGTGCGCGTACTGCGGCACGAAGGCCGAGACCATCGATCACGTGGTTCCCCGCAGCCGGGGCGGCACGCACGCCTGGGAGAACTGCGTCGCATCCTGCTCCAGGTGCAACCATCGCAAGGCCGACCGGCTCATCGAGGAGCTGGGCTGGAGCCTGCGCTGCGACCCCTCGGTGCCCAGAGGCACGCACTGGCGGCTGATCGGCGCTGCCCACGACGGTGACCCGCAGTGGGCTGCGTACCTGGCCGAGTCCAGCGCCGCCTGACTGGCGCGCTATTAACCTGGCCCTGCTTCCAGCGGTCCGGCGGATATGTGTGCCGCCCCGAATGACCGGATCACCTACTGGGTCAGCGCACCGAGGACCGCCACCGCGAGGACAGCACCGGCGAGCGGGAAGAACGGGATGTTACCGTCGCGGTGCAGGTACCCGGACGGCAGGGGGACTAAGGGATGCAGCGAGACATCCTCACCAGCGAGCACGAGGCGTTCCGTGAGCTGGTCCGCTCATTCATTGCCCGGGAGATCACGCCTTACCACGCGCAGTGGGAACGGGATGGCGTTGTCTCCAGGGATGTCTGGCTGGCCGCCGGGCGCGCCGGGCTGCTCGGGATCGACATCGACGAGAAGTACGGCGGCGGCGGGAACGTCGACTACCGCTTCTACCTGGTCTTCAACGAAGAGCTGGCCAGGGCGGGCGCGACCGGGCCGGGATTCTCGGTGCACAACGACATCATCGGCCAGTACCTGCACCGGCTGGCCAGCTTCGAGCAATGCGAGCGCTGGCTGCCCGGCTACTGCTCGGGGGAGATCATCACCGCGATCGCGATGAGCGAGCCAGGTGCCGGCAGTGATCTGCAGGGAATCCGCACCTCAGCAGCCCGCGATGGCGACCATTACGTGCTCAACGGGCAGAAGACGTTCACCTCCAACGGCCAGCTGGCCGACCTGGTGATCGTGGTGGCCCGGACCGCCGCGCAGGGCGGTCATCAAGGGATCAGCCTGCTGGCTGTGGAGCGCGGGATGGCAGGCTTCGAGCGGGGACGCAACCTCGCCAAGGTCGGCATGCACGCGCAGGACACCTCGGAGCTGTTCTTCTCCGATGTCCGGGTACCGGCCGAGAACCTGCTCGGTGACGAGGGCGGCGGCTTCATCGCCCTTATGCAGAACCTGCCGAGGGAGCGGGTCGCCATCGGCACTGCCGCGCTGGCTGCGGCGGAGAAGGTCTTCGAGGAGACCCTCGAGTACTGCAAGCACCGGCAGGCGTTCGGGCGGCCGATCGGGAAGTTTCAGCACAATCGCTTCGTGCTGGCCGAGATGGCGACCGAGCTCGCCGTGGCCCGTGCCTTCACCGACCGGGCAGTCGTCGAGCACAACGCTGCCCGGCTGTCCAACGAGGATGCGTCGATGGTCAAGTGGTGGGACACGGAGTTGTGCAACCGGGTCGTTGACCGGTGCCTCCAGCTGCATGGCGGCTATGGCTTCATGCTCGATTACCCGGTGGCGCGGGCGTTCGCTGATGGCCGGGCGCAGACGATCTTCGGCGGGACCACCGAGATCATGAAGGAGATCATCGGCCGTGGCCTCGGCGTGTGATGGCGAGGAGGGATACGCGGTCACTGATGCCTGCGTGGTCGGTCAGATCTGCCAGTCGCTGCACCCGAACTCCTGAACGGCGGAGATGTACGTCTGCCGTTGGCCTCGTCAGCGGCCTGCAACCGGGCGGCCCGGGCGGCCACGGCGGCCGGAAATGACCGCAATGTCACCGGCGGCAGTCCGCAGCACCTGGACGCCAGGGCCGAAGTGGCGGGCGAGCAGTTCCTCGCGGAGCACGGTGGCCGGCGGCCCGGCGGCGGCCACCCGGCCGTGGTCCAGGAGCAGCAGCCGGTCAGCGAACTGCCCGGCCAGGGTCAGGTCATGCACCGCGGACAGCACGGTGAGCGACCGTTCCCTGCGCAGCTCGTCGATCAGCTCGAGCGCGTCCACCCGGCGGCCCAGGTCGAGCGCGCTGGTGGGCTCGTCGAGCAGCAGGATGGGCGCCTCCTGCGCCAGGGCCCGGGCAAGCACCAGCCGTTGCAGCTCACCGCCGGACAGCGTGCGCAGCGACCGGCCGGCCATCTCGGACAGCGCCATCCGGCCCAGCAGCGCTGCGCAGACGGCGCGGTCGGTGGCGGTCTCTACCCGCAGGTACCCGATGTGCGGAGTGCGGCCGAGCAGGACGTAGTCGCCGACGGTCATGTCAGGCGGCAGCTGCGGCTGCTGCGGCACATAGGCGATCAGCCGGGCCAGCCGCCGCCTGGGCATCCTGGTTACCTGCTGGCCGCAGACGGCGATCTGGCCGCTGAAGCTGGCCAGCCGCGCGGCGGCCCGCAGCAGTGTCGTCTTCCCGGCGCCGTTGGGGCCGATCAGCCCGAGCCATTCCCCGTCGGCGACCGCCTCCGTGACGCCGTCCAGCGCAGCTACCTGGCCGTAGCTGACGCGGACCGCCTCGAGGCTGATCATGAGAGGTCTCGCCGGGCCCGGCGTGACCGCAGGATGAACAGGAAGAACGGCGCTCCGGCGGCCGCGGTGATGACCCCGATCGGCACTTCGGCGGGGGCCTGCAGCGTCCGGGCCGCCACGTCGGCGAGAACCAGGAAGGCCGCGCCGCCGATCATCGACACCGGCAGCACGATCCGGTAGCTCGCCCCGGCCGTCAGTCGCACGGTGTGCGGGACGATGATGCCGACGAAACCTATCAGCCCGCTGACCGCGACCGCTGCCGCAGTGCCGAGAGTGGCGGCCAGCACCACGGTCAGGCGCAGCCGGGCGACATTGACGCCGAGGCTGCCTGCCTCCGTCTCGCCGACGCGAAGCACGTCGAGCAGTCGGCGATGCGAGATCAGCAGCACGGCCGAGACGAGGGCATAGGGGAGGATCAGCGAGACATCAGACCACGAGGCCAGCGAGAGCTCACCGAGGATCCAGGAGTAGACCACCGGGAGCGACTGGGAATGCTGCTGCTGGAGGTAGGTCTGCACCGCGGTGAGCAATGCGGCGACCGCCACGCCCGCAAGGACGATGGAGGCCGTCGCTGCGCCGGAACCCGCCGACTCGCCGCCGCGGCCCGGGCCCGCCCCGAGCACATAGGTGAGCGCAACGGCGCACAGCGCGCCGGCGAACGCCGCCGGCGGCAGCAGCCCGGGACTGCCTCCGGTCACGATGATCATCGTTGCGCCGAGGCCGCCGCCTGCCGCGACGCCGAGCAGATACGGGTCGGCCAGCGGATTGCGGAATACGCCCTGATAGGCGGCGCCCCCGCCGGCAAGCATCGCCCCGACGAGCGCGCCGAGGATCACCCGGGGCAGCCTAATCTGCCACACGATGGCCGAGTTCAGGCTCGGCACGGACATCGCCGGATGCCACGGCAGCCGCACCAGCAGGGCATCCATCACCGCCGGCAGGGACAACGCGGCCGGGCCGACCGAGATGCCGATGATCATGGCGACCAGCAAGAGTACTGTCGCCACCGCGATCGGACGGCCAGGCCGGACCCGGCCCAGCGCCGCGTTAGGCGTTGCGGCTGCGGCCGGGTCGGTTGCGTCGGCCGTGCCGGTCAGGCCGGTAGCGCCGGCCGGGCCGGTCCGCTGCGGTGTGACGGCGGGGCTGGTCTGCTCCGGTGTGGCGGCGGGGCTGGTCTGCTGCGGTGTGACGGCGGGGCTGGTCAGCTCCGGTGTGGCGGCGGGGCTGGTCTGCTCCGGTGTGGCGGCGGGGCTGGTCAGCTCCGGTGTGTCGGCCGTGGCGGTCCGGTCCGATGTGCCGGCCGGGCCGGCCGTCCCGCCAGCGGCTGCTGCCGTCACTGGCCGCGATCCCTCGCGGGAGCTGCAGCCACTGTCCGCAGCAGGTCGATCACCCGAGGACGCCACCCGGACGCGATACCGTGGTTGAGCAGGATGATGTGACCGTCCCGGCCGGCGGTCAGCCCGGCCCTGCCGGGCCGCTTGGCAGCGGCCGCCGCGCTCTGGTGGCAGCAGACGGTGCCCGGGAGGACGATAAAGGCGGGGTTGGGCTGACGTGACAGAACTCGCATGATCATCCTCCGTCGGGCCTGGAGGACGAAGTGCGCCCGCCACGACGCGAACGGGGCGTCGGAACGAACCGCCCTTCCTCCGAGGACAGATCGCCGGCGCGGGCCAGGCGTCCGGGCTTGTCCCCTCTCGGGGCATTACCGTTGCGGGACAGCGCCGGGATCTCACCGGCTTCGCTGGGCTCTGCGCCATCCTGGGCTGACCCAGGACAGGGGTACCTTATCGCAGTTCGGGCGCGGTCGCCGGGCCAGCGCAGCCACGTTCTGCGGGGCGCTATGACGACCCCGAGCATGTTTTGCCTTACGCTGTCATAAGGTGAGCGTCGCGCACGGCGCCTGAAGGCGCCGGATCACCAGCGCCGAGCAACGCAAGCAGGATGGAGCGGCGAGATGGCGAATCCAGATCACGGCCTGGTCATTCCCGAAGGCGGTTTCTGGCCCGCGCCGGAAATCCCGCAGCCGAATATCTACCCGATGGAATGGCGGGTCGAGACCGAGAAGCTCGCCGCCATCTACCAGAAATCCAAGCTGATGGCGTGGAACCCGGCCGACCTGCCCTGGGACGGCTTGCGCGCCGACGACTTCACCACCGAGCAGCGCCTTGGGATCATGTACTGGTTCTCCGTGCTCGCCAACTTCGACGCGTCCGGCCCGGCCGTCTTCGCCCGCGCCACAATCCGGGCGTTCGAGCAGCACGAAGAGGACCCGGTCCGTAAGTGCTTCTTCTCGATCACCAGGGACGAGATGAACCACGAGGAGTGCTGCCAGCGCTCGATCGCGGCGTTGTGGCCGGGCGGCCCGCTGAACTGGACCCCGTCGACCGACCTGGAGCACGCTGCGCATAACAACATCGGCTGGCTCTACCACAACGGCGGCCGGTACTGGGGCGGCTACACCAAGGCAGTCGACAGGTACTCGCTCCCGGTGCTGTTCACCAGCTTCATGATGGGGGAGATGGCGGCGTCCACGTTGTTCCGCGGCATGTCGGCCGGCACCACCCATCCGGTGTTCAGCGAGATGTTCCAGCGGATCGGCCGGGACGAATCACGTCACCTGCTGATCTGCATGACGATCCTGGAGAACGAATGGCCTGGCCTGACCGACGACGTGCGGGCAACGATCACCCGCCAGCTGCGGGCCGGCTTCATCTTCCTCTCGATGATCTTGTGGGAACCGCCGGACGGCTTCTGGGACCTGCCGCCTTACTTCCTGGCCAACCACCGGATCCTGATGGATTACGCCAGGAAGGCCGGGCTTGGCGTGCTTTCGTATGAGGACCAGGCTGAGAACTGGAAAATGGCCATCGCCAAGATCCGGACGATCGTCCAGCGCTGGGGCATCGAGTTCCCGGCCATCCCCGAACTCGACATCAAAGGCGTGGACGTGTCGGCCGATATCAACCCAGAGGACATCATCCCGGTGTTCTGACGAGCACGGCCGTCAGGGGTCCTTGGCGCTGCCCTGGCTCAGGCCGTGGGAACCGCATCGTCCAGCACCAGCGGCACCGGCACACTGAGCCCGGCGGCCCGGAGGTGTGCCCGGTGGGTGGTTTTAAGATCGCGCTAGCGGGCCGGACTATAACAAATTGCGCGCAACGAGTAACGGCACGTGCAATGGTGGCCGATAATAAGACAGACGCAGGCGACGTGGGTACCCCCGAGCTCACGTCGCCGCGTCTTCACGAGGGCCCCGGGCGAGCTCAGCAAGCCGCCCGGGCCGCCTGCGTTTCGCCTCGCCCCGCAGCAGATTGCTTGCGCCTACCGCGTCTGCGGTACCCCGCGGCAGCACCGCCCGGTAGCGTTCGGTACATGACAGCTACCGCAACGCCTGAGGGACGCAGCGCTGCAGACGTCCCAGCGGCCCCGTTCGGCCGGATGCTCACCGCCATGGTCACGCCGATGACCAGCGACGGTTCGGTCGACTACGAGGGAGCCGCCAAGCTCGCCCGTTACCTAGTCGGCGAGATGCGCAGCGACGGCCTGGTGATCAGCGGCACCACCGGTGAGTCGCCGACCACGACCGACGCCGAGAAGGACCGGTTGCTGCGCACCGTGGTCGAGGCCGTCGGCGACCGTGCCACTGTCGTGGCCGGGGTCGGCACCAATGACACCGCGCACACCTGCGAGCTGGCCAGGCAGGCCGAGCAGGCAGGCGCAGCCGCCCTCCTCGTGGTCACGCCGTATTACAGCAAGCCGCCGCAGGAGGGACTGTTCAGGCACTTCACCGCGGTCGCGGATGCCACCGGCCTGCCGGTCATGCTCTACGACATCCCTGGCCGCACCGCCACGCCCATCACGACCGAGACGCTGATCCGGCTCGCCCAGCATCCCAGGATCGTCGCGGTCAAGGACGCCAAGGACGATCCGGGTGCCTCCTCCCTGGTGATGGCCAGCACTCAGCTCGCCTACTACTGCGGTAGCGACATGCTCAACCTGCCCTGGCTGGCTATCGGTGCCGTCGGATTCGTCAGCGTCCACAGTCACGTGGCCGGCGACCGGCTGCACGAGATGATCGACGCCTACACGAAAGGCGAGGTCACCACGGCCCTGGCGATCCATCGCGAGCTTCTTCCCGTCTACACCGGGATGAGCAGAACGCAGGGAGTCATCACGACGAAGGCGGCGCTCGGACTGCTCGGCCTCCCCGGCGGGCCGGTACGCGCGCCGCTGGCCGACGCGACCCCGGCCGAGGTCGAGCAGCTGCGTGCCGATCTGGTGGCGGGCGGTGTGAAGCTCCGGTGAGCCACCCGCACCCCGGTCTCGGGCCGCCGCCGCCCCTCGCCGCCGATGGCCTGCGCATTATCGCGTTGGGCGGGCTCGGCGAGATCGGCCGCAATATGACAGTTTTCGAGCACGCGGGCCGCCTGCTCGTGGTCGACTGCGGGGTGCTGTTCCCCGAGCCAGATCAGCCTGGCGTCGACCTGATCCTGCCCGACTTCTCAGCGCTCGAAGGGCGCTTGGCCGACGTCGAGGCGCTGGTGCTCACGCACGCGCACGAGGACCATATCGGCGCTGTCCCTTACCTGCTGCGCCGGCGTCCTGGCATCCCGTTGGTGGGGTCCAAGCTGACCCTCGCACTGGTGCGGAGCAAGCTGACCGAGCACCGGATCACGCCTGACGTCCGCGAGGTGGCAGAGGGCACCAAGCTGGCGTTTGGCCCCTTTGACCTGGAATTCCTCGCGGTGAATCACTCGATTCCCGATGCGCTTGCGGTCGGCATCCGCACCAGCGCGGGCCTGGTCCTGCATACCGGCGACTTCAAGATGGACCAGCTGCCGCTTGACGGGCGGCTGACCGACCTGGGCGGCTTCGCGCGGCTCGGCGCCGACGGGGTGGACCTGCTGATGGCGGACTCCACCAACGCCGAGGTCCCCGGCATCGTGACCAGCGAGCGGGCGATCGCGCCGGTGCTCGCGGAGGTCTTCGCCGCGGCCGAGCAGCGGATCATCGTGGCCTGCTTTTCCAGCCACGTGCACCGGGTGCAGCAGGTGCTCGAGGCTGCCGCGGCGCACGGCCGCAAGGTGGCGCTGGTCGGCAGGTCGATGGTGCGCAACATGGGTGTCGCCCGCGAGCTCGGCTACCTGCGGGTGCCGTCGGTGCCAGGTGGCCTGATCGTAGAGCCGCGTGAGGCCGAGGAGATGCCGCCGGAGCGGATCGTGCTGATCTCCACCGGATCGCAGGGCGAACCGATGTCCGCGCTGTCCCGGATGGCCGGGCGGGACCATCCGATCAGGATCGCCGAAGGCGACACCGTCATCCTCGCGTCCTCGCTGGTGCCGGGCAACGAGACCGCTGTGTCCCGCATCATCAACGATCTGACCAGGCTCGGCGCCCGCGTCGTGCACAAGGGCAACGCGCTCGTCCATGTCTCAGGCCACGCGCCAGCAGGCGAACTGCTCTACGTGCTGAATCTGGTTCGGCCCGCCAACTTCATCCCGGTGCACGGCGAGTGGCGGCATCTGAAGGCGCACGCCGAGCTGGCCGCGCTGACCGGCGTTCCCGGGGGAAATATCGTCATCGCCGAGGACGGCGTCGTGGTCGACCTGATCGACGGCCGGATCCGTGTCGCCGGAACTATCCCATGCGGTTACGTGTACGTCGATGGCCTGTCGGTCGGTGAGGTGACCGAGTCGTCATTGAAGGACCGGCTGATACTCGGCGAGGAAGGGTTCGTGTCGGTAGTCATCGTCGTCGACTCCACGACCGGCAAGATGGTCGCCGGGCCTGAGATTCACGCACGCGGTTCGGGCATCGACGACTCGGCCTTCGAGGAGGTGCGCCCGCGGATCGAGGAGGCGCTGGCCAGGGCCGCCGCCGACGGGATCAACGAGGTGCATCAGCTCAGGCAGCTCGTGCGCAGGACGGTAGGGCGCTGGGTGAATGAGAACTACCGCCGCCGTCCGATGATCATCCCGGTTCTCGTCGAAGTCTGAGCGCCGCGATCTGAGAGCCGACGTCTGAGCGCTGGGGTCCGGGAGCCGGGGCCCGGGAGCCGGGAATCAGCGAATCAGGGCAATCGCCTTGGCCGGGCGGCTGAACGTTCCGGCTGGCACGACGGCGCCGGCGGGCGAGACCAGCGGCGGGCGGGTGGCGGCGGGGGCGCATGTCCGGCCGCAGCGCATCAGCCCGGGACGCGACACGCCGGACTGTGGATGCTTCGCGAGCGCCGGAATGCTCGCTACGGTGGGGATCATGGCGACTCGTGTGCCCAAGGGCGGAGCGCGCCCGCGCGGTGGGACTTCCGGACGACCACGGCAGTCAGGCACCGCCAGTCGGCCTCGGCCACGTGCCGCCGGCCCCCGGTCAGGCCGGCGTACCGGCGCCCGGTACGGCCGCCCAACGAGGACGTCGGGGAACGGCCGCAGGTACAGCCGCCGCCCGCGGTCAGCCAATCCCATCGTGATCTTGGCTGACTGGGTGGCCCGCGTGATCACTGAGGCGTGGATGGGCCTTGCGCACACGGCGGGCTACGCTGCCCGGGCTGCCGGGCACAACGCCAGGGATCTCGACCCGGCGCACCGCCGGGATGGGCTGGGGCTGGCAGCGCTTGGCGCGGCCATCGTCACTGCCGCCGTGACCTGGTTCAAGGTCGGTAACGTGATCGGCCGGCCGCTCGGCGCTTTCATCCGTGGCACCTTCGGCTCCGGTGCCTGGACCGTCCCCATCCTGCTGGCCCTGCTCGCCTGGCGCCTGCTGCGGCACCCGGATCGTAACGCGGACACCGCCCGGATGGTGATCGGCTGGACGGCCCTGATCGTCGGCGCGCTCGGCCTGGTGCACATCGCCAACGGCACGCCGTACCCGTCCGCAGGGGCGATCGCGATGCAGCAGGCCGGCGGTCTCATTGGCTTCGTCGTGTCGGCCCCGCTCGTCGCTGCGATCACTGCGTGGGTGGCGGCGCCGCTGCTCGCGCTGCTGACCGGATTCGGGCTGCTGGTCATCACCGGAACGCCGCTGCACCGGGTGCCTGGCCGGCTCGCCGAGGTCCACGGTTTCGTGCGCCGCGGACAGCCGGCTGACCCCGCCGGGACCGGTGATCCGGATGCGCTGACCGGGCAGGCGCGGACCGGCCGCCAGCTCACCCGGGGCGGCCGTCGGCGCCAGGAGGCCATCGAGGCGGGGGAGCACCAGAAGCCCTACGACACCCCGCTGCTCGGCGGGCTGCTGGCCCGCGAGGCCGCCGACCAGAGCCGGCGCGGCGCCGCGGGCGCTCCGGCCGGGACACCAGGAGCCGGGACACCAGGAGCCGCGGCGAGACCGCGAGCCACCGGGACGCCTGAAGCCGGCGCGGACGTGGTGCACGGGCTGAGCTTCGGGCCGTCGACAGCGGCCCACCAGGGCACGGGCCTGCCGGGCACGGCGGGTCACGGCGGGCCGGGGGCGGCCGCCGACGGCACCGAGGCCTCCTGGCTCAGCTCCTGGTTCGGGTCCGACGAGGGCGCGGCAGCGGGTCCTGGCGGGTCGGCCGGGCCGGGCTCGCACGAGGGCACCCAGGCACAGCGCAAGGCTGAGCAGCTGACTTTGAGTTCCTCCAGCGATGCCAGCTACACGCTTCCGCCCACCGCCCTGCTGCGGCCGGGCACGGCGCCGAAAGCCAGGACCCGGGCGAACGATCTGATGGTCGAGGCACTGTCGGTGGTGCTCGAGCAGTTCGAGGTGGATGCCCAGGTGACGGGATTCACCCGGGGCCCGACCGTGACCAGGTATGAGATAGAGCTCGGGCCGGCCGTCAAGGTCGAGCGCGTGACGCAGCTGTCCAAGAACATCGCTTACGCGGTGAAGAGCGCTGACGTGCGGATCCTGTCGCCTATTCCGGGCAAGTCCGCGATAGGCGTCGAGATTCCTAACGCGGACCGGGAAATCGTCAGCCTCGGCGACGTGCTGCGGTCGCCGGTGGCCGCGACCGATCATCACCCGATGGTGGTCGGGCTCGGCAAGGACGTCGAGGGCCGCACGGTGGTGGCCAACATCGCGAAGATGCCGCACATGCTGATCGCCGGGGCTACCGGGGCCGGCAAGTCGGTATGTATCAACGCGCTGATCACCTCGGTCCTGGTCCGGGCGACGCCCGATGAGGTCCGGCTGATCCTCATCGATCCCAAGCGGGTGGAGCTATCGATCTACTCGGGAATCCCGCACCTGATTACCCAGATCATCACGCACCCCAAGAAAGCGGCGGACGCGCTGGAGTGGGTGGTCGGGGAGATGGACCGCCGCTATGACGACCTGGCCGCGTCCGGGTTCCGGCACGTGGATGACTTCAACAAGGCGGTCCGGGCCGGGAAGATCACCGCGCCGCCCGGCAGCGAGCGTGTCTACGTGCCGTATCCGTACCTCCTGGTCATCGTGGACGAGCTGGCCGACCTGATGATGGTCGCGCCGCGCGACGTTGAGGATGCGGTGGTGCGGATCACTCAGCTGGCCCGCGCGGCCGGGATTCACCTCGTGCTCGCGACCCAGCGGCCGAGCGTGGACGTGGTGACCGGGCTGATCAAGGCGAACGTGCCGTCCCGGCTGGCCTTCGCTACCTCCAGCCTGACCGACAGCCGGGTCATCCTCGATCAGCCTGGCGCCGAGAAGCTCGTCGGGCAGGGCGACGCGCTGTTCCTGCCGATGGGCGCGAGCAAGCCGCTGCGGCTGCAGAACGCCTTCGTGACGGAGAAAGAGATCCGCGAGGTGGTCGCCCACTGCAAGAAGCAGGCGGAGCCGGTCTACCGGGAGGACGTCACGGCACCCGAGGGACGCCAGCGGGAGATCGACGCGGACATCGGAGACGATCTCGAGCTCCTGATCCAGGCTGCCGAGCTGGTGGTCAGCACTCAGTTCGGATCGACGTCGATGCTGCAGCGCAAGCTGCGGGTGGGCTTCGCCAAGGCAGGCAGGCTGATGGACCTGCTGGAGAACAGGGGAGTTGTCGGCCCGAGTGAAGGGTCCAAGGCCAGGGACGTCCTGGTCAAGCCCGACGACCTGGCCGCTCTGCTGGCATCGCTACGCGGCCTCGACGCGTGACGGCGCGACCGCTGCCCGGCGCCCGTGATACTGGGGTTGCAAGCGCTAAACGGTGCCGCGGTCCTCGCTGGCCGAAAGGCGGGAGTCTACACTTAGTGACCGATCCCTTACAGCGGGATCATGGGACAGGAAAAAGATTCCGGAAACTGTACCCGCACCCCGGGCGGCACGCAGTGCGATAGAGCAGTGGAGGCGCGGCGTGAGCATCGGTGACACCCTGGCGGAGGCACGTCGCCAGTCTGGTCTCACCACTACGCAGGTCAGCCAGCGGACCTGCATCAGGGAGACAATTATCCGGGGGATCGAACGCGGCGATTACTCCGCGTGCGGCGGGGATTTTTACGCCCGGGGCCATATCCGCAGCATCGCAGGGGCGGTAGGGACCGACCCTGAGCCGCTGATCCGGGAGTACGACGCGACCCAGGGGGCGCCGCGGGCCATCACGGCCGCTGCCGTCTTCGAACCGTCGACGCCGATCAAGCTGAAGGAACGGCGCAGGCCCAATTGGAGTTTGGCCATGGTGGTGGCCCTTGTGCTGATCGTCGGGTTCGCCGTTTACCATGTAGTTTCGTCGTCGCGCGTAACGCCAGAAGCGGCGCGGTCGGCCGCGGCGGCCCATCCGGGATCGGCCGGGCGCCGGCAGCCGAAGGCGGCGTCGGCACCGTCGCCGGTATCGCAAGCCGGCGCGCACCAGGTCGTGATCCACCTGACTGCCGTTGAGAACTGCTGGGTGGACCTAACCACCACCAGCGGGCAGACCATCTTCAGCGGGATCGTGGTCGCGGGCACCGACAGGCGCTGGACGGAGCGGCAGGCGGTCAGCATGATCATCGGCAATCCTGGTGGCATCTCGCTGACGGTCAACGGGAAGAACGCGGTACCGCCCGGATCGTCGAATCAGGTGGTCACGCTCAGTTTCGGACCCGGCCAGAAGCCAGTCGGCTGACCTCGCGGGGACACCGCCCGGAGGCCGCGCATCGGCTGACTTACCGTAGTCTGCCGGTGTGCCGAGCGAACATGAGCAGGGCCCGGCCGGGCGCAGCGTTAGCCTGGTCACGCTGGGTTGTGCCCGCAATGAGGTGGATTCCGAGGAACTAGCGGCCCGGCTCGAGGAAGCGGGCTGGACGCTCGCCGACGAGGCGGACGCGGCCGTGGTCCTGGTCAATACCTGCGGGTTCATCCAGGCAGCCAAGCAGGAGTCCATTGACGAGCTGCTGGCCGCCGCCGCCGCGGGCGCGAAGGTGGTCGCGGCCGGGTGCCTGGCCGAGCGCTACGGTGCCGGTCTCGCCGAGGCGCTGCCCGAAGCGCAGATCCTCAGCTTCGACGATTACGGCGAGATCGCCGCACGGCTCGATGCGGTGCTGGCGGGGGAGCACCGGCCAGCGCACGCGCCCCGGGACCGAAGGCGCCTGCTGCCGGTCTCGCCGGCCGGGCGGGCCGGAGCCGGCGCGCACTTGCCCGGGCATGGCACCGTGGCGCCGCCTGCCGGCCAGGTCATACCCGATCTCCCGCCCGGCATAGCGCCGGCCGCAGGACCTCGGGTCCTTCGGCGCAGGCTTGACGGCGGGGTGGTAGCGCCGCTCAAGATCGCATCGGGGTGTGACCGCAGGTGCAGCTTCTGCGCCATCCCGGCGTTCCGCGGGGCATTTGTATCGCGCCCGGTGCCTGACTTGCTGGCCGAGGCTGGCTGGCTGGCCGCCCGTGGCGTCCGCGAGCTGCTGCTGGTCAGCGAGAACTCCACGTCGTACGGCAAGGACCTGGGCAACTTGAGGCTGCTCGAGGAAGCGCTCCCGCAGCTCGCCGCCATCCCGGGGATCGAGCGGGTCAGGGTCAGTTACCTGCAGCCCGCCGAGCTTCGGCCAGGGCTGATCGAGGCGATGACGACCACCGCAGGAGTGGCTCCTTACTTTGACCTGTCGTTCCAGCACGCCAGCGGCACCGTGCTGCGAGCGATGCGCCGGTTCGGCGATCGCGAGCGCTTTTGCGCGCTGCTTGACCAGATCAGGCAGGCGTGCCCGGATGCGGGCGTCCGGTCCAACTTCATCGTGGGGTTTCCCGGCGAGACCGACGCTGACCTGGCGGAGCTGGAGCGCTTCCTGGCCGAAGCCAGGCTCGACGCGATCGGGATCTTCGGCTACTCCGACGAGGACGGCACCGAGGCGGCGTCGCTGCCCGGCCAGCTGCCGGCGGCCGAGGTCGCGCGGCGGGTCGAGGACCTCGCGGACCTCGCTGACGAGCTGATGGCTCAGCGCGCCGCGGACCGTACCGGCGAGGTCGTGGATGTGCTGATCGAGGAATGCCCCGGCCGAGGGCGCTACCTGGGGCGCGCTCCGCACCAGGCCCCGGAGGTCGATGGGACGACCCTGGTGCGATCAAGCCGTCGGCTCGCCGTAGGAGAGCTGGCCCGCGCTGTCGTCACTGGCGCCGACGGGGTCGATCTGGTGGCCGACGCCAGCACGAAGGCAGCGGCGCCCTCGAGAGGCGAGTGAGCACCTTGAGCCGGCCTGACGCCGGTGCTGCGGCGGAGGGCGGGCTAGGGAACGGCGTCACCGTCCCCCCGCCCGGGCTGGTCAACATTGCGAACGCGCTGACCGTCGGCCGCCTGGTGATGGTGCCCGTGTTCGTGGCGTTCCTGCTCGCCGGAACCCCCGGGTGGCGGTTCGCGGCCTTCGTGACCTTCGCCGTTGCGTCGGCCACCGACCTGCTCGATGGCGAGCTGGCCCGCCGCCGGGGCCTGATCACCGACTTCGGCAAGATCGCTGACCCGATCGCGGACAAGGCGCTCACCGGTTCCGCGCTCGTCTCGTTGTCGTTCCTCGGCGAGCTGCCCTGGTGGGTCACGGGCGTGATCTTGTTCAGGGAGCTTGCCGTCACCGGACTGCGCTTCTGGGTTATCCGCCGCGGTGTTATCCCGGCCAGCCGCGGCGGGAAGGTGAAGACCCTGCTGCAGGTCGTTGCCATCAGCCTGTACATCCTGCCCGGGCCGCTCGGCGTCACTCGGGCCATCGTGATGACGGCGGCCGTCGTGGTGACCGTGCTGACCGGGGCCGACTACGCGGCCCGGGCAGTGCGGCTGCACCGGTCAGTACCGGCAGGCGGCCCGGGGCCTGCGTGCTGAGCCAGGCGGGTCCTGGCGGCCGCAAGCGGGCCGGCGCGCGCGAGCAGGCTGGTCCTGGTGGCCGCGACCAGGCTGATGACGGGACCGTGCCCGAAGCGCAGGAGCTTGCCCGGCAGGCGATCATCCTGCTGATCGCCCGCAGCCAGACGCTCGCGGTGGCCGAATCGCTGACCGGCGGCATGCTCGCGGCCACGCTTACCGCCATTCCCGGCGCGTCCGCCGTATTCCGGGGCGCGGTGGTCGCCTACGCGACCGATGTCAAGGCGGCCGTCCTCGATGTGCCGTCCGACCTGCTGGCTCGGTACGGAGCCGTCCATCCGGACGTCGCAGCGGCCATGGCCGCCGGCGTCCGGGGCCGCATCAGGGCAGCCGCCGGCGTGGCGACCACGGGAGTCGCCGGACCTGATCCCTCGGATGGCCAGCCCGTCGGCACCGTGTACATCGCCGTCAATGTGGGCAGGGACACGGCCGTGCGGGCGCTCGAGCTCACTGGTGACAGGCACCAGATCAGGGCCGCCACCGTCGTGCGCGCGCTGCGGTTGCTCATCGAGATGCTGCGGGAAGATAACGACTGATTACAGTGTTACTGCTTCGAACACGCACCTATGCCCTCTCCCGCACAGTCCGTAAGGGCAGGTACGGTGGGAGGAGTCAGCCGGTCGGCCTTGGGAAGGGAGTGCGACGATGGTGCTGCTTCGTCACTTTCTCGGTGACGCGCTGCGGCGACTGCGTCTCCGGCAGGGTCGCACCCTCCGTGAGGTGTCCGCTGCGGCGCGGGTGTCACTTGGATACCTGTCCGAAGTTGAGCGTGGCCAGAAGGAGGCATCTTCTGAGCTGCTCGCATCCATCTGCGGCGCCCTCGGGGCGCCGTTGTCGCAGGTCCTGCGGGAGGTCTCGGACAACTTCGCGCTCGCCGAGCTGCAGAATGAGCCGGTACTGACCGGGGTCAGGGAGCCGTCGCGGGGCGGTGCCGCCGGAGCAGAGCCCGCTGCCGCCACGGCCAAGCCGTCGGCCGGTGCAGCTGCGGGACGCCAGGTGACCATCCCGGTCGGGACGAGGCTGGCTGCCGATGCGCCGGCCCGCAACCTCGCCGTGCAGGCTGGCCAGCGCCTCGTCACGGCTGAGGAGCAGGTCCTCGATCCCGCGGTGCTGCGCGCCGACCAGCCAGTGATTGAGCAGGTGGCACGCCGCGCGTGCGAGATCACCGACATGGTGCCTGTCTGAGGATGCCGGCCGGGGCCGGTTCCCGCGGATGATCGCCCAGCCAGCCGTGGCGCTGCACGGGTAATACCCGCTACCGGCGGCACCTGGCTCGTCGGCATCCCCGGCAGAGCAGGCGATCCTGGACAGCCGCACATCTGGCGCCGTACATCTGGCGCTGCCTAGACCCAGGCCTCCGGATTGTCGGCGAGCTGGCGGACCCGGTCGGGCAGTTGCCTGGACACGAGGTGCTCGAGGGTGACCTCCTCGAGGATGGCTCGCTCGTTGGCGCGCAGCGCGATCCATACCTCCTGGAGCGGCTCGGCCGCCCCGGTGTAGCCCAGGTTCTCCGGGCGCTCGCCGCGGACGCCGAGCAGCGGGCCGTCGATGGCCCTGATGATGTCGGCGAGCGAGATCTGGCTGGCCGGCCGGGCCAGCCAGAAGCCGCCGTCGGGCCCGCGCTGGCTGCGTACCAGCCCGCCGCGCCGTAGCTGGGTGAGGATCGCCTCGAGGAACTTGCCCGGAATGTTCTGCGCCCTGGCCAGCTGGTCAGCGGTGACATGGCCGGCACTGGTGGCCGCGAGCTCGATCGCGGCCCGCAGTGCATAGTCGGCGCGCGCGGACAAACGCATGACAAGCATTATGCAGGTAACAGGAGCCCGACTGCTCAGCGGCGCGCTAAGCCGGGCGCCTGGGCTGCCGCCATCGCTTGTTCCGCCGCGCCGCCGGCGAGCCTGGCGTGGGCACCCAATGCCGCCGTTAGGGCCTGAGGTGCGCAGCGAGCCCGAACGGATAGCCGGTGCTGCCCCCGGTCCGGTGCGCCCGGCCGGGCCGGGCGGCGACCGGGGGCAGCGGGATCATGAGTCGTCCAGGTCAAGCAACGCCCAGACGACCTTGCCGCGGTCGCCAGGTCTTGACCAGCCCCATCGGTCGCTGAGTGCTTCGATGATCTCCAGGCCACGGCCGGCCACCGCATCGTCGTCGTGCGGTCGGCGCACAGGCGGCTGCGGGCTGCTATCCCAGACCAGCAGGGTCAGCCGGTCAGTATCTGCCGCGAGGTACAGGCCTACCCGGGCGGGAAACGGTGCTGCGGCGCTCGCCGTAACTGCGTTGGTGACCAGCTCCGAGACAATCAGCTCGGCGTCGCAGGCGATCGCACCGAGACTCCACATGTCCAGCGCGTTCCTCATGCATCGCCGGGCGAATGGCACCGCTCTTGGATGCGCAGCCAGCTCTAAGTAGGCCCGCCTGGCCGGGCTGCCGGTCACGGCCGGGCTGCCGGTCACGGCCGGGCTGCCGGTCACGGCCGGGCTGCCGGTCACGGCGGACCGTTGCTGGACGGTAGCGTCGGCCCCAGTGTGTGAGTCTGGGTGCCGCACGGGGACGTCTTCCCGCTGGCCGGTGCCGGAGGTGCCGCCCGGGTGGCAGGTACTCGCCAGGGATGGCCCGGGAAAGGCAGCGCGCCAGGCGAGCGGCGGCGCGGCGCTGGTCTCGCCCACGGGCGTCTCCTGTTCGGTACTGCCGCCCGGGTGCCTGTCGCGCGGCTGGCGTTTATGAGCCGATCACTGCTGGCCATCCTGCCGATGCGCATTTAGGATCTCTAGCGGATACGCTCGGTCGTCCGAACGTGTCCGAACGTGTCCGAACGCTGGTGTCGGGACTGTCGGAAAGCGAGGCCCGGATGCCGCCGATACGGGAGCTTGACCCCAGCGCGGGGCCGCTGGACTTCTTCGGTGCTGAGCTTCGGCGCGCCCGGATGGCGGCCGGGCTGAGCCAGGAGCAATTAGGCCAGCGGGTCGGTTACTCGGGCGCTCAGGTCGGCAAGGTCGAGACGGGCGAGCGCGCGCCGTCCGACGATTTCGCGCAGCGCTGCGACGATGCACTGCCCGACGCGGGCGGGCTGTTCGCCCGGATCCATGCGCTGGCCCGGCGCTGGGACGGCGGCTATCCGTCGTGGTTCGCCGAGTGGCTGGACGCCGAGCGGCGAGCCACGTCGCTGCGCACCTGGGAGCCGCTGTTGGTGCCCGGCCTGCTCCAGACCGCCGACTACGCCTGCGCGCTGTTCGAGGCGTGGCGCTCGGCAGACGGCGACGACGAGCTGGATCAGCTGGTCAGCGCCCGGATGCAGCGGCAGTCGATCCTTGAGCAGCCCAGGCCGCCGGCGCTGTGGGTCGTCATCGACGAGGCGGTGCTGCATCGGCGCATCGGCGGCCGGAAAGTGATGCAGGACCAGCTTGCGCAGCTGGCGGGCATGTCCGACCGGTCTAAGATCACGATTCAGGTCGTCCCTGGCGAGGTAGGCGCGCACGTGGGCCTGCTGGGCGGCTTCGCCATCGCGAGCTTCGATGGCGCACCGGGTACCGTGTACATGGAGTCGCCCGACCGGGGGCAGACAACCGAGAAGCCGTCCGTGGTCGCGAAAGTTAGCGAAACCTTCGACACGCTGCGGGCCGAAGCGCTCCCCCGCGGAGCCTCGCGAGACTTGATCAGGAAAGTAGCAGAGGCACGATGGACCTAAGCGGCGCCACCTGGCGCAAGAGCAGCTACAGCGGCGGAAACGGCGGAAACTGCGTGGAGGTCGCGGCCAACCTGCCAGGCATCGTCGCCGTCCGCGACTCCAAGGACCGCGGCGGCCCGGTGCTGATCTTCACTCCGGACGAGTGGCAGGCGTTCGCCGCCGGGGCGAAGGCCGGCCAGCTTGACGTGTAGGTTCCCAGTGAACTCTTCCGATTCCCGGACGAGTTTTCCACCGGGGTTCCGATGGGACGGCTTGCGGGGAGCGCGCCCGGGTTAGCAGTCACCAGCGGCGTGCTGCGCTGCGGGTGGTTCGCTTCCTGGCCGCTTTGGCTGGCAGGTGCGCCGCGGCGGACTGGCGGGACATCGTGGTTCGCTGCTTCGGAGGCAATGTGCGGCCTAGCTCGGCTCCTCGCGTGGTGCGTCGCCCGCTGGACTGGGACCTGGCACCGGTCGACGTCCTGAGGCTGGTGCGGTCGGATGCGCATCCGATCGCGCTCATCGGAGCCTGGGCCGATGGCGCCGATGTGATCAGCTCTGAGCCTGCGCTGGTGCGCAGCCCGCCCCAGTCGCTCGCCGACGTCCTTGACTCGCCCTGCGCTCCGGATGCCGAGGCCGGCGGCGGCCAGGCTGACCACGCCCGGCAGCTGCGAGCGGGGCTTGCCGATCCCGCGTTTCCCGGCTTCTTTGGCGGCTGGATCGGCTACCTGGGCTTCGGCTTCGGCGGCGAGGTCCTGCCGGTGCCGCCCGC
The DNA here is from genome assembly GCA_050011895.1 of Streptosporangiaceae bacterium. Taxonomy (GTDB): domain Bacteria; phylum Actinomycetota; class Actinomycetes; order Streptosporangiales; family Streptosporangiaceae; genus DATBGO01. The sequence continues at coordinate 85,475 of JBEKIF010000008.1, read as the reverse complement.
GCCGGCCGGCCCCAGGCATCTGCCGGCCTGGTGGTTCGGCCATTATGACCATGTCCTGCGCCGCGACCAGTCAACCGGGGAGTGGTTCTTCGAGGCGCTGTGGACCGCCGGCCGGGACGAGGCCCTGGAGCGCCGGTTCGAGGACTTGTCCCGGCGGGCGCGCGCCCCCGCGCGGCCGGCTCGCGGCTACTGCTGCGGGGACTTCTTGCTGGCGCCGTCGGCGGCCGAGCATAAGGCGGCGGTCGGCCGGGCCGTGGAGTACATCCGGCGGGGTGACATCTTCCAGGCGAACATCTGCCTGCGGCTGGAGGCCGGCTTCGACGGGGATCCGCTGGACGCGTTCTGCCAGGCGGTGGCCGTCCTGCAGCCGCCGTACGCCGCTTTCATGCGGGTGTCCGGGGGTGCGGTGGGCAGCCTGTCGCCCGAGCTCTTCCTGCGCAGGACGGGCAGGACCGTCTTGTCCAGGCCGGTCAAGGGCACGCACCGGCGGTCGCCGTGCCAGCGGCGGGCCCGGCAGCAGCGCGGCGAGCTGGAGCGCTCGGCCAAGAACCGCGCCGAGAACGTGATGATCGTCGACCTGATGCGCAACGACCTCAGCCGGGTCTGCGCCGCGGGCAGCGTGGAGGTCCCGCGCCTGCTGGGTGTCGAGCCTCATCCGGGAGTCTGGCATCTGGTCTCCGATGTGCGCGGAACGCTCGGCGCGCGGGCCGGCGACGGCCACCTCATCCGCGCGGCCTTCCCGCCCGGATCGGTGACCGGCGCCCCGAAGGTGCGGGCGCTGGAGATCATCCATGAGCTCGAGGCGACACCGCGAGAGATCTATACCGGCGCCGTCGGGTATCGCAGCCCCGTCGCGGGCCTCGAGCTGAACGTCGCCATCCGTACATTCGAGTTCCACGCCGGACGGGTGTGGCTGGGCAGCGGCGGCGGCATCGTCGCGGACTCGGCTGCCGACGACGAGTACCGGGAGTGCCTGCTCAAGGCCAGCCCGCTCATCCGAGCCATCGGCGGCCGCCTCGGCGGCGAGCCTGGCTTGCCCGCGGCCGGGGCCCGGGCCGGAGGCGCCACGGACAGGCTGTGGCTGCGGCCCCGGCCAGCTGCCGGGGTATTCACGTCGCTGCTGGTCGCGGAGGGGGCCACGCGCGACCTGGCGGACCATGTTGCCAGGCTGGACGCCAGCGCCAGGCAGCTTTTCGGCAAGGGCCTGCCAGGGACCCTCAGGGACGACCTGGCGGCCCAGCTCGCCGATAAGCCATCTGGGCGGCTGCGGATCACGGTGCAGCCCGCCGGCGGACCGCTGCGCGGCCTGGTCCAGGTCGTGCCGCTGGACCAGCCGCCTGCGGAAGTGACCTTGCGGCCTGCCGTGATCCGAGGCGGCCTCGGCGCGCACAAGTGGCTGGACCGGCGGCTGCTGGCGGACATCGCCCGCTCGATGGCCCTGCAGCCCGGCGAGCAGGCGCTGATCGAGGACGCTGACGGCGACGTGCTGGAGACCGACAGGGCGAACGTCTTCGCGGTGCTCGGCGGGGTGCTGCACACGCCTCCCGCGGACGGACGGCTGCTGCCCGGCGTCGCCAGGGAGGCCGTGCTGCGCGCGGCCGGCCTGGCGGGCCTGGGCGTCAGCGTGACGCCGATAAGCAAGGCCCGGCTGCAGGCCGCCAGCGAGGTGTTTGTCACCAACGCCGTCCACGGCGTCCGGCCCGTCCGGTCGGTCGCCGGCAGCCCGGCAGCCTGGCGGGCGGGCCCGGTCGCCAGCCAGCTGGCGGCGTCCCTGGCCGGGCAGCCGCTCAGCTTCCGCCACGCCGTCACGGCGAGCCACGCGGGCCGCCTCCGGCCGGCCGCAAAGCCGGGCAGGCGGCGGGATCGCGCCGGCCCGGTCACGGTCCTGATCGACAACTACGACTCGTTCACCTACAACCTCGCGCACATGCTCGCAGCCAGCGGCTGCCGCGTGGAGGTCGTCCGCAATGACGAGGTGTCAGCTGAGCAGGTCGCCTCGTTCGGGCCGGCCGGCGTGGTGATCTCGCCGGGACCATGCACCCCGGCTGATGCCGGGATCAGCGTGGACGTGGTACGAGCCTGCGGCGGCCAGGCGCCGTTGCTGGGCGTCTGCCTCGGGCACCAGGCGATCGCAGCCGCGTTCGGGGCCGCGATCGTTGCCGCCCCCCGGCCCGTGCACGGCCAGACGTCGGTGATTGCGCACGACGGCCGCGGCTTCCTGGCCGGCCTGCCGCAGCCATTCGAGGCGGCCCGCTATCACTCCCTGATGGTGGACGAGGGCTCGCTACCGCCCTTCCTGTCGGTCACCGCCACGGCCGGGGGGCGGATCCCGATGGCATTGCGGCACTCCACTCAGCCGACGGAGGGCGTTCAGTTCCACCCCGAGTCGATCCTCACGACCTGTGGCGAGACGATCATCCGCAACTTCGTCCGGGCCACCCAGGCAAGGCGTTAGGCCTGGGCACCGAGGCCGGTGCATGCCGCCCAGCGGGCGGCATGAACGATGCCGGCCGCCTGGCGCTTCCGCGGCACCTGCCGGCTGCGCCAGGGGGGCATGCTCTGCAGCCTGCCGCGGATATCGTTCAGTGGTGGCGCAGCCAGCAAGCGCAGCCATCACCAGCACCGGCAGCGGAACGAGCCAGCAGCAAGAACGCAGCGGCGTGCTGCCGGGCTGACACCACGAGCGCGGATGAGGGAGCGTTGAAGCCTTCGGACCAGCGTGTCCTGGCCGGGATCCAGGCTCAGCTGAGCCGGGTCATCCGCTACGACGATGAGTCGGTCGTGAACGGCAAATGGATCAGGCAGCGCTACGACTGCGGCTGCTTCGCCAGCTTCAGCCCGGCCAGGAAGGCAACCGTCACGACGGCCTGGCACGAAGCGGGTCATGCCGTCGCCGCGCTGGCCGTCGGGGCCCGGTTCAGCTCGGCCAGCATCCACCACGGCCGCGATAGCGAGGGCCGGGTGCATGGCATCAGGGGCGCCAGCGATCAGGCGTTCGTCATCGACGCGGCCGGCCAGATCGCGGAACGGCTGATGGGGTGGACCATGCTCGAGAGCGACGACGACCTGCGCGGCTGGCTGCCAGCGTGGCAGGGGGACGGCGGGGATGCACGGCACTTCCGCAGGACGCTGGGCCCTCGCTTTGGTAACGACGAACTCGGCGCCTGGCGCTACAGCGAGGAGACGCTGACGCCGCTGCGGCTGAAGATCCGGCAGGTAGCCAGGGCGCTCCTCATCCATCCCAGGCACCTGCCCTACGACGTGGTGGCGGGCATCGCCAGCGGCTGCTGATCGCGGGCCGGCCCGGTCCCGGCCGCGGCTGGTCGTGGCGCCCGGGTGCTACGGCCGCCGGAGCTGTGCCGCTCAGGGACGGGTGCCGAACGACGGCCTGCCCGGCTGGACGGGCAACAGGGCATACGCATCGCGGACCCAGTCGCACAGCAGCGGCCTGGTCTCACGCGGATCGATGATCTCCTCCACGCCGAACCGCTCCGCGGTCCGCAGCGGGCTGCGCACCGCATCGAGCCGGGCCCGGATGTCGGCGAGCATCGCGGCGGGATCATCGGCCCGTTCCAGCTCGGCCCGGTAGGCGGCCTCGATTCCGCCTTCAACGGGCAGCGAGCCCCAGTCCGCTGACGGCCACGCCCAGCGGCGCGCCAGGCGGTGCCGGTTGACAATGCCAGCACCGCCCACCCCGAAGACGCGGCGGATGATGACCTCGGCACCCGGCACGCTGGCCTGATAGACGGCGCTGATGGCCCGCACGCCATGGCGGATGGTGGCGCGATGCTCCGCACGGGTGCCGATGAGCAGCCCGGGCTGGTCGGTCAACGTCACGATCGGCAGGTGGAAGGTCGAGCACAGGTCGGCTAGCCGGGTCACCGCCTCCGCGCCCTCGACGGTCAGGCAGCCCCCGGCCACGTAAGGATCACCCGCGACGACGCCCACCGGATGTCCGTCGAGCCTGGCCAGCGCGGTGACCGTCGACCCGCCGTAACGCTGCACCTCCATGACCGACCCAGCGTCGAAGACCGCCGTCATGATGGCCCGGATCCGGTACGGCTGGCGCCGGTCGCGCGGCACGGCGGAAAGCAGGGAATCGTCGCGCCGGCCGGCCGGATCCGCGCAGCCGATGACTGGCGGCCGCTCGTATGCGCTCTGCGGAAGGTAGGAAAGGAAGCGCCTGATCATCTCGAATGCCGCCGGCTCCGATGCCGCAACCAGATCCACGGCGGCATTCCTGCTGTGCACCGAAGACCCGCCCAGATGCTCCTTGTCCACATCTTCCCCGGTCCCGCTCTTCACGACGGGCGGTCCGGCGACGAACAGCTGCGCCGTGCCTTCGACCAGGACCGACAGATGCGCCATGCAGAGCCGGGCGGCACCAAGGCCGGCCACTGGCCCGAGACCCGCAGCGGCCACGGGAACTACCGACATGTTGTCAACGACGTAGTCCCAGCCCGGGTTGGCGGGAACGTAGGTGTGTCCCATCTGCTCGAGCATCTTCACGCTGCCGCCCCCGCCGGTACCCTCGACAAGCCGCACCAGCGGCAGCCGCAGCTGGTTCGCCAGCCGCTCGGCGTAGATCTGCTTGCCGATGATCGCGGCGTCGGCGGCGCCGCCGCGGATCGTGAAGTCGTCCCCGCCCACCACGACCTTGCGGCCGGCGATCCGGCCCGTTCCAGTGACAAAGTTGGCCGCCGTGAAGCCGGTCAGCTCACCATCTTCGCCATAGGCGGCATGGCCCGCGAGCCCGCCGATCTCGTGGAACGAGCCCTGGTCGAGCAGCGCCGCCAGGCGCTCCCGCACCGTGAGCCTGCCTGCGTCATGCTGCCGGCGGATCTTCTCGGCCCCGCCCAGCTGGCCCGCCAGCTCCTGCCTGCGGCGAAGCTCGTCCAATTCCGGCTGCCACGTCATGCCAGTCACCCGCCCTGCTCAGGGCGCCCGATGCGGACGTCGACCCCCGGCGAGTAATGCACCAGCGGCTCGCCATCGGGTGGCGGGAGCCCGGCCGCGGCGATCAGCTGGTCATCGACGGCTTCGACCTCCGCACGGCAGAGCGGCCACGGCCGGTGCCAGGCTCGCGCGAACCGGTACCTGCTGCCGGAGACGCTGAAGAGCATCCACCGCGCCGTGAGGAAATGGTCACGCTCGTCCAGGCCAGCGGCGCTGTACGGATCACCGACGCTGATCCGCACCCGGCTGGCCGCAGGCGGACCCGGCCACCGGCGGCTGCAGCCGTAACTGACCTTCCGGCCCCGGGTGGCGAGCCGCATCGAGGACCAGAAGTACGGCAGCCGGTAGGTGGTGCGGGCGACGACGACAGCCCCGAGGCGAGCGGCGTCGAGGGACAGGAACCAGATGCCGGCCCGGCCCTGGCCGTCCCGGACGTAGGTCCGCACGTTGGTCTCGCAGAAGTTCGACGCCCACGGCGCATGGCGGCCGCCGGGCGTCGAAACCCGCATGAAGAACGGCACCAGGCCTACCCACGCCGTTCCGCCCAAAGTGTCGACCTGCAGGCCCTCGGGCAGCAGCCGCTGCACATCCGCCGGGTCGACTGGCCAGTGCAGGAAGGTCAGCCGTTCCCAGCGCTGCCCCATCACCGGCCGGTCCACGGTGAACGGGCACGAACCCGGGGCCGTCACGTCATGTCGTCCTGCAGCCAGATCGCCTGCTTTCACACGCCCATCATGGGCCAGCGCCCGCGAGTCCCGGCGGGCGGCGTGTCAATTGCCGCCGCGCCGCAGACCGGCCAGCACGGCCCGGAGCAAGTCCACGATCCGCGGTCCCCAGCGAGACGCGATGTCGTCGTTGAGCAGGATGACGTGCCCGGATTTGACGGCGGCAAGCCCGGACCAGCCCGGCCGGCTCCGCACCGTCGCGGCGCTCTGCTGGCAGCAGACAGTATCGGCAAGGATGATGTAGTCCGGGTTGGCCTTCAGGATGAACTCGGCCGACAGCTGCGGATACCCGCCGGCCGCCGCGGCGCCCTTGGCGCTATCGGCGATGCTCTTCATTCCGAGCAGCCCGAGCAGCTTGCCGATGAACGTGGCCGAAGTCACCGAGTAGTAGGTCTGGTCAAGCTCGTAGTAGTAGGTCGCCGGTGCGGAGTGGGATGGGACGGCGGCCACGATCTGGCTGATCTGGCTGCGCAGGGTCGTCACCTCACGCTCGGCCTGCGGGAGGTTTCCTGTCGCGCGGCCAAGCTGGTCGAATTCGGCATAGACCCCGTTGACGCTGGCCGGCGCGGGCAGCTCGAGCACCGGGATGGAGAACCCGGCGAGGCTCTTAGCCAGGCCGTTGGTGTTGTTCGAGACGACCACCAGGTCCGGCTTGTCCGCCACGATGGCCTCAACGTTCGGGTCAAAGTACGACAGCTTGGTCCTGGGTGCCTGCGGGGGGTAGTCGGAATCAGAGTCCACGGCCCTGACCTGATGGCCGGCGCCGATGGCGTAGAGCATCTCGGTGGCGGTCGGCGACAGCGACACAATCGCGGTGGGCCGCTTGCTGATGTGCACCGCTCCGTTGGCGGCCATCACCATGGTCGGGAACGCCCCGGCGGCGGCACTTCTTGATGCGCTGCCTGACCCGCCGCCGCCCGCTGAACTGGTCTGGGAGCTGCCGCATCCGGTAGCTGCGGTGGCGAGGACCGCGACGATGGCGAGTGCCGGCAGCCGGCGGGTTAGTAGCTGCATGATCATTCATCCTCCGTGCTCGTGGAGGACGAAGTGCGTCCGTTGCGAGGCCATCCAGGCTCGGAACGAGCCGCCCTTCCTCCGAGGACAGGTCGTCGACCCTGAGCCAGGCGTCCGGGCTTGTCCTCGGCAGGAGGCATCACCGTTGCGGGACAGCGCCGGATTCGCACCGGCTTCGCTGTGCTCAGCGCCGTCCCGGCTTGCCGGGACACGCGGATCCTACTCCCCGGTGGCGGTCCGCGCACCGGCAATGGACGGCCAGCCGAAGCTCCGTGTCACCACAGGGCGAGAACCAGCAGCACCACTGCCGTGGAGACCTCTATCAGCGCGCCGAACACATCGCCTGTCATTCCGCCGAGCCGCCGCCGGGCGCCCCGGTGCAGCAGCGCGGCCGCGAGCAAGCCCGCCACGACCGCCGCCAGGCCGCGCCCGGCAAAGGAGATGCCACCGGTCGCTGCGCCGCCCGCGCCGACCACCGCGAGCAGGGCTACGAGAGCTATCGCCCTGGCCCGTGCCGTGGTTGCGCCGGCGATCAGCGCGCCGAACCCGCCGGGCCGCGCGGCAGGCGAGCCGGCCGCCAGAATCACCGCGACCCGGCTGGTGACCACCGCGGCCACCAGCGCGACGGCGCTCGGCAGCTCGGGGGCCAGCGTCGCGAGGGCAGTGACCTGCAGGAGAATAACGAGGACCAGTGCCGCGACGCCCATCGGCCCGATGTCGGACCGGCGCATGATGTCGAGGGCCTCCGCGCGCGGACGGCGGCTGCCGAGCCCGTCGACAGTGTCGGCCAGCCCGTCGAGGTGCAGCCCGCCGGTCAGCACCCCCAGCACCGCGACCGCGATTGTCGCAGCCAGCAGCCTGCGCGGCCCGGAGTGGCCGCCGGCCTCGACGGCGAGCAGTGCGCCGCCCGCCACGGCTGCGAGCAAGCCGCCGAGCACCGGCAGCCAGGCAAGGGCCCGGGCTGCGCTATCCCTGCGGATCTCGGCCGGACCGGCCACCGGAATGACCGTGAACAGGCTCAGCGCGGTCCGCCAGGGCGCGACCGGGGGCGCCGGTTTCATCGCAGCCGCTGGGCGATGCCGGCTGTGCAGAGCCAGACCTCGCTGGACCCGGCAGCGATGCGGGCATTGAGCCGGCCCAGCTCATCCCGGTACCGGCGCCCGGAGGCGGTGGCGGGTACGACCCCTGAGCCGACCTCGTTGCTGACCGCCACGACCGGACGTCGGGCCGCCTGCCACGCCGTCACGAGCCGGTCTGCACGTGCGGCCAGCTCCCGGTCGGCGCCCGGCTGCCCGGACCAGACCCCGCAATCGTCCATGACCCGCGCGAGCCAGGTGGACAGGCAGTCCACCAGCGCCGGCACCGCGGTGCCCGGCTCGGCCAGCACCCGGGCCACGTCGAGCGTCTCCTCCGTCCGCCAGTGCGCGGGGCGCCGCTCCTGGTGGTCACGAACGCGCTCGTCCCACTCGGGGTCGCCCGCGCCAGGCAGCGGCCCGGTCGCAACGTAGTCGACAGCTCCGTGGCCGGCCAGCATCGCTTCCGCGCTTGCCGACTTGCCGGATCTCGCACCGCCGAGTACCAGCACCCGGCGGGCCAGGCGCGCGGTGCCCGGCCGCTGACCCGGCGCGGTGTCCGCCCGCTGCGGCGGCGCGGTGCCCGCCGGACGCTCCGGCGCGGTGCCCGCCGGCGCTTCCGGCGCGGTGCCCGCCGGCGCTTCCGGCGCGGTGCCCGGCCGCTCATCCGACGCTGTATCGCCGGTGCGGATGCACCAGATCCGCGCTCGCTCGGCGTCCGCTGCCACCGTGGCGTTGACCCGCCGCTGGCCGGTGCACGCCAGTACGAGCCAGGCGCCGTCCAGGTCGCTGGCGTCGTAGCCGCGCCTGCGAGCGATGATGAGCCCGCCGGACGCCAGTTCGGCCAGCGATGTGCTCAGCTCCGGGGCGACCACTACGACGTCGGCGCCAGCGGCGCGCAGCCCGGCCACCCGCCGCGCGGCGACGCAGCCCCCGCCGACCACGACAGCGAGGCGGCCCTGCATGGGCAAGCTCACCGGGTAGGCCGTAGCCTCTGGATGGCCCGGGGTGCCCGCCCCCATCGCGTCAGTCCTTAGCGCCGGACACGCCGGCGCTATCGAACGTCGCGACGTCCCGCAGGACCCGCGCCGCCGAGGCCACGATCGGCAGCGCCAGGGCGCCTCCCGAGCCTTCGCCGAGGCGAAGTTCCAGGTCGAGCAGTGGCCGTAGCTCCAGGGTGGCGAGGGCCCGCCGGGCGCCAGGCTCGGTCGAAAGGTGCCCTGCCACCATGCAGTGCGCTACGTCAGGGGCCAGCGCGCGAGCGGCCAGCGCCGCCGCGCAGGCGATCACGCCATCCAGCACCACCGGCACCCGCAGCGCCGCCGCACCGAGGAGGAAGCCTGCGAGCGCGGCATGCTCAAGGCCCCCCACCATCGCCAGCGCGCCCACCGGATCCGCCGGATCGGGCCGGTGCCTGGCGAGCGCGCGCCGTACCGCATCCACCTTCCGCGCCCAGGTCTCGTCGTCAACTCCGGTACCCCGGCCGGTGATGGCGCTGGGGTCGGCGCCAGTGAACACCGACACCAGGGCCGCCGACGCGGTCGTGTTCGCGATACCCATGTCCCCGGTCACCAGGCAGCGGTTCCCCGCCGCGACGAGATCCCTGGCTGTCTCGATGCCTACCTCGATGGCGGATTCGGCCTCTTCCCGGCTCATGGCGGGCCCGGCCGTCATGTCGGCGGTGCCGGGCCGCACCTTGCGCGGGAGCAGCCCAGGGGCCGGCGGAAAGTCGGCGATGACGCCAACGTCGATGACGCAGACCTCGGCGCCGGCCTGCGCGGCGATCGCGTTGACCACGGCCCCGGCGGCGAGGAAGTTCGCCACCATCTGCGCGGTGACCTCCTGCGGCCAGGGCGTCACGCCCTGGGCGTGCACGCCGTGATCGCCTGCGAACACGGCAATCACGGCTGGCTCGGGCAGCGGCGGAGGGCACTCGCCGGACAGCCCGGCGAGCTGCACTGACAGGTCCTCCAGCACGCCCAGCGATCCGCTTGGCTTGGTCAGGCGTTCCTGTCGCTCCCGTGCCGCGGCCATCGCCGCGCCGTCGGGCGGCTCGATGGCGGCGATCGTGTCGGTCAGGAGACGTGCTGGCTCCGCCCCGGGCAGGCCACGCTGTCCCCACCTGCCGTCATGAACCGCCCCGGCCAGGGGCCGCTGCCGCGCCCAGCCGGACAGCGCAAGTTCCGGTGCGGGAGGGAATGCCTCAACGTGGCCCACGCACAGGTACGCTACGACCTCCAGGTGCGCGGGCAACTCCAGCGCGGCCGCCAGTTCTCGCTCCTCGAAGAAGCTCACCCATCCGACGCCCAGCCCTTCGGCGCGCGCGGCGAGCCAGAGGTTCTGGACTGCGCAGACGCTCGAGTACACCGCCACCTGAGGCTGCGCGTGGCGGCCGAGTACGTGTCGGCCGCCCCGGGTAGGGTCGCACGTCACGACGATGTTGACCGGGGCGTCCAGGATCGCCTCGACCTTGAGCGTGCTGAAGGTCAGCGCCCGTGACCTGGGCAGCGAGGCTGCGAACAGGTCTTGCTGGGTGCGCGCGAGCGCATGGATGCGCGCTCGGCTAGCGCGGTCGCGCAAGACGATGAAGTCCCACGGCTGGCTAAGGCCGACGCTGGGTGCCTGATGCGCGGCCGCCAGCACCCTGGTGAGCAGGTCGTCGCTGACTGGATCAGGCCGGAATCCGTTACGCACATCCCGGCGCGCGGCGACCAGCCGGTAGAAAGCGTCGATATCAGGCTGAGCAAAGCTGTGATCGGCATTCGGCATGACGGGATCCGGCACCACAGGAGGAGCCTTCCTCGGGGTAACCGCGCCCCGGTGTGAAGGATCGACGGCCGGAGTTTCCTGGCTCCCGGATCGAAGCTCCCTCCGGCCTTCCCACCGCTGCGCGGTCGTGGCCAACGCGAGAGTCGCTCCCCGGTGACAGTGGCGGGACCGCGCCGGATTCGCACCGGCTTCCTGCACTACCGTCGACGGACGTGGCCGACTAAACCACTGTCGGAGCCGCGCCGTCAACTGCAGGTCAGGGTTTCCCTGGGCCCATCCCGGGGCCGGGATGCCGAGCGCTTCGAGCAGCTACAGCGGCCAGGAGCCTGGTCGCGGGCAACGGCCAGCCTCGGCGAGGCGGGGCTCCGCGCTGCCGGGCCGGAATGCGAACGGCCCGTGGTTCCGCCGCCATGACGAGTATGACGAGGGATATGGTTTAAATGGACGAGCAAGGATAAGCGCCATCATGTCGTCTACGGCCGATCTGGCGATCCCGCTCATCGGGGCCTTTCCTGCTTTATAGTAATCCGTTAAAATGTCGTGAACCAGATGGCGAGGTGCTGGACGCTTCGACCGGCAGGATCACGACGGTTAGCTGGACACGGGCCCGGGGTAGCACCCGGCGGGAACGCAAGGCCGGGTCATGTATCTGCGGCGGTTGGTGGCGGCACTGCTTGCGGTGCCCATCGCTTTTGCGCTGCTCTCAAGTTTTCCCGTGGCTTCGGAAGCGAGCATCGGGGTAGGCGTGCAAGCCGGGCCGGTCCGGCTCGGCGGCGTGGCGCACCCGGGCGGAAGCTATGCACTCCCGCCCGTCTATGTCGTCAACACCGGTACCGAGCCTGAGCTGGTCGGCGTGCGGATCGACCGGCTGTCCCGCGGTGCTGGCAGGCCGGTCCCGCCGTCCTGGGTCCGCGCTGGCCCCAGCGTGCAGCTGGCACCGCACGGGGCGGCCCGGATTACCCTGCAGCTCATCGTGCCAGGCGACGCCGGGACCGGTGACTACCTGAGCGACGTCGTCGCCTACGGCTCGGTGCGGATCTCGGTGGGGCAGGCGAATCTCGGCGTCGCTGCCGCCACCAAGCTGCAGTTCCATGTCGGGCCTGGAGCGGTCCAGGGGTTCTGGCCAGCCGTGCCTGCGCCCGCGGTGTGGGCCGCGATCGGGCTGCTCCTGCTCGCGGCCGCCGTCCTCGGCCTGCGCAGGGCCGGCTATCAGATCAGGGTCGAGCGGAAGACCGCCGGCCACAGCAGCACTGACCTCGAGGAGGGGCACATTGAGGCGTAACGCGCTGCGCGGCGCCCTCGCGCTGACCGCGTTGATCGGACTGGCCGGATGCGGTACCGCCAGCGCGTCGCCCCCATCCGCTGGCCACGCCGCGAGTATCGCGGTCTCGCTCCACGTCGTGCCGACGATACGCTCAGTCACCGTGTCCCCGGCGACGGCCAAGTTCGCTGATTGCCGCGGCGGGACAGCCAGCCTGAACACCGCCTCGACGCCGACGGCCCTCGGCTACCCGAACGGGCGATGCTGGCTAGGAAGACCTGGAACCGCCTTTCCCATCACGATTACTAATACGGGTATCGCCTCCTACATATACGTGAATGGCTCGAATGCGGTCCCATCCGACAGCGGCAACCAGTGGAGCCTTTGCAACCCGGGAGACAATGCGACCGTCGCCTGCACCAGCGAGAAGGGAATTCTCCCTGGCCAGGATCAGTACGTCGTGGCGAACTTCAGCCCCAGCAGGGGGCCGACGGCCGCTGGCCTGACGAATACCCCGGCGTGTGACACCGGGTTCGGCTCGGGCAATAGCTGCTGGACGACCTACGGGCAGTCGCAGCGGGAAGGCATCGGGCTCACCGGCCCTTCGATAAGCGACGATTCATCGACGTCGTGGACTGTCACGATCACCTGGACACCAGTTCCGAAGTAACGTGAGCCGCGATTGCCCGCGTGGCCTGCCGATCCGCGGGCCGGATGCAGCTGCCGTACTCCAGGATGGCGGCGCCGCCTGTCGGCGCGGCGCTCCGAACCGGGCTGTGGCCGCGGCTACGCTGGCCCGGCTAGCTCCCCGATGAACGGGGCCGGGAGCTGGTGAATTCCGGGGGGAATGGTTCCATTGCGACGTCTCATTGCGCTGCGGCCGGCCGCGATCACGCTGGTGCTGTCAACGGGAGTCCTGCTGACTACCGCGGGGAATGCGGTACAGGCGATGGCGGCGCCAGGGCCCCGGCCTATTTCTGGAAAGGTCAGCCTCATCCCCCGGCCTGTTGCTGCGGCCCCGCAGGTGCCGCTCGGGGCCCGCCCCATCGGGCCGGTGCCGGCTTCGTGGCGGCTCGACTTCGATATCGTGCTGCGGCCGAGAGATCCGCACGGTCTGCAGGCTCTTGCTACCGCCGTTTCCGTCTCGGCCTCGGCTGAGTACCACCACTTCCTGCGCCCGGCCCAGTTTGCCGTCCGGTTCGGTCAGCCGCAGGCCATTGTCGGCAGCGTCGACGCTGCGCTGCGCGGCGTCGGCCTTGTTCCCGGGCCGGTCAGTGCCAATCACCTGGTGATCCCGGTGGCCACCACGGTGGGCCGGGCTCGCGTGATTCTGCATACCCAGTTTGTGCGATACCGCCTTGTTTCAGGCCGGGTGGCGCTGGCGAACACGTCGGCCCCGCAGCTGCCGGCGACCGCCGCTCGCCTGACCCAGGCCGTGCTGGGACTGAACAACCTGGCCACCGTGACGCCAGCCGCGATGCGACCGCAGCGTGACCGGCGGCAGGCATCCCCGGCCAGCCCGGCCGTCATCGGCCCGCAGCCATGCCAGGCCGCGGTGCGAGCGGCCCGGCGCAATGGCAGCTGGACCTATAACCAGCTCGCCAGGGCATACTCGCTCACCGGCAGCGCCGCCCAGGGCCGCGAGGGGGCCGGGGTGACCATAGCGCTCTTGGAGCAGCAACCATGGTGGGCCAGCGATATCACCGAGTTCCAGGCGTGTTACGGCACCAGCGCGCTGGTCAGCAGGGTGCAGGTCGACGGGGGCGCCGGGCGCGGACCCGGCCGTAACGCGGAGGCGCTCCTGGACATCGAGACGGTCATAGCGCTGGCGCCCCAGGCGGCCCTGCTGGTCTATGACGCGCCGGCCGCCGATTACGCCAAGTCCGTGATCGACGAGTACACGCGGATTGTCGACGACGATCAGGCGCAGGTGCTGTCCACCAGCTACGGACTGTGCGAATCGGCCATCAAACTCATTGCGCCTGGGCTGATCGCCAGCGAGAACACCGTTTTCGAGCAGGCAGCCGCTGAGGGCATCTCGGTCTTCGCGGCGTCTGGTGACACCGGCTCCGAGGGGTGCGAGCAGTTCAGCAGCCGCTTGAAGGAACTGTCCGTGCAGGACCCGGCAGCCCAGCCGTTCGTCACGGCAGTGGGCGGCACCGACCTCACCGCGATCGGCCCTGCGCCGACTGAGCGCGTCTGGAACGAGGCGCGGATCGGCGCCGGCGCCGGCGGGGGAGGGATCTCGAACGTCTGGCGGATGCCGTCCTGGCAGGCAGGCCCTGGCGTCGTCAATCGGTACAGCAGCGGGCGGCCATGTCACGTCGCCCGGGGCTACTGCCGGGAGGTTCCTGATATATCGGCCTCGGCCGATCCGCAGCGGGGCTATGTCATCTTTTATAGAGGTCGCTGGACGGCGGAAGGGGGAACGAGCGCAGCCACGCCGTTGTGCGCCGCATTGCTGAGCGACATAATCTCGGGGCTGTCATCAGCTGCCCGTGAAGGGTTCCTCAATCCCTTGCTTTATTCACTGCCTAAAGGAACGTTCAACGACATCCGCAAGGGCAACAACGACTACACCCGGACACACCATGGCCGGTACCCGGCCACCCGCAGGTTCGACCTGGCGAGCGGGCTGGGCTCGCCTATCGCGACCAGGCTGGCGCAGGCCCTCCGGGGCCCGGGGCGGTAACGGAACCGCGCCGCCGGTGAGCGCTAGCCGCGCATCCGCAGGCCGCGGGGCGTCGGCCGGAAGCCCGCCGCTTCCAGCGCCCGGGCCAGCGGCGAGTCGTACACGCCTGTCCCGTCGGCGCGCTCCACCGTGAGCCTGCCGAGCGCGCCGTCCCTGACGGCTGCGGCGAGGGCGGCCGCTGCCGGCCCGAGCAGGTCGGCGTCGCTGGTCCAGGACAGCAGCGTCTTGCCGCCCCGCTCGACATAGAGCACGAGCTGGCCGTCGGCCAGGACGACCAGCGCTCCGGCCTTCCGGCCCGGCCGGTGCCCGCCCGCCGTGTCCTCCGGCCGGGCCGGCCATGGCAGCGCCGCGCCATAAGCGCTCGCCGGGTCCGCAGCCGCCAGCACCACGACAGCGGCGCCCGGCTGCCCGTGGGCCGGGGGGACAGCCGCAGTCGGCTGGCCGCGGGCCGGCGGGAAGGCCGGGCTCGCCGGTCCCGCCTCGGTGGCTGCGACGCGGTCGGCCAGCGCGCGCATCCTGTCGACGGCGCCGGGCAGCGCGAACTGCGCCGCGCCCAGGCCCTCGACGAAGTAGCCGCGCCGGCACTGGCCCGCTTCCTCCATCGCCCGCAGCACCGGGTACAGGGCACTGAACCCGCCGGGCACGCGCTCCGCCGTTACCGCCCCCCTGATCACGATGCCGTGCCGGTCGAGCAGCGCGCTGGCCGCCGCGTGCAGCCGCCGGGTGCGATCTGGCTCGACATCCGGCAGCAGCGACCACCGTCCGCTGACGGTGGGCGGGCCGCTCCTTGAGGGCAGCGCCGCCCGGCTCAGCCCGGGCCGGCGCCCGCCCATCCGGCCAGGCCGACTGGCCCGGGCCTGCCCCGGACGCCCGGCCGCCGCGCGCGGACCGCGCCCATTCAGAGCGGGCCGGTCCTGCCCGCCTGCCTGCGCCGCCTCGGCCGTCGGCCGGCCGGTGCCGAGCACGGTGCGCAGCGGGGCGAGCGTGTCATTGGTGAGCCGGCCGGCCCAGACCAGGTCCCAGATGGCCGCGGCCAGGGCCTGATCGGTCACGAGCCGGGCGGCCGGGTGCTCCTGCCGGGCAGGCCAGGCGCCGGGGCCTCCTGCGCCGCCTTCGGAGCCCGCCGGGTCGCCGTTGTCGCGCATGAGGGCGTGCACCCGGTCGGCCAGCGCGCGGAAGAACAGGGCCCCGCCGCCTGCCAGCGCGGTGCGGATGGCCTCGTGCAGCGGCGTCCAGGTGAGCTCGCCTGGCTCAGGCAGCAGCAGCGGTGCAACATCGGCGGGCATGAGCACCACCCAGCCGTCGCCGCCGGGCAGGCCGCCCGCGCCGGACCAGGCGATTTCACCCGCGGTGGTCAGCTCATCCAGCAGCGCGGGAGAGTAACCAGGCACCCTGCCCGGCAGCACCAGGGTCTCCAGCGCCGACGCCGGAATCGCCGCTCCCGCCAGCTGGTCGACCACGTCGTAAACGGCATCGGCACCCGGCCGATGGCGGGGCGGGCCTGGCCGGCCGCGATCAGCACGGACCTCCTGGGCCGCGTTCTGCCAGGCGGGCAGGAATCTGGCCAGCACCTGCGGCGGCACCGGCTCAGCCTCCTTGCGGAGCTTGGCCAGGCAGCGGCGGCGCAGCAGCCGCAGTACTCCAGCGTCGCACCACTCGGTACCGCGCCCGCCGGGCAGGAACTCGCCCTCGGCGGCCCGGCCGGCCGCCGCCAGCCGGTGCAGCGCGCCGGTCACCAGCACGACCCCCAGCCCGTACCGCTCGGCCGCGGCGGCTGCCGTGAACGGGCCGTGCGTGCGCGCGTACCTGGCCACCAGGTCACCGAGCGGGTCCGCGGACGGCTCGGTGAACGCGTCGGGAATGCCAGGCGGCAGCGCCACCCCGAGCGCGTCGCGCAGCCTTCCGGAGTCCTCGATCGCAGCCCACCTGGCCTGGCCGGCCACCCGGACCTCGATCACGCGGCGCTGGGCGGCCAGCTCGGCGAGCCAGCCCCGCGCCGCCGCGGGCTCAGTGCAGCGGTCCGCGACCTCCGCTGCCGACAGCGGCCCGATCAGCCCCAGCAGGTCTGCGACCCCCTCTTCGTCCCGGCAGGCCCGGGACGCCGACAGCCGCTGGAGATCCCGTTCCGAATCGGCCACGATCAGCGGGTCCAGGAGCTCTCTCGCATCCACCTGCCCTAGCAGCTCGGCCAGCAGGGATGAATCGAGCGCGAGGGCCTGCGCACGGCGTTCCGCCAGTGGCGCGTCGCCCTCATACATGAAAGCGCCCACGTAGCGGAAGAGCAGCGAGCGAGCGAACGGGGACGGGGCGCCTGTCTCCACCTCAACCAGCCGGACCCGGCGCGCGGCAAGATCACGCATCAGGCTGGTCAGGCCCGGCACGTCGAAGGTGTCCTGCAGGCACTCGCGTACGGTCTCCAGCACGATCGGGAACGCAGCGTACTGGCTGGCCACCGCCAGCAGCTGGGCCGAGCGCTGGCGCTGCTGCCACAGCGGGGTGCGCCGTCCGGGCTGCCGTCTGGGCAGCAGCAGCGCGCGGGCCGCGCACTCCCGGAACCGCGACGCGAACAGCGCGGCCGTGCCAAGCTCGGCCGTGACGAGCTGCTCCAGCTCACCGGGGTCGAGCACGGCGATCCCGGCCGGCGGCGGGTCATCGGCGTCGGGAACCCGGATCACGATGCCGTCGTCGGTGTGCAGCGCCTGCACGTCCATGCCGTTGTAGCGGTCGCGGAGCCTGGCGGCGATCGCCAGTGCCCATGGCGCGTGCACCCGCGCGCCGTACGGGCTGTGCAGGACCAGCCGCCAGTCGCCGAGTTCATCCCGGAACCGTTCCATGACCAGGGTGCGGTCGTCCGGCAGGTAGCCGGTGGCATCGCGCTGCGCGCCCAGGTAGCCGACCAGGTTGGCGGCGGCCAGCTCATCAAGCCCGTCGGCGCGGAGCCGCGCGGTCGCCTCCGGCTCGCTGGCCGCGCCGAGCTCGCGGCAATACCTGCCGATGGCGGCGCCAAGCTCGGCCGGGCGCCCGGCGGCGTCGCCGTGCCAGAACGGCAGCCGGCCTGGCTGCCCCGGCGCGGCGGAGACAAGCACCTGATCGGCGGTGATGTCCTCGATCCGCCAGGAACTCGCGCCGAGCACGAACACGTCGCCGACCCGCGATTCGTAGACCATCTCCTCGTCAAGCTCGCCGACCCGGCGGGAGTGCCTGCCGGACGCGTCGCGCGTGCCGCCGGCCAGGAAGACGCCGAACAGCCCGCGGTCCGGGATCGTGCCGCCGTTGGTGACCGCCAGCCGCTGGCTGCCCGGCCTGCCGTGCAGCACGCCGGCGGTGCGGTCCCAGATCAGCCGGGCCCGCAGGCCGGCGAACTCCTCGCTCGGATAGCGCCCGGCGAGCATGTCAAGGACCGCCTCCAGCACGGGGCGGGTGAGGCTGGCGAACGGCGCGGCCCGCCGGACCGTCTCCTCAAGCTCGGCGATGTCCCAGTCGTCCATCGCGGTCATCGCGACGATCTGCTGGGCCAGCACGTCCAGCGGATTCCGCGGGATGCGCAGCTCCTCGATCTGCCCGGCCCGCATCCGCTGGGCGACGACCGTGGCTTGCACCAGATCGCCCTGGTATTTCGGGAAGATCACGCCGCGGGAGACGTCGCCGACGTTGTGCCCTGCCCGGCCCGTTCGCTGCAGGCCGCTGGCGACCGAGGGCGGCGACTCGACCTGCACGACCAGGTCCACCGCGCCCATGTCGATGCCGAGCTCCAGGCTCGAGGTGGCGACCACGGCAGGAAGCCGGCCCGTTTTCAGGGCCTCCTCGATCTGATTACGCTCCTGGCGGGACACCGAGCCGTGATGCGCCCTGGCCACCTCGGCAGGCGCTCCCGTCGCGGCGCCGGCCCCGGCCATGATGTCCGCAGGTGCCGCTGCGGTGGGCAAGCCGGCGCGCCCGGCCGGTTCCCCGGCGCCCCGCTCGGCCCGCTCCCAGGCGCCTGGCCCGGCCCGTCCCCCAGCGCCCCACTCGGCCCGTCCCCCGGCGTCCCGCTCGGCGCGCTCCTCGGCCCGTTCAGCGGCGAGTTCGTTGAGCCTGGCGCAGAGCCGCTCGGCGAGACGGCGGGAGTTCGCGAACACGATAGTGGACCGGTGCGCCTCGATCAGGTCGAGGACTCGTGCCTCGACATGCGGCCAGATCGACCGCTTGCGTGCCGGGTCGTCCGGCGGCTGGCCGGGCTGGCCGCTACCTGCTGTGTCGGGGATGGCCCCTGGCCCGGGGGCCGCCGCGGTCTCCAGGTCGGCCATGTCCTCGACCGGAACCACGATCTGGAGCTCGATCCGCTTGTCGCTGCGCGGCTGCACGATAGTGACCGGCCGGCCGCCGCCGAGGAAGGCGGCCACCTCCTCGGGCGGCCGCACGGTGGCCGACAGGCCGATCCGCTGTACCGGCCGGATCGCGGCGGCCGGGGCAGCGGTCGTTGGCTCACTGGCGGCCGCGTTCCTGCGCAGCGCATCGAGCCGCTCGAGCGACAGAGCCAGATGGGCGCCGCGCTTGCTGCCTGCCAGGGCATGCACTTCATCCAGGATGACGGTCTCGACACCGCGAAGGGCCTCGCGTGCCCTGGATGTCAGCAGCAGGAACAGCGACTCCGGAGTCGTGATCAGGATGTCCGGTGGCTTCGCTGACAGCTTGCGCCGCTCGTCGGCCGGGGTGTCGCCGGTGCGCACTCCCACCCGGATGTCCGGAGCTGCCAGGCCGAGCCGATGTGCGGCGTGCCCGATGCCGGTGAGGGGCGAGCGCAGGTTCCGCTCGATATCCGCGGCGAGCGCCTTGAGCGGCGAGATGTAGAGCACCCGGCAGTGCTGCTGCGGATCGGCAGGAGCCCCGGCGGCGGCCAGCTTGTCGATCGCCCAGAGGAAGGCGGCCAGCGTCTTGCCCGATCCGGTGGGCGCTATCACCAGCGTGTTCTCGCCGTTGCCGATGGCGGCCCAGGCAAGCGCCTGCGCCGGGGTCGGCTCGGCGAAGGCCGCGCGGAACCAGGCGCTCGTTGCTTCGCTGAAGCCATCGAGCACCGGGCTGCTGACCGGCGCGGGCGCGGGCATGAGACCATCCTGCCTCGCCGCTACGACATTTAGCGGCCGCCCGCTGGGGGCCGGTCGTCGACGGCTACCAGAGTGTCAGAGCCCGGCCGTAGCGTCTATCCGGAAGGTACTGGCCAATCCGGGAGGATACTCAGCGATGACAACAGGCGAGACGACCGTGACCGGCGAGCGGGCCGATCTGCTGGAAGGCCTGGCCAAGCAGCGATATTTCCTCCGCTATACCGTCCGTGACCTGGCCGACGAGCAGGCGGCGGAGCGCACGACCGCGAGCGAGCTGTGCCTGGGCGGCCTGATCAAGCACGTCACGTTCGGCGAGCGGCAGTGGGTCAGCTTCATCGTCAAAGGCCCCTCGGCGGTGGCCAGTGCCTGGGAGGCGGACGGCGGCACCTCCGACTGGCTGGACAGTTTCCGCATGCTGCCGGGGGACACGCTGGCGGGGCTGCTGGACGAATACGACCGGGTGGCTCGCCAGACTGACGAGCTCGTGGCGACGCTGCCTGATCTGGACAGCTCGCACCCGCTGCCCGAGGCGCCCTGGTACGAGCCAGGAGCCAGGTGGTCGGCACGGCGGGTGCTGCTGCACGTGATCGCGGAGACCTCCCAGCACGCCGGGCACGCCGACATCATCCGCGAGTCGCTGGACGGCGCCAAGTCCATGGGTTAGCGCTGGCGAAGATCCCGTCAATTACGGTCTAACGGCCCTGTCAGCCGACCCGATTAGGGAGCACGCTGCCAACTGGGGCAGGACCGATAACGGAGCACGCTGCCAACTGGGCAAGGATTGCTGGGCTGCCCGTCTGGAGGACGTGATGACAAATTTGAGTTCCGTGCTCGACCAGGCTGTAGCCAATCACGCCGAGCGCCCGGCTGTGCGCATGGACGACCTCGTCGTCAGCTACGGGGAACTGCGCGACGCAGCGCTCCGGATGGCATCCCTGCTGTCGTCGCTTGGCGTGGTGCCCGGCGACCGGGTCGCCATCATGCTGCCCAACGTCCCGGCCTTCCCGATCGCCTTCCATGGGGCGCTCGCGGCCGGGGCAGTGGTGGTGCCGATGAACCCGCTGCTGAAGAGCCGCGAGGTCGCCTTCTATCTCAGGGACTCAGGCGCCAAGGTGCTGTTCGCCTGGAAGACGGTGATCGATGAAGCATCCGCAGGTGCCGCCGAGGTTGGCACGCCTGTCTTCGAGGTCGGCGAGCCCGACCTGGCCGGCCCGCTGACCGGCCTGGCCCCGGCCGCCGGGATCGTGGATCGCGCCGACGAGGACGACGCGGTGATCCTCTACACCTCCGGAACTACCGGGCGGCCCAAGGGCGCCGAGCTCACGCACGCCAACATGACCCGTAATGCAATTCTCTCCGGGAGTCTGTACAACCTCGGTCCTGGCGACGTGGTGATGGGCTGCCTGCCGCTGTTCCACATCTTCGGCCTGACCTGCGGCCTGAACGCGACGATCTACGGCGGCGGGACGCTGACGCTGCTGCCCAGGTTCGACCCGGGCCTGGCGCTTACGGTAGTCGGCCGCGACAAGGTGACGATCTTCGAGGGCGTGCCGACGATGTACACGGCGATGCTGCACCACCCGGACAGCGGGCAGGCGGACGTCTCGACGCTGCGGCTGTGCGTGTCCGGCGGCTCCGCGCTGCCGGTAGAGATCCTGCGCGCGTTCGAGAAGGATTTCGGCTGCATGATCCTGGAAGGCTATGGTTTGTCGGAGACGTCACCCGTGGCCTCCTTCAACCACCCCGACAAAGTGCGCAAGCCCGGATCGATCGGCACGCCAATCGCGGGCGTCGAGATGCGGGTGGTCGACGAGGATGTTGCCGACGTGCCCGTCGGCGAGGTCGGCGAGATCGCCATCCGCGGCCACAACGTGATGAAGGGTTACTGGGGCAAACCGGCCGAGACCGCCGACGCCATCCGGAATGGCTGGTTCCTGACCGGGGACCTGGCCAAGGTGGATGAGGACGGTTATTTCTACATCGTGGACCGGAAGAAGGACCTGATCATCCGCGGCGGGTTCAACGTCTATCCGCGCGAGATCGAAGAGGTCCTCTACGAGCATCCGGCCGTCGCCGAGGCCGCGGTGGTCGGAATCCCGCACCAGGATCTTGGCGAGGAGGTCGGCGCCGCGGTCACTCTCAAGGCCGGCGCGACCGCGACCCCCGATGAGCTCAAGACATTCGTCCGGGAGCGGGTTGCCCCCTACAAGTACCCGCGTTACGTCTGGCTGACGCCGGAGCTGCCGAAGGGGCCAAGCGGCAAGATCCTCAAGCGCGAGGTCGAACGGCCGGACGACGTGAGCGGCTAGCTCGCGGCAGCCTCGCGGGCAGCGCTGAAGCGGTCCAGAACCAGGCGGGCCACCGACTGGTGGTCGCCGAGCGGCGCGCTGACCCAGGTAGCTGCCGCGTACCGGAGCTGATCATGGAAATGGCCGGGGGACAGGAGGTACGTCGCCACCGAGACCGGGCTTCCGGTATCCGCGTGGAGCGTGGCAAGGGCCTGCGTGACCGTCGGCTGCCCGGCGGCGGCGAATGCGGCGGTTACCGGCGCGCGGAGCCGGTCTGCCAGCAGGTCTGCCTGGCAGGCCACGTCCGCCGTTGCACCGGGGTCGGCAGAGCCGGCCGCCGCGAGGACGGTCGGCGTTCCCGCTGGCCTGCCAGCTTCGGCCAGGCGATCGGCCAACGCGTCGGCCAGCAGCGGGTCAGGCCCCAGTGGTGCGGCCACCGGCGCGCCAGCGGCGCGCGCCACGGCCCGGATGTCTGCGGTGAGGTGGTACCCGGTGGACAGCAGCAGCGGTACCACGACCACGGTGCTTCCGGCGGCGGCGAGCGCGTCGGCTAGCGATGGCCGGGCGTGCTGTACGAACGCCGTCCGCACGTCGAGCGCGGGAGCAAGCTGGCTAACGCGGTTGGCGAGCGCGGCGACCGAGTCTTGCGCCGCGCCATCCCGGCTGCCATGCGCCACCGCCAGCAGCACCGGGACGCTGACAGCCGCTGAGCCCGGTGTCACCGGGAACCCGACAGCGCGGTCTGGGGTACCGGCGGCTCACCGAGCAGGGCACGGAGTCGCACGACATCGCCCACCACCACGACCGCCGGCGGCCGGATACCCTGCCGCGCGGCGTCATCGGCGACCTCACCGAGAGTCGAGGTCAGTACCCGCTGCCGCGGCGTGGTGCCGTCACAGATCACCGCCACCGGCGTGCTGGCGTCCCGGCCGCGCTTCACGAGTTCGCGGCTGATCTGCTCAAGCCGGCCGACGGCCATCAGCAGTATCAGCGTCCCCGGGCCCTGCGCGAGCGCCGCCCAATCGACGGTGGCGCCCGGATGCGACGGGTCCAGGTGCGCCGACACCACCGCGAAATCCTGGGTGACGCCGCGATGCGTGACCGGGATGCCCGCGCTGGCCGGTACCGCGACCGCGCTGGTCACGCCGGGTACAACCGTGACCGGGACGCCCGCCTGCACACAGGCGAGAGCTTCCTCGCCGCCGCGGCCGAAGACGAAGGGGTCGCCGCCCTTGAGCCGGACGACGCGCTGGCCGGCCAGCGCACGGCTGGTGAGCAACTCGTTGATCTGGTCCTGAGTCAGGGTGTGGGCCCCAGGTGCCTTGCCGGCGTCGATGACTTCGACATCGGGGTCGAGCTCGGCCAGCACATCGCGGGGCGCGAGATGGTCGGCGACCACCACGTCGGCCTCGGCCAGCAGCCGGCGGCCGCGGACGGTCAGCAGTCCCGGATCGCCAGGCCCGCCGCCGACCAGGGCGACGCCACCCCGGGCAGGGCTGGCAGCGGCGGGGCTGGCCGGGAAGGGGCTGGCCGGGAACGGGCTGGCCGGGGCGGGGCCACCCCGGGCGACGCTGGCCGGGGCGGGGTTCGGCGGGGCGGGGCTGGCCGGGGCGGGGCTCACCGGCGCGGCGCTGGCGGCGGCGTGGCCAGCCTGGACGCCCCGGTCCGGCCTGCCGCTCGCTGGCGCTGGCCGGCGCTGCGGCCGGACCGGCAGGCTGCCCTCAGCGAGGGCCAGCGCGATCGCGGCCCGCAGCCGCTGGGCCCGGCGGGGATCACCGCCGGCGGTTACCGCGACCGAGATGTCGCCGTATCTGGTTGCCGCGGGCGCCCAGGCTGACGAGGCTGCAGCGTCATCGGCGCGAATGCACCAGATCCTCCTGCGGTCCGCCTCCGCGGCGACCGCGCCGTTAACGTCCGCGTCGTCGGTGGCGGCGTGGGCCAGCCAGGCGCCGGCAAGATCACCGTCCCGGTAGGGCCGCTGGAGGACTGTTACGTCCAGCCCGGCCAGGTCCGCATTGACGTCCGGCGCGATGACCCGGACGAACGCGCCTGCCTCCAGCATCGCGGTGACGCGGCGCAGTGCCACCCGGCCGCCGCCCACGACAGCGACGGGCCGGCCTGCCAGATCAAGCGCCAGCGGATAAGCCTTCATGGCGCGGGACGGTCAGGGTGCGACGACGCGGCTGGAATCCGGGCCGCAACACCGGCGTCTGTCGGCGACGGATCGGCGCCCGGCGTCGTTAGTCCTGCGAACCGAAGCACGAAACCGCGCGCGCACGCTCCGCACCGCCAGCCGCCCGCATCCGGGCCGGACGGGCGCAGGTCCTCATCCCCGCAGTACGGGCAGTAGAGCGGTGCCTGCCGTTCCCCGGTCACACCAGCAGCCCGTCGTCGGCGCGGCGGACCCAGGTGGCGAACTGCTCGCCGTCGGCCCGGCCGGCAAGGTAACTGCGCAACAACCGCTCGATGTAGTCGGCAAGCCCGTCTGCGCTTACCTTCAGCCCGCGCAGCTTGCGCCCGAACGCCGGGTCCGTTCCCAGGGACCCGCCGAGGTGCACCTGGAACCCGTCACCGCCATCGACGATCGACCCCTTCAGCCCAATGTCAGCGATCTGGAACCTGGCGCAGGAGTTGGGGCAGCCGTTCACGTTGATGCTGATCGGGGTGTCGAACCCGGGCAGCCGCCGGTCCAGTTCGGCGTAGAGGTCTCGGGCCCGCTGCTTGGTCTCCACGATCGCGAGCTTGCAGAACTCGATGCCGGTGCAGGCCATCGCCGACCTGCGGAATACCGACGGGCTGACCGGCAGGTCCTCCGCCGCAAGCGCGCTGACCAGCTCGCCGACCCGGTCCTCAGGGACATCCAGGATGAGCAGCTTCTGCTCCGCCGTGGTCCTGATCCGGCCTGACCCGTAAGTCTCGGCGAGATCGGCGACCTGCCACAGCTGACTGCCCGAGGTCCGCCCGACGTGCGGCGCCACGCCCACGTAGCAGCGGCCATCCCGCTGCTGGTGCACGCCGACGTGGTCACGTGCGCCGGTCGCCGGGGCGGGCGGCGCGGGACCGTCGGGCAGCGCGTAGCCGAGGTACTCCTTCTGCAGCACCTCGCGGAACTGCTCGGTACCCCAGTCGGAGACCAGGAACTTCAGCCTGGCCCGGCTGCGCAGCCGGCGGTACCCGTAGTCGCGGAACAGCCCGGTGACGCCTGCCCACACTTCGGGTACCTGCCCGGCCTCGACGAAGACATCGAGGCGCCTGGCGAGCATCGGGTTGGTGGACAGCCCGCCGCCGACCCACAGGTCGAACCCGGGCCCGTCCGGGCCGCTGACGCCGACGAACGAGATGTCGTTGACCTCATGCGGGGTGCACTGGGCCGCGCAGCCGCTGATCGCCGTCTTGAACTTGCGCGGCAGGTTCGTGAACTCCGGGTTGCCGGCGGCGACCGCCTCGGTGGCGCTAAGCACCGCGCTCGCGTCGAGAATCTCGGCCGCGTCGATACCGGCGACCGGGCAGCCGAGGATGTTGCGCGGGACGTCACCGCAAGCCTGCAGGCTGGACAGGCCGACCGCGCCGAGCCGCTGCCAGACCGCGGGCACGTCCTCGATCCTGATCCAGTGGAACTGGACGTTCTGCCGGTCGGTGACGTCGGCAAGGTCGCGGCCGTACTCCTTGGCTATGCCCGCGACAGCCCGCAGCTGGCCCGCGGAGAGCTGGCCGCCGGGGATCCGGACCCGCATCATGAAGTACTGATCTTCGATGTCGGCGTCGTCAAGCGTTCCGGTGCGGCCGCCGCTGATTCCCGGGCGGCGCTGGGTGTACAGGCCCCACCAGCGGAACCGGCCGCGCAGGTCAGACGGGTCGATCGAGTCGAAGCCCTGGAGGGCGTAGCGGTTCAGGATCCGGTCGCGTACGTGCAGGCCGTCGTCGTCTTTCTTGAATCTTTCGGCGGCATTCAGCGGCTCGAGATGGCCAAGAGCCCACTGGCCCTGGCCCCGCGGGGGTCGGGATGGCATGAGGAGATCCTTCTGCTGCGATTCTTGATCGCGCTTGGCCGCGCAGGTGAACGCGGCGGCGCGAGCTGGCTGGATTAGCAGCAGGGCGGACAGACGGCGCTGGAGACAAAGAGCAGGTCCACGTGGCGCCGGGATACCAGGATCAGCTGGCGGTATCCGGCGGTGCGGGTCACAGCAGTCTCCTCGCTGGCGCGCTAGCGCTCATGACGTCTGCTTTTGACAGTAGAGTCGCCCCCCGCTTGACGCAAGCTCGCGCTTCCATCCGCTGCTCGCTAGGCTCCGCTGGCTGGCCACCGGCCCGGCTGCCCCGGCCCGGCTGCCCCGGCCCGGGCCGTCCGGGCCGGCGCGTCGCGCCGGTAGCCTGGCGCCGTGCAGCTCACTACCTTCTGGGAGCGGATGCGCGCGCAGTTCGGCGACGCGTACGCCTACAGCGTTGCCAAGGATCACGTGCTGACGATTCTCGGCGGCCGTACCGTCGACCAGGCGCTGGCCGACGGAGAGGACGCGAAAGTCGTCTGGCGGGCGGTCTGCGAGACCTTCGACATCCCAGAGCGGCGGCACTGACGCGGGCGGACTTGTCGACTGCCAGGCCGGCGGGCTGCGCCAGGGCGCGTCGACTGCCAGGTCGGCGGGGGCTGCGCCAGGGACGCGTTCGGCGGGGTGGTGAGTCGATTTCGACCGTGTAGGCGTGTCGGCTTCATGATCGAACAGTTGTTCGTCTAGAGTGCTGCTACTGACGACCGTTGACGGCCTGGCAGCGCGGTGCGCCGCGAGGGCGCGGAATTGTCGGCAGCTACGCGTAGCGTCAGCTCCGACAGTTCTTCATCTGGCCTGACGGCTTTTCATCTGGCCTGATGGCACGGACAACCGCATAGAAGTGGCCTGGCAGCCCGGCTTTACGGCGCGGCGGCCAGCGGCACAGGCTGATACGGCAGAAGCCTCTGATCCCACGGGAGTTCACATGGCACCGAACGACAGGGCGGGCGGCACCAAGCCCGGCGACCGGGAGAAGTCCCTGGAAACCGCACTCGCCCAGATCGAGCGCCAGTTTGGCCGCGGCTCGGTCATGCGGCTCGGCGACGATACCCGGGCCCCGGTGGAGGTGATCCCGACCGGATCCATCTCACTCGACGCGGCGCTCGGCATCGGCGGCCTGCCCCGCGGCCGGATCGTCGAGATCTACGGGCCGGAGAGCAGCGGCAAGACCAGCCTGGCCCTGCACGCGGTGGCCAACGCGCAGAAGGCCGGCGGTATCGCCGCGTTCATCGACGCCGAGCACGCCCTCGACCCCGACTACGCGAAGAAGCTCGGCGTCGACACCGACGCGCTGCTGGTCTCCCAGCCGGACACCGGCGAGCAGGCGCTGGAGATCGCCGACATGCTGATCAGGTCCGGCGCCATCGACGTCATCGTGATCGACTCGGTGGCCGCGCTGGTGCCGCGGGCCGAGATCGAGGGCGAGATGGGGGACAGCCACGTCGGCCTCCAGGCCAGGCTCATGTCCCAGGCACTACGCAAGATCGCCGGCGCGCTGAACCAGACTAAGACCACCGCAATATTCATTAACCAATTGCGGGAAAAGATCGGAGTAATGTTCGGCTGCATTTCCTCGAATACAAATGTAATTCTTGCCGATGGCAGCCGGGAGCAGATAGGCAAGATTGTTGACGAGAAAATGCAGGTCGAGGTCCTGTCCTATGACCCGGAACTCGGCAAGGTCGTGCCGAAGAAGATTGTCAACTGGTTCAATAACGGCGCCACCGACGAGTTCCTGCATTTCGTGGTCGAGCGGTCCGGGGGCGGTTCAGGACATGGCCGGGCCATCATGGATCTCACCCGGAATCATCTGGTGCGCACTCCCGGAGGCTGGCGTGAGGCCGGCGAGATCGCCGTCGGCGATCGCGTCATGCTCGCTCAGCCGCACCTGCTCAGCCCGTCGCAGTGGCAGCTGATCCTCGGAAGCGTCATGGGTGATGGCAACCTGTCCGAGCCGGTCCGCCGGGACGACGCGAGCGCGCGCTTCCGGATGGGGCACGGCGCGGAGCAGGCGGCCTACCTGGACTGGAAGGTCTCCCTGCTGGCGAACATCGCCCACTGCAGGACGGTGAATGCCAAAGGCGCGGTCTTCGCGGACTTCGCGCCGCTCGGCGAGCTGGGCGAGCTACGCGGGGTGGTCTATCAAGGCGACGGGAAGAAGCACCTGACCTGGGAGTACCTCAAGGTCCTCACGCCGCTCGCCCTCGCGGTCTGGTACATGGACGACGGCGGCTTCACGGTCCGGTCCAAGGGAGTCCAGGCCAGGACACAGGGCGGCTCGGGCCGGATCGAGATTTGTGTCGAGGCGTTCAGCCCGGGCTCGCGCGAGCGGCTGCTTGAGTATCTGCGGGACACCCACGGGCTGGACGTCAGGCTGCGTGCCGCCGGGGCGCGAAAGATAGCGACCCTGATGTTCACCACGGCCGCGTCGGCGAAGTTCCAGGCGATGGTGGCTCCCTACATCCACCCCTCGATGGACTACAAGCTGCTGCCGCGGTTCCGGGGACAGTTCGCGGTTACGCCGGAGTTCGTCGAGCCCGTCATCCGCCCGGTCCCGGCCCGGGTGCTCGACATCCGGGCCCGGTCCGACCACCAGAAGAAGAGCCGCTACGACATCGAGGTCGAAGGATCGCATAACTACCTTGCCGATGGGATCGTGGTCCACAACAGTCCCGAGACCACCACCGGCGGGAAGGCGCTGAAGTTCTATGCGTCAATCCGGCTGGATATCCGGCGCATCGAGACGCTCAAGGACGGCACCGACGCGGTGGGTAACCGGACCCGGGTGAAGGTGGTCAAGAACAAGTGCAGCCCGCCGTTCAAGGTCGCGGAGTTCGACATCCTGTACGGCATCGGGATCAGCCGGGAAGGCAGCCTGATCGACCTGGGCGTGGAGCAGACGATCGTCCGTAAGTCCGGCGCCTGGTATACCTACGAGGGCGATCAGCTCGGGCAGGGCAAGGAGAACGCACGGAACTTCCTGCGCCATAACCCGGACCTGGCGAACGAGATCGAGAAGAAGATCAAGGAGAAGCTGGGCGTCGGCCCGCGCCTCGACCAGGACGCGACTGGCCCGGCGGCCGGCACCGGATCGTCGGGCGGGCTGACCGTGGTCCCGGGCGGTGCCAGCTAGCCGGGCGCGGCCGGGGGGCCGCGGAAGGTCCGGTGATCCCGTGAGCCCGGGCCCGGGCCCACGGGACCCGGACCGGGATCTGGGCCCGGACGCCGACCCGGAGGCTATTGCGCGGCAGATCTGCCTGCGGCTGCTGACCGCGGCGCCCAGGACCAGGGCTCAGCTGGCCACCGAGCTGCGGCGGCGCGGGGTGCCTCAGCAGGCGGCCGAGGCGGTGCTGGGCCGCTTCACCGAGGCGAAGCTGATCGACGACGCCCTGTTCGCCGGCGCATGGGTGGAGTCCCGGCATCACGGCCGGGGCCTGTCCGGCCGTGCGCTGGCCGCCGAGCTGCGGCACCGGGGCGTGCCACCGGCGGATATCGAGGCGGCGGTCGGCCAGCTCGGTCCGGGGCAGGAGGCCGCGACGGCGCGGGCGCTGGTCGACGGGCGGCTGGCAGGCACCCGCGGTCAGCCGCTGCCCGCGCGGATCCGGCGGCTGGCCGGCCTGCTCGCCCGGAAGGGCTACTCGCAGGCGCTGGCCTACCGGGTGGTGCGGGAAGCCCTTGAGCAAGAGGGCCTCGACCCCGCGGACGCCGGGATTGAGCTGAGTGAGATCGACTAGCCTGCCGGGCTCAGCGGGCCCGGCTCAGGGCCCGGTGCCGAAGAGCACGGATGCGTTGCTTGCCCAAATCGTTATCTCCGCTTAACCTCACGGCAGCGAGGTTTTTCTCCGTGAGGGCGGATCAACTGAGGTGAGCGAGATTAGTTACCGGCACCGGGCGGCATCGGAGCGGATCATCCGTTCCGGGCGGCCGGAAGGCCGTGAACGTTTGTCATGGCGGTCGCGCGACGGTCGGCGTCCGGTCCCGCCAGGCGTTGGCCTGGCGGGATTCGGGGCTGCCCGGAGCAGGCCTTCGGCCAGCTCCGGGCGCACCAACGGCGGCGCTGGCCTGGCTTTTGCTGGACGGCGCACCGGACGGGAGTTGGGCCGGGCGGTTTGCAGGCCAGCGAGACCGCGGAAGGGTCAGCCAGTCCGGTAACGCGGCGGCCGCCGGCCGCCGGCTCGCGGCAGGGATGAGATTGGAGGTTCCGTACCGGCCGCCCGGCTTCGGCTAGGGCAGGCCAGCCTGGCCGGTCGCAATGGCCGGTAGCACTGGCCGGTCGCACTGGCCGGTCGCACTGGCCGGTGGTTCGCAGGCGCGCAGTATTCCTCGCTGCAGGGCACGCGCGTGGCGCCGGACGGCGGTGCCGCCGAGCCCTTAAGCGGGAAGAGGCGAGCTGTGAGTAACGGGATTGTGCTCGTACTGGCGATCGGGCTCGTCGCCGCTCTGTTTGCGCTCGTTTTCGTACTCCGGAGAGCCCCGGCCAAAACGCCGGTGCCGAGCAGCGAAAGAGATAGCGAGAGAGATACCGCGAGCCTGCGGCCGGCTGCGGCAACGCCGCAGCAGCTGGCGGGGGCCGCCGAGGAAGCCGAGCGGCTGCGCGCCAGCGCCGAGTCGGACGCTCAGGCCATCGTCCGCAAGGCCGAGCAGGCCGCGCAGCAGGCGGCCGAGGACCGGCGCGAGGTCGAGGAGGAAATCCGGGCGGTCAAGGACGAGATCAAGCAGCTCCGCGGCGACCTGGAGCGCCGGGAGGACAGGCTGGCCAAACGCGAGCAGCGGACTCATGAGGAGGCGCGCATCCTCGAGCAGCGGGCTGCCGACCTCGACCGGGTCAGGCAGGGCCTCGACGCCCAGCGGGCGGGCCTTGACCGTCTCGATGAAGACCGCCGCGAGGTGCTGGAACGGGCCGCAGGTCTGACCGCGGAGGCCGCGAAGCTGGAGCTGGTGGCGGGAATCCAGAATCAGGCCAAGCGTGAGGCGGCGCTGATCGTCAGGGGAATCGAGGACGAGGCCCAGAAAGAGGGGCAGAAACGGGCCCGTAAGATCGTCACTCTCGCCATCCAGCGGGTAGCCAGCGAGCAGACCAGCGAGTCCGTGGTGTCGGTCCTGCACCTGCCCGGGGACGAGATGAAGGGCCGCATCATCGGCAGGGAGGGCCGCAACATCAGGGCCTTCGAGACCGTCACCGGTGTCAACCTGATCATCGATGACACACCTGAGGCGGTACTGCTCTCGTGCTTCGATCCGGTGCGCCGCGAGGTCGGCAGGCTGACGCTCGAGCGGCTGGTCCTCGACGGCCGGATTCACCCGCAGCGGATCGAGGAGGCTTACGAGCGGAGCAGGGCCGACATCGAGCAGCTCTGCGTGCGGGCGGGTGAGGACGCCCTGGTGGATGTGGGTATCACCGACCTGCACCCGGAGCTGACCAACCTGCTTGGCCGGCTGCGCTACCGCACCTCTTACGGCCAGAACGTGCTCAAGCATCTGGTGGAGTCCGCGCATATCGCCGGGATGATGGCCAGCGAGCTTGGCCTGGACCCGGTGCTGATGAAGCGCTGCACGGTGCTGCATGACATCGGCAAGGCGCTGACGCACGAGGTGCAAGGCAGCCATGCCCTGATCGGAGCGGAGATCGCCCGCAGGTACGGCGAGTCCGATGACGTGGTGCACGCCATCGAGGCGCATCACAACGAGGTCGAGGTCAAGACGGTGGAGGCGGTCCTGACCCAGGCGGCGGACGCGATCAGCGGCGGCCGCCCTGGCGCGCGCAGGGAATCGCTGGAGGCCTATATCAAGCGGCTGGAACGGCTCGAGCAGATCGCGCGGTCCCAGCCGGGCGTCGAGAAGGTCTTCGCCATGCAGGCCGGCCGGGAGATCCGGGTCATGGTCAAGCCCGAGGACGTCGACGACATCCAGGCGCAGGTGATCGCCCGCGATGTGGCCAAGCAGGTCGAGGAGGAGCTGACCTACCCTGGCCAGATCCGGGTCACCGTCGTCCGTGAGTCACGGGCCATCGAGTTTGCCCGCTAGCCGGGGGCCGCGCGGCAGCACCCGGCATCGGGCTGACGGCTAGCGGCGGGAGGCCGCCGGGTGCTTGCCTGAGCCGGCCGTCAGCGCCAGCTCCGGGATGCCTGGCGGCGTGAAGCCGAGGATCTGGCCGTAGAACGACAGTTCCGCCTCAAGCGCGGCGGCAATCGTCTCGGCTTTCCTGAACCCGTGCGACTCGCCCTCGAAAGCCAGGTAGGCGTGGCGGATGCCGTGCGCGGCCAGATCGGCAGCGATGCTCTCGGCCTGCTGCGGTGCCACGATGGGGTCATCAAGGCCGTGGAGCAGCAAGATCGGGCAGGTGGCCTCCGTGACGTGACCGACCGGGGCGCGCTCGGCGTAGACGGCGTCGAAACCTGGCAGCGGGCCGATCAGCCCGTCCAGGTACCGTGACTCGAAGTCATGTGTCCGCTCAGCCAGACCTTGCAGGTCAGCGACGCCGGAATAGGCCGCGGCGGCCTTGAAGACAGGGCCCGCCCTGACCCCGGTTGTCACCGCGGCCAGGGTCGTCCAGCCGCCAGCCGAGCCACCCCGGATCGCCAGCCGGCCGCCATCGGCCAGGCCGTTGTCCACCAGCCAGCGGGCTGCCGCCACGGCGTCCTCGACGTCGACCACTCCCCACTGGCGGCGCAGCCGTTCCCGGTACAGCCGGCCGTAGCCGCTGGAACCGCCGTAGTTCACGTCGATGATCCCGATGCCCCGGCTGGTGAAGAACGCCTTCGCCATATCGAGCAGCGCCACCGAAGCCGACGTCGGGCCGCCGTGCACCCACACAACGAACGGCGGCTGCGCACCCGGCGGTGCCGCCACGTCCGGGTTGGCCGGCGAGTACACCAGGGCGTGCACGATTCGGCCGAACAGCCCTTCCACCTCGACCTGGCGCGGCACCGGAAGGTAGCTGGCGTCAGCTATGTCGCCGGACTCCCGCCGCAGGATCTCGGTCCTTGACGTGGTCACGTCGAACCGGAAAACGGACAGCGGCTCGGTGGGCCCCCCGGCGGCGCCGACTATCTGGGCGCCGTCCGCGGACAAACCCGGTTCGAACACGCTGAGCGGCAGGTCCAGTTCGGTAAGGTCAGAAGTCTCCGGGTCCAGCAGGCCGAGCCGCATGCCGCCGCGGCCGTGCAGGACCGCGAGCCGCCCGTCGCCGAGCACCGCGAACGGCCTGCGCCCGAGCTGCCACAGCGGCCCGGCGAACTCCTCCTCAGCCGGATACAGCGCCTGCGGCGGCTCACCGGTGAGTCCCACCTGGTAGATATTCCACCAGCCGGTCCAGTCCGTGGCCACGTACAGGCTGGTGTTGTCCCGCCAGGCAGGCGCCAGCACTGACTCGCGCAGGCCGCCCTTGACCAGCCTGCCTTTGCCCGGGATGCCGTCCTCGACCAGCGCGACCCGAAGCTCGGTGCCGTCCCACGGCATGTGCGGGTGGTTCCAGCAGATCCAGGCCAGCCGGCTGCCGTCGGGCGACGGAGTCGGGAACGCGAAGAAATCGGAGCCGGCGACCAGCTGACGGATCGCATCGGGGTTCTCGGCGGCGGAGCCGTCCAGCGGAACCGCCACGATAGCGCGGCTGACCTTGCCGTCATCATGCCGCTCCTGGACGCACCAGATCTCGGTGCGGTCCGGGGCGAGGACGAAATCGGCGTAGCGCAACGCGGCTGCGCCAGAGCCGTTGACTGCCGCACAGCCTGCGCTGGCCGGATCCGGCGTGAGCGGCCGCGGTGCCCGCTTACCTTCGGCAACTTCAGGCCCGGCTACGTAGAGGCGCTGGTCGGCGTAGTTGGCGAAGGCGATGGCATGACCGCGCGGCAACCGGCCGCCGCTCGCTGAGGCCGACGGGGCGGTGGCGCGGGGGACCGGGAGGAAGGACAGCCCGCCGTACTCGTGCACCCTGGTGCGCGCGCTCCATGGCGCGGGCAGCAGCGTGGTCTTCCTGCCCCCAGGGCCGCGGTGGACGACGGCGATCCGGCCGCCTTCCTCAGGCCGTCCTTCCTGCCACCACACGTCGCCCCCGATCACCATGGGAAACGAGATATGCGTGCTTCCCCGGGCGACGTCCGCCGCCGTGATCGGTGAGGGCCATGCGCCGAACGGGACCGCCGCATTCTGGGCACCGGTTACCTGGCCAGCGGCGCTCGCCGGTGCGGCGAGAGTGCTTTCCGTCGTTCCCGCAGCGCCGTTCGCTCTGTCCGCTGCGCCCGCTGCCCTGCCCGCCGCGCTCTCAGTCATAGGGATATCGTGCCCTACCGGGCGGGGCGGGCTACCGGTGATTCCGGACATGAGGTGCGCGCGGAACGGGGAAATCGGCGGGCTGCGCCGGCCGCCCGAAAATGGCCGGCCGGGCTGTCCGCAGCGGGCCGCGGATACCGGAACCAGTCGCTGCGCCGTCTACCCTAGTGACCATGGTTGGCTCCGACGGTCGGCGTAGCTTCGAGATCCGCACCTATGGGTGCCAGATGAATATGCACGATTCCGAGCGGCTGGCCGGGTTGCTTGAGGAGGCCGGCTACGCGCGGGCGGCCGATGACGCAGTCCCCGATGTTGTGGTGTTCAACACCTGCGCGGTGCGGGAGAACGCGGATAACCGGCTCTACGGCAACCTCGGTCATCTGCTGCCGGTCAAGAACTCCCACCCGGGCATGCAGATCGCCGTCGGCGGCTGCCTGGCGCAGAAGGACCGGGCCGCGATCACGGCGCGGGCCCCCTGGGTGGACGTGGTGTTCGGCACGCACAATATCGGCTCGCTGCCGGTGCTGCTGCAGCGGGCGCGGGTCCTGGAGCAGGCGCAGGTGGAGATCGTCGAGTCACTGGAGCGCTTTCCTTCCGTGCTGCCGGCCAGCCGGGACTGCGCCTACTCCGGGTGGGTCGCCATCTCGGTCGGCTGCAACAACACCTGCACATTCTGCATAGTGCCGAGGCTGCGCGGTCGTGAGGAGGACCGGCGGCCGGGCGATGTGCTGGCCGAGATCCGGGCGCTGGTGGCGGACGGCGTCGTGGAGGTCACGCTGCTCGGGCAGAACGTGAACTCCTATGGCGCGGCGTTCGGCGACCGTCAGGCTTTCGGGAAGCTGCTGCGCGCCTGCGGGGAAATCGACGGTCTTGAGCGGGTGCGTTTCACCTCACCGCATCCCAGGGACTTCACCGATGACGTCATCGACGCGATGGCGCAGACCCCGAATGTCATGCCGCAACTGCATATGCCGCTGCAGTCCGGGTCGGACGCCGTGCTGCGGGCGATGCGGCGGGCCTACCGCAGGGAAAAGTACCTGGCGATCCTGGAGAAAGTCCGCGTCGCAATGCCGGACGCCGCGATTACGACGGACATCATCGTGGGATTCCCCGGGGAGACAGAACGAGATTTCACCGACACTCTCGATATCGTCAGGCAAGCCCGCTTCTCAGGTGCATTCACATTCCAGTACTCGATCAGGCCGGGCACCCCCGCCGCGGCAATGGGCGGCCAGGTGCCGGGCGAAGTGGTCACGGAACGGTATGCGAGGCTCACCGCGCTGGTAGCCGATATCACCCTGGCGGAGAACCTGAAGCTGCTCGGCAGTGAGGTCGAGATCCTCGTCGCTGACGGCGAGGGCCGCAAAGACCAGGCCACCCACCGCATGTCGGGCCGGGCACGCGACAACCGGCTGGTGCACTTCGCGCCGGCCGGGACTGCGCCGCGGCCAGGGGACATGGTCAGCACTGTCGTGACCCGGGGCGCGCCGAACTACCTGATTGCGGACGGCCCGCCGGCTGCGGTGCGGCCGACCCGTGGGGGCGATGCGTGGGAGTCCGGGCGCACCGGTGCGGCCGCGGCTGGCGACGGACGAACGGGCAGCGGCGCAGCTTCGGCCAGCGGCCCGCCCGCCCGGGTGCTGCTCGGCATGCCTGCCCTGCGCCATCCGGCCTAGGCGGTGCTGGTCGCGGCCGCGGTCTGCCCGCATCCGCCGCTGCTCATCCCGGCGGCCGCAGGCGGGGCCTGCGGCCGCAACCAGTTTCGCGCCGATGATGACGCCATCCTGGAACGGGTTCGCGCGGCCTGTCACGCGGCGGTGGCTGACCTCTTCCAGGCGCAGCCAGACCTGATCCTGGTGGTCGGCGGCGCCGACACCGCCGCCGGCTACGAAGGATCGGCCGCCGGGAGCCTGCGGGCGTTCGGAATCCCGTTCGTCATCGGAGCTGGCCCGCCGGTGCTGCCGCTCTCCCTCACCGTGGGTGCCTGGCTGCTCAGCTGCCACGGCGCAGCTGGCGCGCGCGCCGGCCCGGCGGTGCCCGGCGGCGGCCCGGAAACTGATCCGCAGGTGCAGCTGCGCGCGGTCGCCAGGGACACGCCCGCGGCGGACTGCCTCCGGCTTGGCGCCCGGCTCGCCCGGCAGGCGCCGGGGGTGGCCATGCTGGCGATGGGGGACGGGTCGGCGAGGAAGGCGTCCGGGATTCCTGGCGCGGCCGATCATGCGGCGGACAACTACGACGCCGAGGTGGCCGCTGCGCTGGCCGCTGCCGACCCTGGCATGCTGGCGATGCTCGACCCCGCGCTCGACGATCAGCTCGCGATCGCGGGGCGGGCCGCCTGGCAGGTCCTGGCCGGCGCGGCGGGCGGTTGCGAGCTGCGCGGGAGGTTGCGCTGCGCGGTCGCCCCCTACGGCGTCAGCTACCTGGTCGCGTCCTGGGAACGCGTACCCGGCCGGCCGCTGACACACTGAAGCCATGCCCGAGCCAGTGATCGCAGTCGTGGGGCCGACGGCGGCCGGAAAGTCCGAGCTGTCGCTGGCCCTGGCCCGCACGCTGGGCGGCGAAGTGATCAACGCCGATTCGATGCAGCTCTACCGTGGCATGGACATCGGCACGGCGAAGCTCCCGGCGTCGGAGCGGGCCGGCCTGCCGCACCATCTGCTCGATATCTGGGATGTCACCAAGCCGGCGAGCGTGTCGGAGTACCAGCAGCTAGCGCGGGCTGCCATTGGCGAGATCCGGTCGCGGGGGCGGGTCCCTATCCTGGTCGGAGGTTCAGGCCTCTACGTCCGGGCTGTCATCGACAACCTCGACTTCCCTGGCACTGATCAGCGGCTGCGGGACCGGCTGGAGGGCGAGCTGGCCGAGATTGGCCCTGCGGCGCTGCACGCCAGGCTGGCGCGCGTGGACCCGGACGCCGCAGCCGCCATCCTGCCCGGCAACGGACGCCGGATTGTCCGGGCCCTCGAGGTGGTGGAGCTCTCCGGACAGCCGTTCAGCGCTATCCTGCCCGGCTACGAGTCCGTCTACGAGACCGTCCAGCTCGGGCTGAGCGTACCGAGGCCGGAACTTGACCAGCGCATCGCGGACCGGGTCAGCCGGATCTGGCAGGCGGGCTTCGTCGGGGAGGTTCGCGGGCTGGCCGGGGCCGGGCTGCGGGACGGCCGAACGGCCAGCCGGGCCCTCGGCTACGCGCAGGTGCTGCGCTTCCTGGCCGGGGGGTGGACCGAGGAGCAGGCCGCGGCCGAGACCGTGCGGGCGACGCGGCGGTTCGCGCGTCGTCAGGACTCGTGGTTCCGGCGGGATCCGCGCATCACGTGGCTGGCGGCGGGCAGCGCGGACCTGGCCGGGCGGGCGCTGGCTACGATCGGATCATGCGGTTCGCCAAAGGCCATGGGACTGGGAACGACTTCCTGATCCTGCCCGATCCAGACGATGCGGTAGCGCTGCCTGCCGGGCTGGCTGCGCGGCTCTGCGACCGGCGGTTCGGGCTCGGGGCGGACGGGATCCTGCGGGTGGTGCGCACCGGCGCAGCCGGCCCGGGCGGCTGGTTCATGGATTACCGCAATGCTGATGGCAGTCTCGCCGAGATGTGCGGCAACGGCATCCGGGTATTCGCCCGCTACCTGCTCGCCCATGGACTGGCCGAAGGCCCGGCGCTGGTGGTGCAGACGCGGGCCGGCGCCAGGCAGGTCTGGGTGGATGCGGACGGCGCGATCACGGTGGACATGGGCGCTGCCGAGGTACTCGGCAGCAGCGCGGCGGTGCTTGGCGGGGTGCAGTGCCGGGGCCTTGAGGTGTCGGTCGGCAACCCGCATCTCGCCTGCCTGGTGGATCAGCCGGTAGCAGGTTTCGGCTTGTCCGCGCCGCCGGCGATCGATCATGCGCGGTTTCCCGACGGCGTCAACGTCGAGATCATGCGCGTCATCGGGGCCAGGCACCTCGAGATGCGGGTGTACGAGCGGGGCTCGGGCGCCACGCTGTCCTGCGGAACCGGCGCGGTCGCGGCCGCAGCGGCTGCCGGGGCAACTGCCGGGGCAGCTGCGGGCACCTGGGTCGTGGACGTGCCGGGCGGCAGGCTCTCCGTCACCCTTACGGGGACGACGAGCCTGCTGACCGGCCCGGCCGTGATAGTGGCCGAGGGCGAGCTGAGCGAGGCCTGGCTGGCGGACCAGGCGGCGGCTGCGCCCTCGGGCGCCAGCTGACGCCGTTCGCCCTCTGCTGACGCTGTTCGCCCTCTGCTGACGCTGTTCGCCCTCTGCTGACGCTGTTCGCCCTCTGCTGACGCTGTGCGCCCTCAGCTGGCTGGAGGCGGCGTCGGGCTCATTGGCCGTGGCCCCGGCAGGCCCTTCCGCACACCGTAGCGGCGTCAGGTTGGCCGGCTGCCGAGGAGCGAGCTGGCAGGCTGCGCCCGGATGGACGCGTCGAGTACCTCGGCGATATGGGCCATCGGCAGCGGAGTTCCCTGCGCGGCCAGCGCAGCGGCGATCTGCATCGAGCATCCGGGGTTGCCGGACACTAGCAGGGCCGCCCCCGTGGCCTGCACCGTCCTGGCTTTCCGCTCGCCTAGCTCGCGGGCGGGCTCCGGCTGGACCAGGTTGTAGATTCCGGCGGACCCGCAGCAGGTACTGCCGTCGGCGATCTCGGCCAGGTGCAGGCCGGGGATGGCGCGCAGCAGCTCACGCGGCTGGCTGACGACCCGCTGGGCGTGCGCGAGGTGGCACGCGTCGTGATAGGCGACATTGAGGCGAAGCGGATGGCGGGCCGCGGCCGGGCCGAGCTCAACGAGGAATTCGCTGAAATCGCGGACTTTGCCGGCCAGCGCCGCGGCCCGTTCGGTCCATCCGGGGTCCCCGGCGAGCAGATCCGCGTAGTCCTTCATGGCGGAGCCGCAGCCGGCCGCGTTCACGATGACCGCGTCCACGCCCGCGCGCTCGAACACCTCGATCGTCTGCCTGGCGAACTTCGCCGCATCGGTCAGCCGCCCGCCATGCAAGGGGAGCGCGCCGCAGCAGCCCTGGCCCTTCGGACTGATCACGTCGCAGCCCTCGGCGGCGAGAACCCTGGCCGTCGCCGTATTGACCTGCGGAAAGAAGACCTGCTGCACGCAGCCGACCAGCATGCCAACCACGGCACGGCGAGGCCCCCGAGCGGGAACGCGGTCAGCAACCCGTCGCGGCGCCCGGGCGGGACCGCGTTCAGCAGCCCGTCGCGGCGCCGATCGCCAGCGTGCGCGTGGAGCGGGGCGCTGCGCGCTTGTACCGGATTTGGTGACCGCATTACCGACATATCGGAGTGATTCCCGATCGAAATCCGGTACAAGTGCGGCACGGCCGCCGGCCGAATGGGGGCTGCCGACGGCGGGGGGAGCCACCCGGAGCGCTGCGGCGAGTTCGGGGGACAGGCGGTCGGCCAGGCCGCTGCGGTCGAGCAGCCCATCGAGCCCGGTTCGCTGAGCCGCGCGCAGCGGCGCCATCAGCAGCCGTAGCCGGCGCGGATAGGGGAAGACCTGGAAGATCGCGGCCCGGATAGCGCGGTCTCGCAGGGATCGCGGGGGGAGCGGCGGCGGGCCGGGCGGAGGCTCCTCGGTCCAGCTGCGGGCCGCCTCGATCAAGCGGTCGTAGCGGACCCCGGACGGGCAGGCGGGCACGCAGGCCATGCATCCCAGGCAGCGGTCAATGTGAGCGGCCGCAGCGGCGCTGGCCTCGGCGCCGTTCAGGAGCTGCGTGATCAGGTGAATTCGCCCGCGCGGGGAGTCCATCTCCTCGCCCCACAGCTGATACGTCGGGCACGCCGGGAGGCAGAAACCGCAATGCACGCAGTCACCGGCCAGCTCGTGCAGCTCGCCTGACGGATCTATGAGGCTGGCCTCGGCGGGCAGCCGGACGATGGCGTCAGCAGGCGGGCTGACATCGGCGGACGGCGCGCCCGCGGCGGAGTTGTCCAGGGCGCCGGGCTCTGGCGCTTGATCACCGGGTGCAGCCATCAGATCCCTCCGGCAAACCGGCCAGACGCCATCCGATGCTCAGGGTCGAACTGGTCCTTCACGGATCGCATCAGGCTGGGCGACGGTACCGGGCCCCACATATCGACGGCCGGCCTGATCTCAGCCGGGGCATGCAGCACCACGGCGCTGGCCCGGACGTGGTGACCTCCGCCCGCGGCGCCGGAAGCGCCGTCGCCGGATGCAGGATTGCCGGATGCAGGGTTGCCGGATGCAGGGTTGCCGGATGCAGGGCTGCCGGATGCAGGGCTGCCGGATGCAGGGCTGCCGGATGCAGGGTTGCCGGATGCGAGGCTGCCGGAGATGCCGGAGCGGAGCGCGGCGACAAACCGGGCAACCGCCGCTGGCTCAGCGCCCGCATCCACCGCTACGTAGATGACGCCGGCCGCCCCGGATCCGCTGACGGCCGGATCCAGGCCTGCCGCGGCTGCCGCAGCGTCGGTGGCCGCGAGCACGGGCACAAGCTCCCCGGCCCAGAATGCAATCCTGATCACGGTTCCTTCGGCGCAGGCCGCGGCGCCCTGGCCCCACCAGGGCGGCGGCGCCGGCGAGACCACGGCCCCCGCACCGAGCACACGGCGCATCCGCTCGGCCCGCTCCGCTACCCCGTCCCGGTCGCCTTCCAGCAGGATCCCGATCCGGACCGGCGCATCGCGGCCCGGCCGGTCCAGTTCGGCTGCGACCGGCGCGAGCGGCGAATCGACCGCCGCGGCGAGCAGCGACCTGGCCGCGGCCGGGCCGGCGCACTCCAGCGTGACGAACGCGGCCGCGGCCGGCAGCGGATGCAACCGGAACGCAGCCTCGGCGATCAGCCCCAACGTGCCGTACGAGCCCGCGTAGAGCTTGCCGAGGTCATAGCCGGCCACATTCTTGACCACCTTGCCGCCAGAACGGGTTACCACCCCGTCCGCTCGCACCACCGTGATCCCGATAAGGAGATCTCGCGGCGTTCCGTAGCGTAGCCGCAGCGGCCCGGCCACGCCGGTGGCGAGCAGGCCGCCGACGGTCCCGCCGTGGCGCAGGGCGGGCGGGTCGAGAGCAAGCCGCTGGCCGGCCTCGCCCAGGACGGCGGAGAGGTGCTGCACCGGGACACCGGCCTGGATCCTGGCGACCAGATCGCCCGCCGCATGCTCGATAACGGCGTTCATCAGCCGGGTCTCGACGATCAGATCGCAGCGGCCCGGCGGGCAGCCCCAGCCGAGTCTGGTGCCGCCGCCGCGGGGCACCACCGCCAGTCCCAGCCCGGCCGCCGCCCGCATGACGGCGCTGGCCTCATCGACGCTGGCCGGAGCCGCGACAAAAGACGGCTGCACGCCGGCCACCGCATCGCCGCGGCCGGCCGGCCGGACTTGTCCGCAGGCCGCCCCCAGCGCGTCAGGGACCGAGTCAGCAGTCAGCATCGCGGGCCAGCGAGCGGGCGGCAGGCTTGCATGTCAGAACTGGTCCAGCTGTCCCGCGGCTACCAGCGGATGCGGGCTGGTGCGGACTCCGGGCACCTCGCCGCACAGCCGCGGCGTCGGGAAGATCTTGCCCGGATTGCACAGGCCTGCCGGGTCGAATGCGCACCGCAGCAGCTGCATCGTGTCAAGATCGTCGGCGCCGAACATCTTCGGCAGGTACCTGGCTTTGTCCACGCCGACGCCGTGCTCGCCGGTGATCGAGCCGCCGTGTTCGATGCACGCGTCGAGGATGGCACCGGACAGCACCTCGGCCGCAGCGCACGCCTCCGGGATCGAGTCATCGAACAGCACGAGCGGGTGCAGGTTCCCGTCGCCGGCATGAAAAACGTTGGCGACCCTGATTCCCGCGGCCGCTGACATCTCGGCGATCCGGTCGAGTACCTGCGGCAGCGCGGTGCGCGGCACCACGCCGTCCTGCACGATGTAGGCCGGGCTGATCCGGCCCACGGCCGCGAACGCGGACCGGCGCCCGGCCCAGATCGCCGCGCGCTCGGCCGCGCCCGCTGCCGCCCGGATCTCGTAGGCGCCGGCCTGCTCGCAGATGGCCCGCACCGCCGCTGTCTCGGCGGCCACGTCGGACTCGGGCCCGTCCAGCTCGACGATGAGGACCGCGCCGGCCCCTTCGGGATAGCGGCAGGCCACCGCTGCCTCGGCTGCCTCGATCGCCAGGGCATCCATCATCTCGATAGCGCCGGGCAGGATCCCCGCGCCGATGATGGCCGAGACGGCGCTGCCGCCGGCTCCCATCGCCCGGAACGCGGCCAGCAGCGTGGTCACCGATTCAGGGAGCCTGGTCAGCTTCACGACGATCTTGGTGACGATGCCGAGCGTGCCTTCCGACCCGGTGAACGCGCCGACCAGGTCATATCCGGGCGCCGCGCCGGTGCCGTCACCCAGCCAGGTCAGCTCGCCCTGCGGGGTGACGATCTCGAGGCCGGTCACGTGATGCACGGTGAAGCCGTGCTTCAGGCAATGGGCTCCGCCCGAGTTCTCCGCGACGTTGCCGCCAACCGAGCAGATCACCTGGCTGGATGGGTCAGGGGCATAGAACAGGCCAAACGGTTCCGCGGCCTTGCTCACGGCCAGATTGGTGACTCCCGGCTCAACGATCGCCCGGCGGCTCGCGGCGTCGATCATGATGATGCTGCGCATCCGGGAGGTGACGATCAGGACGCCATCCGCGCGCGGCAGCGCCCCGCCGGACAGGCCAGTGCCTGAGCCGCGTGCCACGAACGGAACACCGGCCCGCGCGCACTCTCGCACGATGGCGGCCACCTGGCCGGCGGTCTGCGGCAGTACCACAAGGCCCGGGCTGCAGCGGTGCGACGTCAGGCCGTCGCACTCGTAGGTGCGCAGCTGCACCGGATCAGCGACGACGCCGTCCGGCCCGCATATCTCGGTCATCCGCGGGATCAGCAATCGGGTCATAGCTTGTGGCCTCCCACCCTCAGCGTTCCCTTCGCGCTGCGGGTTTCCCGTGATCGTGACGAGTTTTCCGGCACATATCGCGGAAAGCAGGAAGTCGTCACGATGGGGCCTTACGGCATCCGCTCGTAGGCCGGGATGGTCAGGAACTCGGCGTAGTCGTCGGCCAGCGCGACCTCCTCGAACAGCGCGACGGCCTGCTCGTACCCGGCCGCGTCGAAGGCCGCGCCGGTCTGCTCCCTGATGGCGGCGAGCTCCTCGCCGATGATCCGTTCGACCAGCTCCGCGGTGACCTCCGGGCCTTCGGCCAGGGTCACCTCGTTATGCAGCCACTGCCAGATCTGCGACCGGGAAATCTCCGCGGTCGCCGCGTCCTCCATCAGGTTGAAGATAGCTACGGCGCCGGTGCCTTCCAGCCAGTTGGCCAGGTACTGCAATCCCACGCTGACGTTGTTCCGCAGCCCGGCCTCGGTGATCCCCCCGGGGGTCTTGTCGATGGCCAGCAGGTCGGCCGCGGTGACGTGCACGTCGTCACGGAGCTTGCCCAGCTGGTTGGGCGCGTCGCCGAGCACGCCGTCAAAGACCTCGCGGCAGAGCGGGACCAGGTCAGGGTGAGCAACCCAGGACCCGTCGAAGCCATCGCGCGACTCCCTGGCCTTGTCCTCGCGGACCTTGGCCAGCGCCGTGACGTTAACCTCGGGGTCGCGCCTGCTCGGGATGAACGCGGCCATCCCGCCCATAGCGTGAGCGCCGCGCCGGTGGCAGGTGCTGACCAGGAGCTCGGTGTAGGCGCGCATGAACGGCGCGGTCATGGTCACCGCGTTCCGCTCGGGCAGCAGGAACTCCCGGCCCCTGGTCCGGAACTTCTTGATGATGCTGAACTGGTAGTCCCAGCGGCCCGCGTTCAGCCCGGCGCTGTGGTCCCTGAGCTCATAGAGGATTTCCTCCATCTCGAACGCGGCCGGGATCGTCTCGATCAGCACGGTCGCCCTGATCGTGCCGCGCGGCACCCCGAGGGCGTCCTGGGCCAGGTTGAAGGCGTCATTCCAGAGCCGCGCCTCCAGATGGCTCTCCAGCTTGGCC
This sequence comes from Streptosporangiaceae bacterium, assembly GCA_050011895.1. Taxonomy (GTDB): domain Bacteria; phylum Actinomycetota; class Actinomycetes; order Streptosporangiales; family Streptosporangiaceae; genus DATBGO01. The sequence continues at coordinate 41,330 of JBEKIF010000008.1, read as the reverse complement.
AGGTAGAAGTACGGGCCCTTGCCCGCCTCGAGCTGGCGCCGGGCGCCATGGGCGAAGTACATCCCGAAGTCGAACAGGCTGCCGGAGACCCGCTCCCCGTCGACCAGCAGGTGCTTCTCGTCCAGGTGCCAGCCACGCGGCCGCACCACGATCGTGGCCAGCTCCGCAGCCGGCTTCAGCTGGTAACTCTTGCCGTCAGCGCTGGTGAAGTCGACCTTACGGTCCAGCGCGTCCTTGAGGTTGAGCTGGCCGGTGACCATGTTGTCCCATAGCGGGGTATTCGCGTCCTCGAAATCGGCGAGCCACACCTTGGCCCCCGAGTTCAGGGCGTTGATGGTCATCTTCTTGTCGGTCGGCCCGGTGATCTCGACCCGCCGGTCCACCAGGCCAGGCGCGGGCGCGGCGACCCGCCAGGACCGGTCCTCCCTGATCGCGCGCGTCGCCGGAAGGAAGTCCAGCATCGCGCCGGCCGAGAGTTCATCCTGCCGGCCTGCCCTGGCCGCCAGAATCTCGGCGCGCCTGCCGCCGAGTTCCCGCTGCAACGCAGCTACCAGGCCGAGCGCCTCCGGGGTGAGGATCTCGTCGTACCGGTCGCCGGGCTTGCCGGTGATCTCCACACCCTCAGTTTCCTTCACGCTTCCTGCTCCTCCCGAGCGGCTGACGGCCGACTTGCTGGCGCGGCCGGTCACGACGACGCTAACGGCCTGCTCGCCGCGGGTCAAAGCTCCGCCGGGGCGGCCAGGCCAGCCAGGTCACCCGCGGTCATCACCCGCCGTCGCATTGCCGGCCGCAACGGGCACAACGAGGGCTGCCGCGGTGTTAACCAGGTGAAGTCTTCAAGCATCCCGTGGCACGATCGATTTCTCAACTGCCGAGCGGCCCGCCGCGGCTGATAACGCGGACGGTCCGACTGGACGCCGAACTTAGGTAGGTAAATGACTGCTCTGCATGACGTACACCCCGCCGATGGCGGCGACGAGCTTGACGGCAGCCAGCATGATCCGGATGCGGGCCAGCTGGACCTGGAGGACAGGCACGCGCTGCGGCGGGTGGCAGGTCTTTCTACCGAGCTCCAGGATGTTACCGAGGTCGAGTACCGGGCGCTGCGGCTGGAGCGCGTGGTGCTCATGGGCGTCTGGACCGAGGGGACGCTCGCTGGCGCGGAGAACTCGCTGCGCGAGCTGTCCCGGCTGGCCGAGACCGCTGGCTCAGAGGTACTTGACGGCCTCATCCAGCGCCGCGGCAGGCCCGACGCCGCGACCTACGTCGGCGCGGGCAAGGCAGCCGAACTCGCTGACCTTGTCGCCTCAGCAGGCGCGGACACGGTGATCTGCGACGGCGAGCTGACCGCCAGCCAGCTGCGCAGGCTTGAGGGGATCGTGCGCGTCAAGGTCATCGACCGGACGGCGCTGATCCTGGACATCTTTGCCCAGCACGCCCGGAGCAAGGAGGGCAAGTCGCAGGTCGAGCTTGCCCAGCTTCAGTACCTGATGCCCAGGCTCCGCGGCTGGGGCGAGTCGCTATCCAGGCAGGCAGGCGGCCGGGTGGCAGGCGGCGGCGGCATCGGCACCCGCGGGCCTGGTGAGACCAAGATCGAGACCGACCGGCGCCGGATCAGGGCGCGGATATCGAAGCTGCGCAGGGAAATCGCGGAAATGTCCGTGGGGCGAGGCGTCCAGCGCGGCCAGCGCCGACGGCGTGCAGTACCCTCGGTCGCCATCGCCGGTTATACCAACGCTGGCAAGTCAAGCCTGCTCAACCGGCTGAGCGGCGCCGATGTGCTGGTCGACGACTCGCTGTTCGCCACGCTCGACCCGGCGGTCCGGCGGGCCCGGACCCCGTCCGGCTGGCCGTTCACGCTCACGGACACGGTCGGGTTCGTACGCCACCTGCCGCATCAGCTGGTGGACGCCTTCTCCTCGACCCTGGAAGAGGTCGCGGACGCCGACCTGATCCTGCACGTCGTCGACGGCTCGGACGCCGACCCGCGCGCCCAGCTGGCCGCCGTCCGCGACGTGCTCGGCCAGATCGGTGCCGGCGACGTGACCGAGCTTGTGGTGGTCAACAAGGCGGACCTGGCTGACCCGATCGACCTGGAGGGGCTCCGCCGCGCCGAGCGCGGCTCGGTGGTCGTCTCCGCGCGCACCGGTACCGGGATCAGCGAGCTGCTCGCCGAGGTTGAGCGGCTGTTGCCTCGTCAAGAGCGCCAGGTCACGGTGATGGTTCCCTATGACCGCGGCGACCTGCTGTCCCGTGCGCATGCCGAGGGCGAGGTGCTCGAGGTCCAGCACGGGCAGTACGGCACCCAGCTGACCGCGCGCGTCCCGCCTGGGCTCGCCGCCGAGCTGACGCGCCTGCCTGAGCCACAGCCGCTGGGCTGACAGATCAGCCCGCGGGCTGGCCGGGGCTGGCCGGGGCTGGCTGGCCGGGGCTGGCTGGCCGGGGCTGGCCGCGGCCATCGTGACCCGCCGCCGGCGGCGGCGCGCATTGACGCCTGGCCGGTTCATATGTGACAAAGGCTATCCGCAAATTGCGAAATATCGGCTAGGAAGATCATCGGTGCCATCATGGGATCCGGTAATGGCGGCCTGGCTGAGCGTTCAGGCAGCCACGTCAGCGGGAGTCTGCGCTGGCTGACCGTTCAGGCAGCCGTGGAACGTGCCTGCTCGGGCGTATCCATTGGCGGTCGCAAACCACATCAGAAGGGCCCTGTACACGGCCCTCTGGTGCAATACCGTGACTGAACCGATATGTTGGTGGCCGCATCCGCAGAGTTCCCATCTTGTGGTGCAGCTCGCTATCCGCTTCACTGGGTCTTTGCCGGTGTATCACCATCAGGCACGAGTCGTGGCAGGTGACCGCTCATGGCCAACCGGATCGTTGCCCGTGGCGCCCCAGGCCGTGCGGGTGCGCGGCGATGACAGTCCGTCTGCTGACCAACATCGGTCGGCTGTGGACCGGCTCCGAGATCTGGAGCAACGCCGCCATAGTCGCGCACGGTGATCGCATTGCCTGGGTCGGGCCTGCTGCTGAGCTACCCGCAAGCATCCCCGGGGTGCTCGAGGACATCGTCGACGTGGACCACGTAGAGAACCTCAACGGTGCACTGGTCACGCCGGGCCTGATCGACGCGCACACGCATCCCGTCTATGCGGGCAACCGCTGGGCGGAGCTCGCCATGCGCTCCGGCGGCTCATCGGCCACCGAGATCGCCGCTGCGGGCGGCGGCCTGGCGTCCACCGTGACTGTCACCAGGGGCACGGACCCGTGGACGCTCTGCAACGGCGTGCGGGAGCGGCTGCGCGGCTGGCTGCTGACCGGCACCACCACGATCGAGGCGAAGACCGGGTACCACCTGACCAGGGACGGCGAACTCGCGGACGTCCGGATGCTCAGGTCACTGCAGGACGAGCCGGGAATGCCGCGCGTGCACGTGACATTCCTGGCGGCGCACGCTGTTCCGCCGGAATATTTCGGCCGACGCCACGACTACGTGGACGCTGTCAGTACCTGGTGCCCTGACGCGGCCATGGCGGGCGCCGACAGTGTGGATGTCTACTGCGACGACGGCCGCTTTACCGAGCGGGAAGCTCGCTGGGTACTTGCCGCTGGCCGTACGGCTGGCCTGCTGCCCCGGCTGCATGCGTGCGGGGAATTGAGCAACGCGGCGGTTCGCCTCGCGGCCGAGCTCGGCTGTGCGTCAGCCGACCTGCTGCATGAGGCGGATGACGACGACGTGGCCGCGCTCGCCCGGGCCGGTGTGGCGGCGGTGGTGTGCCCGGCGACCGCGCTGGAGACGGGGCGGACCGCGCCGGTCAGGTCGCTGCTCGACAAGGGCGTCGCTGTCGCTCTCGGCTCCGATCACTCGCCGGGCGGGAACGGGATCACCTCGATGCCGCTGATCGTCGCCCTCGCGGTGGCGCACTTCGGCATGAGCGTGACAGAGGCGCTCCGGGCGGCCACTCTTGGTGGCGCGCGCGCATTGCGAGCGCCGGACCGGGGCGCGATGGTGCGCGGCAGATACGCCGACATCGTTGCCTGGGATGCTGATCACGAGGGTGCCTTTAGCTGGGCCTACGGCCTCAAGCCGCTTCGCGTATGGCGCGGCGGAGAGCCGGTAACGGGCTAGGTCCCGCGACCCGGGAGCTAGCTCCCGGCCCCAACGGCTAGATCCCGCGACGAACGGGCGAGAGTCCCGCGCCCGGCGGGCCAGGTTCCGCGCCGCCGCCTGGCGGCCGCAGGTGCGTCCGTGCCGGTCTGGCCTAGCGGCCCGGTACCCCGGATTTCGTGGCATGCTGCGTGCATGCAGTCAGCTGACTCCCGTGCCCAGGGCGGCCCGGGCCCGGCCGCGGCGCCGCCAGTCACGCTGATCGTCGGAGAAGAAGAGTTGCTCGTTGAGCGCGCTGTCCACCGTGTTATCTCGGCGGTCGGCTTGCAGGTCGTGGCAGCGGGCGAGACGGCCGACGGGTGGGCTGGCACAGGCGTGACGGGCGGCGGCGCGACGGGCGGCGGCGCGACAGCCGGCGGCGCGACAGCCGGCGGCGCGACGGGCGGCGGCGCTGGCCGCAGTGCGGACGATGCGCGGGACGCGGCGCCCGCGACCAGTGCGGACGATGCGCGGGACGCGGCGGTGGCGGCGGTCATCGCAGGCGAGATCCACGACACACGGGCCGCGGACCTGCGGCCCGGCGACCTGTCCAGCCTGACCGCCCCGTCCCTGTTCGGCGGCGGCAGCGTCGTCGTCGTCCGGTCGATACAAGACACCAGCAGTCCGGTTGCGGCAGAACTGGTCAGGCTGACGGCAGCGGCCCCGGCGGACGTGGTCCTCGTGCTCACGCATAACGGGGGCGCCAAGGGGAAGCCACTGCTGGCGAGCCTGGTCAAGGAGGGCGCCAGGAAGATCAACTGCCCGACGGTGAAGCGCTTCGGCGAACGGCTCGACTTCCTCCGCGGGGAGTTCGGCCGGGCCGGGCGATCAGCGGACGAGTCGGGCCTGCGGTCGCTGCTCGATGCGGTGGGAAACGATCTTCGCGAGCTATCGGCCGCATGCAGCCAGCTCGCGGCGGACACGACCGGAGTGATCAGCCAGCCGGTCGTGGCCAGGTACTACCGGGGCAGGGCGGAGGCGACCGGTTTCACGGTCGCCGATCGCGCCGTCGAGGGCAAGCTGGCTGACGCGCTTGAGCAGTTGCGCTGGGCGCTGGCTACTGGCGTGTCACCGGTGCTGATCAGCAGCGCGCTGGCGCAGGGCGTCCGGGCGCTCGGCCGGGTGGGCAGCGCGCCACGGGGCAAGTCCGCCGAGGCGCTGGCTGGGGAACTGGGCATGCCGCCATGGAAGATCGACCGGGTCCGCCAGCAGCTCAGGGGCTGGACGCCGGAGGGCGTCACACGGGCGCATCACGCGGCCGTGGTGGCTGACGCGCAGGTAAAGGGGGAGAGCGCAAGCCCGGGCTACGCGCTGGAGCTGGCGATCCAGACCATCGCCGCCTGCCGGACGCGAGCCTGACCGTGACGTGCGGCTGGCCGTGACGTGCGCCCGGCCCGTGACGCAAGCCTGGCCGCGAGGGGCCGCTGGCCCGGCTCGGGGCTCAGCTGTGCGTCAGCTGCTCGGCGCGCTTCGCGATCGCGGACTTGCGGTTAGCGGCCTGATTCTTGTGGATCACGCCCTTGCTGGCGGCCTTGTCGAGCTTGACAAAGGCCGCGCGCATCGCGCTCGTCGCCTCATCAACCTGGCCCGCGTCAGCCGCCTCGCGGAACTGGCGGACCGAGGTCTTCAGGGCTGACTTCACCGACTTGTTGCGCTGGCGCGCCTTCTCGTTCTGCTTGTTGCGCTTGATCTGGGACTTAATGTTTGCCACGCGAGAGCCTCGCTAGAATTGCTCGTCAGGGTTAGGTTGCTGCCGCACACGGGCGGGCTGGGTTGTGCCGACCCGGTGCCCGCGTGTTGGCGCGCGAACATGCAGCCTATCCGAGTCAGCCGCATCTGCTCAAACGCGGACCGGCGCGCGGCTCCGGCGGGGCCCCGGCCGCGGCCACCCAAGCCCGGCTGGCCTGGGCACTGGCCCGGGCATGCGACCATAGACGGCGATCGCGAAGCCGACCTTACTTACTCTCAACCTGGCGGATGCCTGTGCCACCATTGCCCGAGCCGACCCGGACCGATCAGGCGGTGATCCGGAACTTCTGCATCATCGCGCACATCGATCACGGCAAGTCCACGCTCGCGGACCGGATGCTCCAGTTCACCGGCGTGGTGACCGACCGCCAGATGCGGGCCCAGTACCTGGACCGGATGGACATCGAGCGCGAGCGCGGCATCACGATCAAGAGCCAGGCCGTCCGGCTGCCCTGGACGGCGGCGGACGGCAACCAGTATGTGCTGAACCTGATCGATACGCCGGGCCACGTCGATTTCTCCTATGAGGTGTCCAGATCGCTGGCGGCCTGTGAGGGCGCAGTCCTGCTGGTCGACGCCGCGCAGGGCATCGAGGCGCAGACCCTCGCCAATCTGTACCTCGCGATCGAGGCCGACCTGCACCTGATCCCAGTCCTGAACAAGATCGATCTGCCGGCCGCGCAGCCGGAGAAATACGCGGCTGAGATCGCCAATATCATCGGCTGCCCGGTCTCGGACGTGCTCCAGGTGTCCGCCAAGACCGGCGAGGGCGTCGCCGACCTGCTGAACGCGATCGTCGAGCAGGTCCCGGCCCCGCACGGCGACCTCGGCGCCCCGGCCAGGGCGCTGATCTTCGATTCGGTTTATGACACCTACCGCGGCGTCGTCACGTATGTCCGGGTCATCGACGGCGTGCTGTCGCGGCGCGAGAAAAGCCTGATGATGTCCACCAAGTCCGCGCACGAGACCCTGGAGGTCGGGGTGATATCCCCGGAACCCGTGCCGACCGATGGCCTCGCGGCCGGCGAGGTCGGATACTTGATCACCGGGGTGAAGGATGTTCGCCAGGCGCGAGTCGGCGACACCGTGACGAGCGCTGCCCGGCCGGCCGCCGAGCCGCTGGCCGGGTACGCCAACCCGCGGCCGATGGTCTTCTCCGGCCTGTACCCGATGGACGGCGACGACTATCCGGAACTGCGCGACGCGCTGGACAAGCTCAGCCTTAACGATGCAGCCCTCATCTACGAGCCGGAAACCTCGCTGGCGCTCGGCTTCGGCTTCCGGTGCGGCTTCCTCGGACTGCTGCATATGGAGATCGTCCGCGAGCGGCTGGAGCGGGAGTTCGGCCTGTCCCTGATCTCGACCGCGCCCAACGTCGTCTACCGCGTGGTGATGGAGACGGGCGCCGAGCTTATCGTTACAAATCCCAGTGAATTCCCCGATGGCAAGGTCGCCAGCATCTTCGAGCCGGTGGTCCGCGCGACGGTGCTGGCCCCTAGCGATTACATCGGCACGATCATGGAGCTGTGCCAGAGCAGGCGCGGGGTACTGCTCGGCATGGAGTACCTGTCCGCGGACCGGGTGGAGATCCGCTACACGATGCCGCTCGGGGAGATCATCTTCGACTTCTTCGACCAGCTGAAGTCCCGCACCCGCGGCTACGCGTCGCTCGACTACGAGCGCGCCGGCGAGCAGGAAGCCGACCTGGTGAAGGTCGACATCCTGCTGCAGGGCCAGCCGGTGGACGCGTTCAGCCAGATCGTGCATTCGGGCAAATCCCGCGAGTACGGCGTGGGCATGACCGCCAGGCTCAAGGAACTGATCCCCCGGCAGCAGTTCGAGGTGCCGATCCAGGCGGCGATCGGCTCGCGCATCATCGCCCGCGAGAACATCCGCGCGATGCGCAAGGATGTCCTCGCGAAATGTTACGGGGGCGATATCACCCGCAAGCGCAAGCTGCTGGAGAAGCAGAAGGAGGGCAAGCGCCGGATGAAGACCATCGGGCGCGTGGAAGTGCCCCAGGAGGCTTTTGTCGCAGCCCTCTCCACCGAGCAGGGACCAGACCGCAGGCGGGGGCCGGGCTGACGGTGGCTGGACAGCTTCGCGGCGGCGAGCCCGTGCCCGCCGACGGCGCGCTGCCGCCCCTGGCGACCGCCACCCTCGGCGACCGGCCGTTCGGCATCTACGTGCACGTGCCGTTCTGCGTGACCAGGTGCGGTTACTGCGACTTCAATACCTACACCGCCACCGAGCTTGGCCCGGGCGCATCGAGAGAGAGCTACGCGGGCCTGGCCATCGCGGAGATCCGGCTCGCCCGGCGCGTACTCGGGCCGGCCGCTGCGCAGGTCAGCACGGTCTTCTTCGGCGGCGGCACGCCGACGCTGCTGCCGTCTGCCCAGCTCGGCGCGATCCTGAGCGCGGTGGACGAGGAGTTCGGCCTGGCGCCGGACGCGGAGGTAACCACGGAGGCCAACCCGGAGACGGTTGACGAGGTGTCCCTCGCGCAGCTGCGGTCCAGCGGCTTCACCCGGCTCTCGCTGGGCATGCAGAGCTCTGTCCCGCATGTGCTGGCCGCCCTGGACCGCGCCCATCGGCCGGGACGCCCGGAGAAGTGCGTCGGGTGGGCGCGGGCGGCCGGCTTCGAGCACGTCAGCCTGGACCTGATCTACGGCACTCCCGGGGAGAGCGACAAGGACTGGTACCGGTCGCTGGAAAGCGCGCTTTCGGCCGGGCCTGATCACATCTCCGCGTATTCGCTCATCGTCGAAGAGGGCACCAGGATGGCCAGGCGGATCGGCAGGGGCGAGCTCGCCGCTCCGGACGACGACGTGCTGGCCGACCGGTACCTAGCCGCCGACGACCTGCTGGCCGCGGCGGGCCTGAGCTGGTACGAGATCTCCAACTGGGCGGCTGGCCCGAACGCGAGATGCCGGCACAACCTGCTCTACTGGACCGGCGGTGACTGGTGGGGCGTCGGCCCGGGCGCGCATAGCCACGTCGGCGGGGTCCGCTGGTGGAACGTCAGGCATCCGGCCGCCTACGCGGCGCGCCTCGCCGCGGGCACCAGCCCGGGCCAGGCGCGCGAGATCCTGACCGTCGGCGAGCGCCGGACCGAGCGGATCATGCTGCTCGCCAGGCTGGCGTCGGGCTGCCCCCTGGACGAGCTTGGACCCGCCGGGCGTGCCGCCGCGGCGGCCGCGGTGACGGACGGGCTCGCCGAGCGCGCCCCGCATGCCGCCGGGTGCCTCGTGCTGACCCCGAAGGGCAGGCTGCTCGCTGACGCGCTGATCCGCGATATCACGGAGTGAGCCGACAACCCGGGCTGCTGAACGCGGCCGGAGCGGGTGGTCACCGGCCTGCTACCGCCAGATGGTCGCGCAGATCCAGGCCGGGATCTGGAAATACCAGCCGCGGCTCGCCGCAGCGGCGGCACGGACCACGTAGCTGAGCATGGCTATCCACAGAGCCGCAGCCACCGGCACCGCGATCAGCAGCGCGACGCTGAGGCTGTCCACCGCCAGAATCCCGCCGAGGAGCAGTGCGCAGACGGCATAGAGGAGGCTGGTGACCGAGAGGTTAAGCGCCTGGGTGGCCTGGTCACGAACGAAACTGGACCGGCGACCCTTGGTCAGCCGGATGGCCAGCGGTATGAGGAAGCTCAGGAAGGGCACGCCAAGGTAGCTCAGCATGGCCCAGCGCTCGTCGCCTGCGGGTTCAGGATCAGCGCGCCATCGGCGGCCGTCGGATCGGTCTGCGGACTGCGCGTCTTGCTGGCCTGCGGGCTGCCATTCTTGCTGGCCTGCGGGCTGCCAGTCCTGCCATGCGGGGCCCGCGTTGTCCTGCCATGCGGTTCCCTGGTGGCCGGCAGATGCGGTCCCTGCGTTGTCTGTGCCCATCTCGATCCACGCTAGCCGGTGCGGCCGCCGGGAGGAACTCCTTCGGCACGCCAGGGCGGGTCGAGTATCCTTCCGGCCATAGACTTGGCACTCGGGAGACAGGAGTGCCAGGGAGGTGGATGCGTGCTCGACGACAGGAAGCTCGCGGTGCTGCGTGCCATCGTCGAGGACTACGTGTCTACCAATGAGCCGGTTGGTTCGAAATCGCTGGTAGACCGGCACAATCTGGATGTTTCCCCGGCAACGATCCGCAATGATATGGCCGTGCTTGAGGAGCAGGGCTTCATCGTCCAGCCGCACACCAGCGCGGGCCGGGTGCCCACAGACAAGGGCTACCGGCTCTTCGTCGACCGGCTGTCGGAGGTGAAGCCGTTCTCGGCGGCCGAGCGCCGGGCTATTGAGACCTTCCTGGCCCGCGCCTACGACCTGGACGACGTGGTGATGCGGACCGTCCGGCTGCTGGCCCAGCTGACCCGTCAGGTGGCGGTGGTCCAGTACCCATCGCTCAGCAGGTCGGCAGTGCGCCACATCGAGCTTGTGCCGGTCGCTGACCGGCGGCTGCTGCTCGTCCTGATCACCGACACCGGCCGGGTACACCAGCGGATGGTGGACCTGCCCGGGCAGGTCGACGACGAGTCGATCCTGCAGCTGCGGGCCGTGCTCAACGCCTGCCTCGACGGGCGCAGGCTGACCGAGGTAGCGTCGGTCGTCGCGGAGCTGCCCGAGCGGGTCGCTCCCGATGACCGCGCGAACGCTGCCGCTGTGTTCTCGGTGATCCTGGAGAGCCTGGCGGAGCGGCATGAGGAACGGGTCGTGGTAGGCGGTGCCGCCAATCTCACTCAGGCGGACTTCGCCCAGGGGCTGCACGAGGTCCTTGAGGCGCTGGAAGAGCAGGTGGTGCTAATGCGGCTGCTGGGCGAGTCAGGCGATCAGGCCTCGCTGACCATCCGGATTGGCGCTGAGAACGACGTGCAGGGCCTGCAGAGCACCTCGCTGGTGGCAGCCGGATATGGGGCCGGAGATCAGGCCCTGGCCAAGCTCGGAGTGCTGGGACCGACACGAATGGACTATCCGACAGCGATGGGAGCGGTGCGCGCGGTGGCACGGTACGTTGGCCAGATCCTGGCGGAGTCGTAGGGGTGCGGGTGGCGAACGATTACTATGCCGTGCTCGGTGTCCGGCACGACGCCGACGCGGATGAGATAAAGAAGGCCTACCGGCGGCTCGCTCGCGAGCTGCATCCGGATGTCAACCCGGATCCGCAGACCCAGGAGCGGTTCAAGGAGATCACCCAGGCTTATGAGGTGCTCTCCGATCCGGGCAAGCGGCAGATGTATGACCTGGGCGCCGACCCGTTCGCTCCGGCCGGCGGCGCAGGTCCTGGCGGGTTCGCGGCGGGGTTCCCGTTCAGCGACATCATGGACGCGTTCTTCGGCGGGGGAGCGGGCACTCGCGGGCCGCGTAGCAGGGCACGTCGTGGTCGCAACGCGACGATCCGGGTCGAGCTTGACCTGTCGGAGTGCGCGTTCGGCTCGACCAGGGAGCTTGCAGTCGACACGGCGGTTGTCTGCCCGACCTGCTCGGGCGAGGGCACCGCGCCGGGCACTCACCCGGAGACCTGCGACATCTGTGGCGGGCGCGGCGAGGTCAGCCAGGTGACCCGCTCGTTCCTCGGCCAGGTGATGGCGTCCCGCCCGTGCCCCGGATGCGGCGGATTCGGTACTGTCATCCGGCGGCCATGCCCGGAGTGCGACGCCGACGGCAGGGTCAGGACCAGGCGCACCATCAAGGTGCGGATCCCGGCCGGGGTCGAGGACGGTACCCATATCCAGCTCGCCGGGGAAGGCGAGACCGGGCCCGGCGGCGGCCCGGCCGGAGACCTGTTCCTCGAGATCGTGCAGCGGCCGCATCCGATATTCGAGCGCCAGGGTGATGACCTGCATTGCACGGTGACGATCCCGATGGTGGCCGCGGCACTTGGCACGACGCTGCAGGTCGAGACCCTGGATGGGCCGGCCGACGTGGACATCAGGCCCGGGACCCAGTCCGGTCAGGCCATCCCGCTCTACAACCAGGGGTCGGCGCATCTGAACGGGGCGGGCCGCGGTGATCTGCTGATACATGTAACCGTGGAGACACCCACCCGGCTGGAACCCGAGCAGGAGAACCTGCTCAGGGATCTGGCCAGGCTCCGCGGTGAGGAGTCGCCGCCTGGCAAGTTCGCACCGGGCCAGCAGGGGTTCTTCTCCCGGCTGCGTGACGCTTTCAACGGCCGCTGACCGCGCGCCGCGGGTACCGACCTCGCCGTCTTCATGATCCCAGCTACGGGCAAGAGGCTACCAATGGATGCGATGGCGCATCGGTGCGGATGGCGCTCTATTGCCGGGACAGCAGCGGGGTGTCAGCTATTGGCCTGGAGGGACGAGCAGCCCTGAGACCGCCGGTTTTCGTCGCTGCCAGCGCACAGCTGCAGCGTGAGTCGATCGTGCTGGCCGGCCCGGAGGGCAGGCACGCCGCGACGGTGCGTCGGCTGTCGGCTGGCGAGCGGGCGGATGTGTCGGACGGCGCCGGGGCTGTCGCCGAGTGCGTGGTCACCACCGTGACGGCGGGCGTCGTCGAGCTCAGGGTGCTGGCCAGGCATGACGAGCCGCCGCCCGAGCCGAGGATCGTGATCGTGCAGGCCATACCCAAAGGTGATCGGGCCGAACTGGCGGTCGAGCTCATGACCGAGGTCGGGGCTGATGTCGTGGTGCCCTGGCAAGCCGAGCGCTGCGTGGCCCAGTGGCGGGCTGACCGCGCGGCGCGAGCGCTGGAGCGCTGGCGGCGTGCCGCGCGTGAAGCGGCCAAGCAGTCGCGTCGCCGCCGGTTCCCCGAAGTAACCGGGCCGGCCGCGCTGCCCGAGGTAGCCGGCCTGGCCCGCGCCGCGGGCCTGGCCATCATCCTGGATCCGGAGGCCCCCACGGCGCTGCAGCGGCTGCCGCTGCCTGCCCGGGGCGACATTGTCGTGATCGTCGGGCCGGAAGGTGGCGTGAGCGCGACGGAATCGACGGAGCTGGCCGATGCGGGCGCGGTAACCGCCCGCGCCGGGCCGACGATTCTGCGGACCTCAACGGCGGGTGCCGTCGCCACCGCCATCCTGCTGGCCGGCTGCGGGCGCTGGGACTAGCGGCCGCTGGCTCAGGTACCCGCGCTTACCCGCGCTGGGACGCGTGCGGCCCGGCGGCCCCGCCCGCCCGCCCGTTCGCCCTGGCCTGCTAGCCCGGACTCCCGGTGGAATTCCCGGATCCGCACGGCTCGATCGGCGGGCTTGACTTCGTGGTCGAGCGCGGGCTCGCTGCCGGAGCTGTGTGCTCCGCGGGGCGCACCAGTTCGGCGGATGCGGCGGCCAACGTGGCCGCCGGGTCCTCGGTCGAGCCCCCCGTCGAGCTGGGCGTCGACGTCGGCGTGCCAGACGGGGTCTGCGACGGCGACGACGACGATGACGGGGACGGCGTTGGGGTGGGCGTCGGCGATGAGCTAGGTGTCGTCGTGGCCGCGGGGTGGGAGCCAAGGCGTGGCGTTGATCCCGGCGAACAGGTTGCCGATGGCGACGGAGCCGCACTGCTTGGCGCGGGCGTGGCGCTCGGCGTACCAGACGGTCCTGGCACCCTGCTGGCCGCGGAGCTGTCGGCTGAGCCACCGCTCGGGTGCGTCTTGCCAGGGGCAAGCTGCAGGATTTCGGCCCCGGTACTGGAGATCGTCCGCTGCAGCTGGGTGAGGGCGTAACCGCCTGCCACCGCGACGACGATCGCTGCGGCCACCGCGGCCGGACGCAGCCATCCGTAGCGGTGCGAGCCGCTTCCTAGTGCGAGCCGGCCGCGGAGCCACCAGCCTGGCCCGCGGAACCCGCCTGGCTGCCGGGAGTGCGCCGCGAAGCTGCTCTGGGCAGACCGGCTAGCCGCGCCGGGGCCGCGCCACCCCCGCAGGCTGATCACCGCCGAGCACAGGCGGACCAGTGCGGGCAGCGCCACGTCGCTATAACCGGCCATCAGCCACGCAGCCGGCAGCGGACGGGGCGTAGTAAGCCGGGCGCGAATGCGCTCCAGGCCATCGCCGGAGGGCTCGATGGAATCCGTGGCTGTGCGCAGGACCCGGCGCAGGATGTCGTCGAAGTCACGCTCGCGCTGCATCACGCCTCACGCTCCAGCACGCTGCGCAGCGCTGCCATGGCTCTGGCGGTATGGCTCTTGACGGCACCCTTGCTGATCCCCATCGCGGCGGCGATCTGCGCCTCCGACAGGTCACCGTAGTACCGCAGCACGAGCGCCTCACGCTGGCGCGGCGGCAGGGTGCGCAGCGCGGCGACGACTGCTGAGCGTTCCAGCTGGACAATTGCCCCATGCTCGGCACTAGGCATATCGGGCGGAGGTTTGGGCGCGTTCCGGTCAACGACGACACGATGCCTGAGCACGGAACGTGACCTGTTCACCACCGATTGGCGCAGATAGGACAGCGCTTTTTCGCTGTCCCTAAGTCGGCGCCAGCCACCATGCATGGCGACGAACGAATCCTGCACTACTTCCTCCGCTGTTGCGACATCGCGCACCAGCAGTGCCGCTAGGCGCACCAGGGAGCGGTAATGCGTGCTGTAAAGCGCGGTCACTGCCCGGTCGGCATCCCAGTCGGCCGGTACCGAGCCCAGTGCCGTCTCCGCCACTAGGGTTTCGGTCACGTGCATTGGACGCGCGGCCATGCCGCTGGGTTCACTCGTCGTCATGCCGAGTCTTCCCGGCGGAACTACATGTGCCGGCCCGCCTCAACGATCGCACTGCCCCCACGCCCATCCATGCTTATCCAGCAACTCCGCGACAGCCGCGGGCAACGCACCGAGGACACGGGCAGCCGTAACGGCCGCGCCGTGCACCAGAGGGGTGGTGCGCCGAGGGTTCGCAGTAGTGCAACCATATATGTCGGCGGTCGGCTAGGCAGGTAACAAGTTAAGAAGGCTGCGTGACGGAGTGCGAATTTCTGCGACATCGCCACCGGTGACATCCCTGCGGCGGGCGCGCCGGAAGGCCCGGATGGGGGCGGCGAGTAACATGGCGACGATGAAGGCACGCGCCCTGGCGGGGAAGGTCCATTGACAGACAACCCCGGCGATAGTGGCGGCGGCGCAGCGGCGCCGGATGGCCACACCAGAGTCAAGATGGTGATCCCGGACGACCACTCGATGGTCAGCTTGCTCGGTTCCAGGGACGAACTGCTTGCGGTCGTCGAGAATGCCTTCGAGGCGGATATCCACGTCCGCGGAAACGAGATCACCGCGACCGGCACCCCGGAGGAGACCGCGCTTGTCGGGCGGCTCTTTGAGGAGCTGACGCAGCTGGTGGCCAGCGGCGCGGAGCTGACCCCGGACGCGGTCGAGCGGACCGTGGCCATGCTCCGGAGAAAGAGCCGCGTCCGGCCCGCCGACGTGCTGACCCTCGACATCCTGTCCGCCCGCGGCCGGACGATCCGGCCGAAGACGCTGAACCAGAAGCGCTATGTCGACGCCATCGACAAGCACACGATCGTCTTCTCCATCGGGCCTGCGGGAACCGGCAAGACATATCTGGCCATGGCGAAGGCGGTCAAGGCGCTGCAGGCCAAGGAGGTCCGCCGGATCATCCTGACCCGGCCGGCCGTGGAGGCAGGCGAGCGGCTCGGCTTCCTGCCAGGAACGCTGTACGAGAAGATCGATCCGTATCTCCGGCCGCTCTATGACGCGCTCCACGACATGCTGGACGCGGACACGATCCCGCGGCTGACCGCGGCGGGGACCATTGAGATCGCGCCATTGGCGTACATGCGCGGGCGCACCCTGAACGACTCCTTCATCATCCTCGACGAGGCCCAGAACACCTCGCCCGAGCAGATGAAGATGTTCCTGACGAGGCTCGGCTTCGGGTCGCGGATCGTGGTGACAGGCGACGTGACGCAGGTTGACCTGCCGTCCGGCCAGCTGAGCGGCCTGCGCCTCGTGCAGGACATCCTGACTGGTGTCGAGGATGTCTACTTTTCCAGGCTCACCAGCCATGACGTGGTGCGCCATAAGCTGGTCGCCGACATCGTGGACGCTTACGAGCGGTACGAGGGGCGCCAGGCGACCCAGGTGCAGGGCCAGCGGGTGGCGGGCAGCCGGTCCCGCAGGCCGGACAACCGGTCCCGCTGAGAGCCGGACAGCGGATGAGGCGGGCGTGAGCGTCGAGATCGCCAACGAGTCGGGTACGGAGGTGAACGAGCCCGAGCTGGCTGCGCTGGCCAGGCACGTCCTTGACGAGCTGCACGTGCACCCGCTGGCCGAGCTGTCGATCCTGCTGGTCGATCCGGCTTCGATGGCTGACCTGCACCAGCGCTGGATGGGCGAACCGGGTCCCACGGATGTGCTGGCGTTTCCCATGGACGAGCTACGGCTGCCGCCGCCGGGCGGCAGCAATACCGAGCATGGCGGCGCCGCCGACCCGGCCGAGATCCCTGGTTTGCTCGGCGACGTGGTCCTGTGCCCGCAGGTCGCGACCGAGCAGGCGGCCCAGGCAGGTCACCTGCTGACTGACGAGCTTGATCTGCTGTGCACGCACGGCATCTTGCACCTGCTCGGATATGACCACGCCGAGCCCGACGAGCATGCGACGATGTTCGGCCTGCAGGACCGGCTGCTCGCATCATGGAGTTCCGAGCGCGCTACCGATGGCGATCTGGACGGGCCGGAAGGACCAGGGTGAGGTCACGATGGGCTGGCTGCTCGCGGCGGCACTAGCGCTCACGCTGCTCGCGGGCTGGTGCGCCGGCGCGGCGGACGCGCTGGTGCGGGTGTCCCGGGCTGGGGCGAAGGAACTAGCCCGGGCGGGCGGAGCTGCCAGGACGCCGCTGCAGGCTGTGCTCGCCGAGGTGCCGCGTTACCTGTTTGTCCTGCTGCTGGCCAGGGTGGCGGCCGAGGTAACCGCGACCGTGCTGGTGACCGTGGTGCTGCTGCACTGGATCGGGCCCGGCTGGCGCGCCTTCGCCGTGACGGCCGTCGGCATGACCATCTTGATTTACGTCGTGGCCGGAATCGTGCCCCGCGCCATCGGACGGCGTAATCCGGTGCGGGTGGCCAGCGCCGCGTCGGCCGTGCTACGGCCCGTGGTCCGGCTGCTCGGCCCGCTCCCCGGGCTGCTGCTCGCGGCCGGCGGGCTATTCGGCCGCACCAGCGGGTCGCGGGATGGGCCGTCGGGGTCCGAGGAGGACCTGCGCGGGCTCGTCGACTTGCTGGAGCAGCGCCGGATCATTCAGCCGGATGAACGGGCGATGATCCACTCGGTATTCGAGCTCGGCGACACCATCGTCAGGGAGGTTATGGTGCCTCGTACCGACATGGTCTTCGTGGAGCGCGACAAAACACTGCGGCAGGCGCTGTCGCTCGCCCTGCGCAGCGGATTTTCCCGGATTCCGGTGGTGGGAGAGAACCTGGACGATGTCGTCGGCATCGCCTACCTGAAGGACATCGTCACGCGTAGTCACGAGCACCGTGAAGGGGAGTCGGTCGAGAAGGTTTCCTCGATCATGCGGCCCGCGACCTTCGTGCCGGAGAGCAAGCCGATCGACGAGCTGCTCAGGGAGATGCAGGGGCGCCAGATTCACCTGGCCATCGTGATCGACGAGTACGGCGGCACAGCGGGGCTGGTCACGATCGAGGACATCCTCGAAGAGATCGTCGGGGAAATCGCCGACGAGTACGACAAGGAACAGCCCGCCGTGGAGTGGCTTGGCGAGGACCGTGCCCGGGTGACCGCGCGGCTGCCAGTTGAGGAGCTTGCTGAGCTGTTCGGCGTCGCCATCGAGGCGGAAGACGTGGAGACCGTGGGCGGGCTGCTGGCCCAGCAGCTGGGGAAGGTTCCGATCGCCGGCTCGGTGGCGACGGTGGCGGGATTGCGGCTGACCGCGGAGAGCCTGGCCGGACGGCGCAACCGGATCGGGACGGTGACCGTCGAGCGCGCCGCGCCGACCGGCAATGGTCGGGTCGGCGGGACACTAGACTCTGGCGGGTGAGCAAGGCCCAGCCCGGCGGCGCCCAGCCCGGCCAGGAAGACCTCAAGATCATCGCGCTAGCCCGCGCGGCTCGCGCGCGGGTGACGGCTGCCGAGGGCGCCGCCGTCCGCGATGAGACCGGCCGGACCTACGCCGCCGCTGCCGTGTTCCTCCCTTCGCTGCGCCTGTCCGCGCTGCAGCTGGCCGTCGCGATGGCGGTGTCGAGCGGGGCAGGCCGCCTGGAAGCGGCCGCGCTGATCACCGAATCTGCCGGTCCTGACCCGCGTGACCTTGCCGCGGTTCGCGACCTGGGCCCGGATGCTGTCGTGTTCCACGTGGCGCCGGACGGCACGCTGCGCGCGGCGCTGCGGCCCTGAGCAAGCCCGCCCGCGCGGGCGGGGCCTTCGCCGTCCTGCTCGGCGCCGCGGCGTGGGGCAGCACCGGGACCGCGGCACATTTCGCGCCGGGCGCGGCGAGCCCGGTATCCGTTGGTGCCGCGCGTATCGTGATCGGCGGATCGCTCCTGCTGGCGCTGGCGGTCGGCGCTCGCGGGCCGCGCGGTGAGCTGAGAGCGCTGTGCACCGTGCGCGGGACTCGCCGGGCTGGCCTCGTCCTCGCCGCCGTCAGCGTTGGCGGCTATCAGCTGGCCTTCTTCTCGGCAGTGCGGCTGACCGGCGTTGCTATCGGCACTGTCGTGGCGATCGGCAGCGCGCCTGTGCTGACCGGCCTGATCAGCCGGCTCACTGGCGGACCGCCGCTGAGCCGGCGGTGGATGGCGGCCACGGTCGGCGCGGTCACCGGCTGCGCAGTGCTCGTCACCAGCGGCAGCGCGGCCGGCGTCAACCTGCCTGGCGTGGGCCTGGCGGTGACTGCCGGGCTGTGTTACGCGGTCTACGTGGTCTCCGCCGCGCGGCTGATCAGTGCTGGCATCGGGGAGCGCGCGGTGATGGGCGCCCTGTTCGGCGGCGCGGCGGTGCTGCTCGCCCCGGTGCTGCTGGCCGGGGCCCCTGGCTGGCTGCTGACCGCACGTGGGCTGGCCGTCGCCGGTTACCTGGGCGTGGTCACCACCGCGGTCGCCTACCTCCTGTACGGGCGCGGGCTGCGCAGCGTGCCGGCTCCGGTGGCCGTCACCCTGGGGCTCGCCGAGCCGGTCGTGGCCACGTTGCTCGCGCTCATCGTTCTGGGCGAGCGGCTGACGCCCGCCGCCGCGGCCGGCGCGGTGCTCGTGGGCCTGGCGCTGGCTGTCCTCGTGGTGCCGCTGCCGGGCCGCCGCGGCGACACTGCGGCCGGAGCGAGTTAGGCGGGGACGCCCCGGTAGGAGACAATCGCGAGGTGGGATCGCCGCAGACACCGTCGCACGAGCGCTTGCCAGGGCCAGGGCCGGCCGCGTTCAGAGCCGGCTTTGCCTGCTTCGCCGGCCGGCCGAACGTCGGTAAGTCCACCCTGATGAACGCGCTCGTCGGCGCCAAGGTGGCGATCACCAGCAGTCGGCCGCAGACGACCCGCCGGGCGATCCGCGGGATCGTGCACCGGCCGGATGCCCAGCTGATCATCGTCGACACGCCGGGGCTGCACCGGCCGCGCACGCTGCTAGGCGAGCGCCTGGACAGCCTGGTGCGCGCGACGCTGGCCGAGGTGGACGTCATCGGGTTCTGCCTGCCCGCGACGGAGCGGATCGGGCCTGGCGACAAGTATCTGGCGGGCGAGCTTGCCGCGATAACCAAGGCGCCGGTGGTGGCCGTTGTCACCAAGACGGACCAGGCATCGCATCAGCAGATTGCCGCGCAGCTCGCCGCCGTGGGCCAGCTTGGCGAGTGGGCGGACGTGGTGCCGGTATCCGCGGTATCGGGTTTCCAGCTTGACGTGCTCGCCGATGTGCTGGTCTCCCGGCTGCCCGAGGGTAGCCCGCTGTATCCGGACGGGGAGGAGACCGACGAGCCTGAGCAGCGGCTGGTCGCTGAGCTGATCCGGGAGGCGATCCTGGAGGGCGTGCGCGACGAACTCCCGCACTCGATCGCGGTCGTGGTGGACGAGATGGCACCCAGGGAAGGCCGCGGTGACCTGATCGACGTGCACGCGATCATGTACGTGGAGCGGCAGAGCCAGAAGGCGATAGTGATCGGCGCGAAAGGAGCCCGGCTCAAGGAGGTCGGGTCACGGGCCCGGCGCCAGATCGAGGCGCTCCTGGGTACTCGGGTCTACCTGGACCTGCGGATCAAGATCGCCAAGGACTGGCAGCGGGATCCGAAGCAGCTGCGCCGCCTTGGCTTCTACGACTGACCGGGTTCTGCGGCTGGCTGGTTCTGCGGCTGGGTTCTGCGGCTGGCCGCCGGTCATGCGGCGCGACTAGCTAATCCCGGTTAATCCCGGCGTCTTAATCCCGGTTAATCCCGCCGTCGGGAAGGTCTGGGTCATCCTGAGCCGTCCGAGCGGTTACGATCTACCCGTCGGAATTACTCGGAATTAAGTAAAGTTATGCCTCACTTTCCCATTGATCATGCCAGGTCATGTGATGATCTGCTGGCTCTGTGTTGCCGCTGAACGGCATGATTGCCCGCGGGAGGGGCTGGAGGGAAGTCGGGTTTGCGCGCCATCGTCGAACAGCGGTTTTTCTTCTCGACCACCGGGCATGGCAGTTGTCACTGCGAGCGCTGTGGCGGCGACCGCGCGTACCGACGGCTCACCGGCCGGCGCTGGCTGACGTTCCTCCTGGTCCCGGTCCTGCCGCTGGCGAAGGCGCCGGACCATCTCCAGTGCATCGTCTGCGGCACGCGGTACCGTCTTGATCTGCTGGCGCTCCCCACGGTTGCCCAGATGCAGGCGGCGCTGCCGGCCGGAGCACAGGCCGCGGCGGTGGCCATGCTCCGGGCCGGCGACCCCCGCAGCGCGTCGGCGCGGCACCGCGCCGTCGAGGTGATCAGGGAAGCCGGCCTGGCCGGCTATGACGACGCCGCGCTTGAGGCCGACCTTGCCCGCCCTGGCCGGCCGCCCCAGGAACTGGCTGGCCAGCTGAACGGGCTAGCGGGACAGCTGGTCGACCAGGCGAGATGGTGGTTCCTTGCCGATGTGGTGCGGATCGGGCTGGCAGGCGGCCCGCTGACCCAGCAGCAGCGGCGGGCGGCGCTCCAGATCGGGGCGCAGCTCGGCATCGGGGCCGCCCGCGCGAGGGATGTCATCACCATGACCGAGCAGGGCGCTCCGTCGGACTGACCGGCGGATAACGGGTTGCTGCCCGGCGGATAACGGGTTGCAGCCTGGCGGAAGCGGGTTGCTGCCCGGCTGACACCGTGCTGATGCCCGGCTGATGCCCGGGTATGCGCGACAATGACGGGGTGGGCAGCTACCGGGACGACGGCATCGTGCTGCGGACCCAGAAGCTGGGCGAGGCCGATCGCATCGTGACCCTGCTCGCCAAGCGGGCGGGACGAGTCCGCGCGGTGGCCAAGGGGGTGCGCCGCACGAAGTCCAGGTTCGGCGGCCGCCTGGAGCCGTTCACCCATGTTGACCTCCAGCTCTACACCGGGCGATCGCTTGATGTGATCACCCAGGCGGAGACGGTGCGGGCGTACGGGCAGCCGCTAGCGGGCGACTATCCGCGGTACACGACAGGGACCGCGATGCTGGAGACGGCGGAGAAGTTCACCCCGATCGAGAAAGAACCGGCGATCAGGCAGTTCCTGCTGCTCGTCGGCGGCCTGCGGGCACTCGGCGAGGGCCAGCACGACCCGCGGCTCGTGCTCGACGCGTACCTGCTCAGGTCCCTGGCGGTGGCCGGGTACGCCCCGGCCCTCGACGAATGCGCCGGGTGCGGTACCCGCGCCCCGGGCCCGGCCGGCCTGACCCGGGGCGACGACCGTGCGGACGGGCAGGCCGCCAGGCCGGCGGCCGGGGTCTTCCGGGCGTTCGCGATCGGAGCCGGCGGGCTGGTCTGCCGGTCGTGCCGGGCACCGGGAGCCGCCACCCCGGCGGTGCAAACGGTCAGCCTGATGAGCGCGCTGCTGCGGGGCGACTGGGTGTACGCGGACGCCAGCGAGCGCAGGCATCAGCTCGAGTGCAGCGGCCTGGTCGCCGCCTACCTGCAATGGCACCTGGAGCACTCGATCCGCTCGCTGCGCCATGTGGAGCACGCGTGACGTCCGGTGTGCGGCCGCCGTATCCGCATCCCGGTGGTGCCCGCCCGCCCGCCATCCCGGCCCAGTTCCTGCCCCGTCACGTGGCCCTGGTGATGGACGGCAACGGCCGCTGGGCCAAGCAGCGCGGGCTGCCCAGGACCGAGGGGCACAAGCGCGGCGAGCATTCGCTCTTCGACGTGATCATGGGCGCGATCGAGCTGGGCATCCCGTACCTGTCGGCGTACGCGTTCTCCACCGAGAACTGGCGGCGCTCGCCCGACGAGGTCAGGTTCCTGATGGGTTTCAACAGGGACGTGATCAGGCGGCGGCGCGACCAGCTGAACGAGGTGGGCGTGCGCGTCCGATGGGCGGGCCGGCGGCCCCGGCTGTGGCGGAGCGTTATAAATGAACTTGAAGACGCGGAGCAGATGACGGCGGGCAACACTGTCCTGACGTTGCAGTTCTGCGTCAACTACGGCGGCCGGGCGGAGATCGCCGACGCCGCGGCCGCGATTGCCGCCGACGTGGCCGCCGGCAAGCTGCGGTCCGACAAGATCGACGAGAAAGTCTTCGCCCGCTACCTCGACGAGCCGGGCCTTCCCGACGTTGACCTGTTCGTCAGGTCCTCTGGCGAGCAGCGGACATCCAACTTCCTGATCTGGCAGTCGGCCTACGCCGAGTTCGTCTTCCTTGACACGCTATTCCCTGACTTTGACCGGCGGCACTTGTGGCACGCCTGCGAGATCTACGCGAGCAGGGACCGCAGGTACGGGGGAGCGGAACCGAATCCGCCGCCCTGAACCGCACCCGGCGGATCAGCCCTGGCTACCGGCTGGCCTGCAATCCGGCCACCGCGAGAACGCAGGCGATCGCAAGGGCGCGGCCGAGCCGTCCCCGGCTGCTCAGCCCCGGCCAGGACACGATGGCCAGCCACCCGAGCAATACGGCCAGCAAGCACAGCGCCGCCGCGCCCACCGGGCCGCGCACGGCAAGGCCCGTGATCAGCAGCGCGACGGTTACCAGCGGCGGCAGCCAGACCGGCAACTGGTGCAGGAAGACCAGCGGCGTGGCGCTGGCCTGCTCCACCGACCGGCGGGTCGGCGAGGCGCTGGGCTGGTACCTGGCCTGGCCCTTGGGCACCGGCCGTCGCCGGGGCTGCCGGGACCGGTTGCTGCTCACCCTGATGGTTCCTCCCCGGCCGGCCTCGCCGGCCCGTCGCTCATAGTCCGGTGTCCCCGCCGCAAGGATGCTGTCCTCGCCGCAGGGATTTCCGTCCGCACCGCCAAGATACGGCCTGTCGCCCGACCAGCGCGTATCGCCGCCGGGCGATTGTGGTCCCCGGTACCGGACATGATGGGCGCACCGCCGTGGCGGCTGACCGCTAAGCTGACTTCAAACCGCGCTCCGCAAACCGGGTTTGCGCGCGCCCCGCCAGCCGCCGACCGCCAGCCGGATGGAGACCCTTGATGGCACGACGCAGTGATCGCATGGACGTACTCGTGAACCTCTGCAAGCGGCGGGGCATCGTGTTCCCGTCCAGCGAGATATACGGCGGCCTGCGCGCGTCGTGGGACTACGGCCCGCTCGGCGTGGAGATCAAGAACAACATCAAGCGCCAGTGGTGGCGCTCGATGGTGCAAGAACGCGAGGACATCGTCGGCCTCGACTCCTGCGTGATTCTCGCCCCGGAGGTCTGGCAGGCCAGCGGCCACCTCACCGAATTCGTCGAGCCGCTGACCGAGTGCCTGGCCTGCCACCGGCGGTTCCGTGCCGATCACCTGATCGAGGCCTACGAGGAGAAGCACGGGCACGCTCCGGAGGGCGGCCTGACCCAGATAGCCTGCCCGCACTGCGGGACCAAGGGCGCCTTCGCCGAGCCGCGGATGTTCAACGGCCTGCTCCGCACCTACCTCGGGGCCACCGAGGATGAGTCCGGCCTGGCCTACCTGCGGCCCGAGACCGCGCAGGGCATCTTCATCAACTACCGCAACGTGCTGCAGACCTCCCGCAAGAAGGTGCCGTTCGGCATCGGGCAGGTCGGCAAGTCGTTCCGTAATGAGATCACGCCGGGCAACTTCATCTTCAGGACCCGCGAGTTCGAGCAGATGGAGATGGAGTTCTTCGTCAAGCCGGGCACCGACGAGGAGTGGCACGAGCGCTGGATCCAGGCCCGCCTCGGCTGGTACCTCGACCTCGGGATCACCAGGGACAACCTGCGGTTGTATGAGCACCCGGACGAGAAGCGCTCGTTCTACTCCAAGCGCACGGTCGACGTGGAGTACCGGTACGACTTCCCCGGCAGCGAGTGGGGCGAGCTTGAGGGGATCGCCAACCGGACCGACTATGACCTGTCCACCCACGCCGGCGCCTCCGGCCAGGACATGTCCTACCTGGACGCGGAGTCGGGCGAGCGGTACATCCCCTACGTCATCGAGCCCGCCGGGGGCGTGGACCGGGCGATGCTGGCATTCCTGCTCGACGCCTATACCGAGGACGAGGCGCCGGACGCCAAGGGCAACATGGAGAAGCGGACCGTGCTGCGGCTCGATCACCGGATCGCCCCGGTCAAGGTCGCCGTGCTGCCGCTGTCGCGCAACGCGGACCTGTCCCCGAAGGCCAGGGATGTCGCGGCCAGGCTGCGCAGGAACTGGAACACCGAGTTCGACGACGCGAGCGCGATCGGCCGCCGCTACCGGCGCCAGGACGAGATCGGGACCCCGTACTGCGTGACCATCGACTTCGACACCCTGACGGACGAGGCGGTCACGGTGCGGGAGCGCGACTCGATGAAGCAGGAGCGGATCGGCGTCGACGGCCTGATCCCGTACCTGTCCGAGCGGCTGTCCGGCGGCTGATCGCCTTAGGCCTCATGTCATTGGCGGAGTTCGCAAGATCGTATTTCCGATAATAGCGGTCGGAAATATTGACTAGCCGGGAACGGCCTGAGATGCTCCTTCTATGACGACCCACGACGGCACCGAGCGGCGCTACGTGGACCAGCTCCTCGTAGCCAGCGCCATCTGTTCCGCTCCGGCCTGACCAGCCACCTCACGTCGGTTCTGCCGCTTATGCGCACGGGCGTGCGCGCCGCGCTGCAGCCGGGCCAGCGCAGGCCCGCTTCCGTCCTCCTCCGTTTCGCTCGAGAGTGCCCGCGGGCCAGCTCACGCTGCGCCTTCGCTGGGTAAGCCGTGCCCGCGCCCATCCCCACGGCGGGCGCCAGCGCGCTCGGCACGGCTGCCAAGTCCGTCGACCCCCGAGCCGAGAGGTACCCGCAATGACCGAGACCATCAGCACCCGCGCCCGAATCGGCGTCACCAGGCTGGCCGGCAACATCGGCGCCGAGATCTCCGGCGTCGACACCGGCGATGCCCTCGGCGACGAGGCTGTCGCGGCGATCCGCCGGGCGCTCCTGGACCACAAGGTCGTCTTCCTTCGCGACCAGAACCTCGACTACGCCAGGCAGGTGACCTTCGCCGAGCGCCTCGGCCCGCTGACGCTCGGGCACCCGACCCTGGCATCGCCGCCTGACCAGCCGTTCCTCGAGGAGATCGACTCGCGCAAAGGCGGCCGTGCCAACCACTGGCACACCGATGTGACGTTCGTCGACCGGCCGCCGGCCTTCACCCTGCTGCACGCCGTGGTGATCCCGCCGCTGGGCGGCGACACGGTATGGGCCAACACGGTGACCGCCTACGAGAGCTTGCCCGCCCAGCTGCGTGACCTGGCCGATCGCCTGCGGATCGTGCACACCAACGATTACGACTACGCGGCGGTCTACGGCCGGGAGGAACGCAGCGACGCGGCGCTGGCCGCCCGGCGGAAGGAATTCGTCTCGACCATCTACGAGACCGAGCACCCGGCGGTGCGCGTGCACCCGGAGACGGCCGAGCGCTCGCTTGTCCTTGGCGGCTTCGCCCGGAGCGTCGTCGGGTTCTCGCCGCAGGCATCCCGCGACCTGATCCGGATCCTGCAGGACTACGTCACCAGGCCGGAGCAGACCATCCGGTGGCGCTGGCGCGAAGGCGACCTGGCCATCTGGGACAACCGGGCAACTCAGCATTACGCGATCTTCGACTACGGCACCGCGCACCGGCGCGGCGAGCGGGTCACGGTGGCGGGCCCGGTGCCGCTGGGCACCGACGGCCGTCCGAGCGTCCCGCTCAGGGGCGAGGCGTCCGCTTACTACGCGGGCGCGGCGAACTGAGCCGGGGCCGCCCGCCCATTCACTGCTGAGCATCCAGTCACGAAGGAAGTCCTGATGAGTACGTCAGCGGATACCCGCATGTCGGACAGCAAGCCGACGCCCATCTACAAGCGCAGGCGGCGGCGGATCTACGGCAGCCTGGCCGTGGCCGCGATCGTGGTCATCGCCGTCATCGTCTGGGCCGTTACCCGCAGCGGCGGGCCCGGGGCGGCGCTGCCCGGCTTCACCATTGCCTACGGCCAGGGCACGGTCGCGAACTCGGACAGCATCATCGACAGCGACGCGGCGCTGGCCGGGACCATCCCGGCCCAGCTGCATTTCGTGCCGTTCGACGCAGGGGTGACCGCGATCGCCGAAATGCGCAGCGGCAGCCTGCAGGCGATCAGCGGCGTCGGGAACCCGCCGGTCGTCGGCGCGATCGGCACTGGCACCGGAGTCGACGTCGTCATCGCGCAGAGCTTCGACGCGGACGCGCTGATCGTGCCCAGGTCAATCAGCTCAGGCAGGCAGCTGGCCGGCAAGTCCGTCGGCGTCCTGGTCGGCTCGTCGGAGGACTACGAACTGCGCGGCTGGCTCAGCCTGCAGCATCTCACCGGCTCGGTCAAGGTCGTGGGCTTCGCCAGCGAGCAGGCGGCGGCTGCCGCCTACCTGGCGGGGTCGGTGACCGCGGCGTACGTGCAGGCCGGACCGGAAGCCCAGCTGACGCAAACGGGCGGCCACCCGCTTGTTGACGCCGAGCAGATCGCCAAACTGGGCATCCCCGGCCTGAACGTCGTCGCGGTCTCGCAGAGCGTCGTCCGCAGTGATCCGGCTCTGGTGCAGAAATATGTCTGCGCTGAGGTCCAGGCGACCCGCCTGTTCACCGGCCCGCAGGCCACCAGGTACCTGACCCAGAGCGCCAGGGTCCAGGGCGTGCCGAGCAACCTCATCGTGCCGGCCACCAGGAGCTACCCGTTCATCCCGCTCAGCCAGCAGCTCCACTGGCTCGGCTCAAGCCCGAACGACACCACGAGCCCCATCGTCAGGGCGTACGTGCAGACCGGGCAGTTCCTGGTCGCACAGGGCAGGCTGACGTCGGCGCCTGCGGCGGCAGCGGTGGCGACGCATGTCGATCCGGTCTTCGTCAAGAAGGCGCTGGCCGGTGGCTGCTCGAGCTGACACGGTGCCTGACACGGGGCCTGACACGGGGCCTGCCACGGGGCCTGACGCGGGCCCGGCGGTTTCCGGTCACCGACCGGAGACCGCCGGCGGGGAGCCGGCCGCCGGAGCCTCGTGCCACCGGCTGACCGAAGGCGGAGCACCTGCCGCGCATGTCGTGCTCGATCAGGTCGGCAAGACGTTCCGCAGGTCCGGCCGGCGCACGGTCGCCCTCGCCGGGATCAACCTGCAGGTCGCGCCGGGCGAGCTGGTCTGCCTGCTCGGCCCGTCCGGCTGCGGCAAGTCCACCTTGCTGCGCATAGTCGCGGGTGCGCTGGGATGCGACGCGGGCTCCGTCACCGTCGGGGGGCGGTCCGTCACCGGGCCGGCCCCCGACCGGGGCATGCTGTTTCAGAGCCCGATGCTCTTCCCCTGGCTGACGACCAGGAAGAACGTCCTGTTCGGCCCCAGGGCCCAGCGCGCCGCTGGCCTCGACGAGCGAGACGATCCGGAGCTGGAGGAAGAAGCCGACGCCATCCTGGCGACCGTGGGCCTCGCCCAGTTCAGCGACGCGTTCCCGCATGAGCTGTCTGGCGGGATGCGGCACCGTGCCGCGTTTGCCCGCGCTATGGTCACCCGGCCCTCGGTGCTGCTCATGGACGAGCCGTTCGGCGCGCTCGACGCGATCACGCGGATCCGCATGCACGATTTCCTGCTGAGCATGTGGGAGCGATACCGGATCACCATCATCTTCGTGACGCACGACATCGAAGAGGCGGTGCTGCTCGGCGACCGGGTGGCGGTGCTGGGCGGCAGGCCGCCCAGCATCGGTGAGGTCATCGAGGTGCCGCTGGGCCGGCCGCGGCATGCCGTCGATGTCGACACCGAACAGTTCCTCGCCGTGAAGCGCAGGATTCGCGCGTCCCTGACCGCCTGAACCATCGGGGCCCGCGGCTGCGAGTTCAGGCGGGCGCCGCCAAAGGAGTAACCGATGTCTGGCTGGTATCCAGCGCCGCTCGGGGCGACTGCGGTGATCGAGGACGCGGCCCCGGCCGGTCCGGGTAGTGCCGATCAGGACGTGCCCGATGAGCGCGCCGATCTGCTCGCGCACCGGCGGGCCCGGCGCCGTGCCCGGGCCCGGCGGGTGACCACGGGAGCGGCGGGGCTCGCCGCGCTGCTGCTGCTGTGGCAGGCGGCCGCCATGTTCCTGAACGACCAGGTCGCATTGCCCTCGGTCGTCCAGACTGGCCAGCAATTCCTGCACTACCTCGGCCGGCCGTACCCGGCACAGGGCAGGCCGCTCTGGTTCGACCTCTACATCAGCCTGCGGCGGATCCTGACCGGCTTCGTGGTCGGCGTGACCATCGGCGTGACCGCTGGCGCGGCGATGTCGGCCAGCCGGGTAATCCGGCATCTGGTCGATCCCATCATCGAGGTGATCCGGCCGCTGCCGCCGCTCGCGTTCATCCCGCTGTTCATCGTCTGGCTGGGAATCGGCGAGCTTCCCAAGGAGGTCCTGATCATCATCGGGGTCGTCCCCGTGATGGCCGTGACCACCGTGGCCGCACTTGACGAGGTACCCGACGACCTGCGGCTGTGCGCGAGAACGCTGGGCGCGTCCCGCGCGTACACGCTGCTGCACGTGCAGATCCGCTCCGCGCTGCCTGGAATCCTCACCGGGATGCGGATCTCCATGGCCGGCGCCTGGAGCAGCATCGTGGCCGTCGAGCTGCTCGCGGCCACCAGCGGCCTCGGCTTCTTGATCATGCAGGCCGGCGACTATCTGGACACCGCGCTCGTCTTCGCCGGGATCATCACGATCGCGATCGCAGGCCTGGCCCTGGACGCCTGCCTGCGCGGCCTGCTCCTGCTGGCCGATCCGGGCAGGCGAGGGTAGCGGCGCGGCGCCCAACGATGCCTAGTCCTGCGGGCTATCTCCGATCAGCGCCATAAGAACAGTATTAACGATGTCGTCGGCCGATGCCGCCGGCCTGGCGTGCGGGGCACGGCGGTAGACCTCGGCGGCCGCCTGGTGGAAGCCGTCGGGCAGCCCGGCCGCCGCCATGGTCGCGGCGATCTCTTCCATCTCGCCGACCCAGCGCCAGCCCTTGGCGCTCGCCGCCTGGGCGGACCGCGCGGATCGCTCCGCGAGCGAGGGCTGGGACAGCGCCCATTCGGCGAGCAGAACCTCTTCGACGCCCTCGGCCCTGGCGAGGGCCCGGACGGTGAGCAGGAGCGAGCCGGTGCCCTTGGTCCACGCCGCGTAGGCCATCTTCACCGCGGATGCCGCGGTCATCCCCCCGGCGAGGACCCGTCCGCTGAGCGGGGAGCCGTCAAACAGTTCGCGCACCTCCGCTGCCCGGGACCCGGACAGGTACAGGCGGGTGCTGCCGGCCGCGGCTGGCGGCGGCCCGATGATCCCGCCGTCGACGTAACTGCCGCCGCCGTCCTCGATCATGCGGGCTATCTCGCGCGCGGTGGCAGGCGCGATGGCGTTCGCGTCGACGAAGATCCCGCCGAATCCCTGCACCGCCCAGGCCATGTCCAGGGCCGCGTGCGGCGGGCAGAGCGACAGGATGACCTCAGCGCGGTCGGCCATTTCCGATGCTGTGCCGACATCCTGAAGGCCCGCTGCCCGCGCGCGGGACGCGGTTTGCGGCCCGCGGCCCTCCGAGGCCCACAGCACGGTGTGGCCCGCGCCGGTCAGGCACCGCCCGGCGGCGGCACCCATCTCGCCCGGATGCAGCAGCCCGATCACGCCCAGACCTGAGTTGTCCATGATCGGCATTGTCGCGCGAATCAGCCGGCTTGGGGCGGCCCCTCAGCCCGAATTCCCAGCTCCCGGGAATCTGGACGGCCAGAAAGGGGCGCTGCAGTCCATGGCCGAGAGTCGCCAGTTCGGCCGGTTCGTACATACGTGGGCCCGCTGCCTCGCCGGTAGGCCCGGATCCTCGGTAGAGTCCGGATAGAGGGGCCGTGAGGCCGAAAGCTTAAGAAGCCCGTGAGGGCGCCGATCACAGAGCCGTCCTACGTCCGTGCCGTCGGGCCGGTCGCGCGGCATCGCGAGGAGTGCGTGCAATGCCGAAGCTCGTCTATGACTTCACCGAGGGTAACAAGGACCTGAAGGATCTGCTGGGAGGCAAGGGCGCCAACCTGGCCGAGATGACCAACCTGGGCCTGCCGGTACCCGGAGGCTTCATCATCACTACGGATGCGTGCCGGTATTACCTGAAAGAGGGAAAGGTCCCCGAGGGCCTGGCCGCCGAGGTAACCACGCACCTGCGGCAGCTCGAAAAGAAGATGGGGAAGCAGCTCGGCGACCACCAGGACCCGCTGCTGGTAAGCGTCCGGTCGGGGGCCAAGTTCTCGATGCCGGGCATGATGGAGACGGTGCTGAACATCGGCCTGTCCGATGAGTCGGTACAAGGCCTGGCCAAGCAGGCCAACAACGAGCGGTTCGCCTGGGACGCGTACCGGCGGCTGATCCAGATGTTCGGCCGGACGGTGCTGGACATCGAGGGCGACGCGTTCGAGCACGCGATTGAGGCGGCGAAGAAGGCCAAGGGCACCAAGGACGACCTGGATCTCGACGCCGACGACCTGCGCGCGATCGTCGGCATCTTCAAGGGGATCGTGCGCGACAAGGCGGGTCTTGACTTCCCGCAGGACCCCCGCCAGCAGATGGACATGGCGGTCAACGCGGTCTTCAACTCGTGGAACGCCGACCGGGCCGTCCTCTACCGGCGCCAGGAGCGGATCCCGGCCGACCTCGGCACCGCGGTCAACATCGTGGCAATGGTGTTCGGCAACCTCGGCATGGACTCAGGCACCGGCGTGGCGTTCACCCGCGACCCTGGCAGCGGCCAGCGCGGCGTCTACGGCGACTACCTGCAGAACGCGCAGGGCGAGGACGTGGTGGCCGGGATCAGGAACACGGTGCCCCTGCAGGACCTCGAGCAGATCGACCCGAAGTCCTACGCCGAGCTGATGAAGATCATGTCGACCCTGGAGACCCACTACAAGGACCTGTGCGACATCGAGTTCACGGTCGAGCGCGGCAAGCTATGGATGCTGCAGACCCGGGTGGGCAAGCGCACGGCCGGGGCCGCGTTCCGGATCGCGATGCAGCTCGTCGAACAGGGCCTGATCGGCATGGACGAGGCGCTGACCCGGGTGACCGGCAGCCAGCTCGCGCAGCTGATGTTCCCGCGGTTCGACGCCAGCGGCGACGTCAGGCAGATCGCGAAGGGAATCAGCGCGTCTCCGGGCGCGGCGGTGGGCAAGGCGGTGTTCGATTCCGCCCGTGCGGTCGAGCAGGCGGCGGCCGGCCAGGACGTGATCCTGGTGCGGCGCGAGACCAACCCGGATGACCTGCACGGCATGATCGCCGCCCGCGGCATCCTGACCAGTAGGGGCGGTAAGACCAGCCACGCGGCCGTGGTCGCCCGCGGGATGGGCAAGACGTGCGTCTGCGGCGCCGACGAGCTCGAGGTGGACCTGGCCGGGCGCAAGTTCACCGCGCGGAACGGGGTGACGGTCAGCGAGGGCGACGTGATCTCGATCGACGGCACCTCGGGCGTGGTCTTCCTCGGCCAGGTTGACGTTGTCCCTTCGCCGGTCGTGGAGTATTTCGAGGGCGGCCTTGACCCGGAGTCGGACGAGCTGGTCAGCGCGGTGAACGCGATCATGAAGCACGCGGACCAGCGGCGCAGGCTCGGCGTGCACGCGAACGCCGACAACGGCGAGGACTGTGCCCGTGCGCGGCGGTTCGGCGCCAGCGGAGTCGGGCTGACCCGCACCGAGCACATGTTCCTCGGTGAGCGCCGCCAGCTCGTCGAACGACTGATCCTGGCCGAGGATCAGGAGACCAGGCAGTCAGCGCTGGACGCGCTCGAGCCACTGCAGCGCGGCGATTTCGTGGAGATCCTGGAGGCGATGGACGGCCTGCCGGTCACGATCCGGCTGATCGACCCGCCGCTGCACGAGTTCCTGCCCGACCTGACCGAGCTGTCGGTCAAGGTCGCCCTGGCCGGCGACAACGCGACGGAGAAGGACCGCACGCTGCTGGAAGCCGTGCGTCGGCTGCACGAGGAAAACCCGATGCTCGGACTGCGTGGCGTTCGGCTTGACCTGGTTATCCCCGGCCTGCTCGACATGCAGGTGAAAGCGATCGCCAATGCGGCGGCGCAGTGCAAGAAGGCGGGCGGCGACCCGCAGCCGGAGGTGATGGTCCCGCTGGTCGCGGCGGTGCAGGAGATGGAGATCGCGCGCGACCGTGCGGAGAAGATGCTCGCCGAAGTGGCCGCGGAAACGGGCACGCACGTGCACACCCCCATCGGGACGATGATCGAGGTGCCCAGGGCAGCGCTCACCGCCGGCGACATCGCGCGCAGCGCGGAGTTCTTTTCATTCGGCACGAATGACCTCACCCAGATGGGCTGGGGGTTCTCCCGCGACGATGTGGAGGGTGCGTTCTTCAGCCGCTATATGGAGCTGGGCGTATTCGGTGTCTCCCCGTTCGAGACTCTGGACGCCGGCGGCATCGGGCGGCTCGTCAGAATCGCCGTCGAGGAGGGCCGGGCCACCCGCCCCGACCTCAAGATCGGCGTCTGCGGCGAGCATGGCGGCGATCCCGAGTCGGTGCACTTCTTCCACAGCGCGGGCCTCGACTATGTGTCGTGCTCCCCGTTCCGGGTTCCTGTCGCCAGGCTGGAGGCCGGGCGCGCAGCGGTCGAGGAGGCCACGGGAAGCAGCGATACCCGGTGAGCCCCGGCACATGAGCCCCGGCATTCCAGCCGGTGACCGTCGGTTACGACAGCCAGGCGACGGAGCGCTGGGTGCCGGAACAGCGCACCCGGACCCAGCGCCCGTGGCGTGGCGAGTTCGAGCGGGACCGCGCCCGGGTGCTGCACAGTTCCGCGCTGCGCCGGCTGGCGGCCAAGACGCAGGTGGTCGAGGTGGGCTCGGCCGACTTCCCGCGGACCAGGCTGACGCACTCGCTGGAATGCGCGCAGATCGGCCGCGAGCTCGGGGCGGTGCTCGGGTGCGACCCCGACCTGGTCGACGGGGCCTGCCTGGCCCACGATCTGGGGCACCCGCCGTTCGGCCACAACGGCGAGCAGGCGCTCGCCCTCATCGCCGAGGGCTGCGGCGGCTTTGAGGGCAACGCGCAGAGCTTCAGGCTGCTGACCAGGCTGGAGTCCAAGGTTCTCGGAGCCGGCCTGAACCTGACCCGGGCGACCCTCGACGCCACCGTGAAGTACCCGTGGCCGGCCAGCCCCGGGCAGCTCAAGTACGGCGTGTACGACGACGACGCGAAGGCGTTCGGCTGGGTCCGTGACGGCGTTCCTGATGATCGGCGCTGCCTGGAGGCCCAGGTCATGGACTGGGCCGACGACGTCGCCTATTCCGTGCACGATCTCGAGGACGGCCTGCAGTCCGGCATGATCACGTTGCCGGCGCTCCGGGACGGCGCCGAGCGCCGGGCGGTCGCCGAGCTGACCGCGACCACGTACTGCGAGCCGGAATCGGCGACCGCCGACGAACTGTGCGAGGTGTTCGGCAGCCTGCTCGGCCTGCCTGCCTGGCCAGTTGACTTCGACGGCGGCCCGAGGTCGCTCGCGGCGCTGAAGCACCTGACCAGCGAGCTGATCAGCAGGTTCTGCGATGCGGCCCAGGACGCGACGCTGGCCGCGGCAGGTCCGGGCAGCGGCTGGGAGCCCGGCCCGGCCGGCGGCGCTGCGGCAAATCTGACCAGGTACGCTGCTGACCTCATGGTGCCAAGGCGGCAGCGCCTTGAGTGCGCGCTGCTCAAGGGGGTCACCGCGCGGTACGTGATGAGCCGGTCCGGGGTGACGGCCGCGCAGGCCAGGCAGCGGGAGCTGATCTGTGAGCTGGCCGCGGCCGTGCGGGCCGGCGCGCCTGGCACGCTGGATCCGGTGTTCCGCCCGGCATACGCCGCGGCTGCGTGCGCCGCGGCGCGGCTGCGTGTGGTGGTCGACCAGATCGGTTCGCTCACGGACACTTCGGCCATCGCCTGGCACCGCCGCCTGTGCCGGTGAAATCCTGGGCCCGGCGGCTGCCGGTGCCGCGGCTGCCGCCCGCGCGCAGCGCTGTCGCCGCCAGCCGTCGCCGATAGCTGCAATCATTAGCAGGCGCCGTCAGCCGTCGCCGGAAGGAGCAGCCGATGCCTGCCGAACCTGTCTACGTGATCGTCGGAGCCAGCCTGGCTGGCGCCAAGGCCGCTGAGACCCTGCGCGAGGAGGGCTTCACCGGTGCCGTGGTGCTGATCGGCGATGAGGACCTGCGGCCCTACGAGCGGCCGCCGTTGTCCAAGGGGTACCTGCTCGGCAAGCAGGACGCGGACTCGGTGTACGTGCACGAAGCGGGCTGGTACCCCGAGCACGACGTCGACCTGCGGCTGGGCACCATCGCCACGTCGATCGACGTGGCCGCCCGGCAGGTCACGCTGGCCAGCGGCGAGCCGGTCTCCTATGCGAAGCTGCTGATCACCACCGGAGCCGCGCCGCGCATGCTCCGGGTAGCGGGCGCGGACCTGGACGGGGTGCTGTATCTGCGATCCAAGCCCGACTCTGACCGGCTGCGGGCGTCACTGGCCGGTGGCGGCCGGGTGGTCATCGCCGGATCAGGCTGGATCGGGCTGGAGACCGCAGCGGCGGCCCGCGAGTACGGCTGCGATGTCACGATCGTCGAACCCGAGCCAGGTGCCCTGCACCGTTCGGTCGGCCCTGAACTGGGCGCGGTCTTCGCTGACCTGCACCGCAGTCACGGCGTGGTGTTCAGGTTCGGCGAGGGCGTCGCCGAGCTTCGGGGCTCGGGCGGCCGGGTCAGTTCGGTGGTCACCTCGGCCGATGAGGAACTGCCCGCTGATGTGGTGATTGTCGGGATCGGCGCGCTGCCTAACGACGCCCTCGCGGCCGCGGCCGGCCTCGATGTCGGGAACGGGATACTCGTCGACGAGGCGCTGCGCAGTTCCGATCCGGCCATCTTCGCGGCCGGCGACGTCGCGAACTCGTTTAATCCGCTGCTCGGCCGCCGGATCCGGGTCGAGCACTGGGGCAACGCGCTGGCTGGCGGGCCGGCCGCGGCGCGGTCCATGCTCGGCCGGGACGTCTCCTACGACCTCGTCCCTTATTTCTACAGCGACCAGTACGACCTCGGCATGGAGGCCGCCGGGCTGCCCGAGCCCGGCAGCTATGACCAGGTTGTCTACCGGGGCGACCCGGAGACCCTCGAGTTCATCGCGTTCTGGCTCAACGACGGCGCCGTCGTGGCCGGGATGAACGTCAACGTCTGGGACGTGAACGACGACATCCAGGCGCTGATCCGGTCGGGTACCAGCGTCGATGTCGCGCGCCTTGAGGACGCCGACGTCCCGCTGGCCGAGCTCTGACCCGGGTCCCTTCGCCCCGCGGGCGACCGCTCTCCCACGGGGGGCGCCGCTCCGTAATCGTGGCGGCTCGTCAGGGCGCAGATCGGGGAACCGCCATGACGATCATGGCAACGACGCGGGAATTGGTTCAGCGAGGATGGCCGCCAGGACCTTGCTGGTGTCGGTGAGGTCGGGCAGCACGGCGTGCGCGCCGGCAGCGGCGAGCTCCGCGACAGTGAAGCTGCCGGTGGCGACGCCGACGGCCCGGGCTCCGGTGCCGAGCGCGGCGTCGATGTCCCGCGGCGTGTCGCCAACCAGGATGGTAGCTTCGCCGGCGAAGTCGTCCCGGTAGCCGCGGTGCGCATTGCGCCGGGCGGCATGGACGAGCTCGGCTCGTATCTCGTGCACGTCACCGTAGGCACCTGCGTCCAGGTCCAGGTGGTCGAGCAGGCCGAGCGGGCCGAGCTTGACCTCGGCGAGCGGCCTTATGTTGCCGGTCAGCAGGGACTGGACTATCCGGCCGGCCGGCCCGTTCAGGCTGGCCAGGGCCGTGAGCGCGGCGGCCGCGCCCGGCAGAGCGCGGGCCTGCTCCCGGACGGCCCCGGCCAGCTCAGGCGCATGAGCGGCCATGACCTTCTGGAAGGAGCTGACCAGCTGCCGCGGCTCAGGCAGCCCCGCCAGGGTCAGCACCTCGAGCGCGATCGCGCTGTCGGTGCGGCCCGACATCAGGCCGGGCTGCGGCAGTTCCCGGCCGAACATCTCGAAGAACGCGGTCTCGTAGAGCATCCGGCCGACCCCGTCCGAGTCGACCAGCGTGTAGTCGACATCCCAGAGCACGAGAATGCTGGCCACGGCGGGAGAGTATCAGCCGCGGGCGGGCGGACGGTGCTGGCGCTGTGGCGGAGCGCACGGCCCGGGGCGACGGCAGCGAGGACTAGACTCGCCGCGACGACAACAGGCGAGCGGAGGGCGGACGTGACAGGCCGGATCCGCGACGAGGACATCGCCCTGGTCCGCGAGCGCTCGCCCGTCGAGGAGGTCGTGGGGGAGTACCTCCAGCTCCGCAGCGGCGGAGGCGGCTCGCTCAAGGGGCTCTGCCCGTTTCACGAGGAGAAGACACCCTCCTTCAACGTCACCCCGGCCCGCGGCTTGTTTTACTGCTTCTCGTGTTCCGAGGGCGGCGACGTTATCAGGTTCGTGCAGATGATCGATCACCTCAGCTTCGCCGAGGCGGTCGAGCGGCTAGCCGCCCGGGCCGGTATCGACCTGAGATACGAGCAGGGCGGCCACATCCCTGGCCAGGAGCAGACGCAGCGGCGCCGGCTGATCGAGGCACATCGCGCTGCCGCTGCCTTTTATGCCGAACGGCTCGCTGGCGCCGATGCCGGCGCAGGGCGGGCATTCCTGTCCTCGCGCGGCTTCGAGCAGGCCGATGCGGAGCGGTTCGGAATCGGGTTCGCGCCTGCCGACTGGGACGCGCTGACCAGGTACCTGCACGGGCGGGGCTTCACCGATGCGGAACTGCTCGCCGGCGGGCTGGCCAGCCACGGCAGGCGCGGCCTGATCGACAAGTTCCGCGGGCGGCTGATCTGGCCGATCAGGGACCTTACCGGTGACGTGATCGCCTTCGGTGCCCGCAAACTGCGGGATGACGACGACGGCCCCAAGTACCTGAATACGCCGGAGACGCCGCTGTTCAAGAAGAGCTCGGTGCTCTACGGGGCCGACCTGGCCAAGCGCGATATCGCCCAGCGCAGGCAAGCGGTCATCGTCGAGGGGTACACCGATGTGATGGCCTGCCACCTGGCGGGCGTCACGACCGCCGTGGCTACCAGCGGCACCTCGTTCGGCGACGGCCACATCACTATTCTGCGGCGGCTACTGATGGATGACAGCCAGTTCCGCGGCGAGGTGATCTTCACCTTCGACGGCGACCGGGCCGGGCAGCGTGCGGCGCTGCGCGCGTTCGGCATGGAGGAGAAGTTCGTCACGCAGACGTTCGTCGCCGTGCAGCCAGACGGGCTTGACCCTTGCGATTTGCGGCTCAGGCATGGGGATGGCGCTGTCCGGGACCTCATCGCGCAGCGCGTTCCGCTGTTCGAGTTCGCCATCCGCAGCTCCCTCGGCGATCACGACCTGAACACCGCCGAGGGCCGGCTTGCTGCTCTTGATGCGGCCGCGCCGATCGTGGCCAAGATCAAGGACAGGGGGCTGCGCCAGCTCTATGCGGTCAGCCTGGACCGGTGGCTCGGCATGATGGACGAGAGCTTCGTGCTCGCCAGGATCCGTAGTCATTCGGGGCCCGCTCAGCCCGCCCGAAGCGGCGGTCACCGGGACAGCGGGCCGCACAGCGGCGGCCAGGTCAACGGCGGGCAGGGTAGCCGCGGGCAGGGCAACGGGGGGCGCGGCAACAGCGGGCACGGCAACAGCGGGCAGGACGATGGCGGGCAGTGGGGCGGCGGGCCGGGCGGCGGCGGGCCGGGCGGCGGCGGGCCGGGCGGCGGCGGGCCGGGCAGCGGCGGGCAGTGGGGCGGCCAGCAGCGCGAGGATGAGCGGCGGGGCGGCCGGAACGGGCCGGCCCGGCCGACCGAGCGGGCCGATCAGCTCCGTTATGACCTGCGTGATCCGATCATCCAGGTCGAGCGCGAGGCGCTGAAGCTGGCCGTGCAGCGGCCGGCGCTGTGCGGTCCGGTCTTCGACGAACTCGGGGCGGCGGCATTCACCGCTCCGGCGCACGCCGCGGTGTTCGAGCTCATCGCCGGGTGCGGCGGCGCCGGGCGGGCTGCGGGCGGCGGCCGGGAGTGGGCCGAGCGGCTGCGCGCTGCCGCTCCCGACGACCGGGCCAGGACGTTCGTGACTCAGCTCGCTGTGGAACTGCCCCGTGCCCCTCGCGCTGACGGCGAGCCGGACGCCCGGTACGCGGACGCCGTTCTCGCCCGGATCGGCGAACTATCCGTGAGCAGGGAAATTGCCGCTGTCAAGTCCCGGCTGCAACGGCTGAACCCGGTCAGCGAGACGGCCGAGTATAACCGGCTGTTCGGTGATCTTGTCGCTCTTGAGCAGCGCAGGAAGGTGCTCTCGGAGCAGGCCGGAGGGGCACTCTAACGTGGCGCAGCATGGGAGTGGCGCCCTGCGTTACTACCGCGAAGGTGACAATATTAGATCCCCTGAACCCGGGGTTCCTGACGCACACTGGTCTGCATGAGCCTTGCGGTTCTACCCCCGGTAGACGACATGACCGACCTCGTAGCGCGGGCCAGAGAACGTGGCACCGTCGCGATGACTGAACTCGCCGCGGCGTTCGACCGCTGCGACCTTCCCCCGGACGCCGTCGACGGAGTACTGCGGCTGCTCGCGGACGAGGGAGTCGAGGTCGTCGAGCCGCCCCCGGACGAGCCGGACGAGCTGCGGCGGGCCGGACAGCCTGAGACCTCCAGACGGGCAGCCACCGGTGACCTGGTTCGGATCTACCTGCGCGAGATCGGCCGGGTTCCGTTGCTGACCGCGCAGGACGAGGTGGACCTCGCCAAGGCGATCGAGGCCGGCTTGTTCGCCGGGGAGAAGCTGCAGTGCGGCGGGCTTGGTTCCGGGCCGCAATGCGCCGAGATCGCGGAACTTGCCTTGCTAGCGGCCGACGGCTGCCGGGCCAAGCAGCGGCTGATCGAGGCGAACCTGCGGCTAGTGGTGTCCATCGCCAAGCGCTATATCGGGCGCGGCCTGGTCTTCCTCGACCTGATCCAGGAGGGAAACCTGGGCCTGATCAGGGCCGTGGAGAAGTTCGACTACACCAAGGGCTACAAGTTCTCCACGTATGCCACCTGGTGGATCAGGCAGGCCATCACCCGGGCCATCGCCGATCAGGCACGGACGATCAGGATACCGGTGCACATGGTCGAGACCATCAACAAGATGGCCAGGATCCAGCGCCAGCTCCACCAGGACCTCGGGCGCGAGCCTACCCCTGACGAGATTGCCGCCGAGATGGGCCTGCACCCGGAGCGGGTAGCCGAGATCCAGCGGATCGCCCAGGAGCCAGTCTCGCTACAGTCGCCGATCGGGGAGGAGGATTCCGATCTCGGTGATTTCATCGAGGATGCTGATGCGGTCGTGCCGATGGAGGCAGCGGCCTTCATCATGCTGCAGGATCAGCTGGAGCAGGTGCTCGACAATCTGTCCATCCGGGAGCAGCGGATCATCGAGCTCAGGTTCGGCCTGAGCGACGGCCACCCGCGCACCCTGGAGGAAGTTGGTCGCGAGTTCGGCGTGACGAGGGAGCGCATCCGCCAGATCGAGTCCAAGACGCTCGCCAAGCTGCGCCATCCCAGCCGGGCCCAAAGGCTCAGGGAGTACCTCGCCTGACCGCCGCGCCCGGCCCCGCCTGGCCGCCCGCCGTGCCTGGTCCTGCCCGGGAGCCGCGCGGGTTGCGGCTGCTTGCCCTCATCCGGTGAGCACAGCCGGACGACCCGGCGCTGCGGTTTGCTAGCTCGGGCCCACGTCCCGTTTCCGGTCTGAGTCGCCGGTCGGCGTGAAGGACTCGTCGTCCGGGACCTCGACGCTGCCGTTAGAGTCCCGCCGCACGCGGCCCGGCATTTGTTTGCCGGCGGCGCGCTTGGCCGACTTCGCCATCCCAGGTACCCGGTTGCGCACCTCGTCGGTGAGCCGCTGCCTGGCGGAATTCGCGAGGTCGGCCGCCTGGGCCTGGAGCGCGCCCGCTGCCTGCTGCACGCCGGGATTGTCCGCGGCTGTGCGAGCGAGCTTCTTGAGCTGTTCATAGCGTTCGCGGCCAGCACGGGCGCCGACCACGAATCCGATGGCCAGGCCGCCAAAGAATGCGATTCGATACCGATGCATCTCGACCTCTCCCGAGCGTGTCATGCTGCGCGGCGCAGCCCTGCCCGCTGATCAGCTCGCGCTGGGCTGACTTCCCGGTCATGCCCAGCCGAAACGTTTCTTATGCGCCACGAGGCCGCCGCCCGGGCGCCCCGCGAACCGCAGCGATGCTGCCTTCGCTGCGGAAGAACCGTAGCGAAGGCCCATCGCTATGGTTTGACGTAACCATATCGGCCGCGGTAACGCGCTCGGCGCACCGCGCAGCGGCCCCGGTGCGCTACCCTAGTGGCCGCGACGCCGATACGGCAGTGATCACCTGGTCTGCCGGATCTGGTCCGTCCGGTCCCGCGTAGCTCAATTGGCAGAGCGTCCGGCTGTTAACCGGCAGGTTATAGGTTCGAGTCCTATCGCGGGAGCCAGCTGGAGCTTCCATCGTCAGCCTTCTCACCTGCGACAACGCAGGAACAGCGGGAATCCTCGTGGCACCGGAAGCGGCTGGCGTGACCCCGGCGGCGACGGCAGGTGGACCTGGCACAGCCTGCGGCAGTGCTCTGTACTACCGCCCGCCGACGGGGCCGCCGTAGTCTGGACGGGTGGCCCTGTCTTGGCGAAGATGACCGTGTCGGCCCATCGGGGAGGTAGGCATGGACGCTGAGGCGAATCCCGCGCAGCGGCTGCATGCACTTGGCCAGAGCCTGTGGCTGGACAGCATCAATCGGGTCATGCTGCGCACCGGGGCGCTGGCACGTTACGTGCGTGACCTGGCGGTCACCGGGCTGACGTCCAACCCCACGATCCTCGGGCATGCCATGGCCGCCGGATCGGACTATGACACCTC